>NZ_DAITQL010000006.1:0-85398 GCF_036833075.1 Hyphomicrobium sp.
TCAATGACGACCGGATTCCAGTTGCCCCCGGATAAAAGAAGGGGGTCACATCACAGGCGACCGAATCCGGGGCGGCGATTGGAAGATCGACAACTACATGAGCTCTCTCCGGCGTGGCGATGCGATTTCCGAAAAAGTGGCGTTCGTCCTGCAACGCACGAGCTCGGTTCCCATATAGGCAAAGTGGTTGTGTTTCGTGCCGCAGGTGAGCGATGCTATTCCAGCGTAATAAGACCGAGATGCCGACGGTGGAGACTGCGCTTCCGGGCCGCGCGACGGCGCTGCCGACTGCGGCCGAGCACGTCCTCTTCGGCCGTGCGCTCAAGGGGCCGTATCCGGCAGGGCTCGAGAGCGCCATGTTCGGCATGGGCTGCTTCTGGGGCGCGGAGCGCAAGTTCTGGCAGCTCGGCGCGGGCATCTGGGTCACCGCGGTCGGCTATGCCGGTGGATTTACGCCCAATGCCACCTACGAGGAGGTTTGCACGGGGCGCACCGGGCATGCCGAGGTCGTGCTCGTTGTGTTCGATCCCCGGACAATATCCTACGGGACGCTGCTCAAGACGTTCTGGGAAAGCCACGACCCGACGCAGGGGATGCGGCAGGGCAACGATGTCGGCACGCAGTACAGGTCCGGCATCTATATCTTTTCCGATGCGCAGCGGCAGGCGGCCGAGGCGTCCAGGGCGTCCTATCAGGAGCGGCTCACGGCGGCCGGATATGGCCCCATCACGACCGAGATCGTGCCGGCGCCGGCGTTCTATTTCGCCGAGGAGGACCATCAGCAGTATCTGGCCAAGGTCCCGCATGGCTATTGCGGCCTCGGGGGAACGGGCATTGCCTGTGCATTGCCGACCGGCGTGACGGCTGCGGGCTGAGGCTCCTCTAGGGTTTATCCCGTGACGCCTGCGTCATATTCTCCTGGTGCGAGCTTTTCATCTGCCCGGCACCGGCCTTTGCGCCGGCTGTGGCCCATCGATCCCACGGGGCGCCGCGGCCGGCCGCCCGAGGATCGGAAAATTCCTCCCTTTCCCAACGGCTTGTGGGACGGGCTGGACCGGTGCGCCAAATATGTCTCCCGCCATCAAGCCTGCTGTTGCCGAGGTGGCACTTATTTCCGCATTTAACCTTTTCCCCCAATTGGTTATCGCAATGCACAATGCAGCCGTTATCGTGCGGTGAAAGGGGCCGTAGATCCGTGTGAAGACGGGGGATGAAAATGCGTGCAAAGCGATCCTTGCTGGCCTGTGCAGGGCTTTTGGCAGCCGGTGCGGCCGGGGCCGAGGACTTCAAGCTTCCGCCCGAGGTCACGCCGTCTCTCAGAGCGGCCTGCGAGACCGATGTCCGGCGCCTCTGCATCGGGCAGAACCCGACCGTCGCGAAGGTCAAGCGCTGCGTGATGGTCAACTATTTCCAGCTCGGCAGGAAGTGCCAGGTCGAGCTGGCGTCCCTCGGCTTCGGGCGCTGAGCGTCGCAAGCGCGCCCTTCTCCGGCGCATTCGTCCGTCACGGGACGCGGTCCGACGCCGTCCGCGTGAAGGTGGCCCGAGGACGATGCGGGGTCTTTTCCCAGCTGTACGGTGTCGATACGAGCTGAAACAGGGCCCTGTAGGCGGCGAGCGAGATCAGGAGCCAGTAGGCCGGCATCATCCACGCCGATGCAGCGAGGCGCAGGCGTCGACGTCCGGCGACCGCCACGCACCCGAGCGCCACGCCCGTGACATAGCCGAGCACGAGGTTGGTGATGGAGAACACCTTGACGAAATCCGACAGGGGTCCGGGGTGCATCTTGAGGATCGGGCCGAATGTGAGCTCGGCTGCGGCGGCGATGTAGAACCAGGGATGGACCAGGGCGGAGAGGATGATGCCGCCCATGATGACCTGCAGGCCGAGAAACCGGAACCAGCCGAGATCGCGGATCGTAGCGCGGGGCAAGCGCATGTGCACGAGATAGGTCTGGATCCATCCCTTGAGCCAGCGCGTGCGCTGCTTCAGCCAGGCGCTGAAGGTTGCCGGCGCTTCCTCCCAAGTCGTCGAGGCCAGGACCTTCACGCCCCAGCCACCGCGCGCGAGCCGGATGCCGAGATCGGCGTCCTCGGTGACGTTGAACGGATCCCAGCCACCGACCTCCTCGAGGGCGGCCCGCGAGAAATGATTGGAGGTGCCGCCGAGTGGCACCGGCAGGCCGAGGCGGTCGAGCATCGGGAGCAGGCAGTCGAAAAGCACCGTATACTCGATCGCGAACTGGCGTGTGAGCCAGGTCTCCCTATCGTTCAGCACGTTGAGCTGCGCCTGGACGCAGCCGAGCCTGGGATCGGTCGCGAGACATGTGGCGGCACGGCGCAACTGGTCGGGATCGGGGACGTCCTCGGCGTCGTAGATGACGATCAGGTCTCCCGTCGCGCGGCGGAGCGCGAAGTTGAGTGCGCGCGGCTTGGTGCGCGGAACTCCGTCCGGGACGATGACGGCGCTCATGTATGGCGGCAGCGGGATCGCTGCGACAGCTTCGCGCGTCTCGGTGTCGGCGCGCTCCAGAACGAGCAGGATCTGCAGGCGGTCGGGCGGGTAGTCGATGGCGCTCAAGGCGGCAACCAGATCGGGCACGATGGCGGCCTCGTCGTAGACGGGAACGAGGACGGAGTAGCGCGGGAGTGGTGTGGGATCGACTATGGTCGCCTGCGAGATCGGCGGGGCCGAGGGAGGTACGGCGGTGCTCCACAGGGCGGCGGTCCGCAGCACAACGACGCAGGAGAACGGTACGATCAGAACGGCGGCGAGACCGAAGATGGCGAGCTTCGAATCGAGGAGCGCTGCAACGGCGAAAGCGGCCGGCGCCAGGAGAAGGATCCATTTCTGCCAGGCCCAGATGGGCTCGCCCGCCGACAGATCCGGCCGCGCTCGACGCAGGGCGTTGACGGCGAGGTCCAGATCCTGGGCGTCGCCGGGCTCCGACGTATTCGAAGCATCGGGACCAGCCGGCCGTGCGTGCGTGTCAGACGGCGAATGCAATTGGACCCGCGGCGCAAGCAGCGCGCGGCCGTCACGTCGTTTCTGCACCCGTCGATCGCTCCCCGAAGAACGCCGGTTTTTTGGGAGCGGGCGTTCACGCTGCTCGCCCCGCCGGCAATCTTGCCATATTGCTTTCGATGTTGAATAGGATTCTGCGCCATGCTCATCGCGAGGCCTGCCGCATCATGACAGCCAAGACCGTCGTTCGCGCGCGCGGGTGCCGAGCGCGCGCCTCTGGACGCCCGATCCATGGGCGATTGCTCCGTGAGCGATCGCTCGCCGGCGTCCTTCTGGCTGCTGCGTTCTTCTGCGTGGCGGTCGCGGCCGGCATGGCGGGTGCTGTCTACGCCCAGGAGGCGGGTCTCGCCGCCGGGAGTGCGGAAACCGATGCGGTGCCCACCGAGCCGAGGCGGTTCGTGATCCGCTTTCTCACGGAAGGCGAGTTTCCGCCGTTCAACTATTATGATGACGAAGGCGTCCTCTCCGGTTTCAACGTCGATCTTGCGCGGGCTATCTGTCTCGAGGCGAGCGCGGCGTGCGACATCAAGGTGAAGCCGTGGGAGGACTTGCTGGTCGCGCTTCGGCGCGGGGATGCGGATGCGGTGATCGCGGCTCACCGGGTTACCGCGGGCGCGCTGGCGGAGGTTGATTTTTCCGATCGCTACTTCTATACGCCCGGCCGTTTCGCGGCCCGCAAGGGAGACGCCCCGGAGGACGTGAGCCCCAACGGGCTCGACGGCGTCATGATCGGCGTCGCCAAAGGCACGGCACACGAGGCGTTCGTCAAGGCGTTCTATCGCGACAGCCGTGTCGTGCTGTTCGAGAATCCGGAGCTGGCGCGGGAAGCGCTGCAGCAGGGCAAGGTGGAACTTGTGTTCGACGATGCCATCAGCCTCGCGTTCTGGCTCAACGGGTCGTTGTCGCGACAGTGCTGCGAGTTCAAGGGCGAGGCCTTTCTCGAGCCCAAGTATTTCGGCGACGGCCTGGCGGTGGCGCTTCCGCGCAACGATCCGCAGATCAAGATGCTGATCAACAATGCGCTGAAGCGGGTACGCCAGAGCGGCCGGTTTCAGGAGCTGGTCGAGCGCTATTTTCCGGTTCGCATTTACTGATGGGCGACGCGCCACGATGCGGTCTGCGCGGTGCGCGCCGGCTCGCCGTTCTCGGCACCCCAGGCCATGACCTGACGCCCGTGCTCCACTTCGTGCGCTCACTGTCACCCGGCGGAGCGCAACCGCCTTACGGGAAACGTAAGGTGCGGGTCCGAATTTGCTCTGGCTCCCCCTTTTGAATTGGCTATTGTCACACGCTTCCGAGACAAGTTTGCCTCAAGGCGCGCACGCGGACGAGGGGGCCGAGGTGCGTTCTTTCGGCGGCGGGGGACAGATTTTGTGATGGCGTTGTTCTCGAGGTTCGGCCGCTCTCTGGCGATCGCCGTCGCATGCTGCATCGCGCCTTACGCAGCCGATGCGAAGTGCCGGATCAAAAATCCTGACATTTCAATTGCCGGTATTCTGCTCACCGACAGTGTCAGCGCGGCGAGGGTCGTCGGCGCGGGGGCGAAGCTCGAAGAGAGCGAGGACGATCTTCCGCACGCGCGCTTCGTGTCGAGCAACGGGGCGCAGGAAATGGTGCTGTTCGCCCACTACGGGGCGGACGACGACGAATATGCCGAGGTGGAAGTGCGCGTGGCCGGTCTCGAGGCGATCGCGCTCAACGACCTGCCCATCGAGAGCTTCAAGACCGGGAGAGGCGTGGAGCTCGGCGTGAGCGCCGCCGAGGTGCAGGCGCTGTTCGGCACCTGCTTCACGTCGCGACATAAAAACGGCGACGTCCTGTTCTTCGAATACGTGCTCGAGAACGCCGACCGCGAAGAGGACCTCAAGAACTTCGGGTTTCCCGTCTATTACGCAGAGTACGAGTTTAAACGCGATAAGCTCGTGCGGTTCCGCTTCGGGTTCGCGTTTCCGTAGCCGGCCGTCAGCGCGGACGGCGCGGGCCGCCGCCGGGGCCGACGGATGAAGGCGGTGGGCCGGAGCGGGCGTCCTTGTGGCGGAAGTTAATGCGGCCCTTGGTGAGGTCGTAGGGCGTCATCTCGACAGTGACCTTGTCGCCGGCGAGAATGCGGATGCGGTTCTTCTTCATGCGCCCGGACGTGTAGGCGATGACCTCATGTCCATTGTCGAGCTTCACGCGGCAGCGGGCGTCGGGAAGCACCTCTTCCACCACACCTTCGAACTCGAGCATCTCTTCTTTCGCCATTCACACTCCCGGGCGATCCCGTTCGCCGTACGATCAAATTAGAGGTCGTAGAAAAGCAACGGGGAGCAGGCATCGCCGCTCCCCGTGCCCATCCGTTTCCCGCGACTTAGAGCGGACGCAGGTTCACGGCAGCGATCTTGCCGTTACGTCCACGCTCAGTCTCGTAAGAAATTTTCTGTCCCTCGCGGAGAGTCTGCAGCCCGGCGCGCTCGACGGCCGAGATGTGCACGAAAACATCAGCCCCACCTTCCTCGGGCTGAATGAAGCCGTACCCTTTTTGACCGTTGAACCACTTTACGGTGCCGTTCGCCATTATAGTGCCTCCAAAGCAGGTCGTCATATCTCCGGACCCGATGACCGGAGATCATCAAATCGCGCGATGGAGACTTCAGTTTCAGCGTGGCGCGCTGTCGAGAGTGAACCAAGGCGTGTTCGATGGCCTTATATGAACCGGCTTTTCTGCAAAGGCAAGGTGTTGTAGGGGGCTCCGACGGTCATGTTCTCTAGACCTCGTCCCGGTTCTTCAAATTGAACGGCATGAGTAAATAATTTAAATAATTATAGTCTGCAGCAAGTCTCGAACCGAGACGGGAGGGAGCAGTCCAATGCTGCACCTGTCGCACTTCTTTTAAAATAGAGCCAAGACGGGCCACAATGATTGTCTAGTCAACTTGTGTAAAGCTCTCCGTCGCCTCAAGAATTTTGCCGCCTCAGGGATTCTTAAGTCGAGCGGGGCCGAGCCCGCTCAAGGGGTGCGGGCCTCCTGCCGGCGGAGAGCGCACGGAACTCCATGTTGCAAATGGGAAAGCGCGCCCGTATAAGTCGCGACTGAGCCGCCCGGCGGGGCATGCCGTGGCGGCTTTTATGCTTTTACAATCCGCGGTCTCCGCAAAAGCAGCCCGTTCTCTCGCTCCAAGGGCGAAGTGCAGGGTCCGCCCGCCGGTCTCTCGGCTGGGCGCGGGGCCGTCTCGAATGCAAGGAGAGCAAAATGCCCAAGATGAAGACCAAGAGCGGCGCAAAAAAGCGCTTCAAGATGACCGGCACCGGCAAAGTGAAGGCGGCGGCCCAGGGCAAACGGCATGGCATGATCAAGCGGCACGCGAAGTTCATTCGCGATGCGCGCGGCACGATGGTGCTCAACGACAGCGATGCCAAGATCGTCAAGAAATACATGCCCTACGCCCGCTGAGCTCGTGTTTCGAGATCGGCTCCCCTCACTTTTTTCCGACCCGTCATAAGGAAGCAGACCCATGGCTCGCGTCAAACGCGGCGTCACCGCCCACGCCAAGCACAAGAAGGTTCTGAAGGCCGCCAAAGGCTATTACGGCCGGCGCAAGAGCACCATCCGCGTCGCCAAGCAGGCCGTCGAGAAGGCCCAGCAGTACACGTATCGCGACCGCAAACGCAAGAAGCGCACGTTCCGCGCGCTCTGGATCCAGCGCATCAATGCGGCCACCCGCGAGCACGGCCTCACGTACGGCCGCTTCATCTTCGGGCTTTCCAAGGCCGGGATCGAGATCGACCGCAAGGTGCTGGCCGATCTCGCCGTTCACGATGCGGCCGCCTTCAAGGCGCTCGTCGATCAGGCTCAGTCCGCCGCCAAGGCCGCGGCTTGAGCCTGCGTTCCGCATCGTCCCAGGCCACGAGTTGCGGCGGGGATCGCCTTTCCGCCGCAGGCGCTGAAGCGCGGTTATTTCCTGTTTCGAACCGGACCCGCGCTCCGATCTTTTGACGAGACTTACGCGTGAGGCTTCGGACGGACAGGGCCCGAAGCGGTCACGGTCCAGGGCAGGGGCGCTCATGTCTGGCACATCCCAATCCGGCACATCCGAGCTCGAAACGCTCAAGGCCGAACTCATGGCGGACATCGCCGCGGCGACGGATCTCGCGGCGATCGAGGCCGTGCGCGTTGCGGCGCTCGGCAAAAAGGGGCGCATCGCCGGAGAGATGGCGAAGCTCGGCACGCTGCCGCCCGAAGAGCGCAAGACGTTCGGCGCCGCCACGAACGCGCTCAAGGACGCGGTGAGCCAGTCGCTCGAGGCGCGGCGCGCGGCACTCGAGGGGGCGCTCCTCGACGCGCGGCTCGCGAGCGAGCGGGCAGACGTGACATTGCCCGTGCGGCCGGGACCGGAGGCGCTGGGGCGCATCCATCCCGTGAGCCAGGTACTCGAGGAGTGCATCGAGATCTTCGCCGATCTCGGTTTCGACGTCGCCGAGGGGCCGGACATCGAGACCGACGAGATGAACTTCGGCAAGCTCAACATCCCGCCCGAGCATCCGGCGCGGCAGGAGCACGACACCTTCTACTTCCCGCCGAAGGCCGACGGCTCGCGGCTGCTTCTGCGCACGCACACGAGCCCGGTGCAGATCCGCACCATGGAGGCGCGCAAGCCCCCGATCCGCATCATCGCGCCGGGGCGTGTCTACCGCTGCGACAGCGACCAGACGCACACGCCGATGTTCCATCAGATCGAAGGGCTCGTCATCGACGAGACGACCCACATGGGGCATCTCAAGTGGGTGCTCCAAGAGTTCTGCAAGGCGTTCTTCGAGGTATCGGACGTGAAGATGCGCTTTCGCGCCTCGCACTTCCCCTTCACGGAGCCGTCGATGGAGGTCGACATCGGTGCCGAGGCGATCGGCAAGCCGGGACAGTGGCTCGAGATCCTCGGCTGCGGCATGGTGCATCCGAACGTGCTCAGGAACTGCGGGCTCGACCCCGAGGTCTATCAAGGCTTCGCGTTCGGCATGGGCCTCGACCGCCTGACGATGCTGAAATACGGCGTGCCGGATCTGCGCGCGTTCTTCTCCGCAGATCTGCGCTGGCTGCGCCACTACGGCTTTTCCGTGCTCGACGTGCCGACGCTGGCCGGCGGCTTGTCGAGCTGATTGAAGGCTTCAGGTGCACTGCGTTCGACAGTCCCAGAACCTTACCTCCGCCCTTAACCCCTCCCCGGGAGGGGGATACGTCGCGGCTTGTCTGAGGATGCGCCCATGAAGTTCACGCTCTCCTGGCTCAAGGATCATCTCAAGACCAAGGCGACGGTCGAGGAGATCGCGACGAAGTTGTCGGCCATCGGGCTCGAGGTGGAGAGCGTCGAGGATCCGGCCGAGAAGCTCGGTGCGTTCCGCGTGGCGCGCATCGTGGAAGCGAAGCGGCACCCGAACGCCGACAAGCTGCAGGTCGTCATGGTTGAGGTCGAGAAGGGTCAGCCCCTGCTCGAGGTCGTGTGCGGGGCGCCCAACGCGCGGGCGGGGCTCGTCGGCGTGTTCGCGCCGCTCGGCGCCTACATCCCGGGCTCGAAGATCACGCTCGAGAAGAAGCCGGTGCGCGGCGTCGTCTCGAACGGCATGATGTGCTCGGCGGCGGAGCTCGAGCTCTCCGAGGAGAGCGAGGGCATCATCGAGCTGCCGGCGGAGATGGCCTCTCAGGTCGGCGTTCCCTACATCGATGCGGCGGGTCTCAACGATCCCGTGTTCGAGGTGAAGCTGACGCCGAACCGGCCCGACTGCACGGGCGTACGCGGGATCGGGCGCGATCTGGCGGCGGCCGGCCTCGGCACGCTGAAGCCCGAGAAGGCGATCGCCGGCGTCGAGGGCGGCTTCGATACGCCGATCGAGATCCGGCTCGCGTTCCCGGATGGTGCCGAGGACGCGTGCCCCGTGTTCGCCGGCCGCCTGATCAAGGGCGTGACCAATGGGCCCTCGCCCGACTGGCTGCAGGCGCGGCTCAAGGCGGTGGGGCTGAGGCCGATCAATGCGCTGGTCGACGTCACCAACTACATCAGCCAGGATCGCGGGCGGCCGCTGCATGTCTACGACGCCGACAAGCTCAAGGGCGCGGTCGTCGCCCGGCTCGGCAGGCCCGGCGAGACGTTCCGCGCCCTCGACGGCAAGGACTACGCCGTCGACGAGACCATGTGCGTGATCGCCGACGACAGCGGGCCGCTGGGCCTCGGTGGCGTCATCGGCGGGGAAGCGTCCGGCTCGACGGAGACGACGAGAAACGTGCTCGTCGAAAGCGCGTATTTCGATCCGCTGCGGACGGCGGCCACGGGACGCAAGACGGGCCTCGTCACGGACGCGCGCTACCGCTTCGAGCGTGGCGTCGATCCCGAGAGCGTGCTGCCGGGGCTCGATCTCGCCACGCAGATGATCCTCAAGCTCTGCGGCGGAAAGCCCGCGAAAGCGACGGTTGCCGGCAAGGTCCCCGATCCGCGCCGCGCCATCGTGTTCGATCTCGGGCGCGTCGAGAAGCTGTCGGGGCTCTCGCTGCCGGTGGACGAGATCACGAGGATCCTCGAGGCGCTGGGATGCGTGCTGGTCGGCGAGGGGAGCGTACGCGAGGTCACACCGCCCTCGTGGCGGCCCGATATCCACGGCGGGGCCGATCTCGTCGAGGAGGTCGTGCGCATCGCGGGGATCGACCGCATTCCGGCGACGGCGCTACCGCGGACGAGCGGCGTCGCGCGTCCGGTGCTGACGGAGACGCAGAGGCGCGCGCGCCGGGCACGCCGCGCGCTGGCGGCGCGCGGCCTGGTCGAAGCCGTGACGTGGTCGTTCCTGCCGAAGGCGCAGGCGGAAGTGTTCGGCGCCGGCGCGACGCTGGTCGAGCTCGCCAATCCGATCTCGGTCGAGCTCGCCGTCATGCGGCCGAGCCTGCTCGCGGGTCTCGTGACGGCCGTCGAGCGCAACCGGAACCGCGGTTTCGCCGACGCGGCGCTGTTCGAGCTCGGCCAGGCGTATCGCGGGGAAGCGCCAAAAGACCAGTACCTGTCCGCTGCCGGCGTGCGTGCCGGGACGGCCAGCGTCTCGGGCGGCGGGCGGCACTGGGATGGGAAGGCGCAGGACGTGTCCGTGTTCGACGCCAAGGCGGATGCGGTTGGCGTGCTGGCGGCGCTCGGCATTGATGTCGCGAAAGCGCAGATCACCCGCGATGCGCCGGCTTGGTATCATCCGGGGCGCTCGGGCACGCTGCGGCTCGGCCCCAAGACGGTGCTGGCGTATTTCGGAGAGATCAATCCGCGGACGCTCGGCGCGCTCGACGTGGCGGGGCCCGTGGTCGGGTTCGAGGTGTTCCTCGACGCGTTGCCGCCGGAGAAGCGCAAGTCGCTCGCCAAGGCACCGCTGGCCCAGTCCGATCTGCTCCCAGTCCGGCGCGACTTCGCGTTCGTGCTCGACGGACGCGTCAACGCCGGCGACGTGGTCAAGGCCGCGCTGGGAGCGGACAAGGCGCTGATCGCGGCGGTATCCGTGTTCGACGTCTTCGAGGGTGGGGCGCTCGCGGCCGAGGGCAAGAAGTCGGTGGCGATCGAGGTCACGCTGCAGCCGGTCTCGGGGACGCTCACCGACAAGGACATCGAGGCGATCTCGCAGGCGGTCATCGCCAATGTGAAAAAGGCGACCGGCGGCGAGATCCGGAGCTGAGCCGAAGCCCGGTCTGCTCCTCACCGACCGAAACAGGGCTTTGCTCTGACGGGGAAAGGTGAAGGGCCGGGCTCACCTCCGCGCGCCCCGAAGGGTTACTCCATCGATAGTCTGTCAATGCTCCGGGGGTTCCTGCTACTCTCGAGGCTTCTGCTCGGGCGCGGTGATGTTCGAGCGGATTGGAGCCGTGCTCTAAGTTTTTGGTTGACGCGTTTTCTTAACGCGGAGTGGTGTCCACTTCTCTTGAAAACGCTTTAAAGTTTTTGATGAAACCGATGCGTGACGATCGGGGCCGATCGGGTCCGGGAGCGTCATGGTCCAAGAAACTATGTCACCAATCAGCGGCGGGAGAGGCGAGATGGGTGCGGATGTCACGACGGCAACGGAAGGCGCGAGACCTCTGGTCCTGCCCAAGCCCGATCTTCACCACATCGTCGTGGTGGGCGGGGGAGCGGGCGGGCTCGAGCTTGCGACGCGCCTTGGCGACAAGCTCGGGCGCGATACCTGGCTGCACAAGCGCCAGGCGGCCATCACGCTCGTCGACCGGTCCCGCACGCACATCTGGAAACCGCTGCTGCACGAGATCGCCGCCGGCAGCATGGAGGTCGACCGGCACGAGGTCGAGTATCAGGCGCACGCTCACTGGCACGGGGTCAAGTTCCGCTACGGCGAGATGATCGGCCTCGACCGGGCGAGGAAGCTCGTGCATCTCAAGCACACGCTCGATGAGGACGGCCGAGAGATCACGCCGGACCGCTGGATCCCCTACGACACGCTGGTCATCGCCGTCGGCAGCGTCTCCAACGATTTCGGCGTGCCGGGCGTCAAGGAGCATGCGCTGATGCTCGATACGCCGGAAGAGGCCGAGCGCTTCAACCGGCGGCTGCTCAATGCATGCGTGCGCGCCAACACGCAGTCCGAGCCTATCAGGCCGGAGCAGTTGCACGTTGCGATCATCGGCGCCGGGGCGACGGGGACAGAGCTCTCGGCCGAGCTGCACGGGACAGCGCGCGGCGTGGTCGCCTTCGGCCTCGACAAGATCGATCCCGAGAAGGACATCAGGATCACGCTGATCGAGGCGGCGCCCCGGATCGTGCCGGCCCTGCCGCCCCGCATCTCGGCGGCAACGACCGAGATCCTGACCAAGCTCAATGTCGACGTGCGCGTCGACGCGCGCGTGACCGAGGTCACGGCCAGCGGCGTAAAGCTCGCCAACGGCGATTTCATCGGCTCGGAGCTTGTCGTGTGGGCCGCCGGCGTCAAGGGGCCCGACGTTCTGGCCCACCTCGACGGCCTCGAGGTCAGCCACTCCAATCAGCTCCTGGTCAAGCCGACGCTCGAGACGACGGTCGATCCCGATATCTTCGCGCTCGGCGACTGCGCCTATCTCGTTCCGTCCGGAGAGACGGAGCCGATCCCGCCGCGCGCGCAGGCCGCGCATCAGGAAGCCTCCCACCTCGTGAAGCAGATCAAGGCGCGGCTGCGCGGGGAGCCGCTGAAGCCGTTCAAGTATCGCGACTTCGGCTCGCTGGTATCGCTCGGGCACTATTCGACCGTCGGCAGTCTCATGGGCTTCGTGACCGGGCGCAAGATGCTCATCGAAGGGTTCGCCGCCAAGCTCATGTACCGCTCGCTCTACAAGATGCACGAGACGGCGTTGCACGGGTACGGGAAGGTGACGCTGGATACGATCTCGCGGATTTTGACGCGGCGCACGGAGCCGCATGTGAAGCTGCATTGATGTGGGGGAGGCAGCGGGCAACAGGCAGGGGTGAGGGAGTGGGGAGGCTGGCGATGGCGCGGGAGGTGACTGCGGCCGGAGGATGCCTCTGCGGAGCGGTGCGCTTCAAGGTCTCGGGCGTCCCCATCCGCATGGCGCAGTGCCACTGCCGCGATTGCCAGCGTGCGTCGGGGACGGGGCATATGTCGAATGCGATCTTCGATGTGGCGGACGTCGAGATCGTGGGGGCGACGGCGTCCTATGCCAGCCCGTCCGACAGCGGCAATACGCTGACGCGGCATTTCTGCCCAACGTGCGGAAGCCGCCTCTTTCTCTACAGCGAGGCGCGGCCGGACATGATCGTGATGGCCGCGGGCGCGTTCGACGACAGCAGCTGGTTCGAGCCGGAGGTCGTCCTCTACACGAAAAGCCGGCCGCCGTGGGACATCACGACCGACCGGGTGCCGGGCTTCGAGGGAATGCCGCCCCGCAGGCCGAAGTAGGCTTTTCTGACCTCCGGCCGCCGGTTCCGGCGGGATGCCTCGAATTTTAGGGACCCCTTCAACCGGCGATTGACGAGGATTTGCTACCTTGGCGCTGCGGGCCCCGGCGGGCTCCGCGGGAGGACGCAAGCCTCATGTGCTCGCTCGGTGTCGTTCTGGCGTTCGTAATCGCGCATATCGTGGCCTGCTCGGCGCTCGGCGGCGGCTGGCGCGGGGCAGGGCGGGCTCCGTTCGCCGTCTTCTTTCCGGCGCTGGCGCTCCTGCTGCTCGATGCGGTGTGGAGCGATTCCTATGCCGATCTCGGCAGGAGGATCGGCCTGCTCGCGAGCTGGGAGATGCTCTATTTCTTCCTCTATGCCTGCCTGCGGATCGCGTTCAGGCCGGCGGCTCGCGCTCACGCCCTGCCGCGCAGATAGCCGATGTGTCCGCGCGAGACCTCGCGCAGGCGCTCGAGGTGGGCCAGCGTCTCGCGGGGGTGCAGCGGGAACCCCGTCATCTTCACGTGATCCGCATCGAGTGCGGCGAGTGCGGGCATCACCTCCTCGGCTGATTTGTGCAGCATGACGACGGTGGCGACGCACGAGCGCTTCATGTTGCGCGGCACTTTCGGTACGACGCTCGCCAGCAGGGTCTTGGCGTGCTCCGAGAGATGGCTCGAAAGGCGGCCGAAGACGGAGATGAGCTTGATGACGAACGTCTCCTCGAAACGGTCGCCGCGCGTCTCCATCCACTCGAAGAACTTGGTCATGATCATGTCCTGCCGGCGCAGCAGCGGCGTCAGGCGGTAGTCCTGCCATTCGGCAACGAGGTCGAAGCGCGGGTCGAGGTCGACGTCGCCGGGAGCAAAGGATTCCCTGGCCTTCACACCGACCGATCTCAGGAACACCTTGTTGCGGCGGTGATCGAAGCGCGTCATGAACGCGGGGAGCTGGACCGTCCCGTCGCTCGCATCGGCATAGGCCTGGGCGACGAGCTTGGCGCAGAACAGCTTGCGGCGCCCCCTCATGCGCATGGAGAAGTCGTAGGGGATGTGGGCGGTGGCCCCTATCGTGCTGGCGTGCACGCGATCGTAGGCGAGCTTGGCCGCGCGCTCGGCGAGGGCGGCGTCCTTGCAGCGGTAAAGCACGGCGCGGCCGAGCCCGTGGTCGAGCACGCGGGCAAGCGGGTTGATGATGGCGCCCTCCTCGATCAGCGCCTCGACCATCCAGTGCGTGCCTTCGGGGTCGATGTAGACGATGGCGATGTGGCTGAACTGGGTGTCCACATCGCCGATGCGGGCGATGGCGGCGCTGTTGTGGGCGCTGCCGCGCATGAGGATCAGATCGCCCGAGCGGAACGGAATGTCGCGGCCGGTGTCGTAGTCCGGGTGAACGAGCGTGTTCCAGGACGTTCCGGTGAAGGCGCGCCTGCTCTTCTCGCCCGGAAGGAGGCGGTCGTTGCCCGACGCGATCTCGCCCAGCATGTCGGAGGCGTAGCGGGCGATGCGGAAGAGGTCGCGCAGCGCGCTTTGCGCGGGGCGGGTGAACACGCCCTGGTCCTGCCATCCCGCGATGCGGTCGCGCAGGCGCATGCGGGCCAGGAAGAGCCGATGCAGGAGGAGCGGCGCCGCTTCAGCCACGGCGCGGCGGTCGGATTCTGCGATGTCGGTCTCGTCGATGTGACGGTAAGCGGCGCGGAGGGACGCCTCGAGCTCGTCGGCCGATGTCGCCGGCAGGTCGGCCACCCCGCCGATCGCGGCCAGTTGCTCCTCGAGCTCCCTCACGACGAATCGCTGCACGGTACGCCTCCCCTCTTCAGTCCGCCGTGCTTTCGACGGCGGGTCCCTCCGCCCGGATGGGCCCCGGCGCGCCGCCTCGCCGCCGTGGGCCGTGTCCCCGAGACCATCCGGCGCCCCCGCGCATCCGATCCCGCCGGCCCCGTCGGAGCCAGCCTCGCCGAAAGAGTGATAGGGGCTCGCGCGCGGCTGGTAAAGGCTTGGCCGGCGAGGCCGATGCGCGAAGCCGTCAGCCGTTGCGCAGCGCGGCCAGAAGCTCCGGCGTCGGATAGGAATCGGCAGGCAGCTTGTACTTCATCTGCATTGCCTTGATGGCCTGACGGCTCTTCAAGCCGATCAGGCCGTCGACCTCGCCCACGTCGTAGCCGCGCGCGATGAGCTGGCGCTGCAGCTCCTTGGCCTCGTCGATGCCAAGCGTCGGGATTCCCTCGCGACCGCGGCGCATGGGGGGCGCGCCGTTGATGCGCGTCGCCAGGTAGGCGGCGGTGGTGGCGTAGTTCAGGGACTGATTCCACTGCAGGTAAACGTCGAAGTTCGGCAGCGCGAGGAAGGCCGGTCCGAAGCGTCCCATCGGGAGCAGGAGCGACGCCTGCATCGCGTCGGTCTCGAGTGGCTCGCCGTTCGCCTTCGTCACGCCCCAGGCGGCCCACTGGGAGCGCGGGTGCTTGATCGTGAGGTCGGCCTGATCCCACGGCATTTCGCCCGGCACGCGAACCTCCTGCAGCCACGGCTCGTTCGGGCGCCAGCCCAGATGGGCCATGTAATTGGCGGTGGTGCCGATGATGTCGGTTGCGTTCG
Source organism: Hyphomicrobium sp. (assembly GCF_036833075.1). Classification (GTDB taxonomy): domain Bacteria; phylum Pseudomonadota; class Alphaproteobacteria; order Rhizobiales; family Hyphomicrobiaceae; genus Hyphomicrobium_C. Next base: position 15,490 of record NZ_DAITQL010000006.1, read on the forward strand.
AGAAGAGATTCGGGCGGCCGTCGCCGTCGTAGTCGATGGCGTGCTCGAGGTAGCGCGTCGGCAGGAACTGGGTCTGGCCGATCTCGCCGGCCCAGGAGCCGATCATGGTCTCGGGTGTCATGTCGCCGCGGTCGATGATCTCCAGCGCGGCCAGAAGCTCGTCGCGGAACATGGGGCCGCGGCGGCAGTCGTAGGCGAGCGTCACGAGCGAGCGCATGATCGGCAGCTTGCCCATGCCGGCGCCGAAATCGCTTTCGAGCGCCCAGAAGCCGGTGATGACGCCCGGATCGACGCCGAACTCCTTGACCGCGCGATCGAACGCGGCGCGGTTCTTCTCGATTTGCGCGCGGCCGTTGGTGACCCGGTTCGAGGTCGCGAGCTTGGCCGAGAAATCGAGGAAGCTCTGGGCGAAGAAGCCTTGGCGGCGGTCGCGCGCGATGACGCCCTGATCGGGCGTCATGCCGTCGAGCGCGCGCGAGAGGGTGCGCTGGCTGATGCCGGCGGCGGCAGCCTCCTTGCGGAAGTCGCGCATCCAGGTGTCGAACGACCACGTCGTCTTGCAGTTGCGGGGTGCGGCCGGCGGCGGCATGCCCTTGGTCGAGACGCGCCCCGAAGAGGTCTGCGGCGCGGCCGGGGTTTCAGGTGCGACGGAGGTCTCCGGTGCGACGGGAGTCTGGGCGGCGGCCGGGGTCGCGGCCGGCGTACCACCATCGGCAGGTCCCTCCGGGATCGGGACGGCGGCCGGCGCCGGCGTCCGTTTCTTTTGCGCCTTGGGCGTTTCGTGGGCGGGGCCGAACTCGATGCCGCCGGCGGTCGCCGGGCTATCGTTGGCGGGGGCGACCAGGGCCATGAGGGCTGCTGCGGCGATCAGAGGTGGGGTGAAGCGCATTGTCCGTCCATTCCAGGGGCTCGATTTCGCCGCCACTCATGCCGAGCCATATGGCGCCGTCAAGACATGGGCGTCCCGTCCGCCGGCCGGTTTCCGCTCCTCGCCGATCGTTATCGAGGGAGGGCTTGAAATTTCTGGGGTATTTCTAGACTAAAGCGCAAACGGCGGCCGGGCGGCGCGGTCGATGGCCGCTCCGAACGCCCTTTTGCCCCGCTCTATGAGGTGATAAGCACGCGCGCATGACCGATATCTCCCTGATCCGCAACTTCTCCATCATCGCGCACATCGACCACGGCAAGTCCACGCTGTCGGACCGGCTGATCCAGATCTGCGGCAACGTCACCAACCGCGAGATGAAGGAGCAGATACTCGACTCGATGGACATCGAGCGCGAGCGCGGCATCACCATCAAGGCGCAGACGGTGCGCCTCGACTATCGGCATACGGACGGAAAGACCTATCAGCTCAACCTGATGGATACGCCCGGGCACGTGGACTTCGCCTATGAGGTGTCGCGGAGCTTGGCTGCCTGCGAAGGGGCGATCCTGGTCGTGGACGCGAGCCAGGGCGTGGAAGCCCAAACGCTCGCCAACGTCTACCAGGCGCTCGACAACAACCTCGAGATCCTCCCCGTCCTCAACAAGGTCGACCTGCCGTCGGCGGACGAGGACCGGGTCAAGACGCAGATCGAGGACGTGATCGGCCTCGACGCGTCGGACGCCATCGGCGTCTCGGCCAAGACCGGCCTCAACGTCGAAGCCGTGCTGGCGGCCATCGTCGAGCGCCTGCCGCCGCCCAAGGGCGACGCGTCGAAGCCGCTCAAGGCCATGCTGATCGACAGCTGGTACGACGCCTACCTCGGCGTCATCGTGCTCGTGCGCATCATCGACGGTACGCTCAAGCGCGGCCAGAAGGTCAAGATGATGGCGACCGGCGGCAGCTACCAGATTGAGCGGGTCGGCATTTTTCGCCCGAAGCAGGAAATGCTGCCGGAGCTCGGTCCCGGGGAGGTCGGCTTCTTCACGGCTGCGATCAAGGAGGTTGCCGACACGCGCGTCGGCGACACGATCACGGATGAGAAGAACCCGACGGCCGAGCCGCTGCCGGGCTTCAAGCCGGCGCAGCCGGTGGTGTTCTGCGGTCTCTTTCCCGTCGATGCGGCCGACTTCGAGGACCTGCGCGACGCGGTGGCGCGGCTCCGGCTCAACGATGCGAGTTTCTCGTTCGAGACGGAGAGCTCGGCGGCGCTCGGCTTCGGCTTCCGATGCGGCTTTCTCGGCCTCCTGCATCTTGAGATCATCACCGAGCGGCTCGAGCGGGAGTTCAATCTCGACCTCATCACCACGGCGCCGTCGGTCATCTACCATCTGCATATGACCGACGGATCGATGATCGAGATGCACAATCCGGCCGACATGCCGGATCAGGTGCGTATCGATCATATCGAGGAGCCGTGGATCGAGGCGACGATCCTGGTGCCGGACGAGTATCTCGGCGCGGTCCTGAAGCTCTGTCAGGACCGGCGCGGGCGGCAGAACCAGCTCACCTACGTGGGCAACCGCGCCATGCTGATCTATGAGCTGCCGCTCAACGAGGTGGTGTTCGATTTCTACGACCGGCTGAAGTCGGTCTCGCGCGGCTATGCGTCGTTCGACTATCACATCAAGGGCTACGAGGAGGGCGATCTCGTCAAGCTCACGATCCTGGTCAACGGCGAGCCGGTCGATGCGCTGTCGATCATCGTGCACCGGACGCGCGCCGAAAGCCGCGGCCGCTCGATGTGCGAGAAGCTCAAGGAGCTGATCCCGCCGCATATGTTCCAGATCCCGGTGCAGGCGGCGATCGGCGCCAAGGTCATCGCGCGCGAGACGATCAAGGCGCTGCGCAAGGATGTGCTGGCCAAATGCTACGGCGGCGATATCACGCGCAAGCGCAAGCTGCTCGACAAGCAGAAGGCCGGCAAGAAGAAGATGCGTGAGTTCGGCAAGGTCGAAATCCCCCAGGAAGCCTTCATCGCCGCGCTCAAGATGGACGAGAACTGATCGCGTCGCCGGACAGGCGCGTTTCGTCGCGAACGGTGACACCTCAGCTTTCACGCTCGCCGTCCGGCACGCAGCACCTCGGACGAGACGCTCGGGGACGGCCGCGCTGCTATTCGGCGGCGGTGTCGAACGCGGTGCTTTCCAGCATCGGCAGCGTGAGGGCGTCGATCTCGTCGAGCGCCTTGCCGGCGATGCCCTGGACGTCGCCGTACATGCCGACGGTCGCTTCGATGACGCCTTTGATCTGCGCCTCGCGCTTGGCCCAAAGCCGCATCATCGCCTTGCGCTCGCGGTCGAGGTCGGCCTGCATGTCGGTGAATTTCTCGACGATCGCCTCGACGCGGTGGCGGAACCGAGGGCCGGTCAGGTAGTCGTAAACCAGCTCCATCTTGGTTTCCTGGCCTTCGCGGGCATGGCGTGCGGACGCGAGCTCGATGAGCGATTGACGTAGGGCGATAGCGACGGGAATGGCGCAGCGCGGCTCCACGACCCAAACACCGTCGATGAGATCGAACCCTACGACCTCCCTGGGGAGTGCGTTCGAGACCAGGAGCGCCATGTCGGCCTTGGCCGCGCGCTGATCGCCGCGCAGCTTGGCGAGCCAGCCGTCGGTCCAGTTCTTGGTGCGCTTCGATTCCCAGAGGATTGTGCCGCAGGGCTGGTCCAGGGGACCGAGCACACGCTGCAGCACGTCGCCGCCGAACTCGCCCTTCGGCACCGGCTCGATGATGTCGCGCGGGAACCTGGCGCGGATCGCGGCTTCCAGCTCCAGTTCCAGGACTTCACCCTGGAGCTGCTGCGAGCCCTGCTCGGCCTTGCGTTTCAGCTCCTCGATCTGGCGCTGCATGGAGGACATCTGCTCCTCCTTCTCGAGCAGCTTGAGCTTGAGCCCTTCCTCGGCTTCCAGCCTGGCCTTGTCGCGGACGGCGGCCAGCGATTCCTGCACCTTTGTCTCGATGGTAAGATCCATCTCGCGCCGCGCGTCATCCAGCTCGCGCTGCTTGCGGATCAGCTCGGCTTGCGCCTTCTGCGCGTCGGCCAGCTTGGCGTCGCGCTCGCGCAGCACGTCCTGGAGATCGGCAAGCTCCTTTTTCTTCTGCTCCATGTCGGCCGCGGCCAGGAGCTTTGCCTTCCTGGCTTCCTCGGCCGCGATGCGCGCGCGCTCGGCCGCGACGCGCTCGGCGACCTGCTCGCCAATGGCCGCCTTCTCCTGTTCGAGGGCCGCGAGCTGGCTGCGGACCTGCGTCTCGCGCCTGGCGATCTCCGCGTCCTTCTGCGTGAGGGCGTGCTCGTACCGCCGACGCGTGTCCGCGATCAGCGGCGCGGCGAGGGACTCCGTCAGCTTGATCTCGGTGCTGCAGCTCGGGCACGTGATCGTTGGCTCTGCCATGGGTCTTATTCCAACTCACTGGAATGAAATGGAGAATCTCACGGTCCAGATTCGGACTCGCTGATATTGTTCTCTAAATGTTCTCAGCTATTCGCGGCTGTGTCAAGGCGGGCGTTCGGCCCGTCCACCGCTAAGGACACGTTTGTGGTAGCTGCAACTTGTGGCGTGGGACGATCAGCCGAGGGCCATCAACGTCTTCAGCTCCGCCGAGGACATCACGTTGCAGTAGATCATGTTGATGATCTCGAGCTCCTTGCGATGCAGCTCGTCGCTGCCGGCGGCGCAGCAGTCCTCGACGACTACGACGTTGAAACTCTCGTCGGCCAGGCTGCGCACGGTCGAGGAGACGCACTGATCGGTGAAGATCCCGCAGCAGACCACAGTCTTGATGCCGAGGTTGGTCAGGATCAGGCGCAGGTTGGTTCCGGTCAGGGCGCTGTCGGTCGTCTTGGTGACGACGATCTCGTCGCCGACCGGCGCGAGCGCATCCGGAATCTGCGACGGCGCCTCGTCTTTCGGCAGCAGCAGGTTGTTCCAGCCGGGCATCTTCTGCGAGAGAGACCGGTCGCGGCCGTCCTTCGTGTGGCAGGCGATGCGCGCGAACAGGCATTCGATGCCGTGCTCGCGGAACCTGGCGAGGAGATCCCGGGTGCGTGGAATCACAGTCGCGTGCATGCGGTCGTGGAAGGGCGTCCACGCGTCATAGTCCGCCTGCGCGGCGGGAGGCAGTGCCGCGCGCTCAGGGCGCGCGAGGTAGACGTTCTGCACGTCGATGACGAGGAGCGCGGTATGGGCCTTGCCGAGATCCGGGTCGGCGGGCTCGGGCGCGCCGCGGTAATAGATCGACCGGTAGGCGGTTTTCCAACTCATGCAAGGCTCCCCAGACTCAAACGTCACGCTCCTGGCTCGAGCTTAGAGAGTTTTCAGCGTCGGCGGGTGCGCAAATCGTCATGCAAAAAAGAGCCCCGGCGTGGGGCGCCGGGGCTCTATCGTTCGGGAAGGATTGCGTCACCGATGATCGCGGCGGTCGTCGCGCCGGTCGTCCCTGTGGTCACGTCGATCGTGAGGGCGTTCCATGCGCCGCCACTTGTTGGGGGGCGGTCCCATGCCGACCGGTGCGCGATAGTCCTTGCGCCACCAGCCGGCGTTGCGCGGACCCGGGGGAGGCGCGTGCCATCCGGCGCGTGGGCGCACGTTGTAGGCGTACCAGCGATCGCGATCGCGATACCACGGGCGGCCGACGTAATAGCGATCCCAATAGTCCCGCGCGACGAAGGTCACGAAGGGAATGTGAAACGCCGCGGGGCCCACGTCCGGCAGCGACACGTAACCGCCGCGTTGCTCGAAGGCGAGATATTCGCTGTAGACCCAGCCGCGGTTTCCTGCCCAGATCACATCGCACCAGGATTCATCGCGCAGGCAGCCTGCGATCTCGATCTCGTCGCCTTCCGGAATGACGCCGACGCTCGGGAACTCGGTATCGGGGCCGGTCCGGATGTTCACGTCCGCCGTCGAAAATCCCGGGGCGGCTTGCGCCGAGGCCAAGCCCAACACCATCAGGCTGGCCACAGCGCCGATGAGGCGTCTGATTTTCATGTTCACTCCAATCTCGGCGTGCGCGTACAGCATTCACGCGAACGCGACGCGACGATGGTCGTCCGTCTTCACGCCATCGAGAAAGGAACGAATGCGGCGGGAGGTTCCGTCGTGCCGCGGAATTGTCCCGCCGGTGTCACGGACGGGCTACGCGCGTCTCGCAGTATCTTCCTTGCAAGCCGTTTCGACGGCCCGCGCAGTTATGCTCGGCGCCGTGCCTGTCTGCGAGGGGAGCGGAACCGCTCACATACTTCGGACGGACAGGGTCCGAGGCGGTCCGGGACGAGCCGCAGTGGTCATTCGCCGCGCCAGCGGCGGCGCAGGCGCTCGACCTGCGGCAGGTCGAAGACATCGAAATGGGGGCTGGTGCCGGGCGGATAGTCTTCGGCGAATTTCCAACCTCCGTCACACCACGGATTGCCTTGGAAGCCGGAGGGGCCGTTGAAGGGTCTGCAGTCCCGCTCGACGACGGGGCGGGCGCCTTTCATCCGTCTGCCGGCGGCATCGGCTGTCGTCAGGGGGACCGTCAGGAAGGCTACCGTGCCGATTGCCGCGGCCACCCAGTATCTCGTCGTCATCGGTTGGCTCCTTGCCTCAGGACGCGCCCTGGGACCCAACGGGACACCGAGAGGCATCACCAGGAATCCGCACGTCGGAAGCTACAAGGCCCTGAGGGTGCCGGGAGGGCGACCTTTGATCTCCGCCGCATTTTCCGTCCGGGCCGTGACCCATTCACCACGCGTATGCTCAGAGCTTCACGCGGTTGAGCCGCAGCGCGTTGGCGACGACGCTCACCGAGGAGAGCGACATGGCGGCTGCCGCGATCATCGGCGACAGGAGTAGGCCGAAGACGGGATAGAGCACGCCGGCCGCGATGGGCACGCCGGCGGCGTTATAGATGAAGGCGAAGAACAGGTTCTGGCGAATGTTGGACATGGTGGCGGCCGAAAGCGTCCGCGCGCGCACGATGCCCGTCAGGTCGCCCTTGAGGAGCGTCACGGCCGCGCTTTCCATCGCCACGTCCGTGCCGGTGCCCATGGCGATGCCGACATCGGCGGCGGCGAGCGCGGGCGCGTCGTTGATGCCGTCGCCGGCCATGGCGACGATGCGGCCCTCGCGCTTCAAGCGGGCGACGACGGCGCTCTTGTCCTCGGGCAGCACCTCGGCCTCGACGTCCGTGATGCCGAGCGTCCGTGCGACGGCGTTCGCCGTGGTGCGCTGGTCGCCGGTCAGCATGACGACGCGGATGCCGTCCTCCCTGAGCGCGGCGATGGCGGCGGGCGTCGTCGCCTTGATGGGATCGGCGATGGCGACGATGCCGGCGGGCTTGCCGTCGACGGCGACGTAGATGGCGGTTGCGCCGTCGCGGCGTAGCTCGTCCGCGGTGGCGTCAAGGTCTGCCGTATCGATGGAGGCGTCGGCCATGATGTGGCGGTTGCCGATGACGAGGCGCTTGCCGTCGACCGTGCCGATGACGCCCTTGCCGACCGGGGTTTCGAACCCTTGCGGCTCCGAGAGCGGCAGGCCGCGTGCCTCGGCCGACTGCACGATGGCTGCTGCGAGGGGGTGCTCGCTCGCACGCTCGAGACCCGCGGCGAGGCGCAGGAGCTCGGTCTCGTCGACGCCCCGGACGGGGCGGATGGCGACGACCCGCGGCTTGCCCTCGGTCAGCGTGCCGGTCTTGTCGACGAGCAGCGTGTCGACCTTCTCCATGCGCTCGATGGCTTCCGCGTTGCGGATCAGGACGCCCGATCCGGCACCGCGCCCGATGCCGACCATGATCGACATCGGCGTCGCGAGGCCCAAGGCGCACGGGCAGGCGATGATGAGGACGGAGACTGCGGCGATGAGCGCGGTGGAGAAGCGCGGCTCCGGTCCCCAGACCGACCAGGCCGCGAAGGCCAGTGCGGCGACCGCGATGACGGCCGGCACGAACCAGGCCGACACCTGATCGACAAGGCGCTGGATCGGCGCGCGGCTGCGCTGGGCATCGGCCACCATCTGCACGATGCGCGCCAGCATGGTATCGCGGCCCACCTTCTCGGCGCGCATGACGAAAGCGCCCGATTGGTTGGTGGTGCCGCCGATGACGGCTTCGCCCGCGGCTTTGGTCACGGGCATGGATTCGCCGGTCACGAGGGATTCGTCGATCGTGCTGCGGCCTTCGAGGATCTTGCCGTCGACGGGGATGTGCTCGCCGGGGCGCACCCTCAGGCGGTCGCCGGCTGCGACGCTCTCGAGGCTCACGTCCTCGTCGGTGCCGTCGGCGCGGATGCGGCGCGCCGTTTTCGGCGACAGGTCGAGAAGCGCGCGAATGGCGCCGCTCGTGCGCTCGCGCGCGCGCAGCTCCAGCACCTGCCCCACCAGCACGAGCACGGTGATGACGGCGGCCGCCTCGAAATAGACGGGGACGGCGCCGTCGTGACCGCGCATGGAGGCGGGGAACAGACCGGGCCAGAGCGTGGCGACGATGCTGTAGATCCAGGCAACGCCCGTGCCCATGGCGACGAGCGTGAACATATTGAGGTTGCGGGTCCGGATCGAAGCCCAGCCGCGGGTGAAGAACGGCCAGCCGGCCCAGAGGACGACGGGGGTCGCGAGCACGAGCTGGATCACATTCGACGTCTGCCGGCCGAGCCAGTGCTCCAGCCCCGTCAGGTGTCCGCCCATCTCGATCAGGAAAACGGGGAGTGCGAGCGCGAGGCCGATCCACAGGCGGCGCGTCATGTCGACCAGCTCGGGGTTGGGTCCGGCGTCGGCGGTCGGCGTCTCCGGCTCGAGGGCCATGCCGCAGATCGGGCACGCGTCGGGCCCCTCCCGGCGGATCTCGGGGTGCATGGGACAGGTGTAGATCGTGCCCGGAGGCGGGGCGGGCTCAGGCTCGGCTTGGCCGGGATCGAGGTAGCGCTCCGGGTTCGCGATGAACTTCTCGCGACAGCGGGCCGCGCAGAAATAGTAGGTCTTGCCGTTGTGGGCCGTGTGGTGCTTGGCGGTCAACGGATCCACCGTCATGCCGCAGACCGGATCCTTCTCCACCTGAGCGCCGGGCGTGGCGGCCGGAGCGTGAGATTTGTGCGCTGAGCAGCATGATCCGTGCGTCTGGCTCTCGTGCGTGCGCTCGGCCATGGTGTCTTCTCCCTTCGTAACCCGTCTTCGCAATCCGTCGCCCATACCCCCATGGGGTATCTATTGACAGGTATACCCCATGGGGGTATGAATCAAGGCATGACGAAGGTCTCCAAAGCCGGCCGCCTGAAACGCCTGTCTCGCATCGAGGGACAGGTGCGCGGGCTCGCCCGTATGGTCGAGGAGGATCGCTACTGCATCGACATCGTCACCCAGATCGCGGCCGTGCGGGCGGCGCTGAGGCGTGTCGAGGAGGAGGTGCTGCGGGACCATATCTCGCATTGCGTCGCGCATGCGATGGCGAGCGGAGACAAGGCCGAGCAGACGCAGAAGATCGACGAGTTGATGGGCGTGCTTGCGCGTAGCGCGCGTTAGGCTCGTGACCTCATGCTCCGAGGGAGCAGTGATGGGCCGCTGCAGGCCGCGCGAAAGTCCTCGCATCAGTGCCCATCCAATCATAAGGTTGCATCCTCGCGTATCTGGCGGGGAGAGCGCAGGGAGATCGGCAACATGAGTGCCAGCCGGCGTGACATGCTTCGTTGGGCTATTGCGGTGCCGGCACTCGTCGCCACCGGGGCGCGGGCCGAGGCTGCGGTGCGCGTGATCGTGTTTCGCGATCCCGGCTGCGGCTGTTGCCATAAGTGGGTCGAGCATCTCGAGGCGAACGGCTTTGCCGTCACGGTCCATGACACGCCGGAGATGACGGCCGTCAAGGCGCGGCTCGGCGTGCCGCCGGAGGTCGCGTCGTGCCACACCGCCGAGGTCGGCGGTTACGTGATCGAGGGCCATGTGCCTGCCGTCGCGATCCGGCGCCTGCTGGCAGAGAAGCCCCAAGGGCGGGGGCTCGCGGTGCCGGGGATGCCGGTCGGATCGCCCGGCATGGAGGGCGGCGTGCCCGTGACCTATGAGGTCTTGCTGTTCGGGGCCGGCGCGCCGACTCGTTTCGGCCGGTTTCGTGAAGACAGGGCCGTGTAATCTCCGGGCTCACGCGCGAGACCTTCGAGCGTAACCCGCGCGCCTCAGGCGATCACGTCGACCTTCGGGATCGGGACGATGAATTTGCCGCCCCAGTCGCGGATGAAGCTCAGCGTCTCCATGATCTCGTCGCGGATGTTCCAGGGCAGGATCAACACGTAATCCGGCCGCGACTCGGCGATGGCGTCGGGGTGTCTCACCGGAATCCGCGTGCCGGGCAACAGGCGGCCCTGCTTCACGGGGTTGCGGTCGACGACGAAATCCACGAAATCCTGGCGGATGCCGCAATAGTTGAGCAACGTATTGCCTTTGGCGGCGGCGCCGTAGCCGGCGATGCGCTTGCCGTCTCGCTTGGCCGCGATGAGGAAGGCGATGAGGTCGCGCTTCACCTCGCGGACGCGCGGCTCGAAGCCGGTGTAGCCGGCGATGGTGGCGAGGCCGGCGGCCCGCTCGCGCGCGAGCAGGGCTGCGACGCGCGGCGTGCGCTCGGGGGCCGGCTCACCGGTGTGGCGGGCGTAGATGCGGAGCGAGCCACCGTGGGTCGCGAGCTCGTCGACGTCGAAGATCGCGAGGCCGTGGTGCGTGAAGATGCGCTCGACGGAGGTCAGCGACAGGTAGGAATAGTGCTCGTGATAGATGGTGTCGAACTGGACGCCTTCGATCAGCCGGGCGAGATGGGGGAACTCCATCGTGATGACGCCGGCCGGCTTCAGGGCGATCTTCATGCCGGCCACGAAATCGTTGATGTCGGGCACATGCGCCAGCACGTTGTTGCCGAGCAGGAGATCGGCCGATCGCCCGGCGGCCGAGAGATCCGCCGCCAGCCTCCGCGTGAAGAATTTCGTGAGCGTGGGCACGCCCTTCGCCTCCGCCGCGGCCGCCACATTGGCCGCGGGCTCGATGCCGAGCGCAGGAATCCCCATTGCAGTGAAATATTGCAGCAGATAGCCGTCGTTCGAGGCGATCTCGATCACCTGCGAGGTCTTGCCGAGCGAGAACCTCTCCGCGGCCATTTCGCAGTAAGCCTTGGCGTGGGCGAGCCAGCTCTCGGAAAATGACGAGAAGTAGACGTAGTCGTCGCCGAAGATCCGGTCCGCGCGCGTGTGCTCGGGGAGCTGGACCAGAAGGCAGGTGCCGCAGACGTAGACGTTGAGCGGGTAGAATGGCTCGGGCCTCAGGGCATCCTCGGGCTTGATGAAAGCGTTCGAGAGGGGCTGCGCGCCGAGATCACAGAACGATTGCGTCAGAGCTGCGCCGCAGTGCCGGCAGGCGAGGACCGTCATCCCGCGCTCCGCAAGGCTTGATAGCGCTCGATCTGTCGCACGGTCACGGTTCGCATGTCGCGTTCCTCGCCGTGGGCGCGGTGCCATTCGACCACCCAGGCGAGCGCCTTGTCGAGGGAAAGCCGTGGGGACCAGCCGAGCATGGCGCGCGCCTTCGATGCGTCGAGCGTGAGATGGCGCGCCTCGTGGGGGCCTTTCTCCGGATCCTCCGTCCAGCGTCCTCCGCCCCACAGCGTCGCCATCCGCCCGACGATGTCGCCGACGGAGCGGGCATCGTCGGCGGAAGGGCCGAAATTGAAGCTCTCGGCCATTGTCTGCGGCTCCTCGTAGAGCCGCTCGGCAAGGGCAAAATAGCCGGCGAGCGCATCGAGCACGTGTTGCCACGGGCGGACGGCGCCGGGATTGCGGATGGCGACCGCTTCGCCGGCCGCAAAGCTTCTCACGACGTCGGAGATCAGGCGATCCTCGGCCCAGTCGCCGCCGCCGATCACGTTGCCGGCGCGAGCGCTCGCGAGCCCCATGCCGGCGGTCGCGAAATACGCGTGGCGATAGGCGGCGATGACGAGCTCGGTACAGCCCTTGGAGCTGGAGTAAGGGTCATCGCCGCCCATCGGCGCGTCCTCGCGGAAGGGCTCGGCCTCATCCCGGTTCCGGTAGCACTTGTCGCTCGTCACGACGACGACGGCGCGGGCGTTCGATCGGCGGCGGAGGGCATCGAGCAGATGCACGGTGCCTTGCACGTTGGTGGCATAGGTGCCGACGGGATCGCGGTAGCCGCGGCGCACGAGTGCCTGGGCGGCCATGTGGAGCACGATGTCGGGCTTGGCCGCATTGACAGCGGCGTCGACGGCGGCGAGGTCGCGCACGTCGCCCAGGATCGATTGGATCCCGTGTCCCGCGCGCGCTGCATCGAAGAGGTTGGGTGACGTGTCGGGCGGGAGAGCGAAGCCCGTGACGCGGGCGCCCATGGAGGCGAGCCACAGGCTCGCCCAGGCGCCCTTGAACCCCGTGTGCCCGGTGACGAGGACGCGCTTGGCGTTCCAGAAGGCCGCGGTCATGTCATGGCCGCTCTCATGGCCACGTTCGCCACGGGGCCTTGCCGCGGCTCCAGAGGTCTTCCAGATAGTTCTTGTCGCGCAGCGTATCGAGCGGGTGCCAGAAGCCGCTGTGGGTATAGGCCGCGAGCTGCCCGTCCGCGGCCAGCTGCTCGAGGGGGCCCGCCTCCCAGACCGTGTCGTCGCCCTCAATGTAGTCGAGCGCCTTGGGCGAAGCGACGAAGAAGCCGCCGTTGATCCAGTTGCCGTCGCCGCGCGGCTTCTCGACGAAACGGGAGACGCGCGTCGCGTCGAGCTCGACCGCGCCGAAGCGGCCGGGCGGCTGCGTTGCGGTCATGGTGACGAGGCGGCCTTCGCTCAGGTGAAAGGCGACGAGGCTGTCGATGTCGATGTCGGCCACGCCGTCGCCATAGGTGAAGCAGAACGCCGGCTCATCGGCGACGTAGCTTCGGATGCGCCTGAGGCGCCCACCCGTCATGCTGTCGTCGCCGGTGTTGACGAGCGTCACGCGCCATGGCTCCGCCTTGGCCTCGTGCACGGTCATCTGGTTTTTGGCGATGTCGAACGTCACGTCCGACATGTGCAGGAAGTAGTTCGCGAAGTATTCCTTGATGACGTAGCCCTTGTAGCCCAGGCAGATCACGAAATCCGTCGCGCCGTAAGACGCGTAGATCTTCATGATGTGCCACAGAATGGGGCGGCCGCCGACCTCCACCATCGGCTTCGGGCGAACCTGCGTCTCCTCGCCAATGCGCGTGCCGAGACCTCCGGCTAGGATCACCACTTTCACAGGAGCACCGTGTGCGGCTGTCGGTTGAAGAACGGGGTAGGACTAAAGCGAATCGGGCCACCGAACAAGGATCGTCCCCGACCGTTGCACGCCGGACCATCGCTGCGCCGGGCACGACCTAGCCGTCCCGGACGAAGATGTCCCGGATCATGCCGTTCCAATCCTGCGACGGGTCATAGAGGGTCCCGCCGGCCAGCTTGATCAGCATGGTGGCTCTTGAGTGCTGTGACTGGGGAGGCTTGATGCGCTCAAGCGGCATCCAGCGGGCGCGCGGTCAGCATCGTCATGAATTCCGCCCGCGTTGACGGGTCGGTCCGGAAGCATCCGGTCATGCGGCTCGTGATCGTCACCACGCCGGGCTTCTTGATGCCGCGCGTCGTCATGCACTGGTGCGCCGCCTCGATGATGACGGCCACACCCTTCGGCTTCAGGACCTCATTGATGGTGTCGGCAATCTGCGCCGTCAGCACTTCCTGGATCTGCAGCCGCTTGGCGTAGATCTCGACGAGGCGGGCGAGCTTGGAGATGCCCACAACGCGTCCCTCTGGCAGATAGGCGACATGAGCCCGGCCGATGATCGGCACCATGTGATGCTCACAATGCGATTCAAGGCGGATGTCGCGCAGCATGACGATTTCGTCGTAGCCGGCCGTTTCCTCGAACGTCCGCTCGAGGATTGCCACCGGGTTTTCGGTATAGCCGGCGTAGAACTCTTCATAGGCGCTCACCACACGATCCGGCGTGGCAAGCAACCCTTCGCGATCCGGGTCGTCTCCTGCCCACTCGATCAGCGTGCGAACCGCCGTCTCTGCCGCTTCGCGACTGGGGCGCTTGCGGGGCGCCTTTGGCTGCAGATGTGCCACGCGCATGTCCATTCGTATGATCCTTCACTCACCTTCCAAACTCGTTTCAAGCAGCCGAGCTTTTTCTGCTGCCGCTGATCCGGGGCGACCGATGCACGAGAGTTCTCTTGTCTGACAGAACGCGCGCCCCGCGTTCTACGCCGCCTCCCGCGCCCACGTCGGGAAAGGATCGGGGAGCTTTGACCAGGCGCTCGTGTCGACCGGTCCGGTCTCGGGCACCTGCATCAGGCACGCGTCGAGTTCCGCGCTCATTGCGGCCTTGTCCATCTCGCGGGTGCCGATGAACACGATCTCCTGTCGGCGGTCCCCCCAGAGCTTGTGCCAGGTCTTATTGATGCGGCTGACGAGGTCCTCGTCCTCCGGCCAGTTCTTCTTCGGCACCGCCGCCCACCAGTAGCCAATCGCCTCGTGCTGCACGAGCGAGCCCGCTTGCGCGATCTCACCGACCCACTGCGGCCGCGTCGCGAGCCAGAAGAACCCTTTGGCGCGCACCACGCCCGGCCAGGACTTGTTGAAGAACGCATGGATCTTCGCCGGCTCGAACGGCGCGCGGGCGCGGTAGACGAAGCTCGAGATGCCGTATTCCTCGGTCTCCGGCTGATGGTCCCTGAAGCCATTGAGCTCCTTGAACCAGGTTGGATGACGATGCGCGGTCTCGAAGCTGAAGAGACCCGTATCCAGGATCTCCCGAGGCGCAACGCGTGCATGGCTCGTCTCGACGATGCGGGCGTCCGCGTTGAGCGAGCGGATGATCGACCGCGCCGCCACGAGCTGCTCCGGTGTCGCGATGTCGACCTTGTTCAGAACGATGACGTCCGCGAACTCGATCTGATCGACGAGCAACTGGACCAGCGATCTCTCGTCGGCATCGCCCGCGATCTCGCCCCGGTCCTTGAGGAAGTCCTGCGAAGCATAATCCTTCAGTAAATGGGCCGCATCGACGACCGTCACCATGGTGTCAAGCCGCGCCACATCCGAAAGGCTTTGCCCGTCCTCGTCGCGAAACTCGAACGTCGTGGCGACCGGAAGCGGTTCCGCGATGCCAGTCGACTCGATCAGGAGATAGTTGAACCGGCCCTCGGCCGACAGGCGGCGCACCTCCTTCAAGAGATCGTCGCGCAAGGTGCAGCAGATGCATCCATTGGACATCTCGACCAGCGTCTCATCGGTCCGCGAGAGGTTCGCGCCGCCCTTCTCGACCAGATCGGCGTCGATGTTGACCTCGCTCATATCGTTGACGATGACCGCGACCTTGAGGCCTTCGCGGTTGTTCAGGACGTGGTTGAGCAGCGTGGTTTTTCCGGCGCCGAGAAAGCCCGAAAGCACGGTGACGGGCAGGCGTTTGTCGACGCGCTTTGCCGATTTATCGAGGTGGGCCGCAAGTTCAGGATCCATTCTCTAACCCTTTCCAGCGTTGATAAAATTGTTTTGGATATTATAACATCCATAAGATTAGCCATCAATCGCCATGAAAGGGCAGCGGAGACATCATCGAGGATCGCGCCTCCGCCAGTCATCGGGCGCGGCGAGGGAGAAGGTCCGATCAGTTGAGGTTGATGCTGCCGAACAGGCGCACGCTGGCCCCAGGCAGAAGCACATCCTCGCGACGCTTGAAGGAGGCGTGGTTCAAGACCTCATCATCAGCGAGGTTCTCGCCCTTGATGCCGATGGTCGCGATGGGCGTTATGCCCGCGATCGACTTCTCCTGGAACGTGTAGCTCAACTCAGCCGAGACCAGCGTGTAGCCCGGCGTGGCGATTTCCTCCTCGCCGAACTGATTCTGGTCGAACGCGTGAAGCACGCCCGCGCGCGCAAACCAGTTAGGATCGCGGTAGTAGATGCCGCCGCCCAGACGATGCGGAGGGATGCGCGGCACATACTCGCCACCATCGAACTTGGCGTGAACGAAGTCATACTGGCCATCGATGCCCCATAGGCCGTTCCAGATCGGCGCCACGTCGTACTGGAAGGACAGCTCCGCACCATAGAAATTGGCGTCGCGCTGGCGGAAGAAGACGAGATCGAAGGCGTGATCATGCTCGTCGGCGTCATCGTCATCATGATCGTGGCCGGCATGGCAATGGAATTCCCCACCCACGGCCACGGGGTCGCACTCGAGACCCTGCAGCGCCCGATAGATAAAACCATTATAGCGCGTGTAGTAGGCCGACGCGTCGAACCGGAAGGCGCCCCTGGCCTTTCTCAGGCCGATCTCCGCTGTCGTGGACTTCTCCACATCAAGGAAGGGATTGCCGACCTCGAACGTGCCCGTTGCCTCGTGCATGCCCTTGGAGAACAGCTCCGCGGCATCGGGGGCGCGCTCGACATAAGAGCCCGTCAGACGCCCCTCCATATCGAACGGTAGTTTCTGGAGCAGTCCCAAGCTGGCGCCAAACGGGGTGAAGCTGCGCTCGCCATCGAAGAGATGACCATGCATGTGGGCATGGTCGCCATGATCCTCGACGTGGACCTCTTCCCAACCCGTGCCGTCTACCGCCGTGTGCTCGATGCGGACCGCAGCCTGCAGACGAAGGAACGGATTGAGCTCGATCTCTTCGAACCAGAAAGCCGCGATGGTGTCTGTCTCGGCCGGCTCCAGCAGCGATTCTCCCTCGAAGGACTGGCCGCGCGTCTTGCGGTGGCCCCAGTGTGCGCCGATTGCGCCCGACATCTCGCCCAGCGTCGTGCCGACCGGCACGTGCTGAATCTCGATGCGCCCCTCCTGCTCCCTGTTGGTGAAGCGAGACCCGAGCGAGAAGCCGTGCTCGTGCTCCTCCTCTTCGTCCTCGTCCTCATCGTCATGGTGTTCGTGCCTGGCCATCTCGTTGTGCCGGTAGTCGGATGCGCCAAACCACACGCGGATCGCATCGATGCCGAAATCGCGCACGCGCCATTCGCCTTTCGCGAGCACTTTATCCTGGACCATGTCGATGTACGGATCGACACCTTCCTCGGCCTCCTCTCCGGGAATGCCATACTCGCTCTCGATGCGGGCGTAGGAGACGCCGAAGAACCCATCGCTGCCGATCAGCGAGGCTCCGAGCGAACCGCCTTTGCTCTCGACGAAGCTGTTTACGACGGTGCCGCGCGGTGAATCGTAGTCGTCGGCATCGCGCCAGAACCCGTCGGCGTGCACGGCGACGCCGTTCGATCCGGCGGTGGCCTTGAAGGATCCATCCAGACCGTCGTCGACCGAGGTGCCGGCACCCGTAACGGCTCCGCTGAACCCGCCCTTCGGCATATAGGTGGGGATGCGCTGGTTCTCGACCGACACGACACCGCCAATCGCTTGCGAGCCATAGCGCAACGTCGCCGGACCGCGCACGACCTCGATCCGATCCGCCGCATTGGGATCGATGGGAACGGCATGATCCTCGGAGATGGCGGCGACGTCATGCGTGCCGATGCCGTTCTCCTGCGTACGGACACGATAGCTGTCGAGGCCGCGGATGATGGGGCGGTTGGCGCCCGGCGCGAACGTGCTGCCGATGATGCCGGGCTTGGTCTGCAGGGAGTCCGTGATCGTCTGGCCGCTCGTGGACAGAACCTCGCGCTCCGTGACGACGGTCACCGAGCTGAAGGTGTCCTCGGTGACGATCAGCGTGCCGGGCAACGGCTCGAGGACCGGAGTTTCCTCTGCCTGGACCGCGGGCGCTGCCGATGCACTCGGTGCAGGGCCGCTCGTCCGCCGGGCAGACTTTTTAACCGGGCTCGGTGTCGTCACCTCGATCGGCGGCAATTCGGTCGCCGCTGCCTGAGCCGACGCGGGATTTGAGTGGGCCAGCAGCGCCATCGCCGGAAGCACGCTCGCAGTCGCCCACAGGCTGCTACGTCTCTGTAAGGACACCAGAAAAAACCCCAAATCAGTGGATGTTATAATATCCATACTATCGTCGGTTATAGATGCTGACAACCGAACTCAGAGTACGGTACCGACATTTGCTTTCGCCCGTGTCCGAACAGGCACAAGGTCGAACAGGTGCTCGGTCGACGGGTGGAGGCGCGTGGACGTCGCTGTGATCACCGCCTATGCGCGTCGTGTGCGCGATCTTGAACCGCACAAGGCGTCGGCGACCGCATCGCTGCTTGCGCCAAGCCACAGGCCTCGTTTGAAGAGACTTATGGAACCGCTAAAATCTCAATGCCCTTCAAACTGAAGGCGAAGAGAATCTGTGCAAGACCGGATTGGTGGAGCCGAGGGGAATCGAACCCCTGACCTCTGCAGTGCGATCGTATCCGGATTGACTTACGCAGTTTCCTTCACGTGCCGTCACGCGATGCGATGTTTCATATAACATATTGATTCAGCCTCGCTAATTGTGATGCTTCTTTGTCGCCTGCCATCTTATCGCCGCGCTTGACGCTCTTACTTGGTGTGTGACGGTGTGTGACGGGATTCAGATGTGCCCGCGGGACGGGGATCTGACCCCTGACCTTCTTTCGTGACAGCGATGCCAACTCTGAAAGCAAATCATCGCGTGATTGCCGCCGCGCCTGCCATCGGCGGGAAGCGCACGCGTTACCGCATCGAGGGTGTCGACGGGCTCTGGCTCGATGTCAGCCCCAAAGGCAAACGCGTCTGGTATGTGCGCTATCAGCCCGGGGGACGCGGGACCCGGCACTTCCGCTACTTCAGGATCGGCGATCTCGCGCAGCATGGCCTGGCCGCCGCGACGGGCCGCGCAAGGCAGGTCATGGGCAAGGTTTACGGACCCGAGCGGCTCGATCCGCAGGCCGAGCGCAACGAGAAAACGGAAGCCGCCAGGATCGAAGGTGTGACCTTCGGCGATCTGTTCGAGGACTGGTACGCGCGCCATGCGGAGCCCACCCTGGCGCGGGCCGAGACCGACCGGATCATTTATCGCTGTCACATCGAGCCGCGCTTCGCCAGGAACCGCATCGCGCAGCTGAAGCGCATCGAGATCGGGCGTTTCCGCGACAGGGTGGCGAAAGAGGCGTCGCCGCTCACGTCCAATAGCGTCGTTGAGCTGATCAACCGCGTGCTCAACTGGGCCGTCGATGAAGGCGTCATCGAGGTCAATCCCGCAGCACGCCTCCGAAAGGTCGGCATCAAGCGCCCGCGCGAGCGCGTGCTGTCCGAAGGCGACATCCCGAAATTCTGGAACGCGCTCGCGGCCATGGAGCGCATGACCGGCGAACACATGGCCCGTGCCGAAAAGGGCCGCATGCTTTCGCCGGCAACACGATCCATCCTCCGGCTTCTGCTGCTGACCGGGCAGCGGCGCAGCGAAGTGGTCGAAGCGCAGAAATCCGAACTCGAACTCGATGGAAAAGAGCCGGTCTGGACCATCCCCGGCGCCCGGACCAAGAACGGCCTGCTGCACAGGCTGCCGCTCTGCCCGATGGCCGCGGCCGAGTTTCGCATGGCGGTGCAGGCAGCGCCGAAGCCAAGCCCGTTCGTCTTTCCCTCGAGCACCGATCCGGCGAAACGTCCCCTGTCGGCGGAGGCAGTGACGCGCGCGATGGCGCGCCTGATCGCAGAGCTGAAGATACCGACCGTATCGCCGCATGATCTCAGACGCACCGTCGGCACGGAGATGGCGCGGCTGGGCCTGCCGGTTCACGTCCGTTCGCTTGTGCTCAACCATTCACCGATGAGCCGCGGCATCACGGATGCCGTTTACAACCGCTATGCCTACGACCGCGAAAAGCGGGAGGCGCTGCTGGCCTGGGAGAATCGCCTCAAGGGGCTGATCATGCGCAGGCAACCTGAGGCTTCCGCCATCGCGGCAGAGTGATGGGCCTGCATCCGCTCACCCGCCGTTGCGAATGAGCTACGGAACACCGCTTTCGCGCCCAAATCTGTGTAAATCTTGCAAGGCACGTTTACACGCATGACGAACCGTGCGATCGATCGCGCGTCAACCGCACTAAAGCGCGAGCCGATCATCATGGCCGTCAAGCCGCCGGGCGAAAAGCTCAAGATCTCTTCGTTGCTGAGGCAGATCCCGCAAGAGGCTCTGGCGAAGCGTCGCGCTGCCCGGGCCGAGCGCGCACGCGCGGCCAACGAGCAGGACGATCTCGAATTGCTGCGCCAGATCAGGGACGTAACTCAAAAGCTCAACGCGCTTGAGCAACAGGTGATGAGCCGCTCGGCGGCCGTGCGCGACACGCTTACCCCCCGACCGCCACCTCAAAACCCCTCCGATCACGACCTCCGCTCTGTCCCACTCTGGTCCGAGCGCGAGAACAACAAAAGTTTGAATCCTGTCGCGTTTATCCGGACCCATTATGCCCCCTGGATCGGCAAGGGTCTGACGCGCGCCCATATCCGCCGCCGCGACATGCCCCTCTATCGCGCTTTTGCCGTCTGGGTGCACCGCCACCCTGAAGACGACATTGAAGAGTTGCCGAGCCGCTCGTCCACTGTCGACCAGACGCTCGATCGCCTCACGCGTGACATCGATCCCGAGGACATCAGGAAACTTGGCCTCGCCCTCCAAAGCCGGCGCCGGCGGCAGCTGTAAAATTAGCTAGACGACATTTACATTCCATATTATCGTTTACACATGGCGATGCTGATCGCCGTGTGTTCCCGCGTCCCCCGACAATTTGCGCGAACTGCTTGAGCCACCCCGCTGGCCCATGGAGGACCCCTTATGCCTGAAAGGAAGAGAGACGATCCCCTCGCCCATCTGCGCCTGCTGACCATCAAAGAAGTCTGCGCCCTCACCCGCTATACGCCGCAGCACATCTACCGCCTTATGCGTCAGGCCAAGTTCCCGCAGCGCATCCGCATCGGTGAGAACCGCGTCGGCTGGCGGCTTACTGAAATCGAAGCCTGGTTCGCTGCACGGCCTGTCGTAGTGGCGACGATCGATGACTCCGAAGCCCACGTCACGTAGCAACCTGCCCGCCACTCTTTCGCGGGAGTGGCGGGCGAGCCAGTCGAGCGCCCATGCCTCCCCTCTATGAGCAGGCCGCCCATCTGCTGCTGTTCCTGACCCGTGCCGGTCTCGTCATCAGCCCGGGTGATTACCACGCCGTGCTGATGCGCCTTTCCGAGTTGTTGCTTGAAGCCCTTTCGAGGCGCGGTCCGTTTTCTCACTACCAGGCCGCAGCCGACATCCTCGGCGATCTCGAGGCACGTAAGCTTGTCACCCGGGCCACATCTGCGCGCCGCAAGATCCTTGCCGTGCTCGGCACCGGCATCGGCAACCTCGCGCCTCAAGGTCAAAAGTGAGCTATTGGGCGGAGTGCCGAGTCGCCCCAGTCAAGCTGCGGCTTTGGCCGGAATCCATCGGTGAGTTATTGGGCGGCGCCAAAAGTGAGTCTTCGGGATAAGAACCGACTCACTCTTGACCGTCCCGGAATTGATCGACACGCTTTGAACTTGTGAAGAAGCGCGGATTTACCACTTCCCTCATCGGGACCTACGAGGATCAGGAGCCGGCGGCGCGGCCGTCAGGCAGTTTTCTCGCAACCGACATGAAAGTGACGGGACAGCCGCTCGATCCCCATAACGAAGGGCGCATCATCAAGCCGCGCGAGCTTGTCGACATCGTCGAGCTCACCCCCCTCACCCGCAACGAAACGATTCTTTACAACCAGCTCCTCGCCCATGCCTGGAACAACATCCGCACCTCGCCCGTGCACAAGGTCCTCAAGGCCAGCCTGCGGGGAAGTCATGAAAGCAATGACCGGCTGCACGAGGCCTTCGACAACCTGATGTCGGCCTGGGTGAAGATCCGGGCGAAGGATCCGCAGACCGGCCAGTTCGCGACCTTCCGCGTGCACCTGCTCGGCACAAACAAGGAAGAGGACAAGGACGACGGCTATTTTACCTATACCTTCCCGCCTGACCTGCTGACCGTCATTTCCCAGTCCCGCGCCTGGGCGACGCTCAAATCCCACATCATGTATACGCTGCGCTCGAAATACTCGATCCGGCTCTACGAGATGATCGAGCGCCGCATCGGGCTGGACAAGCAGCATGACGAGTTCACCGTCGACGAGCTGCGCTCCATGCTCGGCGTGCCCGACGGCAAGCTCGAGCGCTACGCCGATTTCAACAAATACTGCCTCAAGCCGGCCATCGAGGAGGTCAACCTGCTGAGCGACTTCATCGTCGAGATCTCGGCCGTGAAAATCGGACGCTCCGTTGCGAAGCTCATCGTGATGTGGTTCCGCAAATCCGAGGAAGAGCGCCGGCAGGCGCATGACGAGCGCGAGAAAAGCCGGGTCGGCCGCAAGGCGCGCATGACCGGCCGCGTCGAACGCATCTCCGTCGATGCCCCGGCCCCCTGATCATCCGCCCGTTTTCTCACTTCTGTGCGTGGCCGCGCGCTGCTTTCGCCCAATTCCTCACCGTCCGCCGCCCAAAGTTTCACGTGACTCCGCCCGTTCACTCACGCGAATCCGCCCCATTTCTCACCCATCCCGCCCATTATCTCACTTCTGGGCTGACAAGCCCCTGATCGCAAAGGCGGATTCAGCGCCTGAAATAGAATCTTGAATCAATGAATAAAGAGAAGCGCGCAACGGTTGCCCAGAGCGTGTGGACAACAAGACAGGCTGATCGTTTCGCTGCGCCTGAAACCCTGCCGTCCGTGCAACCCGACTCACCTGCAACTGGCTTGGCGGGGGATCACCTCAAGGCGATATCGCACCCGAAGAACTTGCCACCGCGCCACTGGCATGGTCACAGGGAGCCCTGGAGCGGTCCCTGATGCGTTCCGGGCAGGCGAACGCCCCCTTCCCTACGCCTCAAGGTACTGCGCATCCGGGGGGCTCTCTTCGCCTCGTCTGATGACAGGGTGAGTTGCCGCCCAAATCCTCACCTTTCCTTCGGCTGACCTTCCTTCGGGGCGGCGCACGCCAACCCATTGGCGCGAAAGGTGAGTCGACGCCCAATGACTCACTTTTGGCGCGCGGAAGGAGCGTTCCCGGGCAGGCGCGGCACTCCGCCAGCCCCTTACCCTTCCTTCGGCCAGACTTTTTCATGTCGGATCCCGGGTTGCCATTCGTTTTCATGGCCCGTGAGTGTTTTTCATGGTAGCATTGGCTTCGCGCACAGATTTCGGAGCCAGAGATCGTTTTTCATGACCGAAAAGGGAAGCCATCGTTTTTCAGGGCCGGTGACGGTTTTTCACGAGAGAACCCTCCCCGAGAAGGCGACTCCGGCCGGCTACGCTGCGCTCATTGACGCCTTCCGCCTTGAGGTCCCCCTTCCCCTGACGCTGAGCGCCATCGCCACCCGCCACAAATCCCTGGAGCGGGATGGCTGGCGGCTGCTTACCCCGCGCCACGCGCCGGCGGCCACCCTCGAAGGCCATCTGACCTTCGCCCTCAAATACGAGGGGCTGGATCTCGCTGTCCTGAAGCGCCTGTTTCTCACGACAGGGCCCGCGCCCATCGAGGCCCTGATCCGCGCCAAGCCGACCGGCAGCTATGCCCGGCGCATCTGGTTTCTCTATGAATGGCTCACCGGCGGCCGGCTTGACCTGCCCCCTCCCCGCAAAGTCGCCTATGTCGACGTTGTCGACCCCAAACAGCAATTCCCCGGCGCCAGCCAGGATTCACCGCGCCACCGGGTGCGCAACAACCTGCCGGGCACCCCCGCATTCTGTCCCCTCGTCTTCCGCACCCCCGCGCTCGAGGCGTTTCTCAAACTCGATCTTGCCGATCGCGCAAAAGCGCTTGCCGCCGAGGTTCCGGCCGATCTGCTCGCCCGCACCGCAGCCTTCCTGCTGCTCAAGGATTCACGCGCAAGCTACGTCATTGAAGGCGAAGATCCGCCCCTCGACCGGGTCCAACGCTGGGGGCGCGCCATTGGCCAGGCCGGCCGCAAGCCGCTCACGCTCGACGAGCTCCTGCGCCTGCAGCATATCGTCATCGGCGACAGCCGCTTCGTTGATCTCGGCCTGCGCAGCGAAGGCGGCTTCGTCGGCGAGCATGATCGGGACGCCCGCACCCCCATCCCCGACCATATCAGCGCCCGCCATCAGGATCTGCCCGCGCTCATGGACGGCCTGATCGCTTTCGACCGCGAGACATCCGGCGCGCTCGATGCCGTCATTGCCGCCTCCGTGCTGGCCTTCGGGTTTGTCTTCATTCACCCGTTCGAGGACGGAAACGGCCGAATCCACCGCTATCTCATCCATCACGTTTTGGCGGCGCGCGGATTCAATCCGCCCGGCATCGTCTTCCCGGTCTCCGCCACCATCCTGGAGCGGATCGATCAGTATCGCGAGGTGCTTGAGACCTACTCCCGCCGCGTCCTTCCCCTGGTGAAGTGGAAGCCGACCCCGGATGGCAATGTCGAGGTGCTGAACGACACCGCGGATTACTACCGCTATTTCGACGCGACGCCGCAGGCCGAGTTTCTGTATGACTGCGTGCGCAAGACGGCGCTTGAGGATCTCCCCGCCGAGACGGATTACCTGCGCCGCTACGATGCCTTCAAGGCGCGCGTGGAGGCCATCGTGGAGATGCCGGACCGCACCGTCGACCTCCTCTTCCGCATGCTGCGGCAGAATAGCGGCAGGTTCTCCAAGCGCGCGAGAGAGAAGGAATTCGCAAAGCTTGAGCCGGACGAGGCGCGCCGCATCGAGCTTGCCTGGGACGAGACGTTCGCCGGCGGATAAATCTGCAAATCCACAAATGTGCAAATCCGCAACCGCGCATCAGTGATGCCGACGGCGCGAGGCGGCCGTGGCTGCGCGCATGATGGCCAGGCGGCAGAATGCCCTGCCCTTCCCGCGAAGGAGCTGGGACAGTGGTTCGCCGCGCCTCCTCCATGTGCCAGGGCTGTTTTCGCTGTCGCAAGCCCTTCTCGCTGTCCGTGGCCGCGCTTATCACTCAGCAAATATAGAAATACGGAATTGCGGCTTTGAAGGAGGCCGCATTTGGGCAAATGCCCATGGCGTTATTTGCTGTTTTGTATTCTTGTCCATCTTCGCAATCTGCGACTTACACCATTTCACAATTGCGGAACGCTGCAAAATTCGACTTGGCGGATTGAACGAATCCGGTAGCCTTAAAATGTTGAAGTGTTCAGATGTACATTTACCCAAGTCCATATTTGCTCAATTGATGTTCCGGTCTTTTGCATGATTGTCACGTTTGCGTCCTCCAAGGGTGGGGTAGGGAAGTCGACCACCTGCGCCTGCATCGCCGCCGCGCTCGCCCTCGAAGGCGCCCGCGTCCTGCTCATCGATCTCGACCAGAACCGCACGCTCGACCGATGGGCGCGCAAGGCGCCCATCGAGAATTTGACCGTCGCCGCCATCGATCCGCAGAAATTCGGAGAGTTCTTCCGCGAGGCCGAAGGCTCCGGCCGCTATGACCATATCTGCATCGATCTGCCGGGCAGCCGGGAGGTCACCTTGTTCAAGGCGCTGGCGCGCTCCGACCTCGTCGTCATTCCCGCCCAGGCATCCGAGCCGGATCTGCGCGAAGCGCTCGTGGTCATCAGCGATATCCGCGACGTGCGCGAGACCACCAGCCGGCCAATCCCGTATCGCCTGCTGCTCACCAAGGTCTATCCACTGCGCACGCGCGTCGCTGACTTCGCCTATGCGGAGCTTGCGCGGCTCGGCGTGCCGCTGTTCCGCACCGCGCTGGTCGAGCGTTCGGCCTATCGCGAGATGTTCCTGAACGGCCAGCCGCCGACCATCACCGAGACAGGGAAGGGGGCAGGGGCCGAGGTGCTGAGTCTCCTCGCCGAGATCCGCGCCATTGTTGAAGAACACGGCACAGAAGAGCTTCGGAAGGCAGGGTGACCATGAAACAGCAACGCCCGGCCTTCATGCCCGTGACCAATGATCTCGATGCGGAGCTAGAGCGTCTTGCCCGTGACAAGGGCGTCGGCGCGCTGGTCAAACCCAAAGAGCGCGGGGCAGGGGAGGCGCCCACCGCAGCGCCCGCGCCGAAGCAGAAACCGGATCCGGTGGAAGAGGCCGCTGTTGTCCCCGAAAGCGCCGCAACGCCGCGCAGCCGCATGAAGGCGCTCAGTGTCGAGCTTCCCGACTATGTCTGGACCGATCTGAAGATTCGCGCCGCCCACGGGCAGACGAGCGTGCGTCATGTCATCATGAGCGCCTTGCAGGCTTACGGCGTCTCCATTGCAGAGCCCGACATGATCGAGGATGGCCGCCGCATCCGGGGCAACAATCGGACCGGGTAACGACTGAAATCGGAGCGCCTCGACGCTTCGCGCCATGCCTTCCGGCTGTGTCACCTGGCGCGTAAAAAATTCTCTCAGTGCCACTGGACAATGAATGCACCGCTTCCATGTCATCGGAAGCGGAGCCTGCTGCCCGCCTCTGTTTGCAATCATGCAAACCGAGATTTGCCCGATTGCCGAAAAGCCGGGCCGAATGCCCAAACCTAATTGACCCCTCACCGATAAATGCCGTACACTGAACAATAGCTGACATACGTCAGCTGGGGCGTGATAACCCCATGATGTTGCGGCAGACACAGCCGGATTTTGTGTCGCTTCTCGGTCTCTTGGCCGGGAGGCGGCGTTATATGTCCAAGCCTCGCGGCCAAAAAGCGCCGCGCCGTCTCAACATCGCGGTTATCAACTCCCGGCCACCAGCCCGCAAATTTGGTGTCGGTCTGGTGGCTCATTGAGTCGAACCGGGGGGACCATGACGCGCGCGCGCGGTTGTGCCATTCGCATGATGGGAACAGGCTTTGCCGCGGGCATGCTTGGCGCCGCTCTTGCGGCCTATGCCTCCGATCGCGCATCGGCCGGATCAGCTTGTCACGCTTCCGTCCCCGAGGCGCTTCGCCTTGCCCGCGCCGCTTCCAACGATGACGCTGTTGCCTGTCTTATCGAGGTGGTAGCCGCGTTGGATGCGCGGCTCACGGGGTTGAGCGATGGATCCATCGCGTTCGACGGGCAGATCCATCTGCCCCAGGGTTTCGTCATCAGCAAACCGCCAGCCAGCGAGGGTGAGTGAGCTGGCGGAATGTGTACAGAGTCCGGCCGCCCGGCTGCATGCACCCACAAAACGTGTGGTCGGGCGTCCGGACTCTGTGCATTGCAATCCTTCTATCGTGCCTATCGGCGAATCCCGGGCAGGCCGATTGTCCTGCCGCGCCGCTCGAAACAGCGACCGATCTGGTGGTGAGCTTTCTGACGGACAGCACCACGCAGGCAGGCCCGGCGACATTGTTCGCCTCGACGGTCGAAAAGGGGATGCTCGTTTATGACGGCAACGCCAATGCGCTCAAGTTCTGCGACGGGACAAACTGGCTGACACTGGCGGATACGGGCGGGGCAGGGGCCAATGCCGCAGGACCGGCAGGCTATGTCCAGATCTCCGACGGATCGGGCGGGCTTACCTACTCAGGCAGCACAGCAGGGCAGGAATTCTTCTGGGACAACACCAACAAACGCCTCGGCATCGGAACCGCGACGCCGCCAAGCAGGCTTACGGTGCATGGTGGCGGACTGGCGCTTTCTGCTGCTGAAGGCGATGTGACGCTTTCCTTCAGGCCGGAGGATCAGTCTGCTGCGTATTCGAATACGGCTGACGAACGGCGTCTGGACTTCATGCAGACGGGCATGAATGGTGGTGTATTCGGCTACAAGCTTGCCTGGCGAAATGCGGACGGAAGCGCTCGGCTCGATGCACTGTCCTTCCACAAGGATGGCGGCATCGGCATAGGCGTTACCTCTCCAAATCCGTCCGCGCTGCTGACGTTGAATTCCACCACCAGGGGCTTCCTGCCGCCGCGCATGACAGAGGCGGATCGCGATGCGATTGCGAGCCCTGCGACGGGGCTTGTTGTTTACAACACCGATTCGGATGCGCTGAACTATTACGACGGCGATTCATGGGAAGCGGTCGGCACGGGTGCAGCTGGTAGCCCTTCCGTCTACTTTCATGTCAAAGGGGAGGCGAACAAGGGTGGCGGGACCCTGAAATCATTCCCCACCGTGGTTTCTAACGAGGGCGGCGCTTACAACAACACGACAGGTGTCTTTACCGCGCCCAAAACCGGCGTTTACTTCTTCAACGCTTCTGTCCTTCCGACGGGTGCCAGCACAATAAACCTCTATTTGCGCAAGAACGGCGCCAGCCTCCAAAGCTCCTATGCCCACACGGGCGAGTTTGAGCAATTGCAGGTCAGTTCCATCGCTCACATGAGCGCCGGCGATACGGTTGATGTTGTTGTATCCGGCGCCGGTCTTCACACCAACAGTTGGGATTCCTTCTACGGTTCGATCATCGAAGGCGGCGGTGGAGGAGGGGGTTCGACCACGCTGGCGGGACTCACCGATGTCGATCTGACCGGCCTTGCCGATGGCAACACCCTGGTGTGGAACACATCGACAAGTTCATGGGAGCCAGGTACGGCGGCGGGCGGCGGTTCGGGTTCCGGCGGCGGAAGCTTCATGAGCAAAACGCTCAGCGCCACTTGGACGGTTGTAAGTGGCGCCGTGGTTCCATTCAACACCGTGCTTTCAAGCCATGGCAGCAACATCACCCAGTCTGGCAACCAGATCACGCTCAAGGCTGGCAGCAGCTACATGCTCATCGCCGATCTGCGCGCGGGCAGTATGGCGAACGAAGCGTTTGATTACAACTTCTACGACGTTACAGCGTCGGCGTTTGTCGGCTCGAATGGCAGCGAGGCTGACGGCGCGAACCTCGAATCCAATGCCTATGCACTGGTGCGTCCGAGCGTCGACACGACGTATGAATTGCGCGTACTCGGAGTAGCGGGCAGTGTGACTGCCCTGCCGGGATATTCCACCATAACCGCCGTGGAGCTTGGAGGCGGCGGTGGTTCAGCGACAGCCGCAGGTTCGGTCGCGGGGGCGGTCCAGTTCAACGACGGCAGCGATGCTTTTGCTGCGGACGACGTGAACCTTGTCTGGGACAACACGAACAAGCGTCTCGGCATCGGGACGGCAACGCCCGTCAGGGCGCTCGATGTACGTGCCGGGAATGGTTTTCTGGCGAGGCTAATTGGAACAGCCGACTCGAATAATACGTATCTTGAACTTCACAATGACGGTGTGACGCCGCTTAGTACCGGGATCGTGGTCGGGGAAGGCTCTGCAGGTCTGGGCTATCTTCGCTACGCATTTCAGGACTCGGAATGGCAAGTCTACGCGGGAGGCGGCACCTCGGCCGACCGCAAGATGGTTATAGAGGCGACCGGCAATGTCGGCGTTGGGACAACGACGCCGCGGTCCAGGCTGCACGTGGATGGCGGGATTCAACTCGGCGACGACAGCGATACGTGCCCCGGCGCTTCAAACGTCAAACTCGGCACACTGCGCTTTAACAGCGGCGCTTTGCAAATCTGCACGATCGGCGGTTGGAGGGGTGTCGGTGGCGGCGTACCTACCGGAACCATTGCTGCCTTTGCTGCAGCGTCATGTCCCGACGGATGGGCGGAATACACACCGGCCAGAGGGCGCTTCCTTCGCGGCATCGATAATGGTGCCGGTATTGATGGGGCGGGAACACGGGCGCCCGGACATCAGCAGGAAGCAACGGAAGTCCTTTACAGATGGGGGCGGAGCGTCGGATGGCACTATGCGGTCGGCGACTTCCCGGATCAAACTGCGGGATTTGACAGCACACGCCAGATTAGCTCCCTGTCAGCCAACTATATCAACAGCGACGGTTCGAACAACGACACCTATGTACGTCTCGGCAAAATTCGCCCGGCCAACGTCGCCGTTCTCTTCTGCCAGTACACGGGCACGGGTGGCGGCGGCACCGATACGCTTGCCGGACTGTCATGCTCTACCAACGAGATTCCGAAATGGAACGGCTCGGCCTGGGCCTGCGCGGCTGATGAAGAGGGCGGCGCTTCTGCCGAAGCCGCAGGCGACGACGGGCAGATTCAGTTCAACGACGGGTCGGACGCTTTCGCCGCTGACACCAATCTGCACTGGGACAATACGAACAAACGCCTCGGCATCGGGACGGCAAACCCCGGGGCGCTTCTGCATGTCAACCAAGCCACGATAACAGTAGGCTCCGGTGTCGGCGACAGCTCCGAATTGCTTCAATTGAGTGGCAGTGCTGGCAACAATGCATACTTGAAAACCAAGCTCTACCGGTCGACGGCAGGCACCGGTTGGACAGGTGTGGCTATCCGAATCCAATCAGGTGTCGACAGTACGGATATGGGGTATATCGACTTCAATCCGGGCGTCGCCAGCCAGGGGTTGGCGTTCGGCAATGCCGGCTCGGAATACATGCGCATTAGTTCCGCCGGCAACGTCGGCATCGGGACAACAAGCCCGGACCATCGCCTCGATGTCAATGGCAATATCAGAGGTTCGCTCGTAGTGAAGCCCGGCGGGACTTACACGGATGGCAGCATATTTTCTGACGGCAACTGGGGCATGCTGTTCCGCTCAGCCCAGAGCAGCCCTGCAATAGCTGCGTTTTCGTTCGCCGATACTGCAAATAATAAACTCTTGAGCATTCTAAACAACGGCAATGTCGGCATCGGGACGACAGCGCCGACACAGCGATTGCAGGTGGGCGGCGCGATCGTTGCAAGCGGGGCAGCGGATACATTAACCGCGGATGGCCTCTATCTGCAGAACAAGGGCTCCAGCATCTTTGATATTGGCGCATGGCGCACCGGTGCAAGCGCCGGCGTGCTGACATTCTCGACGGATAGCGGGTCGGATGCCGCGCCCGTGGAGAGAATGCGGATCGATCAAAACGGCAACGTCGGTATCGGGACGACAAACCCGGTCCACAAATTGGATATTGCCAACTCGGCCGGCAGCACGAACGGTATAAGGATAGTGAATAGCGGCAGTGGCAGTAGTGATGCCGCGTGGCTGAGTAATACGACCCCGGGAGGTCGCGTGCTGGCGCTCCACAAGACCGGGGGCACGGGCGACATCATGCAAGCCTTTTACAACGACGGCAGCGGGTACTCTTTCAGATTGACGCTTGGCAATACCGGGGCGATGTGGATCGCCGGCACCCTCACCCAAAACTCAGACATGACTTTGAAAAAAGATATTGCCGACATACCTGACGCACTCGAAAGGATATCCCGACTCCGCGGCGTGTCCTATCGATGGAAAGACCCTCAGCGCGGTGCGGAGCAACAACTCGGGCTTCTGGCGCAGGAGGTCGAAAAGATATTTCCCGAAGTCGTAAGCACCCAGGCCGATGGTACAAAAGGCGTAGCTTACACCTCTCTCATCGGCCCGCTCATTGAATCGATCAAAGAACTCAAGGCCGACAATGACAATCTGCGCGCCGAGCTCAAAGCCGCGAACGACAACTACCAAGATCTCCGCCGTGAGATCGATGCGCTGAAGGTTGCACGCTAGTTTCCATATTCATTCGACCAACCATGATTTGCCCTCCGCCTCTGCGGCGTGGCCGAGCCCGTGCCGCACGGGGCTAGGGAACACGCCACGGCGAACGGGCGTGTGGGACGAACCCGGTGGGGCAGCCGGTCAGGGCTCGCAGGGCCTGCTGTCACTCTGCAAGACGCTGAGTGATCCAACTCTCCAATTCGTTGGCAGTCCGTTGAAACGTGGGGTTGTCATCGAGCATCCATTCAGTATGTCCAGCGCCCTCAATCCAATACTCCGTCACGCTTCCGGCATAAGCCGACGCCAGCGAGCGTGTCTCGTTTGGAGAGTGCAGTTCATTGTTGGTTCCGTGCGCGAGCCACAAGGGGACATGCATGTGCGGTGCGATCGCCTCCGGCTTCCACGTGAGAAGCGAGTCTGCAAATGCCATTGAGAAGCTCTCTTCCGAATAGTTGGGGAATTTCCTGAGTTCATCATGGACATATGTTTCGCTCAACGGATCAAGCGGATAAATATCAAACGGGTTGGCGAGGGGCCATTCTCCGGTCTTTGTCGCCTGAATACGCGCATTAAAAACCCACGACTCGTAATTCTTCATTGCGCTATCGTTCTTATGAAGCGCCAGAAATCGACGACCGTCGTAAAGCCCGTTCAAACCGGCAATGCCGCATATCTGAGGTTCGTTACAAGCAGCTTCCAGGATTACGCCCGCGCCCATCGCCCAACCCACGAGGATAATCCCGGACCGGCTGACAAGACCGCTTCCGGTGACATGAGCGATCGCATTCCTTACATCGCGCACCTGTTCTCGCAGAATCAGATGTCCCTTGCGTCCCTCGCTGCGCGCAAATCCCCTGTAATCAAATGAAAAACACCGATGACCGCGAGCGGTCAGGAAACGGGAAAATCGCGCCGGATGTATCTCCTTCAATCCAGTGAAGCCGGACATGATAACAATCAGTGGTCGCGAGGAGTCGAGATTGTCGCTGTCCGGGCAAAAGAATTCTGCGTCAAGTTTGCAGCCATCACTCATGAACGATGTCAGTTTGTTTTTCATTTCACCTCTTCAGCTAAATGTGAGTGTTTGAAAAGTGTCAATTATACGCATGCGGCAGAATTATAATCTGGATTAAATTAAAACGGAAAAAAATATTGCCTGCTCTAATGGGGCGTGTCGTCGCCATTGGTCGGATGTCAGGCGGACGCGATTGGCTCTATTACAGACTTAGGAAAAAAATCGTTGCGCATCATGTACCGCCCTTGGTTTCCCATGACTCATTCAGCCCCGGCAAATTTTGCTTTTGCGCCCCCCCGAACTGCCATGACTGACGCAATCCCAACAAAGGAGTATGCGTGCGTTTTGGTGCTGATTGCCTGCTGTGTGAGTATTTCAACAAGAATGGCCGCCGCATCGAGCAGATCGGCATCGCGGATGGGGACACAGACGAGGCTACCCGACTGCTTCGCGAGAGGCTGGCAAAGAAGATCGGGAAAGTGCTCCTTCAGAGAATGCGCGCCGAGGCGGAAGCCTCAGGCGCTTTGACCAGCCTCGACGACGCGGCGATGGCGCTGCACGCGCTGATCCATGATGTGGCTGAAGACCGCATCCCAATCGACGAAGCTCGTAAGGTCACGTCTGTAAGCGTCAACTACTGCAGGGCCGTGGCCGTCGCAGACATCGTGCCGACACTTGAGGCCAGGTTTGGCGGCAACGCGGCAAGCTGGGTGCGGGGCATCTTCCCTCATTTAAACTTTGGGCCTGCCGGCCTGAACTAGCGTTCGCAGGCTTCCGACGAGGTTTCCGCCTCAGGTATTCAGCCCTAGATCCGGGACCACTCCCTTGCGCATCTGCTCGGTCCGGCGGTGTGATCTGATGATCTCCTTCAGCAGTTCCCGATACTGCTTCTGGTTCTGCCCATCGGTGAGCGCGATGGCGACGCCGCCGAATGCCGGCGAGACCATGGCGGTCTTAGCGCCGAGTTCGAAAAGGACGGAACCTGCCGTAGTTCCCAGCCCCAAGAGCATCTCCGCACCGCCGGCGACGCAAACGCCACCGACAGCGGCAACCACAGTCGTTTTCACGAATGCTTTAGCGGCTGACCGCGGCGTCGCCAGGGATGTGAGAGCCTGAAGCATGGCCTCCCGGCGGCGAAGCGCTATCTTCTCCGGCACATAGCGTCGTAGCTCTTCGGTTTCGGCATCGACCAGATTTTCAAGGCTGGCTCTGTCCGTAAATTCGTTTCTCGAAATGCCCATATTCCAAATCTCTGTTTTGCTTTGCATAAAATAAAGCAAATCTTGGGGATTTCACGCAATAGGACCATATTCCTGCAAAACGCCAATTTCGGTAAACTAGTAAAGCGCTGAATTGATACGGTTATTGCGCCGGTCTAAGAATATGGTCCTGATGCAATGAAGGCGGACTCCGGCTATAATATGAAAACAATTAATGCGTACTGCGAAAGGGGCTATTTATGTCCATTCCTAAAAAGCCAATTCATGCTACTGGAAACCCGGGTTCCCACCTGTCGTTGCTGCTCCAGGCGGTGTTTCCGACCGCTGAAGTCGTGCGCGTCATGGCGCAAAGCGCGTTCAATGAAGCAATCGGCTGGGCGCGAGCGAAAACGGTCTCGCCGCTGCGCGCTCCGACGACCACACGACAGCCGCGGGCATAGCATGGAGGTGCAGAGGCCAAGTATGTTCAATCATCGATGAGCGTGACGGGGAGGGCTGCCAATGTCGTTTTACGACAAGGATTTCAGGGAAAAGGCTAAACTTGCCGCACCGGCTCAGTCCGATATCTGCGGCTGGCAGGATTACCTGTCACGTAGCGAGCTGAAAGAGTACGACCGCGCCAGAGCAAACATGTACCGAGGCAACGCCGCCGCCATTGGTCTGTTCCTCGCCAAGACAGGCGCAGCGGTGTTCCTGACCGCATCTGTCGCCCCGGCGTTTTCTCTGGTCATGGGCGTAGCGGCGGCTGTCGCCGGAACCTACGGACTCGCCAGCTGGGCAAAGGCTGTGCGCATCCAAAAACGGGGCGAGCGGCGCGAGGCGGAGGCTGAAGTGGCAGTCCGCCGGGCTATGCCAGGAGGTCCGCATGCCAAGATTTGAGCGGAACTTCGGGAGCGATCGGCCTGCATCAAGCCATCAAGGCAAAGCGGCTGGAGCGTCATGCCAAGCGCCGGGAGGCGG
Source organism: Hyphomicrobium sp. (assembly GCF_036833075.1). Taxonomy (GTDB): domain Bacteria; phylum Pseudomonadota; class Alphaproteobacteria; order Rhizobiales; family Hyphomicrobiaceae; genus Hyphomicrobium_C. The sequence continues at coordinate 49,984 of NZ_DAITQL010000006.1, forward strand.
ATGCGGAAGTGGCCGGGCGCGTGAACAAGCCCGCGGCACCGGGGCGCGAGTGGTAAGGGGGATTTCTGTGAGCGATTTTGATAAGCGATTTGCATCGAACACCAAGCTGGCAGCGCCTATCCAATTGGACAGGCAAGGGTGGAAACTGCGCGCCTTGCGGCAGCTATCAGCCCGCAACGACCTGTCAGCTGGCGGCGCGATGATAGTCGTCGGCGGTCTCCTGCTGACCTCCACCATTGCCCCATACTTTGCGGTCGGCGCCGCGGTTGTTGGTGCCGGCAGTGTTCTTATTGGCAGGGCCGTTCGTAAAAATGGCATCAGAAGCTTTTTCGCTGCGGCGGCCGACATGAGCCTTCCAAGGCCGGAGGCGGAGGTGACTGCGAGGCACGCAAAGACACCGCAGGGACCGCGCGTATGATCGGGATTTTTCTGGTCAATCACGATGACGCTCTCTGTTTCGCCCAGTACGGCGATCACAAGGACATTGCAGGGTTCCGCTACCACACCGACACGGGCATGTGCATTGCCATCCGCGGCTCAGGTGATGAGGAGGTGTTCGTGGATGCCATGCACGAGCAAATCCGTGATTATCTTTCCAAGGATCAGCCAGTGCTGGTCGCTGATATTGACGACGAGGGAGCGCTGACCCGGGAATATTCCGTGCCGCTCACCGTCTCGCGGTGACATGCCGAAGGTTGCGCGCGGATCCCTGGACGGCCCGGAGCCATTCTCCGCCATGGACATTCACATGGCCCGGATCTGTGTCGAGCATGCCGGTCAGCTTAAGCTGACCAATGGCGAGACCTCGGCCTGCGCGGCCATCCTTGAGCATGCCCGTTGTGGAACAGCTGTTGAACCCGGCCATATCCGCGCTGCCAAATCACTGTTCAACGCCATGCTGAATGGCAGGGGAAACTCGGCGAGACCGGGCAGGGCATTTGCCGCCCGCGACGTCAATCTCGCGCGCGTCTGCCTGATCCCTGTTGCCGAGCCGTATTCCTTTCATATTACTGAGCCGGAGCGCCGCGCCTGTCTCGCTGTCCTCCGCAACGCTGATCTGAATCTGCCGATTGCAGAGGAAGAGTTGCGCATCGCCAAGGCCCTGTTCCGGGCGATTGCGGAGGAGGAGAGCAGGACCGGATGGTCGCCGGCCTGTTGACATAAGAATGGAATGATAATGTTTCTTATGGGAAATATCCGCATATTTGATACGTATACAGAATAATGATATATTGGATATATGCGCAATACATCATCCATGTCTCAGAACGGCCAATCAAAACGGCGCCCCATTACCGTCACCGTGCGTGAAACGATCATCGATGAAGCTCGAGCGTACGGTCTCAACACGTCTCGTGCGGCAGAGGCTGGCATTGAGGCAGCGCTGAAGCGCGCCAAGGAAGAAGCCTGGCTGACGGAGAATAAGGCGGCGATCGAAGCGTATAACGAGCGCATCGAACGTTCCGGCACGCTGATCAAGCCTATGTGGCTCGTCGATTGATGGCGCGGTTCGATGTCTACCGCCTGGAGGGCTTCAGGCACTACGTTGTGGACGTGCAAGCCGATATCCTGCGCGATCTCAGCACCCGCGTCGTTGTTCCCCTCGTCGCGTTGGACGAGCAGAAGAGCGAAACTAGTCCACGGCTGCGGCCGCTCTTGACGATCTCAGGCACGGACTACGTGCTCAACACGCCCGAGCTTGCGGCGGTGCCTTCGTCGAGGCTCGCTGAGCGCGTCGCAAACCTCGATCATCAGCATGAGACCATCGTCGACGCCCTCGACTTCCTGATGCAGGGGTTCTGATGCCGGTCGTCTGGCGGCGCGCCGTCCAGAGCGCCAAAGCCTTACAGATCCGCAAAAAGGTTGGAGCAAATCTCGACGATCTCCGGATCCCGGCCGTTCGCAAGTGGCGTGCTCAGGCCGAGCGCTGTGTTCCGGTCGGGCACCAGCTCCAATGCCCTGAGTGCCGTCTCGGGTTTGGAGTCGCCTTCCGGCGTGCCGGCGGGGTAATAGCTTTCTATCGCGCCTCTTGAGAGGATGTTCACGCCGGCGCCCCGCAGCGTATCGAGCGTTGGCACGAGTGCGCCGCGGGCCTGATCGTCCACCCGGCAGACGTGATCGCGTGCAATGTCCTTTTCCCACTCGAATAACTGATCGATGACACCCATCTCGTCGGCGGTGATCTGGCCATTCGCCTGCACTTGCCGGAGCGTCTGCTTCGCCGTGTCATAACGCTGTCGCCATCCGGCGCTCTTTGCGCGGGCCACTATCTGCCTTGGCTCCGGTTCAGCTTTCAGATTGAGCGCCGCGATGCGCGCATCGCAGGCCTGTATGGCTGCGGAGCGGAGATCCTGCGCTGCCGCGGGGCCGCCAAGGTGATGGTAGCCGTCGAACAGTGCATCCAGATCGGCAACGATCCTGACGTCGATGCCGAATGCTTCGAAGAACTGGCGGAAGCGTGCGAAATTGCCTTTACCAGACACCCGCACCATCGCGATGTTCTTCGCCTCAAAATCCCAGTCGGGATTCAGGAGCCGCGCCACGTGCTTGAAAAACGCATCGTCGGATTCCCCCTCGAACAGCACCACCCGGCGGCTGAAAAAGGCTGCATCCGCGTTCTCGAACCGCGCGATACGGAAGACCGCCGCGTTTGCCGCATCAAGATCAAACTGCACCGGGTACAGTCTGCCGACGGGCTTCGGATCGGCGGCCTCCTTGGCGACGCGCACGAAGGAAGCGGTTACGCCCGGCGCGAAAAACAGCGGTGAATGCGTGGTCACGATGACCTGATGCCGCTCGGCGATGCGTGACAATGTCGAGAACAGCGTGCGCTGCGACTTCGGATGCAGGTAGAGCTCAGGTTCCTCGAACAGGAACACGAGCGGGCGTCTTGCCACGCCGTTCTCCTCCTCTGCGCCGTTCGCATCGTGACGCGCCACGTAGCATTGCAGCAATGCGAAGGTCAGCGAGCGCTTGATGCCGTCGCCCTTGTTCTCGACGAGATCGCGTGAGCCGTCGTCGATATAGATCTGCGCCGTGTTCAGGATCGCTTTCAGCTCGGGCGGCGGGACTTTCAGTTCGATTCTGGCCTGGGGGAAGTTTTCCTTGAGGAATCCTTCGACCGTCGATTCCAGAGCCTTCACCTTGTCATGGCGGTTGTCGACGACGGCTCCGTCTTCCTCGACACGGTTGAAAAGTGCGTTCAGCTGCTGAAGAGAATTCGAGATCTGTTCAAGATCGGGCGCCATATCCTCGAGCAGAAGACCCAGCAGGCGGCCGAACGAAGTTGATTGCGCCGTTTTGAGATCGTCCGCGAGGTCCTTTACGGCCGGTATGTAAATCGGTTCAGGCAACAGCGCGGATATGGACTGCGGGACACCCGCAGGCAGCGGACCTTCCGCCCGCGTGAACTGATCCGCAGGCAGCGCCGCAACCCTGCCGCCGATGTAGTCACGCGCCGCCGTGATGTTCAGCTGTTCCGGCGCCCCTTCTGCAAACTCCGGGTAGGTCTCCACAAGGGCCTGCCGGACGGCATTGCCCGTCTTGCCCTTGAACACCTCCTTGATGGCGTCTTCCCGGTAGCGCTGATCAACCGGGACGACGCGCTCGATCTGGATCTCGAGCTTTTCGCCAGGGCGATAGCGCATGACCAGAACAAGCGTCCCGTCGATCACGAGAGGAGCCATCTTCGTGCGGTGCTCTTCGGCAAGGCGGTTGAGATCACCGTCGCCGATGTCCGACAGCTCCAGCCTGAACTGAACAGGGACCGCCGGATCATAATAATGTTCTGACTGCAGTTGCGGCGTCCGTTTGAGCGCTATGACCAGAGCCTGCAGCGCGGTCGATTTGCCGGCATTGTTCTCGCCGACCAGACAGGCGAAGCTTCCGGGCCTGAACTCCGCTTCGCGCAGCCCTTTGAAGTTGCGGATTTCAATCTTGTTGATGCGCATTTCTTCCCCCCGGCCGCTTACGCGTTCTCGACGTCCGGCGCCTCGAGCGCCGGCAGGGTCAAAGATTCGATCTCCTGCAGCGCCTGACCGGCGATGCCCTGCAGATCTCCGTACATGCCCACCGTCGCTTCAATGACGCCCCGGATCTGCGCCTCGCGCTTTGCCCATTGACGCAATGTGGCTTTGCGCTCCCTGTCGAGATCTGACTGCATGTCGGAGAACTTCTCCACGATCGCCTCGATGCGATGCCGGAAGCGCGGCCCCGTCAGATACTCGTAGACCAGCTCCATTTTGGTCTGCTGGCCATCTTGGGCCTGTCTCACCTTGGCGATCTCGATCAGGGATTGTCGAAGCGCCATGGCAACCGGGATCGCGCAGCGCGGCTCGGCAACCCACACCCCGTCGACGTGATCAAAGCTGTTCAGGCCGCGGGGAAGAGCGTTGGACACAAGCAGCGCCAGTTCTGCCTTGGCAGCCCTTTGATCGTCGCGCAGTTTCGACAGCCAGCCATCGCTCCAGTTCTTGGTGCGCTTCGATTCCCACAATATCGTTCCGCAGGGCTGGCCGGCGACGCCAAGGACTTTCTGGATCACGTCGCCGCCGAATTCGCCTTTCGGCACCGGCTCGATGAGGTCCATCGGAAATTTGGAACGCAGCAGGGATTCCAGCTCCAGCTCCTGTGCCTCGCCCTGCAATTGCTGCGAGCCCTGCTCCGCCTTGCGCTTCAGCTCCTCGATCTGCCGCTGCATCGACGCGATCTGCTCTTCCTTCTCCAGAACGCGCAGCTTGAGCGCCTCCTCGGCCTCCTGCCTGGCTTTGTCCCGGATCACCGCCTGCGATTCCTGCACCTTCTTTTCAATGGTGAGATCCATTTCGCGCCTGGCATCATCGAGCTCGCGCTGCTTGCGCATGATCTCGGCCTGCGCCTTCTGCGCCTCGGCCAGTTTCGCGTCGCGCTCTTTCAGCACCTCCTGCAGTTCGCTGACCTCTTTCGCTTTCTGTTCGAGATCCGATGCTGCCCGCTCTTTCGCCTTCCTTGCTTCGTCGGCCGCTATGACCTCGCGCTCTGCTTTCACCTTGGCAGCGACCTGCTCGTCGATCGCGGTCTTGGCCTTCTCCAGTTCCGATTCCTTCGCACAGATAGCCGCTTCCCTGATGGCGACCTGGCTTTCCTTGCTGGCGAGAATGTCCTGGTACTGACGGCGCGTGGCTTCGATGAGCGGCGCCGCAAGCGACTCCGTCAGCTTGATCTCGCTGCGGCAGCTCGGACAGTGGATGACGGGCTCATTCATGCAGACCCCCTAATAAAAATGGCTTGGTTTCTCAGTCCGGCAGCTCGTTGCGCGGACCATGCAATGACGGGCAGTGTAGGCGATCGTTCCCGTATTGTTCCATAGGAAAGTCGGGGTTTTCCCCGTTGCCGTGCCGCACCCGGCCTCGCGGCCGGACCGGGCTGTCGTGAACGGAACCCCGCGGATGAAAGCGTGTGCCTCGCCCGCCCGGCAGGCGGGTTTCCGCCATGCGGCGTCCATCCCTTGCGGGATGCTGCGGGGCAGCGTGCATTCGATGACACGGGCGCTAGTGTCCGCTGCGATGACTGATCCCGATCTTCAGGGCATCGCGGACTTTGCCCTCCATCCCGACGCAGAATTATTGTGCGGGTTCGACCATCCGCATACCCATCTGCGCCGCTGGAAAGGCCTGCTCACCGCCAAGGCCTGGCTCGGGCGGGATCTCGCCTGCTTCTTCGCCGGGCAGGCGGATGATGGCGGACGCATCGTGGTGCTGCTTCAGGGCGGCAATTGCTTCTGCCCGCGTTTGGGCGGCGCGGACATGCGCGGCGCCGTGATCGGTGCCCTCTATGAGCTCGATGTGTTTGTGCCGCATGGGCAGACGCCCATCGTCGATCGCGCCGAGCGCATTGCTGTCTTTGCATAACTCTTGCTGCGCCGCATCGTGACATGTGCGGACGGCTTGCCACGATTGAATCGCCATAACCAAAAAAAGGAGATGATCATGGCAATCAACGCATTGAAGTACACAACCCACGAAGGTGTCCTGCGCACCGTTCCGCTCGATACGGTGCGGCTCATCCGGCCGCTCACCGATGAGGACAAGGAGCGCGCCAAAGAAAGCCTGAAGGAAAAACGCGGCATCGATATTGATCCTGCCCGCGTCAGCATCCGCATCGAGTTCGGGGACAAGTCCTCCAAACTCGCGCGCGAGAATCTGGAAGGCCTGCGCGCGCAGGGCATCGCCCTCGTCAACATGGGCTCGGAGCGCTACGTGCCGGCCGCCAATATCACCGGCGCCGAATCCTTCACCAAGGAAGATGCCGACCGGCTCAAGGAAGAGGACTACACCCTGTCGCAGAACTTCCGCGCCAAGGTCGATACCAAGGCCGGCACGGTGCTCTCCTCGGCAACGCCGCAGCAGGTGATGGATCGCCGCGCCAAAGCGCTCGAGGCGGCCAACAGCAACACGCCTGGCGCCAACGTCAAGGCGAGACCGACCTAGTTGGAAGGGCTCTGAACCCACCAAGGGGATGAGCCCATCCCTCTTACGCCGCCGTCGCCCGCCAGCTTTTATAAGCGGGCGACGGACGGCTCCGAGGGGATGAGAGGCGCGATGTCTGCGCCTTTACGGCGCGAGCCCCCTTTTGCATCCATCTTTCACATGACCAACGATCCTGTCCTCATCGCCTACCACGCACGGCGCACCAAATCCGGACGCGCCGCGTGGACCCGCATCGGCCGCGCCTATCCGCATGAGACCGGCGCCGGGCTGACCGTCATCCTCGATTTCTTTCCGCGGGACGGCCGCATCATCCTGCTCGAGCTTGATGACGATGATGATGAGCGCCTGCTGCGCGAGGCGGCCAGGCGCCATCCGGCGCGATCCCCTAAGACAGACAAGACAGACTGACCATTCCGGCAAATCCGCAATTGCACAGATGCGCACTGGCTTACGGTCAGGGCACGCAGAGAATCTCGTCCCAGTCCGTCGTATAGCGCGGCGACCGCCGTTCGGCGCGCAGCGACCAGTCGCGCCGTATCCCCGAGGCGGCAAGCCGCATCGTATCGCGGCCGTAGTCGGCGTTGATCCGATCAACTGCGCGCATCAGTGCCTGTTGCCGCTTCGTGTCAGGGCCCGACCAGAGATCCCCCTGCACCGCGCCCGCCGCGCAGAGGTCGAGCAGCGCAATGCCCGCCTTCTTGTAACGGTATCCATCGCGCCAGATCATCGAGGCCGCCCGCAGCGCGACGCGGGTGAGCATGCGCGTGTCGGCGCTTGCGACCGGCAGGCCGATCGTGCGCGAGGCTGAATACTGCGCATCCTGCCCGCAGAACGGATTGGTGTGGGCGAAGACCATCACCGCATTGGCCGCAAGAGATTGACGGCGCAGCTTCTCTGCCGCGCGGGCGACATGCGAGGCAACCGCCTCCTCAAGCCCCTGGCGCTGCAAGACGGGGCGGCCGAAGGAGCGCGAGGCGAGAATGGTTTTGTTGGCCGGAACGGCAAGCGTAAGCGCCTGGCAGGGCATGCCACGCAGCTCCGCGGCGATGCGTTGCACGACCACGCCCAGATGCGTGCGCAGGATCGCCGGATCGGCATCGCGAAGCTGCAACGGCGTGCGGATGCCGAGTTCGCCGAGACGTTTGGCCAGGCGGCCTGCAACGCCCCAGAGATCGGTCAGCGCGAGCTGCTCCAGGGCCTGCGTCTGCTCTGCCTCGCTCATCAGCGCATGGACGCCGTCCCGCCCCTGCCCTTTCTTGGCCAGACGGTTCGCCACCTTGGCCAGTGTCTTGGTGGGCGCGATGCCGACCGACACGGGGATCCCCGTCCATTGCAGCACCGTTGCGCGCAGCCCCGCGGCATGCGCGTCCGGATCGGCAAACCCGCGCAAGGACAAAAAGGCTTCGTCGATGGAATAGACCTCAAGCTCCGGCGTGAAGCCGCGTAACACGTCAACCACGCGGCTGCTGATGTCGCCGTACAGCGTATAGTTGGACGAGCGCACCATGACGCCGTGCTCCGTGAACTTGTCCCTGTTGAGATGCCAGGGATCACCCATGGAGATGCCGAGCGCCTTGGCCTCGTTGGAGCGCGCAATCACACAGCCGTCGTTGTTGGACAGCACGACCACGGGCCTGCCCCGCAGGCGCGGCTCGAACAGCCGCTCGCAGGAGGCGTAGAAATTGTTGCAATCCACAAGCGCGATCGGATCGGCCATCGCCTAAAGCCTGCGGATCACATGGCGCACGACGCCCCAGACCTCGAACACCCGGTCCTGGTCGATGGGCACAGGCGCAAAATCGGGATTGGCGGCTTCGAGCCAGAGCGCGCTCCCTCTGCGCCGGTAGCGCTTGATGGTGAACTCGCCATCGAGGATGCCCAGGATGACCGCGCCGTCGGTTGCGGCGATCGCGCGGTCCACGACCGCGATGTCGCCCGGAAAGATCCCGATGCCGGTCATGCTCTCGCCCGTGATTCTGACCGCGAAGGTCGCCGCCGGATGGGCAATCAGCAGCTCGTTGAAGTCGAGCGGATGATCGAGATAGTCCTCGGCCGGCGACGGAAACCCGGCCGGTACGCGGCAGACGAACACCGGCACGCTGACCCGCGTCCTTGCCTCACAAGCCTGTAGTGCCGGTAGCCGCATGCCTTCCCCCCCGCGTGGTGATGTTCTGTTTTTGTTCTTGATGCCGCTTGCTGTCAAGCACAGACGGATCAGGGGCTTTCACCGTCACCGACACGATAGGCCCGCTCCGGCCTTCCCGATGCGCTCCGCCTGTTGGACCTGGCCGCCGCTTCAGCTTGAGCCGGCCGGCAGCCCCCCGCCGCCATGAGGCCATCGCCCGCACGCCCCGCAAGGCCGCTCGCTTCGGTCTGCGCCCTGCAGCTTCGCGCCGCTGCCGCGGTGCGGCGTGCGCCGCAGCCGTGCCGGCCGCGCTCATCGGCGATGGCGGTGATGCGGCGTGAAGGGGCCGCGATCGGCGCGGCTCCCGCACCAGAAGGACGCCACGCCATGACCAAAACCCTGATCAAATCCGATCTCAGCCAGTTCACCGGAACCGAGCACATCTATCGCCATGGCCTGATCCGCCACATCGTCTATACCGACGGCGTGCGCCATGTCGCAGAAGCCGGCGAAGCCTGGTGGCTGCTCGACAAAATCGCCTGCGCGCAGCTCGAGGCCCATATCGCAGCGGAGGCGTTTCAGCTCTGGACGCTGAGCGTCAACGCCGATGCCTCGGCCGATCTCGTCTGCTCCGACGGCAAAGGTGTCGCCGTGTCCTCCGAGCGCATTGCCTTTACGGATTTTCCGCTGGCGGAGATCAAGTTCTACGTCACCGACAACACGATCCTGTTGCCGAGCGAGTATTGACCCGCTCAAGGGCGTCCCGTTGCCCGGATCAGCGGGGCGCCCATCGCTTTCATCACCTACCCTTATCCACATTACATAATGTCAGTTCGCGCAGACGGTTGACGTCATACGTCATCGTTCGGCATGGTCCTGTTGCGGCCTCGGGGAGGGCTGCTCCATGCCACGTCCCGCCATTCATCCAGGCAAAGTGCTTGCCGAAGAGCTTGCAGAAATCGGTGTTTCACCCACCGAGCTCGCACGGCAGATAGACGTGCCTCCCAACCGCATCAGCCAGATCATCAACGGAAAGCGCGCGATCAGCGGCGACACAGCGCTGCGCCTCGCGCATTGGTTCGGAACGAAGCCTGAGTTCTGGGTCAGCCTGCAAGGCTCATACGAAGTAAGCGTCGCCCGAGACAAAGCCGGGCCACAGATCGGGAAGCTGCCGATAAGGCCGTGTCCCCCAAAGAGCGGTATCGCGGATCGAACGAAGCCGACGCTGCGCCAGAAATGAGAAGGAAGCTGACTTGTCGCGCCTCACCGATCTGATCGCACAAACCAAGGCAAAAGACTTGGCGCTCGGCCAGGAGCTCGAGCGCGAGTTCAAAGTCCTGTCCGCGCGCCGCGCGTTCGGTCTGAACTTCGAACGTCACCGCCCGGAAAGCGTAGAGCTACCTGGGCGCCCAATCCGTAAGGGCGAGAAGGTTCGCATATTGCCGCCGCGTGGCTCGACTACCAAGGGTGACCAACGGCTTTGGAAGGTCGTCGGGTTTGAGCGAGTAAAAGACCAGAGGCTTGCCCGCCTTGAGCTTTTGAGCACTGAAGAGCCGGGCGGCAAATCAGTGCCGTTGGACGACTTAGTCGTGGTCGCCGAGTTCCGTGACTACATCTACCCCGGACTCGTCAGCACGGGGAAGGTCGACAGCGGTGTCGATAAGCCGTTTCACACGATCATTAACGGTGAAAATTTTCATGTTCTGGAAGCCTTAACGTTCACCCATCGTGGGAAGATCGACGCGATTTACATCGACCCTCCATATAATTCCGGCGCGCAGGACTGGAAATACAACAACAACTACGTTGAAAAGGACGATCTCTACCGCCATTCAAAGTGGCTCGCCATGATGGAGCGGCGATTAAGGGTCGCAAGAGAACTTTTAAATCCGCTAAATAGCGTTCTTATTGTCGCAATCGATGACAAGGAATTTGCGCGTCTGGCGCTGCTGTTGGAGCAAACATTTCCCGACGCCCGGCAAGAAATGATTACGACCGTTATCAATCCGAGAGGAAAGTACAGGCAGGGAGAATTCGCCCGCTGCGAAGAGTATATTTTCTTCCTGGCGTTTGGCGCTGCGAAAGTGCTTGGGGAACCTGATGGAGACTTCGCTGCCGGATCAACGGTCAGCTGGAGGACGTTGCGCAGGAGCGACCTGTCTTCAGCGCGGGGCACGAAGAAGGGCGGAACATCTCAATTCTATCCCATCTACATTGGCAGTAGTGGGCGGATCGAGCGCATCGGGGAGGCCCTCGATCACGCGGTTGATCGAAAGACCGCACCCCAGTTGCCTGGATGCGTAGCTGTTTTCCCTGTCCGTGATGATGGTACAGAAATGAACTGGGGGCTTACCGGGCCTTCTCTTCAGTCTCTCCTGGACAACGGATATGTCCGCGTTGGACGCGCTACACCAGATAGGCCGCAGAAATTTGAAGTATCCTACCTCACGTCTGGAAGAATTGCAGATATACAAAGCGGCAGAGCGAAAGTCGTTGGCAGAGCCGAAGATGGAAGCGTGATCGCAAAATATGAAACTAGCAAAATAAAGATGCCTGTTTCTACATGGGTCAGGCCTTCGCATAATGCTGAAATTTATGGAACAGACCTACTCAAGTCGCTCATTGGGGATCGCGCGTTTCCGTTTCCCAAGAGCTTGCATGCTGTGGAGGATTGTTTGCGTCTTTTCGTTGCGGACAAGCAAAAAGCAATAATTCTCGACTTTTTCAGTGGTTCAGGCACCACCGCCCACGCCGTAATGCGTTTAAACCGTGAGGATGGCGGCCGCCGCCAATGCATCTCTGTAACGAACAACGAGGTCGCAGCAGAAGAACAGGCTGCGCTTCGCAAGAAGAAGCTGCGCCCGGGTGATGCCGATTGGGAAGATTGGGGCATCTGTGAATATATCACGAAGCCCCGTATCGCCGCTGCTATCACGGGCAAGTCGCCTGACGGCAAAGAGATCGAGAGCGATTACAAAGTCACTGATGAATTCCCTATGGCCGAAGGGTTTGAGGAGAACGCAGAGTTCTTCACGCTGACCTATGAGACGCCGGTAGCCGTCAGCCATAACCGCGCTTATGCCCGCATTGCTCCGCTCCTTTGGATGCGCGCAGGTAGCGAAGGAAGACGGATCGATGCGCTGCCGGCCAAGGGATGGGAAATTGCTGACACCTATGGCCTGTTGACCGACCTGGACAAGGCAGCCCCCTTCTGCAAGGCCATTGCGAGAAAGGATGCAGTCCGGTTCGCCTATATTGTGACTGACGACGATCGGCGCTTCCAATCTGTGGCACGCCGTCTGCCCGTTACCGTCGAACCCGTGCGGCTCTACGAGTCGTACCTGACCAACTTCCGCTTCTCGATGGGACGGTGACACATGAAGTTTACGCTGAAGGATTATCAGGACGAAGCCGTCAAGGAAGTGCTCGATCGGCTCAAGAAGGGTCGCAAGCGCTGGCACGAGGATGGCGATAAACACGCCTTCTCACTCACCGCGACAACTGGCGCGGGGAAGACGGTGATGGCGGCAGCTGTCTTCGAGGCACTGTTCTTCGGCAACGACGACTATGACTTTGAAGCGGACCCAGGCGCCGTAGTAGTCTGGTTCAGCGACGATCCATCCCTCAACGAGCAGTCGCGCTGGCGGCTTCAAGAGGCATCCGACAAGCTCACCATCTCTGATCTAGTGCCCGTCGGGAATTCCTTTGCTGGGGAGACGTTTCAACCAGGTAAGATCTACTTCCTGAACACGCAGAAACTCTCGAAGAACAGCCTGCTTGTTCGAGGCCACGACGAGGATGATCCTGCACTGGAGACCGCAGACGGTCAGCGCATCATGCCCGATATGCGCTCGCACACGATCTGGGACACGATACGTAACACCATCGACGATCCGGATATGACCCTCTACCTCGTACTCGACGAAGCTCACCGGGGCATGAGGGAAGGCGCAAGGTCAAACGGCGACGGAAAGCCAACCATCGTAAAGCAGTTGATCAACGGCTCAGGCGGCGTGCCGGGTATACCCGTCGTTTGGGGGATCTCGGCAACAGTACAACGCTTCAACGATGCAATCGCAGGGATGCAGGGCCGCGATACATTGTCTCCTGTAATCGTCGACCCCAAGAAGGTCCAGGAATCCGGACTTCTCAAAGATACGATCAATCTCGACATCCCAGCCGAAGCCGGCGATGTCTCAACTGTGCTGCTGCGGCGCGGAACGGACAAGCTGCGCGAGATTTCCGAAGCATGGGCAGACTACGCCAAGCAGCAGGACGACGCTGATCTTGTCTTGCCGCTCATGGTCTTGCAGGTCCCCAACTCGCCAGACCCGAAGGATATCGCCAAGTGGCTTGATACTATTTTCGAGCAATGGCCGGACTTGCCGCATGACTGCATCGCCAATGTCTTTGGCGAACACAAGACGGAAACATTTGGCAGGCACACGGTTCCGTACATCGCCCCGGAGCGCGTCCAGGAATCAAACTGGGTACGAATCCTTGTTGCAAAGGATGCAATCAGCACAGGTTGGGACTGCCCCCGCGCCGAAGTAATGGTCTCCTTCCGTGCGGCATCGGACAGGACGCACATCACGCAATTGCTTGGACGCATGGTACGCACACCGTTAGCGCGCCGCATCCCAGGCAACGAGCGTCTGAATGCGGTGGATTGCCTGCTTCCGCACTTTGACAAGAAGTCGGTCGAGGCCGTGGTCACGGCACTGATGACAGGCGGCGAGGCCGGCGAAGAGCTGCCAGGCCGCCGGGTCCTGATTAATCCGCAAGAGATGAAGCCCAATCCAGCCATCCCGGAGGATGTTTGGCAGAAACTGCTTTCGTTGCCATCTCAAACACTCCCGAAGCGACACACCCGTCCGATCAAGCGCTTGACGGCTCTCGCCCATGAGCTGGCTGCGGATGGTCTCATAGCCGACGCCGGCAAGAAGGCGCACTCGGAAATGCACAAGGTTCTCGATGGGGCACGAGTCCGCTATGCCGAAGAAATCAAGAAGGCCCGCGAAGCTGTGCTCACGGTTGAAGGCAAGACAGTAAAGGCCGATGTCGAAACCAGAGGCATGACCTTCAACGATTTCGTTGAAGCCGCAGACTATGCTGTCATTGAGGATGCCTACAAACGCGCAGCCCGCGTGATCAGCCCGGATCTGGCGACCACCTACAGCGAGCACCTGGCCAGAAAAGCGTCGAACGACGAAGATCCTGATGAAGCGCTCATCGAGGCTCATACGGTGGTCGCTGCCATGGGCCTTGTTTCAGACATCAAGGACGATCTCGATGCAGCTGCAGCGAAGCTCGCGAACCAATGGCTCACGCAGCATCGCGTACCGATCAAAGCTCTGTCAGACGAGCGGCAAGAGGTCTATCGCCAGATCCGCGAAATGAGCGCTGATCCTCTACCTGTCGATCTTGCACGGCCCAATACCTGGCTTCAGATGACGTCCGCACGCAAAGCCGACGGAAAAGAAGAGCCTCTTCCCCGGTTCGCAAAGCATCTTCTTTGTGACGAGGACGGCTTTTTTCCGGGTGATTTCAACTCTTGGGAAGCCAAGGTCGTTAGCGACGAGCTGACGCGGGGGACAACAATCGGTTGGTATCGAAACCCGGCCCGGCCGACGCAGGATTCGCTCGGAGTAATTTACGAGAATGGAGGCGAGGCGAATATTGTCCGGCCTGACTTCATTTTCTTCGCTCGCATGCCCGATGGGTCGATTGCAGCCGACATTGTCGATCCGCACGGGGACCAATACGCCGATGCACTACCCAAACTGAAGGGCCTTGCGAAGTATGCCGAGGAGAACGCTGATCATTTTCGACGGGTTGAAGTGCTAGCCGAGGTCGTAGGAAAGTTCCGCGTGATTGACCTTATGCAAGCTTCGGTCCGCAAAGCAGTGCAGTCGGCCACCACGATCGGCGAACTCTATGGAAGTGATGCCGCCAGCGACTACGCCTAGGGCATTGCTACGCAGCCATCGTCGGCGAGCTTGCCGGCATGTTCCCCGCGGTCATCCTCCTACTCCAATAGTCCGGCCCGCGAAAGCGCTCTCTCATGATGCCGAGACTGCGCCGGTGCGCGCTCGCTTCAAGGGCATGCCCTCGGCTTGCGGCTTCGCCGGCCGCCGGCCCGTGTTTGTACCGGGCCGGTTCCGCTCCCGCCTGGCCCGTCGCCTTCGTCCGGCATCGAGACCGCCATCCCGGCGGGCTCGCAAGACGAAGGAGACAGTCAATGACCGACACCATCACCATTCCGCTGAACAGGCTTGCGCCATGGGACGGCAATGTCCGCAGGACAGCCATCCATGACGGCATCGCCGAGCTTGCAGCCTCAATCGCGGCCCATGGGCTGCTGCAGTCACTGGTCGTGCGCAAGAGCACCCGCGGCAAATACGAGATCGTCGCCGGGCAGCGCCGCTATCTTGCCCTGACCGCCCTCGTCAAGGCCGGGACCATCGCAAAGGACCATCCGGTTCCCTGCATGCTTGCGACGGACAACGTCAATGCAACGGAGATCAGTCTCGCCGAGAACGTCGTGCGGGCCCCCATGCACCCGGCCGACCAGTTCGAGGCGTTCCGGATTCTCATCGATGACGGCGCGACGATTCCTGAAGTCGCGGCGCGCTTCGGCATCACGGAAACCGTGGTCGCCAAGCGTCTGAAGCTCGGGCGTCTGTCATCCGTTATCCTCGACGCCTATCGCAATGGCGATATCGGGCTCGAGGCGGCCCAGGCCTTCGCCGTCACCGACGACCGCGAGGCGCAGGAACGGGTGTTTGCCGAGCTCGCGCCCTGGAACCGCGATCCCTACGCCATCCGCCGGGCGCTGACCGAGGAGGACATTCCAACCTCTGACAAGCGCGTCCGCTTTGTCGGTGTCGTGGCGTATCAGGCCGCAGGCGGTGTTATCCGTCAGGATCTCTTCTCGGAGGAAGGCGCCGGTTATCTCCAGGACAATGTCCTGCTCGACCGCCTTGTAACCGAGAAGCTCGATGCCATCGCCGCCGGGGTCAAGGCCGAGGGCTGGCACTGGGTCGATATCCTGGCCGATGCCGACTACCGGGCCTTCGCCCGCTTCGAGCGGCGGCTGCCTGAGCAGATCCCGCTCTGCGATGCCGATCAGGCTGAATACGATCGACTGTCGGAAGAGTATGATGCGCTCGTTGACAGCGACGACCCTGACCAAGCGCGTCTCGACGAGATCGAAGCCCGCATGGACGAGCTGACCCTGAAGACGGAGACGTGGTCCACCGACACGCTTGCCCTCGCCGGCGCGATGGTCTCCCTGGAGTATGATGGCGATGTCCGTATCGAGCGCGGCCTGGTGCGCAAGGAAGACGCCCGCAAGGCTGAGCTTGCCTCGATTGACGCCACGGACACCGACGATCGCACTGAAACTCCTGCACCGTCCGGGCTTTCACCGCGACTTACCGAGGATCTGACGGCCCAGAAAACCGCCGCCATCGGGGCTGTGCTGATGTCCCAGCCGGACATTGCCCTGGTGGCCGTCGTGCATTGCCTGACTCTCGATATGTTCTATCCGGGATGCGGCACGGAAAGCTGCCTCAAACTGTCATCACGATCCCCGGCCCTCAGCAGCGCCATGGCGAAACCCGAGGCCTGCAAGGGGCTTGAGGCCATCGAGCAGGAGCGTGCCTGCATTGGCGACCGCCTCCCCGGTGATGCTGATGACCTTTGGGCATGGTGCCTCGAACGCCCGCGTGACGAGCTGCTTGGCATTCTGGCGTTCATCGCGGCGAAATCCGTGGACGGCGTGCAGCGCAAATCCTACAGGCCGCATGCGTCGCGTCTCATCAACGCGACGCAGCTTGCCGAAGCCCTGCGCGTCGACATGACCGAATGGTTCACGCCGACCGCCGAGAGCTACTTCAAGCGCATCAACCGCACGCAGATCCTCGCCGCCATCGACGAGGCCAACGGCACACACGCGCCGGCTCTTGAGAAGCTCAAGAAGTCCGAGCTTGCGATGCGGGCCGAGCAGCTGCTTGCGGGCACGTTCTGGCTGCCGGAGCCGCTGCGCCTGGCCGTCAACGACAACAACGACGCCAATCTCAGTCACGCCGCTGAATAGGCTGCTTGCTTCCGGCTGCGCCGCAAGGTGCAGCCGGATCTTTCATCCCCGCAACACCGCCACGTAATTACGCATGGGCTGGGCTTGCCGCCGCGGGATAAATGATGCTCCCGTCATCCCGAACCATGGCGCCCGGCGTCAGACGGGCAGGTTCCAGTCGTCCCACACCCATGATGTGCATGACCGTCTCGCCGCCTGCGATCAGGTAATCAGCGATGATGCGGCGGTGGCAGCGCCACCATACGGCCTCCGAGCACATGATCGCGCAGCGCCGGCGATGTCCTTCGCGACGCAGATGCTCCAGCCCCGTCTTGAAGGGCTCGGTGAGTGCATAATCCGCATAGTTCCTGAAGCTCTCATTCGACCAAAAGCCGTTAAGGCCCTGCGAAGCGTGGCGCGCTTTTCCGCGAAGCCCGCCTAGAGCCGCCATATGCTCGTAGGCAATCCCGCGCGGTGCGAGAGTCTCCGGCAGCGTCTCCCTGTTGAATTGCGGGTTGGTCCGCGACTTCGGGATGGTCCTGACGTCAGCCAGAAGCTCGATACGGTTTTTGCGGAGCAAATCGACGAGGGCGTCAATGCTGCGGGTGGAATGACCGACTGTGAAGAACGGATTGCTCACGCGCCCTCTCCGGCATCTGGCGTCCGAGCGCCTGCATCCCTCACGTAGTGCGTCCACTGGCCCGTGCAATGGGCAGCCTCGTTCCGGCACAGGCCGGCGTTCCGGCTGGCCGGGCTGCCGCCAGTTCCTTCGAGCCCTGCAAGCGCATTCCGCGCACCGCCCGGGCGGTCTCTTCACGATGCCAAGCATGGCAGCGGGCGCGTCCGCTGCAAGGGCAAGCCCTCGGCCTTCGGCTGCGCCGGGCCGCCTCGCCGCCGGCGGGCTTCGGTTCCGCGTCCGCTCCGTTCCCGCCGCCCTTCGTCCGGCATCGAGACCGCCATCGGGGCGGGTTCGCGAACGAAGGACAACATCATGCCCGCAAGAAAGGACAACACCCCGCGCCGCGATCTCCATGCCGAAATCACCGGCAAGCTCGTTGCTGCCATCAAGGCCGATCCCGGCAAGCCCTGCATGCCCTGGCGGCGATCGTCCGGGCCTCTGTTCATGCCCGTGAACGCGCTGACCCGTAACGCCTATAACGGCATCAACATCGTCAGCCTCTGGGTCGCCGCCGAATGCTCTGGTTTCAGCGCGCCTGTCTGGGCCACCTACCGGCAATGGGCCGAGCTTGGCTGCCAGGTGCGCAAGGGCGAGAAATCCTCGCTCGTCGTCTTCTACAAGGAGTACGACTCCGAACCTGATCCCGATAACGCCGACGATGACGGCAAGCGCCGCGTGGCGCGCGCCTCCTGCGTCTTCAACGCATCGCAGGTGGACGGCTACACCGCCCCGGATGCGCCGCAGCCGCTCGGGCCCATCGAACGCCTTGCGGCCGCCGATCGCTTCATTGCCGCCACGGGCGCCCGCATCGAGCATGGCGGCGATCGCGCCTTCTACCGCCCGTCGACCGATCACATCCAGATGCCCGACGAAACCCTGTTCTGCGGCACCGATACGATGACGCGCAGCGAAGGCTACTACGCGACCGTCACGCATGAGCTCACCCACTGGACCGGCGCGAAGCACCGCCTTGCACGTGAATTCGGGAAGCGTTTCGGCGACGCCGCCTATGCCGCCGAGGAGCTGGTCGCGGAGATCGCATCCGCTTTCCTGTGCAGCGAGCTTGGCATCACGCAGGATTGCCGAGCCGATCATGCGCAGTATCTCGCGCAATGGCTCAAGCTGATGAAGGAAGACAGCCGCGCCATCTTCACTGCCGCCGCGCGCGCGTCCGAGGCTGTCGCCTATCTCAAGTCTGCGCAAGCACCCGCATAGCGGGCGTTACGCACCGCTTCCAGCATTGCAGCGCCGTTATTGGTCCATGGCGTCCATATCGCTCCCCGCTTCACGATTCGCCGGCGTGCCGGTCCTTTGGGGAATTTTAAGAGCGCCCTTCGGTTCTGTTCGACCCAAGGCCGAAGCTGCTTGCCGCACTTGGCCTGATCGCTCTCTATCAGCGGCGGCGGCGCCCGATCTTCGGATCGGTGCCCGGATTGCCGTTGGGGTACCGGTGTGAAGCTCAAGCACAACCGCGTCCCTCGATGATGGGGCCTAACCGAGCCCGATCGCTATGGGTCAACGGGCTGCCCGATCCGTTCGCGCCCCGGGGGAAACCCGGGCGCTCCCGCGTGGCCCGTATGACCCGCTCGCGGGCATCGGTTTTCTCGTCCCCATCGGGACGGGCGTGGTGCTCGTCCCACAACGACAACAACGGAAGATCATCATGAGCACCAAATCCAAAGACACCAAACGGCCGACCCACGCCCTCTGGCATGTGGAGGGCGAAGGCGAGAAAGCGCGGTGGACACGCATCGGCGCCGCCTGGATCCACAAGGACCTCAAGGGCGCGAATCTCAAATTCGATCTGTTTCCCACCTCGAACGCCGGCCGCGTCGTCGTGCGCGAGGTAAGCGACAAGGACGACGCCAACAATTCCTCCAACGGCGCAAGCCAGGGAGGTCAGCGATGAGCACCGCTCCCTTCAACCCCTATGCCGATGACGCCTTCGAGATCTTCATCGGCACCAGCATCAACCGCGCCGAGGATCTCTACGAGCTTGACGGCGAAACGCTCTTCCGCCGCCGCGGTGGCCAGGTCGAGACCTTCGATGCGGAGCTGCTCACCCGGCGGTGATGATCCGGCGGGTCCGGCCCGGGGCGCGAACGCGCCCCGGGTCTTCGTGCAAGATCACTGGCTCTTCCTCAGCACGAGCCCCACGCGCCTGCCGGCCTGCCCGTCTTCGTGCAGACGCGCCGCCGCAGATTCGGCCATGGCCTCGAACGCGTCCCAGGCCGCCTCGTGGTCCTCGCCGTTCATGCCGATGAGCAGACGCAGCGCATCCGCAACCAGCTCGCAGGCCAGGGCGTGACCGCATACGGTCAGCCCGTCCCCGAGATAATGCACGGGATAGCCAATCTCGATGCGAGACCCCTTCACCGCCATGCCATCCCCCCTGTTCTGTTGGCGTCCCCCGGTAGTGCGGCCGCGTTGCGCGTTCTGGTATTGCCGGCGCGCGGGGACGCCATGGAAGCGCGGATGTCCTGGAAGGCGAGGTTGAGCTGCGTGCTCACGATCTTCGCGTCGAGCTCGTGGGGCAGATGCCGCGCCACCGTGATGGTCTGCCCGTCGAGGAGGTTGAAATCCACGCAGAGATTGGGGTGCCACAGATAGGCGGGCGCGTAATAGGACTTTATCTCTATGCTCGCGATCATGTCGGGCCGGAGGGGAACGGGCTCGTAAACCGGCTCCCTGCTGGCCTTGCCCTTGGCGTAGAGCACGGTGTCATCCGCGCCGAAGATGAGGATGCAGCGCCAGCAGGTCCGCCGGATTGCTGTCTTCCCCCTGAACCATCGCATAAACATGACGGTGAACAGCCCCGCGCTCGCCGCCGCGATCTGCGCGGCCGTGCCGAGCGTGCCGTGTGCGATGAACACCAGGAGCGCCGCCGGAACGGCGAAGAAGGCCACGATAAAGGAAATGGCCGCGGGGAGTCCAAGAAGCCAGAGTTTGAGAAGGCGCGGCTCGTACCAGGTCATGCCGGCCTGCAGAAGCTTCCCGTCGCTGCCGAGCGTGCGGACTCTGAATTCATCCATATCGATCATGCGTCACCCCGGGGGAGTCGGAAGCCGCTCGAAATACGCAGGGCGCTCGCCGGGGACCAGGACGAGCTGGCGGCCGGTTTCGCGCGCGAAATGCATCGTGATCTCCGCAGGCGCGAGCAGCGGCACCGAACGGATGTTCTGACGCGTTCCGAAATCGCCCTGCGCGCGCTGCGCGGCCGTCACGAAATGCGCGTGCTCCTCGATGATGGTCGTCTGCCCGAGAAGCGCCGACAGATATTTCGTGGTGGTCTCGTCCATATTGGCGAAGGCCTGGATCGTGCCCGCATTGCCGAGGAAGGTTTCCCAGGAGTCGCGGTAGTGCCGCTTCAGCTGCGTCAAATCCTGCAGCACGCTCCAGAGCTTGACGCCGAACCCGGCCATCAGGCCGGCAGCCGTCTCGATGGAGCGCATATGGCCGAGCGCCGGGAATTCCTCGAGCACGAACAGGACCGGCAGATGTCCGCGCGGGACCGGCGCGCGTTCCATGGCGTTGAGCGCCTGCTGGATGACGAGGCGCAGCCACCGGTAATGCGTGCCCATGCGCATGCCGGGCAGCACGAGATAGAGGCTCATCCTGCCCGATCGCAGATCCGAGAGCCGGAAATCCGATTGCGCGGTGATGCCCAGAATGTCGTCGAGCGGCGCGGTCTGCTCCTGCGCGGTCGAAAGGATGCTCTGCAGTTCGCGTCCGCCGGCTTCGCTCTTGCCGAGGAACGCCGCGCCGATATTGGCGACGACGCCGTCAAAGGCCGCCGACTCCGCCATGGACGCGAAGAGCCTGTCCAGTTCCGCGGGGACGTAATGCAAACATCTGCGCAGTTCGCGCAGGCCTGCCGCCTGGGGCTCGCGGTCCATGAGATGCAATGTGATGCCGCGGGCCAGGTTCTTCGCGCTGTCGGTCCAGTGCGGATCCTTGGCGTTGTTGATGATGAGCGCGTCCGCCAGCTGCGCGGCATCCGCGGCGACATGCTCGGGCCGGCCCATGCCAAGCTCGGAGAACGGATTATGCGAGGCCGAGGCGATGCCGGTCTCGCCGAACGGATCGAGCACGAAGACGCGCTGCCCCATGCGGGCGCGGGCTGCGGCTGTCGCACGCGCCAGCTCGCCCTTGGGGTCAAGCACGACCACCGAGCCCGGATAATGCAGCAGGTTCGGAATGAGCACGGTGGTGGATTTGCCTGCGCGCGATCCCGCAACAGTGACGACGTGGCGGTCATCGTCGCGGCCAAGCACGCGACGCTTCCATTGTCCGAGCATGACCATGCCCGGTGTCCAGTCCCAGCCGGGACCAAGCTCCCAGGGATGGCCCCAGATCTGCGAGGGCGGCGCCTCGGGGCAGCCGGCCGCGGCCGAGCCGCGCGGCGGGAAATCCGTATCGTGCATTGTCCCGTCTCCACGTGATGAGATCCGGCGGCAGGGCCTGGCCCGCCGCCCCCATGAGACGCAAACAACAGACGCAAGCAACGCGATTGCTGCAGGTGGCTCGGGATGCGGCTGGAGCGTGCTCGCGCCATATCGGGAGCTTCGAGAAAAGAATAGCGATGGAATTACGGACGTAAACGCGTCGGGAAATTCAGCGGTGATAGGAAAAGCGCGGCCATGCGCCGGCATGTTTTCAATAAAATAATTGGATGGTGGTGCGAATTTTTCGGCGTCGTGTTCAGGACGGCATCGCATATCCTTTTGTTCGACCTGAAAGCACCCATCCTTCCGCCCCGACCCACGCACTAATCAAGCCGCACGCGCGCCGCATCGCGCAAGGACGCAGCCGCAAAGCGGAAACCGAGCCGCAGGGACCCGCGCGGCGCATGCCGCGCGGGTGGGCGCAGGTTGTCCTTGCGCGGTGCAAGCGCGGCGGCAGCGTGGATCCGGTCGGGGTGGCGCTGATGAAAATAAATATGCGCGAACTCCCGCGCGATGTTCTTCCACGTTATGCCAAAAGCCGGGACATTGCCGATGTTATGGCAGGTTCCAGATATTGCCTTTTGCATATGCCCATAACAAAACTTGGGAATAACTGGACAAAAGCAAATGAGACAGACGATGCAATGCACGTACGGTAAGGCAGAGGGGTAGCGAGATGTGGATTTGATATCGATATTACCCGCTTACGCGGATATCGAATTCAAATCCCTCTCGCCGGGGAGAGGGCTCCGCCACTCCCCTGGACCCCTCCGGTCAGTGCGTGAGCCTGTGCCGTACCCAGCCATGAACAGAGGCTTCAGTGCCAAAGCGACGGACACACGAAAAAGGCGCCCGGACGAAGATGGTCTGTATCCGCTTGACGGAGGACGACCACGCGCGCTGCAGCCGGCAGGCGCGCGAGCTTGGCCTCACGCTGTCGGGACTGTGCGAACGCCTTGTCCTTGACGGCAAGGTCGACATGAGCGCGCGCCCTGCCTACCGCGTCATGGATCCGGCGCTGTTCACCGAGCTTCGGCGCATCGGCAACAACGTCAACCAGATCGCCCACGCAACCAACAGCAACCTTCCCACCGATGTGATGTTCGCGTGGCGGACGCTCAACAAGCTCCTGAGCATGTTGCTGGCCCAGGAGCTCATCAACCAGAAGGCCCAAACCCTCGGGACGAGGACCACCGACGATGATACCCCGCCTCCACAAACGCGGGCAGAGTTTCAAAGGAGCGTGCGGGTACATCCTGCGCGACGCAGCGACGACTTCCCCTGACCGCGTCCTTTGGACAGATACGCGCAACATCGTCTCGCATCCCGATGATGCGTGGTTCGAGATGTTCTGCGTCGCCCGTGACCAGGCCATGCTCAAGCAGCAGGCGGGCCGGGACGCGCGCGGGCGCAAGAATACAAAGCCCGTTCTGCATTACAGCCTCTCCTGGGCGATCAGCGACAACCCCTCCCCCGAACATATGCGCGCTACGGCGCTCTCCAGCCTCAAGGCGCTCGGCCTTCTCGACCACCAGGTGTTGATGGCGGCGCATGGCGACAAGGAGCATCTCCACGTTCATATCGTCGTCAACACCGTCCACCCGGATACCGGGCTCACCGCGCCGCTCAAATACACCAAGGAAAGGCTTTCGCGATGGGCCGAGGCCTATGAGCGCGAACACGGCATCCATTGCGAGGAGCGGATCAGGAACAATGCCGAGCGCGCGCGCCTCAAGGCCGAACGCGAGTCCAGCCGCTTCGCCGAGCCCCAAGACTCTGCCAACCGGAACGAGGCCCCCTATGTGCCGGTGAAGCACCGGGCCAGGAACCGCAAGCAGTGGCTTGAGCGGCAGGACATCATCGATCGCATGGTGCGGCACCGCGCCGAGCTTGATCGCCGGCACCTGACCGAACGCGACGTCACGTGGGGGCGCCACCGCCAGGAATTTGCAGCCCTGATGGAAACAACGAAGAAGGCAACCGACAACGCAAGGAGCCATGTCAGCGATCAATACCGGCGGCGATGGCGGGCGCTCTATGCCGCCCAACGCAAGGAGTTGCGTCAGGTCACCGGCAACGATAGCCACATCTTCGAGCGCGCCGTCTATGTGTTCGTGAACAGCGAGCGCCTCGGCAGCGGCAAGCCGTTATCGATGAATCGCAAGCTGCAGCTGATCCTTTCACCGAGGAAGCTGGAAGATGCGGTCGGGCGCATGCACCGGCGGGAGCGCAACCGCCTTGCCCAGGTGCAGAAGGCGGACACGCATGAGCTGGTCGAACGCGTCTGGGGCGCGCACGCGCCGCGCTTCGAGGCGCTGAAAACCCGGCATGCCGCCGAACGATCGGCAGAGCGGCTCCAGCAGGCGGAGGTCACGCGCCGATCGGTTGGATTCCTCCGCGCCAAAAACGAACTCATCCTCGAGCGCGAATACGGACGCCCGGTGCGCGTGGCGGCCGATGCGCCGCCCTTCGAGACGGATCAGGCATACGTGGCGCGCATCCGGGCCGAGAGGCAGGCTTTCTATGACCGTCAGAGACGGCCGGAGACCCCGGAGCTCAGGCGGCCGTCGGCCACGCCTGCACCGGCGAAGCAGCCGGACAATGATGCCGGGCCCCCCTCTTCCGCGGTTCCCTTCAACGAGACAGCGGCGCCACAAGCGGGTGACAGAGCGGCCGGGATCCGCCGCGATATGGAAGAGTGGCGACGGAAGAATCGCGGCCGCGACTTCGGGCGGGAGCTTGATCCATAGCGGATCAGAGATCGAAGAACGCCGTCGGCGCGAAGTTGCGCGCCGACGGGTCCTTGCCTTCGAAGCCCCGGCAATTCACGTATACCCCGGTTTGCCCGATGCGGTAGACACGCCGGATGTGCGTGTGCCCATGCACCCACGCCACAACACTGCCCATCTTCATGACGGCTCCGTCGAGATTGCTCGCGAACGCCCCATCAAGCCCGTTGCCAAGTTGCATCGGGTTAAGGCCCTGACAGCTCGGCGCGTGATGCGAGATCACAACGTGGCGCTTCCCTTCTCCGGCACGAACCTCAGCCAGCAAGGCCGCCCATGCCTGATCGTGCGCGGCCAGCGCGTGCTCCGGCTGGAACTTCACCAGCGTCTCCTGCCCATCGGCACCCATCACGCGCGTCTTGACGAAGAAATATTCGCCCAAGCGGCGACGTACCCCGTTCACGCTCGCCGCGCTGCGTCCCTCGAAATCCGACCAGAGCGTGGTGCCGAAGAAGCGTACGTCGTCAATCTCGGCCACTTCATTATCGAGCACGGTCAAGCCTGGCAGGTGCTCTCGCAGGAGCCCCGCTGTCTCCTCAAACACGCCGTCGTAGTGTTCGTGATTGCCGGCAACCACGAGCACGTGTGCAAAATTCGCACGTGCCGCATCAACGAAGCGCATCACGCGCGTCCGCTGATCGATGCTGTACTTGTCCTGCCGGGCGGGATCGATGCACCGCGCGTGGCACAAATCCCCGGCGATGATGAGCACATCGCCTTCGGGCAGCGTCCATTGAAAGTCTTGGGACTCGAGATGAAGGTCGCTCAGATAGTGGCAGCGCATCGGTACCGGCCCGCGAATCGGATTCCACGGATCGAGACTGCACTGCCGGGCGCAGGTTGTCGGTTAAGCGGCATTAACACGCCGCCTGCCGATCGAAACCCACAGCACCGCGCGCACCGGATTCCCGCCCGCGCTCAGCGGACGCACGGTCACACACCGCGCTGAAGTTACGGCACGCGCGCGCATGTCCAGCGAGGCCACGAATCTGCATCCGTGTGTGACCGGTGTGTGACCGAGAGGTTTTGAGATTCGCGCTGTTGGGCTAAGCGCTTGAAGTCATTGGTGGACCTCTCAGGAAAAACATCGAACCAAATCTTTGATGAACTTGCCAATTGGGAGGAGGTTCTGAAGGGGTCCTCACTGGCAGACCCGACGCCGCCAGCGTCATGAAAAGTACCTCCCTAATTCAGCACCGCAGAGCGGAGACCTCGGGCAAGCGTGAAACGATCCGGTTCTGGATCGCCATTCCCGTGAGATCGCCAATTGTCGATCTGGTGTATGAGCCCGCTAAGCTTCTTCCTTTCTGTCCCGACGCCTGAGAAGGCGCGCAACACCTTCTTCGTCATCCTCGATCAAGGCGCCCAGATCGGATGGGGTAGTGTCGGGTCGTCGATCTTGATGCGCAGATAGGTATCTTCGGTTCACCGCTCCGGCGCCACCGATGCGTCGGCTATCGGACAGGGCCATGATGCCGGAGAGGCTGATGCTGAGTGAATGAGGAAACGCTGCAATAAGTGGGAACGATAGGGAGTTCTAAGCAAGACGTAGGAAGGTGTTCACGAGTAAGCAGATCGGCGTCGCTCCAGCCCCGGAGAAGCGAGCACTCAGAAAGCGGGCGTTTAGCTCAGCCGAAGCCTTCATCAAGATTGGCCATGCCAAGAGGCCTTGTGAAAGCGCGCCCGATCTCGCGAAGCAAGTGCGACTCCTCTTATGGCAAGCGGACCATCGAATGGGTCGGTCGATCGAGAGCGCCAATCGTTCACAGACAACGTTTCTGCCATTGACGGCTACGTATTCAGGGCAAGCTTGTGAAGTAGCTGGAGATGACCCTACCGCGTGGAGGCGGACCTGGACCAAATTGTATACTTGGAACAGCCTCAAACCGACATCGATCGACCATGGATGGAACCACGGCTGTGCAAGCGTGGTCTTCCGCGCTTAATGATCAAGGGTTCTGCAGCACAAAGCGCGCATTGAGCTGGCGAAGTGCCTCGAAGGTGTTCATCCACGGCACATGAAGGGCGTTGCAGACGTCAGGTATCTTGACCCTTCGGCGCGAAAGCGGTTCCGGCAGTTCGTGGGTAATGAGGGTATGGCCCCCGGCGAGGCAGAAGGCGATGAGCCATGGGTCCGCGCCGGCCATAAAGTCGGCGATTGCCGCGTCTGTATAGGGGTTTCCACGGCGGCCCTCGACATGGGCAACTACCTGCCGGTAAGCCTGTTGGACCTCTTCCGTGTCGATGGCCATGAGCCAAGCATGGGCGCGACGGTCGCGCATCCAGGCGGCGAGATCGTCGCCACCGCCCTCGATTTCGTCATAAATGGCGCGGACGCAGAGGATTTCACCCGTTTCGCGTTGCGCATCGAGCCAGTCCCAGAACGCCGGGCAGAAGTCGAGGCCGTAGTAACGGTTCTTCGCCTCGATGAAGGTGTTGGCGTCCAGGCATCTTGCCACGGGTTAGGTCTCCAGCTTCCGGGCAAGCTGTTTGAGCTTGTCCGGCTTGATGGAGAGCAACTGGCCCGCGTCACGCAGGAGCATCCGGCCTTCTAAGGCCTCGTTCAAGACGGCGCGGGCGAAGGTCGGGCTGTTGCGCATCCGGGACAGCGTATAAAAGTCGGGGCCTCCCCCCTTCCCTTCCTTCTCCGGAGGCTTTGCGAACTCGGCGGCAGCCTGTTGGTAGAAGGCTAGATAGTCGGCGCGAGGGATGCGGCCAAGGTCCAATGCGCGCCGCGCGATGACAAGGCCACTGACACGGAATTCCCGTGCCAGCGCGTCGGCGTTTTGCGCGAGGGTGAGCTGGGGGTTCCAAAGGGCGAGGAATTCAGCGCGGGCTACGAGGAATTCCGCCGCGACGCGGTTGCAGAACACTTCGACGGGGTCGAAGCCCTCGGCGGCATTATGCAAGCCGAAGTTGGAGATGGCGCTGATGGCCAACCAGATATGTCCAAGTTCGTGCGCAAGGGAGAAGATTTGCGCCGCCTGCGCGTCGGCGGAATTGATGAAGACCAAAGGCGCTATGGGGTCGGTCAAAGCAAAGCCGCGAAATTCCTGCACCGAAAGAGGCCGATGGGTGTTGTTGCCGACGATGCTGTTGCGGAGCACGAGGACGCCTGCAGCCTCGGTCTTCTTCACCATGTCGCGGAACATGTCCTCCCAGTTGGCCGTGGCGCGCCGCCATTCCGGGGTGACGCCCAACACGGCGCGCATGTCGGCCGCGACCTCGGCGGGGTCGTCGTCGGTGGTGAAGCTGCCGACGAAGGGCAAGTGCTCTACCCCGTGCTGGCGCTGGAAATCGCGGTACCAGTCCTGTTTGGCGACGGCGTCTTTGTAGACGTCGCGGAAGTCAGGTCCGAGGCTTTCGACGGGTTCGCCACCGATGCGTCGGAGGTCCGGTATGGCGATCTCCTCGCCGGGAGGCCGGTCGAGGAAAAGGTAGCCGAAGGGCACGCGGAGATACTTGGCGAGGTCGCGCGCCTTGGCGAAGCTCGGGAGCGTGTCTCCACTTTCCCAGGCGTTGACGTCGGCTGGCTCGACCTTAAGCTTGTCCGCCACGGCATCGATGGTCGCGCCGGCGCGCTGCCGCGCCCAGCGGATAACCTCTGCGGTGACGAGTGCCTGGCTCATGCGCGAATCTTAGATGACGTGAGGCCTCAAAGGAATCGGATTGGGCTTAAAAAGTACCGGTGTGTCGTATGGGGATTCAACTTTGGTGAACGCCGGGGGCGTGATGTTTGTCTAATACCTTCTTGGCGTTAGCCTGCTGTGATCCAGTTCACTAGGCGTAGGCGCAGTAGGTTGCAAGGATAGTTGAGATCGGAAGACTGCGCCGATCCACGCGGCGGTTTTGTCAACGAAATCGCCCCATCATTGACTTGCTTTGATCGACCGCAAGGTCCCAATAGCTGCCATCGCGTGAGGTGTAATCGACAACGCTGCGAGCGGCGCCGACCGTGTCCGGATTTGGATGAAGAGCGTCAGTCGCTCAGATATCGATCTTCTCGGCGATTTCGATCGCGTCGTCGACCTCGATGCCGAGGTACCTAACAGTGCTTTCGATCTTCGAATGCCCAAGCAGGAGTTGGACGGCTCGGAGGTTTCCGGTCCGCCGATAGATCAGCACCGCCTTGGTTCGGCGCAGCGAGTGTGTACCGAACTTGACCGGGTCGAGACCGATACTGGCGATCCACTCAAGAACCAGGCGAGCGTACTGCCGCGTTGTCAGCCCAGCTCTGTCGCCACGACCTGCGAAGAGGAACTGGCCCGGCTTGCGTCCGGTCAAGCGCAGATACTCGTCAATTGCCTGGCGGGTCTGATCGGTCAGCTCAAACCGTACCGGTCTGCCAGTCTTCTTTTGTCGGATTGTTGCGCGGTCCATCGAGTATCCGCTCGGCGCAACATCATGTACGCGGACTGCGACCACATCACAGCCGCGCAGCTTGCTGTCGATTGCCAGGTTGAAGAGGGCCAGATCTCTCTTCTTTCCGTCGATCTGGAGCTTGGTGCGGATCGACCAGACGTGGCTCGGGCGCAAGGGCGGCTTCGCGCCCACCAGCTTGCCCTTGTTCCAGGGGACGCGAGCGCGCTTGGCATCCGGTTCGATAGCAGTAGGTGCACGAGGATAGTCTTCCATGGCCTGTCTCCTTTGCTGAGAGACAAACCAGCATGCGCCTCCGTCCACCTAACCTGCTGATCTCACGACCGGTCTCGGCCCAATTCTTCCTTCAGAAGGTTACTAAGCGTCGATTTTGACACGTTGCAGACCTTTTCGATCCAAGCGTGACACGAGAGGGAACGTGGGCGCCGGAAGCTGTTTACGCGAGCGATACTCAAGACTGTCGTGCAATGGCGGACAAATGCCACCTTCTGGCGATATCCTGCCATATCGTGTCGGCTTCCTGACGTATTGGAGTCGGGTAAATGGCCTTCCGCTTTCGCCCCAGGGTGAGGTTCAATCGATGCGCAACAGCAACAAGAGGACCTCCATGAAATGTGATGCCGACAAGCTCTCCGAGTTGCGCACGAAGGCGTGCCTCACCCAAGAGGCTCTCGCAGGTCGAGCGCATGTGAGCCCGCGAACAATCCAGCGCGCTGAAGCCGGTGAACTGATCTCACTGAACAACATCCAGGAGATCGCGAGCGCACTCGGCGTTACGGCGAACGAGTTGTTCGCGCCAGAAGCGTTGGAGCAGCCGGAAGAGCTGGTCGATCAGGATGAGACCCAGACCATCGCCGTAGTGCTGAGGCCGCAATTGACGGCCCGGTCGCTACTCGACGCCATGAGCGACTGTGAAGCCACCGACCTACGGCACATGCTGGAGCTAACAAGCGAGACGTCCGAGGCCGTGATCGCGTTTCTTGAGTGTCTTGGTCCATCCCTTCCAGAGCTTTGCCCAGGTTATCCTGATCCGCCAGAACAGCACCCAGGATCAGGGGGGGCGAGTGGCCCGGCTCAAACGATAATTCATCGCATCCGTCGGGAGGGGGAGCTCAATGAGCAACTGAAGATACTTCATAGTGCCGGTATCGGCGTCTACGTCGGCACGTTTGTCGACTTCAGGACCGTTCCCCGATGGGACCCCGAAGAGCTGTGCTGGTACACAAGATCTAACCAAGTACCTGAGCACGTGAAGGTGGCGGTCATTCGGTTGGCGCCGGTGCAGCAGAGGCACTTGGGCGTCAGAGTCAAAGATCCGCTCCCCTTCTGAGGGCAGCGGCCCCGCTGCCGGAAGCAACCACACCGGCGGCGGGGCGCGCCATCAGCGCCGACAGAGGACGTCCGGCGCCCGAGCTTGGCCCTCACGCGCGGCGGCTCGCCCGGAACTCCTGGAACCGGCGCTCGCGCTCAGCGGCATCCTGCGCCGTGAAGGCCTCACATCCCCTCTTGATCTCGCTGCTTTCGCGGCTCCTATTCGCAGTGAGGGACCAGTTGGTCCCCGATCCAGCTCCCATACGAAAACGCGACGGCCGGGTAGCGGCGCATTTCCGGCTCGAGCTTTATGACAACCGTCTCAAAGCCGCCACTAGGCGCGACATGAAGAGCGCAGAGATTGACGAGCCACGCCTCGAACGCGTCAACAAGAAAGCCGATGACCCATGTGTGATAGTCGCCAATATCGGTCTCCGACAATGGTGCGTCTTGCTCGACGACCGTGATGGTCGGGGCATACACCCGCCCGTCGGCCTTAAGCCGATAGTCTTGGAACACGACCTTCTGGCCGGGCTTGGGATGCTCAACGGCATTGCGCGTCTTGCGCAGGAGTGTGAAGCCGGGAGAGAACTGGTCGGCCATCCTGGCTAATTCCTTCGCCTTGTCATCGCCCTCCTCGAGCCGGCGCTTGAGCTTGGGCCAAGAGACCTCCTCCGGCAGGCCCCTGTCGAACGCGCATACCAGCTGCCACAGGTTTCGCACGGCGTGGTCTGCCGATTGGACGAACGCCTTCCCTCGCGCGTTAACGTTGCCGATGGCCGGCACGCTGAACCCTTCGCGCCGAAGGGCCGTTACACTGAACTCTCGCCCAAGGTCCTCCGTTAGGCGTCGAAAATCGTCGGCCTCAGTCTGAAGCGTGGCGAGTTCATGCAGGAAGGCTAGGCTTGCGTGCAAACCTGCGACGGGGTCACAGGTGCTCGGCAGCGCGTCGGGATCGAGGAGCCGTTTGGCCTGGAGCAGAATCCGGCCCACAAGCGGATCAGACGTCCCACGCGCCAGGATGCGTTGCTGACTGTGCGGAATGGCGGCATTGGTGCGGTCAGGATCGATCTGATCGGCAAGCGCGACCTCCCAGAGGCTTCGTTCCTTGACAATCAGTATCCGCTCGCCCAAAGGCACGAACTCCATGACGGGTGACGCATCGGCCGCGTCACCGACATTCATCACGAAGGCGCCATCACGGATATGGTCGATTGGCCTTTTTTTGGCACCGTGCATCGACATCTCACCGTTTTTTGATGCCCATATTAGGGCTCGTTCAATCCCTGTTCACGCAGTATGATGTACCAACATCGAATCACGTCTGATCCTTTATCGCGTTTGACATGGCAACGGCTCAACAGATCATCGCGCTGCTCAACAGCCACGTGCGGGGAGACCAGGAACAACTCCTGTCGATCGCCCTGCAAGTGGCTGCCGGCGAGGCGCGCTCTGGCCGCAAGGATAATGCCGAGCAGCTGCGGAAGCTCGTCCAAGCTGCCCGCAGCGGTCAGTCGCGACAGAAGCCTGCCGGCGAGACTGCCGCGATCCCAATCGCGCGGCCCAAGGGCGAGTTGCAGGCCCTCCTGTCCGTCCAATACCCCAAGTCGACGCTGGATGAGATGGCGTTGGACGCTAAGATCGCCGCCCGTCTCCGGGGTATCCTGGAGCAGCAGAGCCAGCGCGAGCTGCTGCGGTCGTTTGGCAAGGTGCCGAGTACCCGCTTGCTCCTAGCCGGCCCGCCTGGGTCGGGCAAGACGATGACCGCGGCCGCTCTTGCGGGCGAACTGCACATCCCGCTGTTTACGGTTCGGCTCGATACTTTAATTACGCGCTATCTGGGTGAGACGGCCGCCAAGCTGCGACTGATTTTCGACCACATCGCGACGACCCGCGGGGTGTTCCTGTTTGACGAGTTCGACGCCATCGGCGGAGATCGCGGTGCAGACAATGATATTGGCGAAATGCGGCGCATCCTGAACTCGTTCCTCCAGTTCATGGAGGAGGAGACCCGCTCCGATAGCCTGATCGTCGCCGCGACCAACTACCCTGAGCTTCTTGACTTTGCGCTCGCACGCCGCTTCGACGACGTTGTCGTGTACGCGATGCCGGACACCAAGGCCGCGCGGAAGGTCATCGAGCGCCACCTCGGCCTGTTCCGCCCGCGACAGTTGCAATGGGCCAAGATCCTGCCCGCCTGTGAAGGCCTCAGCCACGCCGAGATTGCACGCGCTGTCGACGATGTCATCAAGCGGGCGATCCTCGATGGAGAAGCGAAAGCCTCTTCAGCGAAGCTTCTCGCCGCACTCCGCGAACGTGCGTCCGCCAAGCAGGCCCTTTCGGGACGGCGCGAGCCTTAGCGGCGCGGACCTCTTGTGTCTGCGTCGTAAGTCTCCCCTCTCGAAAGTGATACTGCCATGGCTGACAAGCCTGACGTGCCGTCTTCGGCCTATTCTCATCCACACCTCCGTATCGATCGTTTCTGGCGGCGCGCCGACTATCGGCCGCCGCCGCGCGGATTCTCCGATAAGGACTCCGGCCGCGAGCGATTCTCTCACGGCGGGAGGCTCTCGGGCGAGCTTGCGCAAGCGCTGGCTGCGGCGCGTCGCATGCTGGAGGAACGAGATCCGCAGGTAGCTGAAGGCGAGCCCGGCGTCTACGTCGAGATCTGGTCGGAAGCCGAGAAGGCGCTGCCCGATTCCGCGTGGCAGCGCGAGGGCATTCGGATCGCTGCCGTTAGGACGGATGACACTGGGACACAGATCGGCGGTCTGTTCGTTCCCGCGAAAGCGGAGCCGTTCCTCCAGAAGACACTGGCCGACTACACCGCCGGCGGCGGCACCGACGCGGCCAAGGCGCGGCTGGAGCAGATCGAACCGTTTGCGCCGGCAACGGTTGCGACGCTGTGGTTCGATCGCAGACCCTTGCCCCTGCCGGGCCAGAGCATCTGGTGGGAATGCTGGTGTTGGAAAGACCGCGCACACCATCTCGCCGGCCCCGCAGAGCGGCTCGGCCTTCGCGTCAGCGAGCAGCGGCTGATCTTTCCCGAATGCGTCGTGGTGCCTGTCTATGGAACTGCAGCCGACATCGAACGGCTCCTGGTGCACACCGACGCCATCGAAAAGCTCAGAAACGCCTCGGACACGCCGCACGTTTTTCTGACGGAGATGGCCGACGAGCAGGTGCCACTGGTCCGCGACCTCGAGCGCCGCATCACGGCGGCCCCTGAGTCCGCGCCGGTCGCCTGTGTCCTCGACACGGGCGCGAACCGTGCGCATCCTCTGATCCAAGGCTCTCTTGCCGAGGAGGACCAGCACGCGATCGATGACGACTGGGGTGTTGACGACCACTACCCCGGTGGCCACGGCACACAAATGGCGGGCATGGCGTTGCTCGGCGACCTGACACACGTGGTCGCCGATTCACGGCCGATCGAGCTTGTGCATCGGCTGGAGACCGTGACGCTGTTGCCGCCGAACGGGTTCCCCCCTACCAAGCCGGCAAACTATGGCTTTGTCACACAACAGGCGATCAGCAAGCCGGAGATCCAGGCGCCGGAGCGCGCCCGCGTCTTCTGCATGGCTGTGACCAATGAGGACGTGCCAGGTGATCGGCCGACGAGTTGGAGCGCGGCCATGGACCAGGCGGCTGTTGGGAAGATGGATGGGGAGAAGGACGACCCTACGGCGCCAAGACGCTTGATCATGATCTCGGGCGGCAACATCCAGGACGATGCAACACTTGCCGAAATAGCTGATCCAGATGCCCGTCCCATGGAGGACCCGGTGCAAGCCTGGAATCCCGTTGGCGTTGGAGGTTTCACCGATCGCGATCAGGTCCTTGGCTCCTACGTTAAGGGCTATGAGCCGGTCGCGTCCGTAGGCGATCGGAGCCCGTACAGTCGGACATCGACTGCCTGGCCCGGATCCACACCACTTAAGCCAGAAGTGGTATTTGAGGCCGGGAACAAAGCGATGAGCCCAGGCGGATCGACCATCATACCCGGGCTGCCGTCACTGTCCGTGCTGACCACGAACAAGGATTTCGTCGTCGACCCGCTCACGGCCTTCTGGGCGACGAGCGCGGCAACTGGCGAGGCCACGCGGTTTGCGGCAACAATCGCGGCCGAGCATCCGAATCTGTGGCCGGAGACAGTGCGCGCATTGATGGTTCATAGCGCCCGCTGGACTCCCAAGATGAGCGTGCATATCGCGGCCGCCAAGAAGAGGAAATCGGCCCACATCGCGCTCGCGCGCCAATTCGGATACGGCGTTCCAGGCCTTGATCGCGCATTGTCGTCGGCCAGCAGTGACCTTGCACGCCGAGGCCGAAATCCAGCCATTTATGCGCCGTACCAAGATGGGCAAACGTGGTCGCCTCATCGACGACGGGGATCCCAAATTCCACGACATCCACATCTACGATCTCCCCTGGCCCGTCGAAAAGCTCGAGCAGCTTGGCGAGCATCGCGTTGAGCTCAAGATCACGCTCTCCTACTTCATCGAGCCGAGCCCGGGACAACTGAAGCCAATCACACCGGCGCGGTACCGGTCGCACGGTTTGCGTTTCGATCTGCAAAGACGCCTGGAGAAAAGTAGCGTCTTCTTGGCGCGCATCAACGGCCTCGCCGCAGCTTCAGAGAGCGACGACGACACCTCCGAAGAGACATTGGAGGAGGAAGTTGAGGACCTCGAGATCGAGACGGAAGCCGATCAAGGCTGGATGTTCGGCGCCAACAGCCGCGCGCAGAAGGTGGCCGGATCGTTGCACTGTGATGTCTGGCGAGGATCCGGGGCCGACCTGGCCACACGTCGAACTGTCGCGATTTATCCGGTGTCCGGCTGGTGGAAGTACCGCCTCCCGCAGAAGCGCTACAACGACAAAACGCGCTACGCCCTCGTGATGACCTTGCGCTCTATAGAGCAGGATGTCGATCTCTACACAGATATTGAAACTCTGATCTCCGCAAAGCTCAGTGCATCACCGCTCGAAACCTGATCCGACGCATGTCATCAATCAGCGTCAACGGGCTCGAATAAGGCGCGGCTCCTGATCCAATGGGCTCGGGGGGGGTGAGCGTGAAGACATTGAACCGCCCCGGGTTTGCCGGAGGCTGGTTGGTTTGAGTCAGGCGGCGCGTGC
>NZ_DAITQL010000007.1:0-71202 GCF_036833075.1 Hyphomicrobium sp.
GCCTCGAGCACGCCGAGGCGCGCGGCGCGAAGATCTACGCCGAGGTGATCGGCTATGGCATGTCGGGCGACGCCTATCATATCACGGCGCCCTCCGAGACGGGCGACGGCGCCTTCCGCTGCATGCGCGCGGCCTTGAAGAGCGCCGGCCTCGCGCCCTCCGACATCGACTACATCAACGCCCATGGCACCTCGACGCCGATGGGCGACGAGATCGAGCTCGCCGCGGTCGAGCGCCTGTTCGGCAATACGCAGGCCAAGGTTTCCATGTCGTCGACCAAGTCGTCGGTCGGCCATCTGCTCGGCGCGGCCGGCGCGGTCGAGGCCGTGTTCTCCGTGCTCGCCATCCGCGACCAGATCGCGCCCGCGACGCTGAACCTCGAGAACCCCTCGGTCGAGACGGCGATCGATCTCGTGCCGAACACGCCGAGGAAACGCGAGATCAACACGGTTCTGTCGAACTCGTTCGGCTTCGGCGGCACCAATGCCTCCCTCGTCCTGCGTAAGGTCGCTTAGAGCGTTTTCGAGCGGCGTGAATCCCCGTCCGGCGTCGGATCCACCGTGGGTCAGTCAGCCGGCGTCCGGGGTTTTGCCACAATAAGCTCGGACTATCCGGCCCGCGTGTGGGGACGCGCAATCTGCCTGAAAATGCGAGACGGGAAGGGTCGATGAGCAGAACGCGCCGGGATGGTCCGCCTACGCTGTCACGGCGTGATGGCGTCCGTCCGAGAAGCCCGGCCGAGGCGCTCGAGCCGGGACGCGCCCCGCCGCGCCCGCATGGCGTTCGCCAGCGCGGAGACTCCCGCCTCGTGACCGGTCTCGCCCGCGTCGTGAGCAGCATCCTGACGGTGCTTCTTTTCGTCATGGTCTCCGCCGGCGCGCTGACGCTGCTGGTCGGCCACCTCTACACCCGCCCCGGACCGCTCACCGTCAGCCAGACGGTCGTGGTCCCCAAGGGGACGAGCTCGAACAAGATCGCAGACGAGCTCGAGCAGGAGGGCGTCGTTTCGAGCCGTTGGGCCTTCATGATCAACTACCTGGTGCAGAGCCGCCTGCACCCCGACACGGTTTCGCTGAAGCACGGCGAGTATCTGTTCAAGCCGGGCGCCAGCATCCGCGAGGTGATCGAGGTTCTCTCCGAAGGCAAGGCCGTCCAGTACAAGGTCACGATCCCCGAGGGCCTGACCAGCCAGCAGATCGTCGAGCGTCTCAAGAGCGAGGAGAACCTGTCGGGTGACATCACCGAGGTTCCTCCCGAGGGCGCGCTCCTCCCCGAGACTTACAGCATCGAGAAGGGCATGCCGCGCCAGGAGCTCCTCGAGCGCATGCAGCTGAAGCAGAAGCAGGTCGTCGAGCGCGCCTGGGAGCGCCGGCGCAAGGACCTTCCCTTCCGGACGCCGGAGGAGGCCGTGGTCATGGCCTCCATCATCGAGAAGGAAACCGGCCGCGCCGACGAGCGCGACCGCATCGCCGGCGTGTTCGTCAACCGCCTGAGCAAGGGGATGCCGCTGCAGTCCGATCCCACCATCCTCTACGGCATCTACGGCGGCGGCGTGCAGTGGGGCAAGCCCATCATGCAGACCGAGAAGGAGACGAAGAACGACCACAACACCTATCAGATGAAGGGATTGCCGGCGACGCCGATCTGCAACCCCGGACGGCCCGCGCTGGAGGCGGCCCTCAACCCGTCCGAGCACGGCGAGCTGTTCTTCGTCGCCGACGGCAGCGGCGGCCACATCTTCTCGGCGACGCTCAAGGAGCACAACGCCGCCGTCGCCAACTGGCGCAAGACGGAGAAGGAGATCCGGGCCCGCCAGGGAGCCCGCGAGACCGCTGGCGTGGCTCAGCCTGCCGAAAACCCGGTCACCGAGCTTCCCAACCCGCCGGCCGAGGCACCGCCGGCAGGCACCACCGGGGCCAAGGCGCAGCCGGTCGCCGCCAAGGGCGAGGCCGCGTCCGCGCCGGCCACCGCCTCGACCGTTCCGCCCCCGGTGCGCAAGCCGAAGAGGCCTTAGGGTTTTTCGGTTTCGGATGGAATTGTCCCTCCTCACCGGGAAGCGATCGTCAATGCGGAGCATGGCTCCGCCATGACCATGCGGAGCATGGCTCCACTATGTCCATGCGGAGCATGGCTCAGCCATGATGGGGAGAGGTCGCGCAGCGAAGCTGCGCGGGTGAGGGGTTCGTCGCAAGACCATGCGACCAATCACCAACCTGGAACGTCCGATCCGATTCCATCGGATCGCGAGACGCTCTAGCCGCCGGCGGGCCATCCTCCCGATCGCCCGATCCCCTTGCGACCCGCGCCCGGCCCGCGTACCTCTGTCGCGCTGAGATTTGGCCTCCCGCGAGATCTCCCGACAGAAGGCCCGACAGTTCCCATGACCCTGCAGAGCATGACCGGGTTTGGCCGCAGCGACGGCGCGCTCGACGGCACGGCGTGGCATTGGGAGCTGCGCAGCGTCAATAATCGCGGCCTGGACCTGCGCCTGCGCCTGCCGCCCGGATTCGAGGCGCTGGAGCCGAAGATCCGCGACCGCATCGCCAAGTCCGTGGCCCGCGGCAGCGTCAACGCGAGTCTCAGCGTTTCGCGGCGCACGCGCACCGGCGAGGTGCGCGTCAATCAGGCAGCCCTCGACCGCGTCGTCGCCATCGCCACGCGCTTGAGCGAGGCGATCGGGGCCGAGACGCCGCGCGTCGAGACGCTGCTCGGCCTCAAGGGCGTGCTCGACATCGCCGACGAGGCGGAGGACGAGGGCGTCCAGGCCGCCGAGCAGGCCGCCATCCTCGCGGGGCTTGAGGTGGCGATCGCCGCGCTCGTGGCCTCGCGCGGCGAGGAGGGGATGCGGCTGAGGGACGTGGTCCTGCGCCAGGTGGACGATATCGCGCGCCTCGCCCAGGCCGTCGAGGCCGCACCCTCGCGCTCCGTCGAAGCCGTCCGTGGCCGGCTGGCCGAGCAGGTGGCGCGGCTCATGGAGACGGGCCAGGCGCTCGATCCCGTGCGCCTGCACCAGGAGGCGGTTCTGCTTGCGACACGCGCCGACGTCGAGGAGGAGCTGAAGCGCCTGCGCGCGCATGTGGAGGCCGCCCGTGCCCTCCTTGTCGAGGGCGGCGCCATCGGCCGCCGGCTCGACTTCCTGGCGCAGGAGTTCAACCGCGAGGCCAACACCCTGACCTCGAAGGCGGCCGACCAGGAGGTGGCGCGGGCGGGCCTCGCGCTCAAAGTCGTGATCGACCAGATGCGCGAGCAGGTCCAGAACATCGAGTAGCCAGATAGCCGCTGCGTTGGCTGAAGCTGGCGTCGGGCCCGGCCGCCCGAAATCGGAAGCAGACGCATGCTGGTTTTCCATTGATGGAAAACGTGGTCTAACCCCGCGGGTCGGAGAGACGCGAGGAGCAGGGGGAATGACCAGCGAAAAGCCAAAGATCGAGCGGCGCGGCCTGCTGCTGGTGCTGTCCTCTCCGTCGGGCGCCGGCAAGACATCCCTGTCGCGCGCGCTCCTCGATGCCGACCCCCACATCGCGCTCTCGGTCTCCGTCACCACGCGCAAGCCGCGCCCCGGCGAGGTGGACGGCCGCGACTATATCTTCGTGGACGAGAAAACCTTCAAGTCCATGGCCGAGAGCGATCAGCTCCTCGAGTGGGCCACCGTCTTCGGCAACTCCTACGGCACGCCGCGCGCACCCATCGAGCAGGCGGTCGCGGAGGGGCGCGACGTGCTGTTCGACATCGACTGGCAAGGCACCCAGCAGCTGTCGGAGCGCACGGCCGGCGAGCTTGTGCGCGTCTTCGTGCTGCCGCCGTCGGCGGACGCGCTCGAGCAGCGGCTCAGAACCCGCGCGCAGGACCCCGCCGAGGTGGTGGCCAAGCGCATGGCCGAAGCCTCCTCCGAGATCAGCCACTGGGCCGAGTACGATTACGTGATCGTCAATGCGGATCTCACCGAGAGCAGTGCCGCGCTACGCGCGATCCTCGCCGCCGAGCGCTTGCGCCGCGAGCGCATGACCGGGCTTTCGTCATTCGTGCGCGGATTGCAGGCGGCGCTGACCTGACGCGGTTTCGAGCAAAACGCCGTCCGCACCACGCGAGGTCATCGCGTCGAACAAGCAAAGAGGGCGCTTCGCATCCCGTCAGAGGCGGCGCTGCCGGCTCGCGTCTCTACGGGAGCTCGCGCCCATAGCTGATGACGGACAGAAAGCGGATCGGAAGCGTGATGAGCTCCTCCGGTCCATGCGGCGCATCCGCATCGAAGAACAGGCTGTCGCCGGGTTTCATCGGATAGAGCTTGTCGGCATGGCGATAGACCACCTCACCCTCGAGAACGTAGATCAGCTCGAGGCCGCCGTGCTGGAACAGCGGGAACACGTCCGATTCCTCGGTCAGCGTGATGAGATACGGCTCGACGACGACGGCGCCGGACACGCCGCCCGTATGCCCGAGAAGCTGGTACTGGTGGCCCGCGCGCGTGCCGCGCCGCTCGATCAGCAGCCCTTGGCCCGCGGACACGAACACAGCATCGCGCCGCTCCTCGAAGCGACGGAAGAGGGCAGTCACCGGTACGCCCAGCGCTTTTGAAAGTCGCTGCAGCGTCGTCAGCGACGCGCTGGTGACGCCGTTTTCGATCTTCGACAGCATGCCGAGAGACAGACCCGCCGCCTTCGCGAGATCGGATGCCGTGATGCCGAGCTTGTTGCGGAACGCGCGCACCTCACGGCCGATGGCGACCTCCAGCATATTGTCACGCGAGCCGGTGAGCGCGTGCGGATCCTGATCCTTGGGATCGACGGTGGCCAGAACCGCCGTGAACTCGTCGGAGCGCAGTTTTCGAATGCCTGGGCGGTACGGATCGTCCGTCGCGCGCGGGTCGTTCGGGGCGGCCTTCTCATGGCTTGCCGTTTTCTGGCTCATGCGTCCGTCGCCCCCAAACGTCTCTATCCAAAAAAAACCGCCCAAGGGCAGGAATGGCCAGGGACAAAAACGAGCAACCGAAGCTGGTTACCGCTCAAAAAGTGCCACCGACACGCCCATTCAACCACGATTGGCGTCGATCTGGCAACGTTGACGTCTGCGCGCCTGTCTCCCCCGACCGAACCGGTAACTACGCCACCAAAATTCTTAGTGTGCAAGCGCCGTTTGCTTCCTCCTATTCAAAAATAATTCTTGTGAAGGTGTGCGAAGGCGTCAGAATGTCGCGACAGGTAGGGAGATTCACCGTGTGCCAAGAACGGAGGTATCTCCGCTTAAGGTGCACACGCCCGGCGTACGAACCGGAGAGACGTCTTCCGACCTGCAAAAGCCTGCGAAACCAAGTTGCACAATTACAAAATACGAAGCGAGGAAAACGAACATGGGAAGCAAAACAACAGATGACCCGCGGAATATCCATCTTCGAGCCTGCTCAACCGGCAGGTCCCTCCCGGCGCGTCCCCGGACCGTACATGACATCAGTGGGAGCGCGCTGAAATGAGCGAAATGCACAACGATACCCTCGACTACGCAGAAGGCGGTCTCCAGTCGGGCACCAACTGGTGGGGTGCCTTCGTCATCGGCCTTGCCGGAACCATTCTGGTCACAGGCGCCGCGCCCGCGTTCCTGACCGTCTTCGGCGCCTCCTACATCCCCTTCATCACCTTCTTCACGCTGACCGGCGTGATACTCTGTCTGCTGCTGGCCGAACTCTCGGCCATGATGCCAGGGCGCACCGGAGGGTCGCCCTCCTATGCCTATCCGGCCTATAAGGATCGCTTCCCGCGCCTCGCGCCTCATGTGAACGGCATCACCGCCTGGATGTACTGGGTGGGCTGGATGCCGGTGGCGCCTCTCAATATGATTCTGGCCTCCTTCTACATCACCCACCTTCTGGGCCTGGACGCGACGAGCGGTATCACGCCGGTCAGCACGTTCATTTCCTACTGGACGCTGGCCATCACCGCTATCGGTCTGCTGCTGCTGTCGATCCTGGCCTATCTGGGCATCCGCTTCGGCACGGGCATGGCAACGTTTCTCGCCGTTCTGTCGATGATACCGCTGACGTTCCTGTCGGTCGGCTTCATCTTCAACATGGATGCCGCCAACTGGAATGAGCTGTGGGGCTTCAGACATCTTGATGGAAGCAGCTTCTGGGATCCCATGCTGGCCACCAATGGCGAGATGGTGTCGCCATGGATCATGTATATCGCCTATGCCTTCCCGCTTCTGTGGACGGTGATCGCCTTCGAGGCGGCGGCCTGCTACATCGGAGAATGCCACAACCCCGGGCGCGACGCGAAGATCGCCATGACGCTCGAAGGCGGGTACGGCGTCTTCGTTTACACCATGCTGCCGATCTCGTTTGTCGTCATCCTTGGGGCCACCGCGCTTTCGAACCCCGAGCTGGTCGATCCGAAGACCATGTTCGTGACCTTCGCTTCGAAGATCTTCCCGGGCGTGGCGGGAACGGTCATGGAATGGGCGATGGGCGTCATGCTTATCATCGCGCTCGTTCTCTCGGCTCTGAACTCGCTGATGGGGTGCTCACGCTCGCTCTATCAGATGTCGATCGACGGGCAGTTCCCGCGTTTCTACCAGCACCTCAACTCACATCACGTGCCCGATCGCGCCATGCTCACCAACGTGATCGCCAGTCTGGCGATTGCCTTCATGGGCGGCGCTATCGAGATCTACTCGTTCTCGAACGTCGGTTATCTTGGCTCGTTCGTGCCGGTGCTGATCGGTTACTATCTGCTGAAGAAGAACCGTCCTAACCTCAAGCGTCCGTTCAGCCTTCCGAACTACTTCATGTACATCTCTCTGGCGATCGCCGCGCTCTACTTCTTCGTCTGGCTGGTCGGCGGGGTTGTGTACTCGTACTACGGTGGACAGGCGATATACTACTTCATCGGCGTCTTCGCGATCTTCCTTTACCTGCCGCTCTACTGGTATCGGAAGTGGGAAGATCGCCGTGATGGCGTCGTCAGCTATGCTTCGCCGTGAGGAGTGTGAATAGCGTGTTGCACGAACTGATCGGGCACAGGCTTTTCAGCAAGGGGCAGCGCGACCGCGCTGCCTCTATGCACCACATCATGGTTGCATCCGAAGGCCGAAGCTTCAGTGACGAGACCCTCAAGATGGCGGCCGCCCTCCTTCCAGCCGAAGGCGGCCGCATCCTGGTTCTGACTGTTGCCCGTCTGTGGGGAACAAGTTGGGGCCTTCCCCATCGCGGCCTGCGCCCAACTCCCCGAGAGATGGATGAGCAGCGCAGCAATCTGGACTCGGCCATTGCCCGTCTGGAGAAGATGGGCATCGAAACGAGGGGGCACATCGTCACGACGCGACAGCCAGCGAGAAGCATCCGCAAGATTGTGGACGAGAGCGGGTGCGATGCCGTTGTCATGGGAGCAGATCCACGTCGCTCTGCTCTCGTGTCCTCTCTGATGTGGAGTCAGGAGCCGTACCGTGTCCAACGGGCGTTACGCGTTCCTGTCTATCTATCCTGTCCGGACACCAAGGCGCTCCCAACGCCCAAACCCGATCGCAAGCGGTCGGCTCGCAAGAAGCCGATCGGCCGCGCGGCGCCGACAGGCTCCTGAAACATGCCTGCTGCACCGCATGACCGACATGCGTTGTGGCGTTTCCGTCAGCCCTTCAGCTTCGTCCTGCGACGATGCTGGATTTGTGGCTGACGTGTTTGACTGCTCACCGAACCTGGAGAAATGACGTGTACAAACATATTCTGCTTCCGACTGACGGCTCTGAATTGTCCATGCAGGGTGTGGAGCAAGGAATGGCATTGGCCAAGGCCCTCAACAGCAAGGTCACGGTCATCATGGTTGCCTTGCCATATCCGCTGATGCATCCGGCGCCCGGTGAAACGTGGCGCAAGAGCCAGCACGACGCCGCCGAAGCCGCCTTCAAGACGATCAAGGACATGGCCAAGGCATCAGGCATCGAGGTGTCGACGATCACCAGTGTCAACGAATCGCCGGCCGACGCCATCGTGGAGGCCGCCGAGCAGCAAGGCTGCGATCTGATCATGATGTCCTCGCACGGGCGGCGTGGAGTGCGTCGACTGCTGCTCGGAAGCCAGACCGCCGCGGTGGTGAGCCACAGCCCGGTTTCGGTTGTCATCGTTCGCTAGCAGGCCGCTGACAGAAGGGCCGTGATGGCCGGCATCTCGTTTCGAGGGATCGATGGACGGTTGGCGCAATTGGGTCGGAACACCGGTCACGGGATCCGGACCAACGCCGCCGTCCATCCGATCAGCTTCGGCATCCCGATCAGAGTGCAGGCCATCGTCGCCAGGGTGAAGCCGTGACGTATCCCGTCAAGACCGCACACGTTCACGGTGCTCACCCCGGCGATCGGGCGCGGCTGGGGTCTCCGTCTCTCAAGGCGCGCCCGTCACCCGCTGTCGCCCCGATCCCCTCGAGCTTGAGCGCCAGCCGCTTGATGACGTGCCCGGCCTGCTCCCGAGGAGTGCGCAAACACCGTCCGCGCCAATCGCGCACTTCGATGAGGACGCGCCTCACCCCCTCGATG
This sequence comes from Hyphomicrobium sp., assembly GCF_036833075.1. GTDB lineage: Bacteria > Pseudomonadota > Alphaproteobacteria > Rhizobiales > Hyphomicrobiaceae > Hyphomicrobium_C. The sequence continues at coordinate 8,518 of NZ_DAITQL010000007.1, forward strand.
TCCTTCGGACGCACGTCCGCGGCGAGCGTCATGGCTCGCGCTCATGCAACCGAGCCCTTGCGCGTCGGAGGGCACACCGAGTGCTCCGTCTCGATGCGCGGCCATGAGGCAGCCGCTTTCGGTATCGCATGTCTTTCAACACCGCTGGCGTTTGTTTCCCGCCATGCGATGCCGCTCGATCATCCGCTCGTCAGTCGTACGGCAGCGGGTCTTTCTCGTCTCAATGCTTTCAATTTTCGACGCCAATTGAATGAACCGAAGGGGGGAGGACGTCTGGCGTCACGTGCCGCGAGTATTCTCGTGGGAATATTTCTTTCGTGGGAGTTGAATTCACGGAAAGTCACTGCTATTGTGTTTTGATTGAAACAACGCGAGCGTGGGGGTACCCGGCCGATGTGTGGAATTGTTGGACTTTTTATAAAGGACAAGGCGCTCGAGCCCCGGCTCGGAGAGCTGACGGCCGGCATGCTGGCCACCATGTGTGAACGCGGGCCGGATTCGGCCGGGTTTGCCATTTACGGAGCGCCGGAAGCGGGCAAGGGCAAGGTCACGCTGCAGTCCCCGACGCCGGACGTGGATTTCAAGGGACTTGCCAAAGCCATTGAGAGCGCGATTGGCAGCAAGGTGACGTTGGACGTGAAGTCCACCCACGCCGTGCTGACCTGCGACGAAGGTAAGATCGAAGCAGCGCGCTCTGCGATCCGCGAGCAGTTCCCGAACGTGCGCCTCATGGGCCGCGGCGAGGCGATCGAGATCTACAAAGAGGTCGGCTATCCCACCGAGGTCGCCAAGCAGTTCGATCTCGCCAAGATGACCGGCACGCATGCCATCGGTCATACGCGCATGGCGACCGAGAGCGCCGTCACGACGCTCGGCGCGCATCCCTTCTCGACGGGCCCGGACCAGTGCCTCGTCCACAATGGATCGCTCTCCAACCACAATAACCTGCGCCGCGAGCTCAAGCACGACGGCATGACTTTCGAGACCGCCAACGACAGCGAGGTGGCTGCCGCCTATCTGACGTGGCGCATGAATCAGGGCCTCAACCTCGGCCAGGCGCTCGAGAAGAGCCTTGAGGATCTCGACGGCTTCTTCACGTTCGTTGTCGGCACCAAGAACGGTTTTGGCGTTGTGCGCGATCCGATCGCCTGCAAGCCCGCCGTGCTGGCCGAGACCGATCAGTATGTCGCCTTCGGATCCGAATACCGCGCCCTTGCCGGATTGCCCGGCATCGAGAACGCAAAAATTTGGGAGCCTGAGCCCGCCACTGTTTATTTCTGGGAGCGCTGATTACGATGCGATCGATTGATCTGGAGAAAACGCCGCTCCGCGAGCTGAATAATAATCTGCACCAGCTCAAGGATGGCACCAACGAGACCGAGTGGGATGTGCTGAACCCGCGTGGTCAGCATGCGATGGCCGTTGGTCTCGACGCGCCGGTCACGGTGAACATCCGCGGTTCCGTCGGCTATTACTGCGCCGGCATGAACAAGCAGGCGACCGTTGTCGTGCATGGATCCGCCGGCCCTGGCGCCGCGGAGAACATGATGTCCGGCCGCGTGGTGGTGAAGGGCGACGCGAGCCAGTACGCCGGCGCGACGGGTCGCGGCGGTCTGCTTCTCATCGAGGGCAACGCATCGTCGCGGTGCGGCATCTCGATGAAGGGCATTGACATCGTCGTCAAAGGCAACATCGGGCACATGTCTGCTTTCATGGCCCAGACCGGCAACCTCGTTGTGCTCGGCGACGCCGGTGACGCGCTCGGAGACTCGATCTACGAGGCTCGCCTGTTCGTCCGCGGCAAGGTGAAGAGCCTCGGCGCCGACTGTATCGAGAAGGAGATGCGCCCCGAGCATCACGATGCCCTGAAGGCGCTCCTCGAGAAAGCCGGCGTCAACGGAGTGAAGACGTCCGAGTTCAAGCGTTATGGCTCGGCACGCAAGCTCTACAACTTCAACATCGACAACGCGGACGCATATTGATATGAGCTATCATAACCCCCCGACCACGCCGCGTAAGTCAGCGCTTTTCGACGACTATACGCTCTCCGAAATTCGCCGTGCTGCCCAGACGGGCATCTACGACATCCGCGGTGGCGGCTCGAAGCGCAAGGTCCCGCACTTCGATGACCTCGTGTTCCTCGGCGCCTCCATGTCGCGCTACCCGCTCGAGGGCTACCGCGAGCGTTGCTCGACGGCAGTGACGCTCGGCACGCGCTTCGCCAAGAAGCCGATCGAGCTCAAGACCCCGATCACCATCGCTGGCATGAGCTTCGGCGCACTGTCCGGCAACGCCAAGGAAGCGCTCGGACGCGGCGCCACGATCGCCGGCACGTCGACCACCACCGGCGACGGTGGCATGACGCCGGAAGAGCGCGGCCATTCGGAGAAGCTCGTCTATCAGTACCTGCCCTCGCGCTACGGCATGAACCCGGACGATCTGCGCCGGGCGGACGCCATCGAGGTCGTGGTCGGCCAGGGCGCCAAGCCCGGCGGCGGCGGCATGCTGCTCGGCCAGAAGATCTCCGATCGCGTTGCTGAGATGCGCACGCTGCCCAAGGGCATCGATCAGCGCTCGTCCTGCCGCCATCCTGACTGGACCGGCCCGGACGATCTCGAGATCAAGATCCTCGAATTGCGCGAGATCACCGACTGGGAGAAGCCGATCTACATCAAGGTCGGTGGCGCGCGCCCCTACTATGACGTCGCTCTGGCCGTGAAGGCGGGCGCCGACGTGGTCGTGGTGGACGGCATGCAGGGCGGCACGGCTGCCACGCAGGAGGTGTTCATCGAGCACGTTGGCCAGCCGACGCTGGCGTGCATCCGGCCCGCCGTTCAGGCGTTGCAGGATCTCAACATGCACCGCAAGGTGCAGCTCATCGTCTCCGGCGGCATCCGCAACGGCGCGGATTGTGCCAAGGCGCTGGCGCTCGGTGCGGACGCGGTTGCCATCGGTACGGCGGCTCTGGTCGCGCTTGGCGATAACGACCCGACCCTCGAGGAGGAGTACCGGAAGCTGAACACCACGGCCGGCTCCTACGACGACTGGCACGAGGGACGCGATCCGGCCGGCATCACGACGCAGGATCCGAACCTTGCGATGCGCCTTGATCCTGTGAAGTCGGGCCGTCGCCTGGCGAACTACCTCAAGGTGATGACGCTCGAGCTTCAGACCATCGCACGCGCAGCCGGCCACAATCACGTCCACAACCTCGAGCCGGAGGATCTCTGCGCGCTCAACATTGAGGCAGCCGCCATGGCGCGGGTGCCGCTAGCGGGAACGAGCTGGATCCCGGGACAAGGCAACTTTTAAACACGGCTCCAAAGCACTGCTCCTCGGATCCCAGATCCGGGGAGCACGTCGTAAAAGCTAAAAAAAGCGGCGGCTTCCAGGGGAAACGTTAACCCAAGCATGGGGAAAACCATGACACACGATCTCGCCACCATCGACAAAGAGAACGAAATTCGCGCTGCACAGGATCTCTCCCTGATCGCAAAAGATCGGGGCATTCGCTACTTTCTGATCTCCTATACCGATCTTTTCGGCTACCAACGCGCAAAGCTGGTGCCGGCAACGGCGATCGCCGACATCCAGAAGGGCGGCGCAGGCTTTGCCGGTTTTGCGGGCGGCTTCGACATGACGCCGGCGCATCCCGACACGCTGGGCATCCCCGACCCCTCGGGCCTCATCCAATTGCCGTGGAAGCCCGAGGTGGCCTGGGTTCCCGCCGATTGCATCATGGATGACAAGCCCGTCGGCCAGGCGCCGCGCGTCGTCCTCAAGAACGTCGTCGCCCGCGCCGCCGAGCTTGGCGTTCGCGTCAAGACCGGCGTCGAGATCGAGTTCTTCCTGATCAATCCCGACGGCACGCAGGTTTCGGATTCCTACGATACCGCCCCCAAGCCTTGCTACGACCAACTCGCGATCATGCGCCGCTATGACCTCATCTCCGAGGTCTGCGACTACATGAACGACCTCGGATGGGAGCCGTATCAGAACGACCACGAGGACGCCAACGGTCAGTTCGAGATGAACTGGCTCTTCGACGACGCCGTGCCGACGGCGGATCGCCATGCATTCTTCAAGTACATGCTGCGGACGATCGCGGAAAAGCACGGCATGCGGGCAACCTTCATGCCGAAGCCGTTCGCCACGCTCACCGGCAACGGATGCCACGCCCATATTTCCGGCTGGGACGTCGCGACCGGCAAGACCAGCACGTTCTACGACAAGAACGACCCGATGGGCCTGTCGAAGGTCGCCTACAACTTCATGGGCGGCGTCATCAAGCACGCGTCGGCGCTGACGGCCCTCACCAACCCGGTGGTCAACTCCTACAAGCGCATCAACGCGCCGCGGACGGCTTCCGGCTCGACCTGGGCGCCGAACAGCGTCACCTGGTCCGGCAACAACCGCACGCACATGGTGCGCGTGCCGGGCAAGGGCCGCTTCGAGTATCGCCTGCCCGATACGGCCGTGAACCCCTATCTGTTGCAGGCGGCGATCATCGCAGCCGGCGTCAGCGGTATCGAGCGCAAAGCCGATCCCGGCCCGTCGCTTGATATCGACATGTATCAGGATGGGCACACGATCAAGGACGCGCCCCGCCTTCCGCTGAACCTGCTCGACGCCATCCGCGCGTTCGATGCCGACACCGAGCTCAAGAACTCCCTCGGCGCGGAATTCTCCCAGGCCTACATCAATATGAAGATGAAGGAATGGAACAGCTACGCCACGCACTTCTCCCAGTGGGAGCGTGACAACGCCATCGACTGCTAGAGCGAGGCGTACCCCCAAACCTCCTGAGCCGGCAGCTCATCACTGCCGGTTTTTTTTTGCTTGCAGCGCTTCCCGTTGCCTCGGCGGCGCGGCATGCCCTATAGCCAACCCGGAACATGGCGGCAGGGGACACCATGAGCGCGACGGAGCGGCGGCTCGGAATTCTGGCCGGAGGTGGCACCCTGCCGCGCGAGATCGCCGACAGCGCGGCCGCACGTGGGTGGCCCGTCGCCATCGTCGCCATCGACGGCGAGGCCGACACCGACTTCGGCTCGCATCCCGTCACCGTCGTTAACTGGGGCCAGATCGGCGCCATGGTGCGCGCCCTCAAGGAGGCGCGCGCGACCGAGCTCGTCATCGTCGGACACGTCCATCGTCCGGAGCTCAAGGGCTTGAAGCCGGATCTCGGCCTCTTCCGCTACCTGCCGCAGATCGTGCGGATCGTCGCCGCCGGAGGTGACGACAGCGTTTTGCGCCGCGTGGTGCGCTTCTTCGAGCGGCAGGGCCTGAGCGTGATCGGGCCGGGCGAGGCGGCCCCCGAGATCCTGATCGGCGACGGCGCGCTCGGCGAAGCCCGGTCCTCGCCGGATGACCGCTCCGACATCGCCAGGGGCTTCGCGCTGGAGCGCGCGCTCGGCGCTTACGACATCGGCCAGAGCGTGATCGTCTCGGCCGGGCGCGTCGAAGCCATCGAGGGCGCGGAGGGAACCGATCGCATGATCGCGCGCGCCGCGGGGCGGCGTCGCGCGGCCGGCCCAGCGCCCTTAGGCGTGCTGGTCAAGCGCTCGAAGCCCAGCCAGGATCTGCGCGTCGACATGCCGGCGATCGGGCCCGCAACGGTCGATGCGGCGCGGGCGGCGGGGCTCGCGGGCCTTGCCGTCGAAGCCGGCAAGGTGCTGGTTGCCGACCGCAGAGAGACGCTGCGGCGCGCCAATGCCGCACGCCTCTTCATCGAAGGCGTCGACGACGGCGGCGCCTCCGCCGCCGTACGGCGCTTCGATCCGAGGTCGTCCCCGGTGCGTTTCCGGACGCTCGGCCGCGTGACGCCCGAGGCGCACGCGCGCGACGATGCAACCAAGGCCATGGCGGTCATCGATGCGCTCGCCCCCTTCGAGGCCGGCCGCGCGGCGGTGGTCGTGCGCAATCATGTGCTGTCCGTGGAAGCGGGAGGCGAGGGGGTCGATGCGACGTTGACGCGGGCGGCGGGGCTGCGCCAGTGGGCGAGCCTCACGCATCGCCGCCGCGGCATCGCCGGCGTGCGGGACGCGGGCGACGTGACGTCCGCGGTCGTGACGGCAGTGGCTGCGGCGGGATATGCCGGCATCGCGATCCGCTGCGGGCGGGCGGGTGAGGACGCGCTGCGGTCGGTGACGGACACCGCCGAGGCCGCGGGCCTGTGCCTCCTCGTGGCGGAGGAGGCGGCATCCGCCAACACGCGCTGCCCGCCGCCTGCCGCCACGGACGACATTCGCCTCTTTCTCGTCGCCGGCGAGCATTCCGGAGACGCGTTGGGCGGCAAGCTGGTGGCGGCGCTGAGACAGCGCCTCGGGACCCGCCTGAAGCTCGCCGGCGTTGGCGATGCGCATATGGCGCGCGAGGGGTTCGTCTCGGATTTCCCCATGTCCGACGTTGCCGTCATGGGACCGCTCGCGATCCTGCGCCGCCTGCCGCGCATCGTGCGGCGCGTCCATGCCACCGTCGAAAGCGCCGTGCGCTTCGACCCCCACGCCGTCGTCATCATCGACAGCCCCGAGTTCACCCACCCGATCGCCAGGCGCATCCGCAAGCGCCGCCCCGACATCCCGATCATCGATTACGTGAGCCCGAGCGTCTGGGCCTGGCGGCCGGGCCGGGCGCACCGGATGCGCCCCTATGTGGACCATATCCTCGGCATCCTGCCCTTTGAGCCGGAGACGCACGTTCGTCTGGGCGGGCCACCCTGCTCCTACGTCGGCCACTCCCTGATCGAGCGTCTCGACGCCATGCGCGCGCTCGATCCCGAGCCGCTCGCGACGCGCCTCGGCCTCGATCCGGAAAAGCCTGTCGTCGTCGTGCTTCCCGGCAGCCGGGCGTCGGAGGTCGGCCGCTTGCTGCCGCCCTTTGGCCAGGCCCTGCACCTGCTGCTCGAGGGCGGAACGGAGCCCGAGGTCATCATACCCTGCGTGCCGCACGTCCGCGCTCTCATAGAGCGCGGACGCCGCACCTGGCCGCTGCCGGTGCATATCGTCGAGGGCGAGGAGGACAAGGTCCGCGCCTTCAAGCTCGCCAGCGCCGCGCTCGCGGCCTCAGGCACCGTCACGCTCGAGCTGGCGCTCGCCGGCACACCCATGGTGGTCGCCTATCGTGTCGATCCGCTGGCCGCCCCGTTCCTGCGCCGCATGATCAAGGCCCCGACCACGGTTCTCGCCAACCTCGTGCTCGGAGAGAACGCGTTTCCGGAGCTGCACCAGGAGCAGAGCACGCCGGAGAACCTTGTCGCCGCGCTGCGCCCGCTGCTCTCCGATACGCCGGAGCGGCGCGCCCAGCTCGCCGCCCTTGCGCGCATCCCCGATCTCATGCGCATCGAGAGCGGCAGCCCGAGCGAGGCGGCCGCCGACATCGTGCTCGATTACGCCCTGGGACACAAAAAGCGCACGACCTGAATGCCTGCGCTCGCAACGCCGCCGCCCTGTTTCTCCCCCGTTGGGGCCGAGGTCAGGAGAGGGGACCGCCGAGTTGAAGACGTGCCTTCGGGGAGGCGGCGAGGCGGCGAAGGCCGGCTACTCACCGGGCTTCGGGAAGGGACGGCGCGCCGGGCCGATGTAGAGCTGGCGGGGGCGGCCGATGCGCTGCTCCGGATCCTCGATCATCTCTTTCCACTGGGCGATCCAGCCCACCGTGCGGGCGACCGCGAACAGCACCGTGAACATCGACACCGGGAAGCCCATCGCGCGCAGCGTGATGCCCGAATAGAAATCGATGTTCGGATAGAGCTTCTTCTCGATGAAGTAGTCGTCCTCGAGCGCGATCCGCTCGAGCTCCAGCGCCACCTTGAGGAGCGGTGTCTCGCGCTTGTCGAGCGCATCCAGCACCTGGTGGCAGGTCTTCTGCATCACCTTGGCGCGCGGGTCGTAGTTCTTGTACACGCGGTGCCCGAAGCCCATGAGACGGAAGCCGGACGACTTGTCCTTGGCCTTCTTGATGTACTCGGGGATGCGGTCGACGGTGCCGATCTCCTCGAGCATGTTGAGGGCGGCTTCGTTCGCGCCGCCATGCGCCGGGCCCCAGAGGCACGCGATGCCGGCGGCGATGCAGGCGAACGGGTTGGCTCCCGACGAGCCGGCGAGCCGGACCGTCGAGGTCGATGCGTTCTGCTCGTGGTCGGCATGCAGGATGAAAATGCGGTCGAGCGCGCGCGCCACCACGGGGTTGACGATGTAGGGCTCGCACGGCACCGAGAAGCACATCTGCAGGAAGTTCGACGTGTAGTCGAGGTCGTTGCGCGGATAGATGAACGGCTGACCCATGGAATATTTGTAGGCCATGGCCGCGATCGTCGGCATCTTGGCGATCATGCGATGGCTCGCCGTCTCGCGCTGCCTCGTATCGTTGATGTCGGTCGAGTCGTGATAGAATGACGACAGCGCGCCGACCACGGCGACCATGACCGACATCGGATGCGCGTCGCGGCGGAAACCGCTGAAGAAGCGCGTCATCTGCTCATGCACCATGGTGTGGCGCGTGATCGTGTGCCGGAACGCCTTGAACTCTTCGTTGCTCGGCAGCTCCCCGTGCAGCAGCAGATAGCAGGTCGCGAGGAAGTTCGAGTTCTCGGCGAGCTCGTCGATCGCGTAGCCGCGATAGAGCAGCTCCCCCTTCTCGCCGTCGATGAAGGTGATCGCCGACGAGCAGTTGGCCGTCGAGGTGAAGCCTGGATCGTAGGTGAAGCAGCCGGTATCGCGGTACACGTGGCCGATATCGATCACGTCCGGCCCGATCGTTCCGCTGCGCACATCGAGCGACACCGTCTGGCCCTTGAGGCTGAGCTCGGCCTTGCACTCCGGCTTCGAGCGCTGATGAATGCTCATGTACGTCTCCTGGGTCTGGACCCTGATTGATCTTTGCGCAGACGACCGTCCGGGGTTGCGGACCGGGCGGATGTTGCGCTGCAGTATACCCAGCCGACTCGCAATCCGGAAAGCCAAATCAGGCGGTAATTTGCGCTGGCAACCGCCCGAACGTCGCACATCGAAGCGGGTTCAGTGCGCCTGATCCGAAAGCCGGGCCAATGTCTCATCCCGTCCCAGAACTCCCATCACGTCGAAGACCGGCGGCGACACGGTTCTGCCGGTCAGGGCGGACCGCAGGGGTTGCGCAACCTTACCGAGCTTCGTTCCGGTCTCCTCGGCATATCCTCGCACAAGCGCCTCGAGCGCCGTCGGGTTCCAGTCCGCAGAGGTTTCGAGGCGCGGCACGATCGCCTTCAGAATCGCCCTGGCCTCAGCATCCATCAGCTTTTGGGCCTTGTCATCCAGGCGGATAGGACGGGACGCGACGAGGAACAGCGCCTGCCCGACGAGCTCCGCAAGCGTCTTCGCGCGCTCCTTGAGCGCGGGGAGGGCGGCGGCGAGCGCCTCCCAGCCTCTGGCCTCGAAGAGCTGCGCGAGATCGGCGCCGGTCGCGGCGCCGGGCACCCGGTCCTCGACCTCGCGGGCGAGCGCGATGTCCGCACGCGCCGGCGCTTTGGGATCCACGGGAAGCGCCTTGAGCGCGGCGAAGTCGAGACGCGGCAGAAGGCTCTTGACGCCGGCCAGCAGGTCCTCGTCGCGCGCCTGGCGCAGATAATGGCCGTTCAGGTCGTCGAGCTTCTTGAAGTCGAAGCGCGCCGCGCTCTTGTTGATGCCGTCGATGTCGAACCATTGGACGAGCTGGTCCGTCGACATGATCTCGTCGTCGCCGTGGCTCCAGCCGAGCCGCACGAGGTAGTTCCGGAGCGCCGCCGGCAGGTAGCCCATGGCGCGATACTCCTCGACGCCCTGCGCGCCGTGGCGCTTGGAGAGCTTGGCCCCGTCGGCGCCGTGGATGAGCGGCACGTGCGCCCAATCGGGCACGGCCCATCCCATGCCGCGATAGATCTGCGTCTGCCGCGCCGCATTCGTCAGATGATCGACGCCGCGGATGACGTGCGTGACACCCATGTCGTGGTCGTCGACCACCACGGCGAGGTTATAGGTCGGGTTGCCGTCGCTTCTGAGGATGATGAGGTCGTCGAGCTCCTTGTTCTGGAACACGACGCGCCCCTGGACGTGATCCTCGATCACGGTCTCGCCCTCGCGCGGCGCCCGGAGGCGAACGGCGAACGGCGCGTCGGCTGGCGCCTCGGCGGGATCGCGGTCTCGCCACGGCGACAGGATCGTGAGCGGCCGCTTCTCGGCCTCCGCGCGCCGCCGCTCGGCGTCGATCTCGGCGGGCGTCATGTAGCAGCGGTAGGCATTCCCCGTCTCGAGCAGCGCCATGGCCACCTCGCGGTGCCGGTCGGCGCGCGAGAACTGCGAGACCGGCTCGCCGTCCCAGTCGAGGCCGAGCCAGGCAAGACCGTCGAGGATCGCCGCCACGGCGTCGGGATTGTTGCGCTCCCGGTCCGTGTCCTCGATGCGCAGGAGATATTTGCCGCCGCGCCCGCGCGCGTAGAGCCAGTTGAAAAGCGCCGTACGCGCGCCGCCGATATGGAGATAGCCGGTGGGCGAGGGCGCGAAGCGCACGACGGGAGCGCCGCTCTCTGTCCGTTGGGAGTCCGTCATGTGTGATCAGGCTCGGGTTTCTGCTGGTTGGCCCGCCATGTAGCATAGGCCGCGCGGGAGAGACCAGCACTCCCGGTCGAGGTGCGGGGACGGGGATGGAGGGCGCGCACGGCCGCAACGGAGGACGAGGGCGCGTGGCGGCGCCCGTGCGGGAAGCCGCGCGGCGCCTCGCGCGTCGGGCGGGCGAGGGCGGTCTCGCCCGGCGTTTCGAAGAGGAGCGTGCGCGCTGGTTCGTCTGGCTGCCCGTGGCCGTCGGCGTGGGCATCGCCCTCTATTTCGCGCTCGCAACCGAGCCCGGCCTCTGGACCGCGCTCACGCTTCCCCTCGTCGGCCTCGGCGTGGCGGTCGCGAGCCGGGGCGCCGGCCTCCTCTATGTGGCGGCCTTGGGCGTGCTCGCGGCTTCGGCGGGCTTCGCCGCAGCCAAGCTCCGCACGGAGTGGACGCGCGCGCCGGTGCTCGCCTTCGAGATGCGCCGCGCCGATATCGACGGCGTCGTCGAGCTGATCGAGCTGCGCCCGACGCGCGGCGCGCGGCTCACGATCCGCGTCACCGCGATCCGGGGCCTCGCCGCAGAGCAGCGGCCGGCCCGCATCCGCGTGCGCGTGATGAGCCTGCGCGAGGCGTTGAAGCCCGGCGATCGGGTCCGCCTCCGGGCGACACTGCGTCCGCCCTCCATCCCGGCCCTTCCCGGCGGTTTCGATTTCGCGCGCTGGGCCTGGTTCCAGGGGCTGGGCGCGACCGGTTTCGCGGTCCGGCCTCCGGACCGGATCGTGCGCGCGGATGTGGATGGGGAGGGGCAGGGTCTGCCCCAGCGCGCCAAGGATGCGCTCGAGCGCCTGCGCCAGGACATCGGCGAAAGGATCCGCGCTGCGGTTCCCGGCGAGACGGGCGCCATCGCCGTGTCCCTGATCACCGGCGAGCGCGGCGCCATCACGGAGCGCACCAACGCCGCCTATCGCGACTCCGGGCTCGTGCACATCCTCTCGATCTCGGGCCTCCACATGGCCATCATGGCCGGCTTCGTCTACGCCGCGATCCGAAGCCTCCTCGCCGCCGTCCCGTCGATCGCCCTCCGATACCCCACCAAGAAGTGGGCAGCGGCGGCCGCGCTCGCCGGCGCCATCGCCTATCTCCTCATCTCCGGGAGCTCGATCCCGGCCGTCCGCGCCTTCCTGATGATCGCCATCATGTTCGTCGCCGTCATGCTCGACCGGCAGGCGCTCGCGATGCGCAACGTCGCCATCGCCGCGCTCGTCGTGCTGCTGCTCATGCCGGAGAGCCTGCTCGATCCGGGCTTCCAGATGTCGTTCGCGGCCGTCGTGTCACTGATCGCCGCCTACGAGGCCGCCCGGGAACGCGCGAGGGAGCGGGAGCGCGGCGAATGGGTTCGCACCGTTGCCCTCTTCCTCGGCGGCATCGTCGCTTCGACCGTGATCGCGAGCCTCTCCGTTGCGCCCATCGGCGTGTTTCATTTCCAGCGCAGCCAGCAGTACGCGCTCCTCGCCAACCTCGTCGCTATTCCGATATGCAACCTGATCGTCATGCCGGCCGCCCTGCTGACGCTCGTCCTGATGCCTCTCGGCCTCGAGAGCCTGCCGCTCGCCGTGATGGCCAAAGGCATCGACGCCATGACGGCGACGGCGGAGCAGGTGGCAGCGCTCCCGGGCGCCGTCATCAATATTTCCGCGATCTCGGATGCCGGTTTTGCCCTGATGATCGCCGGTGGCCTGTGGCTGACCCTCTGGCAGACGCGTTGGCGCATGCTCGGCCTCGCCGCCATCGGCGGCGGCGTGCTCATCGCAGGCGGCACCGTACACCCCGACATTCTGGCCGGGCGGGGAGGGGAGCTGGTCGCGGTGCGCGGAGCCGACGGCCGCCTCGCCGCGACGGGTGTGGGCCGCGGCGGCTTCGAGCTCGGGCGGTGGCTGCAGCACGACGGGGACGGGCGCCCGGCGAGCGAGGTCCTCAAGACCCGCGCCTTTCGGTGCGACGGCGTGGGCTGCACGGCAACCGCGCAGGGCCTCGGCATCGCCGTGGCACGCCATCCCGCCACCATCGCCGAGGACTGCATGAGGTCCGAGATCGTCGTCACGGTGCCGCGCCCGCCTCGCGACTGCACCGCACCCCTCATCGTCATCGACCGCCGGGCGCTACGCCGCGACGGGACCCATGCGATCTACCTCACGGCGGGCGACGGCGGCGTGGCGCGCATCGCGCGCGTGGAGACGGTCGCCGGCAGCCGCGGCGACCGGCCCTGGGCCGCGCGTCCGCCGAGGTCCGTTCCCACTGAGGCCGCGCGTCCGCGGCCCGCTCGAACCGAGACCGGGCGTCCGCAGCCCTTCCGGACCGGGACCGCCGACCGCCCCCGAGCCTCCCGCGACACCGACTGACGCGCCGTTTGCGCGGGGTTTGCGCGGGGTTTGCGTCACATTTCGCCACAGCGCCGTTGCCGCCTTGCACGCAACGTCGATCAGTCGCACGCATTGCGTCGCAAGAATGTCACAGTTATTGTGTGACTTGTGCACAGCGCACGCCACGTGATCAGGCTGAAGTGGCGAAGACGCATATCCGATGCGAGCACTCGTGCTCGGAAGGTTACACTCTCACAGGTCTCCACAGGCTGAGCATGGAAGGGTCAATGCGCGAGACACGCTCGCCAAGCACGGCCGGGTGGACGCGGAGTGCGGCCGCTCCGCTGCTCGATCTCAGCGATCGGGCGTTCTGGATCGGCCTCGTGGTGGTCGTGCTGTCGCTCGTCTCGGCGCTGGCGACCTATCTCATCCTGACCGGCCTCACTCCGATCGCACCGCGCGACGACATCGTGCTCGGCGCGCTTTTGATCAACGTGCTGCTGATCGCGGCCATGATCGGGGTGATCGCCTGGCGGGGCTTCGGCATGTGGCGCGCGTGGCGCGCGCGGCTCCCCGGCGCGCGGCTGCATGTGCGCATCGTGCTCCTGTTCTCGATCATCGCCGCCATTCCGGCCCTCCTGCTGGCGGCGGCGGCCACGACGACGTTCTCGCGCTCGCTCGACGGCTGGTTCTCCGCGCGCACGCGCGCGATCATCAACAACTCTGTCGAGGTGGCTCAGGCGTACGTGGTGGAGCACGGGCAGCTCCTGCGCACGGATGTGGCCAACATGGTGCGCGATATCGATTCGGCGGCCGACCACATTCCCGCCGATACGCCGGAGTTCAAGCAGCACGTCATCGCCCAGGCCGGGCTGCGCGACATCCCCGTCGCCTACGTGATCGACGGGCGCGGCGATCCGGTGGTGGCGGCGCTCGAAGACAAGGAGATGCCGTTCACGTCGGTGCCGCTCTACGATCTGAAACAGGCGGCCCTGGGTCAGGTGGCGCTCTTCACGCCGACGGGCACGTCGCAGGTCTCGGCCGTGGCGATGCTCAACCGCTATCCCGACCGGCTCCTCTACGTGACGCGGCTCCTCGATCCCAAGGTGATGGGGCATCTGCAGCGCACCGCGCAGAGCGTCGACGAGTACAATCGCCTACGGGCGGCGCGCGGCGGCCTCAAGCTCGCGCACGGGCTCATCTACTTCATGATCTCGATGACGGCGCTTCTGGCGGCGATCTGGGTCGGCCTGTGGTTCGCGAGCCGCTTCGTGGCGCCGATCCGGCGGCTCATCGAGGCGGCGCAGGACGTCTCGCGCGGCAACCTTTCAGTGGAGCTTCCCGAGCGGCGCGGCGAGGGCGACCTGAGGCGCCTCTCGACGACCTTCAACACCATGACGCGGGAGCTCAAGCACCAGCGCGACGCTCTGATGACCGCCAACGAGCAGCTCACCGACCGGCGGCGCTTCATGGAGGCGGTGCTGTCCGGGGTCTCGGCGGGCGTCATCGGCCTCGACAGCCAGGACCGCATCACGCTCGTCAGCCGCGCCGCAGCCCAGCTTCTGGCGACGACCGAGCAGGAAATCGTCGGCAAGAAGCTCGTCGATGCGCTGCCGATGCTCGCCCCTGCGCTCGATCGGCGCGAGGAGCAGGGCGCCAAGTCGCGCGGCTCGCAGGAGATCTCGATCATCATCGGCGAGGACGAGCGCACGTTCGCCGTCTCCGTCACGCGCGAGAAGGCAGGTCCCGGAGACGTGGGCTCGGTGGTGACGTTCGACGACATCACGGAGCTGGTCTCGGCGCAGCGCACGTCGGCCTGGGCCGACGTCGCACGCCGCATCGCCCACGAGATCAAGAACCCGCTGACGCCGATCATCCTCTCCGCCGAGCGGATCCGGCGCAAATACGGCAAGGTGATCGTCGACGACCGCGACACCTTCGAGAAGCTCACGGCGACCATCGAGCGGCAGGCCGGCGACATCAAGACCATGGTCGACGAGTTCGCGTCCTTCGCCCGCATCCCGAAGCCCGTGATCGAGATCGGCGATCTTCGCGACGCGGTGATGGATTCGGTGATCCTGTTCCGCGAAAGCCACGGCGGCGTGATCTACGGGCTCACGCTGCCGGACGCTCCGCTGGCGGCCGCCTTCGACCGCAGGCTTCTCACGCAGGCGGTGACCAATCTCGTCAAGAACGCCACCGAAGCCGTCGAGGGTGCGGCCGAGGCCGAGCCCGGCCGGACAGCCCAGGTCGACATCGCGCTTCGCGTCGGCGACACGACGGTCGCCATCGAGGTCATCGACAACGGGCCCGGGCTGCCGAAGCAGAACCGGTCGCGCCTGCTCGAGCCCTACGTCACCACAAAGGGCAGCAAGGGGACGGGGCTTGGTCTCGCCATCGTCGCCAAGATCACCGAGCAGCACGGCGGCGAGCTTCTGCTCGACGATGCGCCGCCCGCACCCGGACGACCGACCGGCGCGCGCGTGACACTGGCCTTCCCGCTGTCCATGCTGGCGCCGAAATCCACGACCGAAAAGACCGCGGGCGAGGATGGCGGGCGCAAACGTGCGGCCGGCGGCCGCGAGATCTGAGACGAACACGGACGAGAGCACGAGGGAGTTGAGCCATGGCTGCAGACATCCTGATTGTCGACGACGAAGCGGATATCCGCGAGCTCGTCGCGGGCATTCTCGAGGACGAAGGGCATCGCACGCGGCTGGCGCGCGACAGCGATGAGGCGCTGCGGATCATCGAGGAGCGCCGTCCGCAGCTCGTCATCCTCGACATCTGGCTGCAGGGGAGCCGCCTCGACGGGCTCGAGGTTCTGTCCGTGATCAAGCGCACCTATCCCGATCTGCCCGTGGTGATCATCTCCGGGCACGGAAACGTCGAGACGGCCGTTACCGCCATCAAGCGGGGCGCCTACGACTACATCGAAAAGCCGTTCAAGGCGGACCGGCTGGTGCTCGTGACGCTGCGTGCGCTCGAGGCCTCGCAGCTCAAGCGCGAGGTGCGCGAGCTCAAGGAGCGCTCGACTGTCTCTGCGGAGATGGTCGGCAAGTCGCCGGCCATCAACCAGTTGAAGAGCGCCATCGACAGGCTCGCGCCGACCAACAGCCGCATCCTGATCCGCGGCGCGTCGGGAGCGGGCAAGGAGCTCGCCGCGCGCATCCTGCACCAGAAGTCGCAGCGCGCCGACGGGCCGTTCATCGTGCTCAACGCCGCCTCGATGGCGCCCGACCGCGTGGAGGAGGAGCTGTTCGGCACCGAGGACCGCTCTGGTGGCCCACGCAAGGTGGGTGCCCTCGAGGAAGCCCACGGCGGCACGCTCTACATCGACGAGGTGGCCGACATGCCGCTCGAGACGCAGGGCAAGGTGCTGCGCGTGCTCGTCGAGCAGAAGTTCCAGAGGCTCGGCGGCGCGCAGAAGGTCTCGGTCGACGTGCGCATCGTCTCCTCGACGAGCCGCGACCTCGAGCGCGAGATGAGCGAGGGGCGCTTCCGCGAGGACCTCTATCACCGGCTCAACGTGGTACCGCTGCGCGTTCCGGGGCTCGCCGAGCGGCGCGAGGATATCCCCGACCTCATCCAGTATTTCGTGAGCCAGCTCTCGCAGGCCTCGGGCCTTGCGCCGCGCCACATCGGCGAGGACGCGATCGCCGTGCTGCAGGCGCACGACTGGCCCGGCAACGTGCGCGAGCTCAGGAACAACATCGAGCGTCTGATGATCCTCGCCGGCGGAGATCCCGGCGCAGTGATCACGGCGGACATGCTCCCCGAGGAGATCGGCTCCAACGTGCCGCTGCCGGTCAACGGCGGCGCCGAGCACCTGATGAGCCTGCCGTTGCGCGAGGCGCGCGAGATCTTCGAGCGCGAGTACCTGCTCGCGCAGATCAATCGCTTCGGCGGCAACATCTCGCGCACGGCGGAGTTCGTCGGCATGGAGCGCTCGGCGCTGCACCGGAAGCTGCGCGCGCTCGGGGTCTCTTCCGAGCAGCGGGTGGGCGAGAAGGTGGGGTGAGAGAGGGGCGGCAGGCAGCGGGCAACGGGCAAGTCGGTAGGCAGCAGGATCGAGCATGACGCGCGTCGTCTACGTCAACGGGCGCTACCTGCCTTATGCGCAGGCGGGCGTGCATGTGGAGGACAGGGGGTTCCAGTTCGCTGACGCGATCTACGAGGTCTGCGAGGTGAATGGAGGCCGGATCGTCGACGAGACGCGGCACATGGACCGGCTCGAGCGGTCGCTGGGTGAGCTTCGCATCGCCATGCCGATGTCGCGGCGTGCGCTCGGGCTGGTGCTGCGCGAGGTGATCCGGCGCAACCGCGTGCGGACGGGCCTCGTCTACCTTCAGGTGACGCGCGGGACCGCGCCGCGGGATTTCCCGTTCCCGGCGGGCGAGGTCACGCCGACGGTGGTCTGTCTCGCGCGGCGC
The DNA here is from genome assembly GCF_036833075.1 of Hyphomicrobium sp. Classification (GTDB taxonomy): domain Bacteria; phylum Pseudomonadota; class Alphaproteobacteria; order Rhizobiales; family Hyphomicrobiaceae; genus Hyphomicrobium_C. The sequence continues at coordinate 25,861 of NZ_DAITQL010000007.1, forward strand.
GTGGATGACGCCAGGCGCGATGCGCGGGCGACGAACGGCATCGCCATCAAGACCCTGCCCGACATCCGCTGGGGCCGCTGCGACATCAAAACCGTCATGCTGCTGCCTGCGGTGCTGGCCAAGGCGGCGGCAGAGAAGGAGGGCGCCCAGGAGGCCTGGTTCGTCGATCCGGACGGATTCGTCACCGAAGGCGCCTCGAGCAACGCCTGGATCGTCGAGCGATCCGGCATGATCGTCACGAGACCAGCCGGGAACGCAATCCTGCCCGGCGTGACACGCAGAACACTCGTCGATGTGCTCGATCGGGAAAAAATCCCGTTCACGGAGCGACCGTTCAGCGTCGACGAGGCGCTTGCCGCGCGCGAAGCCTTCATCACCTCGGCATCCGGCACCGTCATGCCCGTCGTGGCGATCGACAAAGTTCCCATCGGGGACGGACGTCCCGGAGAGCTGACGCGCCGTCTGCGCTCAATCTTTCATCAGGCTGCCGAACTTTCTCCCTAAGGTGCGGCGAACTGGATTCTCGCATGTTGTTGTCCCGCCCGCATGTCACGCTTATTGTTCCGCAATCCGGAGAGGTTAGCTGCTCCCTAATGATGAGCTCCCCGGCCGGCTTGGCAGAACGGCCTTCCAGCAGGCGACCAAGATCAAAGTCCAGCAAGAGGCTGAATAAGAAGAGGCAACAAAGATGGCCGCAGATCGCGCTCAGAACCTTCAGGACACGTTTCTCAACCACGTCCGCAAGAGCAAGACCCCCCTCACGATCTTCCTCGTCAACGGTGTCAAGCTGCAGGGCATCGTGACGTGGTTCGACAATTTTTGCGTTCTCTTGCGCCGCGACGGCCACTCGCAGTTGGTCTATAAGCATGCCATATCGACCATCATGCCGGGCGCTCCGGTCCATCTCATGGAAGCGGAGGTCGACGGTCAGCAAGGGTAGGATCCCATCGACCGCTCCACCAAGCCGGACGTCGGACCGGCCAAGACAAGCCCGGACAAGCCGGGCAGCAGATCGTCAGCTCTGACCGATGACGCGAGTGCCCGGGCGCGCGCGATGCGCACGCTCGTGCTCGTGCCGGTGCTCTCGCGCGCCCGCGGGGGCGGCGAGACCGCACGTCCGGTTTCCATGCATTCGCCCGAGGACCGGCTCGCCGAGGCCAAGGGTCTCGCAGAGGCCATCGACCTCGACGTGGTCGGCGTCGATCTCGTGCCGGTGCCGCACCCGAAGCCCGGCACGCTGTTCGGCTCGGGCAAAGTCGAGGAGATCAGGGAGCGCATTGCCACGAGCGAGATCGGCCTCGTGATCGTCGATCACGCCATCAGCCCCGTGCAGCAGCGCAACCTCGAGCGCGCCTGGAACGCGAAGGTGCTCGACCGCACCGGCCTCATCCTCGAGATCTTCGGCCGGCGCGCCCAGACTCGCGAGGGGCGGCTGCAGGTGGAGCTGGCCCATCTCTCCTACCAGAAAGGCCGGCTGGTGCGGGCCTGGACCCATCTCGAGCGCCAGCGCGGCGGTCGCGGCTTCCTCGGCGGCCCAGGCGAGGCACAGATCGAGCTCGACCGGCGCATGCTCGACGAGCGCATCGTCGCCATCAAGCGCGAGCTCGAGGGCGTGGTTCGCACGCGCGACCTGCATCGCAAGGGCCGGCGCAAGGTGCCGTATCCGATCGTCGCCATCGTCGGTTACACGAACGCCGGCAAGTCGACGCTGTTCAACCGCGTTGCCGGCGCCGGCGTGCTCGCCATGGACCAGGTCTTCGCGACGCTCGATCCCACCATGCGCGAGGTCCGGCTGCCCTCCGGGCGGCGCATCATCCTGTCCGATACGGTGGGCTTCATCTCCGACCTGCCGACACAACTCGTCGCCGCGTTCCGCGCGACGCTCGAAGAGGTGATCGAGGCGGACCTGATCCTGCACGTGCGCGACATCTCGCATGCCGAGACGGAAGCGCAGGCGCGGGACGTGGAGCGCGTGCTCGCCGACCTCGGCGTCGATACGGTGGCCGCCGACGGACGCATCCTCGAAGTGTGGAACAAGATCGACCTCCTGTCGCCGGTCACCCACGCCGAGGCCGAGGCGGCGGCACGGTTCCGCACGCCGCCGGCCGTGCCGATGTCGGCTGTGACCGGCGACGGCGTGGCCCGCCTGCTCGACACGATCGACGAGCGGCTCGGCGTGGCCGACGAGATCGTCATGCTGACGCTGCCGGCCCACGAGGGCCGCCTGCTCGCCTGGCTGCACGAGAATGCGGACGTGCTCTCGCAGGAGACGGACGACACGGGCGCGACGCTCGCGCGCGTGCGGATCGCGTCGGAGAAAAAGATGCGTCTTCGCCATCAGCTCGAGCGCGCGGGCCTTTCGCTGCCGTCGTAGGACGCAGGAAAGCATTCGGAACATTCGGAGCGTCGCCCGGCGCCCGGCCGAGGGCGTGTCGCGAACGTCATGCCGGAGGCATGCCCGTTCAGCGGGAACGACGGACGGCACTCGATCGTTGGAGGAAAGAGGCGTGCGGTAGCCGATCCGGAGGCGCGATGGCGGGCAATCTCGAGACCCAATGCTGCATCGCCGGCGGCGGACCGGCGGGGCTGATGCTCGGCTACCTGCTCGCGCGGGCCGGCGTCGCCGTGATCGTGCTCGAGAAGCACGCCGACTTCCTGCGTGATTTTCGCGGCGATACCGTGCATCCCTCGACGCTCGAGGTGATGGCGGAGCTCGGCCTCATCGATCGCTTTCTCGCCCTTCCCCATCAGAAGGTGCGCAAGCTCGGCGCGATGGTCGGCGACACGCCGGTGATGATCGCGGATTTCACGCACCTGCCGGTGCGCGAACCCTACATCGCCATGATGCCGCAGTGGGATTTCCTGAACTTCGTCGCCTCCGAGGGTGCGGGATACGAGACCTTCATGCTCCGCATGAGCACGGAGGCGACCGGCCTCATCGAGAAAGGCGATACGGTGGTCGGCGTCCGGGCGATGTCGCCCGAGGGCCCGATCGAGATCCGCGCCGATCTCGTGGTCGCGGCGGACGGGCGCAACTCAGTGTTGCGTGCGCGTGCGGGGCTCGTGGTCGACGATCTCGGAGCGCCGATGGATGCGCTGTGGTTCCGCGTGCCGGCGCGGCCGGGTGAGGCCGGCGAGACCATGGGCCGCGTCGGCGCGGGCTCGATCCTCGTCCAGATCTTCCGCGGCGACTATTGGCAATGCGCCTACGTTATTCCCAAGGGCGCGTTCGAGACCCTCAAGGCGGCCGGGCTCGCGGCCTTCCGCGAGACGATTGCGGCGGGCCTGAAATGGGATCCCGCGCGCCTGGCCACAATCGCGAGTTGGGACGACGTGAGCCTGCTCACGGTACGCGTCGACCGTCTCAGGCAATGGTACCGGCAGGGCTTCCTCTGCATCGGGGATGCGGCGCATGCGATGAGCCCGATCGGCGGCGTGGGCGTGAACCTTGCGGTGCAGGATGCCGTGGCGGCGGCGAACAGGCTCGCAGCGCCGTTGAAGGCGGGAACGCTCGACGTCGAAGATCTCAAGGCGGTGCAGAGGCGGCGCCTGTTTCCGACCCGCGTCACGCAAGCAATCCAGCTTATCGCGCAGAACAGGATCATCGGGCCGGTGCTCGAGCTCAAGGAGCAGCCGGCGCCGCCCCGCGCGCTACGCCTCATGCAGCGCTGTCCGGTCTTGCAGCGCCTTCCGGCGCGGGTGCTCGGCCTCGGTGTCCGGCGCGAGCACGTGGCGGAGTTCATCCGGGCGGCACATTGAGGTGCTGGGTGGTGCGGAAGCGCTGAGGCCAGCGCGATCGTTGCCAGAGGAGACCGACGCGCGACGCTTGGGACGGATCATCCGAAGCGATCCTGCTAGAGCATTTCCGTTTCAGGTGGAAACACAGGGGTTCGGTATGCGGAAGCGTATCTGGATCCCGGCCGCCAATGCGGAGCATGGCTCCGCCATGATGCCGGGATGACGTTGAAATCGGGCAATTGGATCGCCACCAATAATTCGTCACTCCGGCGAAGGCCGGTGTCCAGACACGCTGATTGCCCGCACGGCCATGCTTCCACCCAAGCCGGAACGGTCCTAACCCCACAGCAGCGCTGGCGGCGGATGAAGGAGGCCGGCCTCGAACGTGACCGAAGGCTCCCGGTCGCGCGCGAGCAGCAGCGGACCGTCGAGATCGACCCAGTCCGCCCCCTGCGCGAGCAGAAAGGCCGGTGCCACCGCGAGCGACGTCGCCACCATCGAGCCGACCATCACCTTGAGCCCGGCGGCGCGCGCAGCGTCCGCCATGGCTATCGCCTCGGTCAATCCGCCGGCCTTGTCGAGCTTGATGTTGACGGCATCGTAGCGATGCATGACCTCGGCCAGGTCGGCGCGCGTGTGCACGCTCTCGTCAGCGCAGACGGGAACCGAATGCTGGAGCCCTTCGAGCATCCAGTCCGCGTCCGCCGGCAGCGGCTGCTCGATCAGCTCGAACCCGGACTCCGCCGCCGCGGCGAGGAAGGGGCCGAGCATGTCGTCGCTCCACGCCTCGTTGGCATCCGCCACGAGGCGCGCGTCCGGCCGCGCCTGGCGCACAGCCGCCATGCGGTCGATGTCGCCGTCGCCACCGAGCTTGAGCTTGAGAAGCCGGTGCGCGCGGGCAGCCCCAGCCGCCGCCGCCATCGCCTCCGGGGCATCGAGGCTCAGCGTGAAGCAGGTTTCGACGCCGCCGACGGGGGCAAGCCCAGCGCGCCAGGCGGCCGGAACGCCGCTCGCTTTCGCCTCGAGGTCCCACAGTGCGCAATCGAGCGCATTGCGCGCTGCCCCCGCGGCCAGCGCATTGGCCAGCGCCTCCCGGCTCGCAAGCGCGTCCGGTACGCTGCCAAGTCTCTCGATCACCGCCGCGACGCTGTCGGGCGTCTCTCCGTAGCGCGCATAAGGGGTGCATTCGCCACGACCCGCGGCCGCTCCGTCGGTGAGCGTGACGGCGACGACCGCCGCCTCCGTCTTCGCGCCGCGCGAGATGACGAACGGCACCTTGAGCGGGAACCGCTCGATCGAAACGGACAGGGCTACCGGCATCGGTCTTCCGCGCGGGCGGCGGCTCCCGTCAGGTGATCCGCCCGCTCACGTGCGCCAGGAACAGGTAGACCCGGCCCATGTCGGAGAGGAGGTGCGCATTGACCGCGCGCCCCGAAGGATCGCGCTGCTCCGCATCGCGGCGGATGTTCTCGAAATCGATCAGGTAGTGGTTGATGGTGCGTTGAAGGTCGCCGTCACTGCGGTAGCGCAGGCTCAGGTCGTCGAAGATCGCCCGGCCCTCGGGCGTGTAGATGCTGCGCACCATCACGCCGCGCTGGCCAGCCGCGATGCGCTGCCAGAGCGCCGCCGTCGTCGCCGGATCGAGAGCGCGCGCAATGGCGTCGATCTGCGTATGGAAGTTGACCGGCGGAGCGGGCGGTGCCGCCCGATGTGCGCTGCCGTGTCCGTCGTCGTCGCGCGAGGCGCGCGCCAGGAGGTCGCCGAGCGACCAGCCTTCGCGATTTTCGCCGGCAGAACCGGGCGTGCCGCCCGGGCGCGGCAAGGCGGCTGCCGCATACGGCGTCGACGGTGCGGGCGCCCGATAGCCGCCGTGTGTCTCCGCAACATAGGAGCCCGTCAGCGAGCCCTGGCTCGGCCCGGGCCCGGCGGCATAGGGCGTGCCGGCCGCCGGCTGCGGCGCCGTCACGTCGCGGCCCATGATCGAGCGCGTCGTGAGGCTCGAAAGCTGCTCGATGGCGCGCAGCTGATCGTGCAGCGCGCGCCGCATCGCGTCGGCGTTCTCGCGCGTCGCGACGGGCAGCCGGTCCATCTGCTCCTTGAGGCGGGCCTGCTCTGCGGCGATGTCGGCCGCGGCCCGGCTCGCGCGCTGGCGCACCTCGTCCGAGGTCTCGTCGAACCGGCTCGTCAGCGTCGAGAGCTGCTCGCTGACGACGTTCGAGATCGACGAGAAGCGGTTCTTGAGCTCGTCGAGCGTGCGCTCGCCTTCCGCACCTGCCTCCATGCGGAACCGCTCGAGATCGGCCATCGCCGAGCGCTGGGCCGCTTCCGTGCTGAGGCGAAGATGCTCCGCCGCCGCGCGCGCGCGCTGCTCGGCGCTCGTCAGCGAGCCTTCCATCGACGACGAGAAGCCCTGCACGAGACGACCGAACTCGTCGGCCTTGCCGGAGAGCTGCTCCATCGTCTGGGTGAGCTCGGCGTGGCGGCCCTGCAGCGTCGACTCGATCTTGAAGTTCGCGTTCTCGAGCGAGCTGGCCGCCCGCATGATGGCCTGCCCCTGGCCCTCGAAACGGTTGGTGACGGCGTTGACCTGCACCAGCAGGTTCTCCGACACGCGCTTCAGCATCTCGGACTGCCCCGCGAGCCCTTCGATCGCCTTCAGCGACTGGCGGGTGATGTTCTCGCTCGTCCGGCGCACCGAGTTGATGCCGTGCATCAGGCTCTCGTCGAGATTGACCGACTGGCGCGCGATGGTCTCGCTGAACGTCTTGGCATGATTGTCGAGCGCGCTGGTGAGCGCGCGGGCCTTTTCGGAGACCGCCGAGTCGATGGTCATCGTCGAGCGCATGATGGACTCGTCGAACGTCCTGAGGCGCTGTCCGAAGGCCGCGTCGAGCGCCTTGGTCCGCTCGACGAGCTGGACGTCGAGCGCCTGCGCCCGGTTGGCAATCGAGGTATCGAGGGCGCGCGCATACTCGTCGAAAATGCGCTGCAGCTTCTCGGTGCGCTGGTCGAGCGACGTGTCGAGCGTATCGACGTAGCCCGCAATGGCCGTCTGCAGCTGCTCGGTCCGCGCGCCGAGCGCCGTGGCGAGCCCGGTCGTGTAGCCTTCGAGCATGACCTGCAACTGCTGCGTCTTGCCGCCGATCGCGTTCTCGAGGCGGTCGGTGCTCTGGCCCACGGCCGTCTCGAGCTGCGTCAGGTTCTCGCCCGCGCCCTGGATGATCTGCGCCAGCTTAACCTGCTGATTGGAGAGGCGGTCGATCAGCGTCGGGATGTCGGTGCCGAGCGTCCTGAGCGTGTCGGTCACACGCTCGCTGGTCGAGAGCAGGGAGGTGCGCTCGCCCGCGAGCTCCTGGATGAGGCCTTTGATCTTGCGCTCGTTCTCCTCGTAGGAGCGCTCGAGCGCCGTCACTTCGTTGTGCACCAGTGCCTCGAGCTCGCCCGCGCGGCCGAGCGCCCGCGAGATGGCATCGTTCATGAACGACACCTGCCGCCGCACGGCCTGCCCGAGTGAGGCGACCGATTGCTCGGCCATGCGGTCGGGCTCCGCGAGCCGGATCGCCACTTCCGTCATGGTCGAGGATCGCAGGCGCAGCTCGTCCGATCGCCAGGCGAGCAGCGCCAGCGCCCAGAGCACGGCGATCGGCACGATGATCGCCGTCACCGTAAGGAACGTGGCGGGCTTCTCGAGCAGGGACACCAGCGTCGCGCCCGCTTCGAGCTCGGCACGCACGATGATCCAGGAGAACACGAGGCAGATGGCGGCCCATCCGGCGGAGGCGATGGCCGCATACTTGAAGGGCGTGGTGGCAGGTTTCTGCTCGAGCGCGTAGATCAGACCGCCGATCGAAGGGGCGTCGTCGTTGGCCGCGATCTTCTGGCGGGGAGGACCGGCCGGCCGCCGCCGCGCCATGCGGCGCACGGGCTCGGCCGGGGTCTTATCGGCGGCACGCTCGTTGCCCGTCGTAAGGGTAGGCTCGCCGGCCGTCCGCGCCGCCATCTGCGGAAGCGGGGGAGGGAGCGGATGGGCGACCGCCGCCGTGGCAGAGCCGAGGTTGGTCATGGCGCTCGGCGGGATGATGAGAGAGAGCGAATCGGAAGCGGCAGGCACGCCGGGGAATTTGCCCTCGGGCTTTGCGCTCTCGGCCTTGGCCGCGGCGAGCGGAGGCTCGGCCTTGGGCGCCCCGTCCGCCTTACGGTCGGATGACGCGGCAGCCGGCGAGGGAAGCGGCAGGGGCGGAGGCCCCCCAACGGCCTTGTTGGCGGTCGCCGATGCAGCCGCCTTGGGCAGCGCCTTCTGAGCCGCCGCCGAGCCTGATTTCTGATCCTGAGCCATCCACCCGTTCCGCCGGAATAGGCCGGCCGCCCCACATATTCATGCTACCGCAGTCCAAGGCTTCTGCTCAAACGGGATTTCCTCCCCGCAGGGCCCCATCAACGGTCTTTTTCGAAGCGCCTCCCAGGGCGGCCCGAGCGGCCTGTCGCCATGGCGAGTAGGCTTTTTTTGGGGCTAAATGAAGTTCGCGCGCCGCCCGGCCGGCTGCCACGACTCGTGAAAAAGCCGTTGAATAACGTGGCGTTTTATAATACGTTTTAACAGTTACTTAGCGTATTGCGTTCAGATTTCATTATAGCATGCTCGTCCCTCCGATGGACGGGGACGCGCCGATCCGGGGCCGCCGCTGGGCTCCGGTGAGATCGACAACCTCCCGTAACAGGGTCTGAACGCCATGGGTCCTTTGAGAGAGCGCACTGCGCGCGTTCGCCGCAACGGCCACATTCGCGGCTTCGTCGAGCCGCCCGCCGGCGCCGTGCCGGGCGCCGACCCGATCGATCGCGCCCATCTGGCCCGCTACACGCTCGGCAGCCCGACCCTCGAGCGTGAGATCCTGGGCCTGTTCCTAGCCCAGCTTCCGCTCAGCATCGAGCAACTGCGGTTCGCCGCAACCGACCGCGAATGGCAGATCGCGGCCCATACCATCAAAGGATCGGCGCGCGCCGTCGGGGCCTGGCAGATCGCGACGCTGGCGCGTGAGGCCGAGCTGTCTCCGGGCCTCGCCAACGAGGTCGAGCGCGACCGGATCCTCGCCACCCTGGAAGCGGCTTGCGAAACGGCCGAGAGCTACGTCACGGCAACCTTCCCGGCCGGCTGAGCCATATCCCTCATTGATCGGACGAGCGCCGACGCGAGGGTTTTCGCGACGGACCCGCCTTGCGAGCTGCGGCCCTCGGAGCACCCGCTCGCCGGGATGCACGTCCGAATGCGGATGCAACCCGTGCCTGCGTGTCTTCACCCCGCGGCGACGCGGAAGCTTGAATTCGCGGGACGGGCCCATTAATCCTGCCGCCACATTCCTCCGTAGAAGACAGGCGAGTGCCCGCAGTCTCTGGGGCACAACGGGTATTGGAGCAGCCGTCGATGGTGAAACTCACGTTCGTTCAACCCGACGGCGCAAGCCAGACCGTTGAAGCCGAGCCCGGCGTCACGGTCATGGAGGCGGCCAAGCTCAACGATGTCCCGGGCATCGAGGCGGAATGCGGCGGAGCCTGCGCCTGCGCCACGTGCCATGTCTACGTGAACCCGGAATGGGTCGAGAAGACAGGAAAGCCTGCCTCGATCGAGGAGGATATGCTCGACTTCGCGTTCGACGTGCGCAAGGAGAGCCGGCTTTCGTGCCAGATCAAGGTCACGCCGGAGCTGGACGGGCTGACGGTCCGCGTGCCGGCGAAGCAGTTCTGACACCGCAAACGGGGTATCGTCATCGCCAGGCGCGCCCCAGCGGACAACCGTAACTCAGGAGATCGACCATGGCGCTCGACATCGCGGCCGCGGACACCGGAGCCACAGAGATCGACGCCGTCGTGATCGGTGCCGGCCCGGTCGGCCTGTTCGCGGTCTTCGAGCTCGGCCTGGTCGACATCAAGACGCTCGTCATCGACATCCTGGACCGGCCGGGCGGGCAGTGCGCCGAGCTTTACCCGGAAAAGCCGATCTACGACATACCGGCGCTGCCGACCGTCACCGGTAAGGAGCTGACAGACCGCCTCCTGGAGCAGATCAAGCCCTTCGGAGCCGAGTTCGTTTTCGGCGAGCGGGTGGACGAGATCGCGCGCGGCGAGGACGGCCGCTTCCATCTCAAGACCGATGCCGGCCGTGAGGTCTCGGCCAAGGTCATCGTCATCGCCGCGGGCGGCGGCTCGTTCACGCCCAAGCGCCCGCCGCTCGAGGGCATCGAAGCCTACGAAGGCACGTCGGTGTTCTATGCCGTGCGCCGGATCGAGAGTTTCCGCGGCAAGGACGTGCTGATCGTCGGCGGCGGCGATTCTGCGCTCGACTGGACGCTGAGCCTCGCACCCGTCGCCAACTCGCTGACGCTTCTGCACCGGCGCGACGAGTTCCGCGGCGCTCCCCATTCCGTCGACAAGATGCGCGCGCTCGTGGCGGAGGGAAAGATTCGCCTCGTCATCGGCCAGGTGACGAAGCTCCACGGTGAGAACGGCAACCTGGAAGCCGTCACCGTGAAGACCTCGGACGGCACAGAGGAGCGCATCGTCACCAACGCGATGCTGCCGTTCTTCGGCCTCACGATGAAGCTCGGCCCCGTCGCGCAGTGGGGCCTGAACCTCAACGAGAACCTCATCCTCGTCGATACCGAGAAGTTCGAGACGAGCGAGACGGGCATCTTCGCCGTGGGCGACATCAACTGGTATCCCGGCAAACTGAAGCTGATCCTGTCCGGCTTCCACGAGGTGGCGCTGATGGCGCAGCAGGCGCACAAGTACGTGCATCCCGACAAGAAGCTGATGTTCCAGTACACGACCTCGTCCTCGAGCCTGCAGAAGAAGCTCGGCGTGAAGTAGGACGCTTTCCAATCCGCTTTGACGTACCTGGATCCCGGCCGTCCATGCGCACCATGGTTCCGCCGTGACGCCGGATGACCGAGTGGTTGGGACAGCCCGCATCAAACACATGCAAACGTCACCCCGGCGCAGGCCGGGGTCCAGACACGCCTGAAATAGGATCACCGCCCCGCGATGGAGCGCTCGTAGACGAGGGCGAGCTTCGCGAAATCGCGCACGCTCACCCGCTCCGCCCGCAGCTCCGGCGCGATCCCGGCTGCATCCAACAGCTCCTCGGGATTGGGCACCAGCGTCTTGAGCGAGGCGCGCAGCATCTTGCGCCGCTGGCCGAACGCCGCCGCCGTCACCCGTCCCAGCGCCTTGACCGAGCAGGCTGGTTGCGGCGCGTCCCGGGGCGTGAAGACGACGACGGCCGACGAGACCTTGGGCGGTGGCGTGAAGGCCTCGGGCTTGAGCGTCAGCGCGATATGTGCCTCGCACCGCCATTGTGAGATGACCGACAGGCGCCCGTAGTCCTTGGAGCCCGGCGGCGCGACGATGCGCTCGGCGACCTCCTTCTGGAACATCAGCACCATGCGGTCCCACCAGGGCGGCCAGGGCTCGGTCTCGAGCCAGCCGACGAGCAGCGTCGTGGCCGCATTGTAGGGCAGGTTGGCCGCGATCACCGCTTTGCCCGCGGCCTTTCCGGTACCCGTACCCGTGCCGAGAAGCGTGCGCCAGTCCGTTTCGAGCGCATCACCGGAATGAACCTCGAGGCGCCCCGGATAGCGCCCCCTGATCTCGGCAAGCGCCGGCAGGCAGCGGTGATCGCGCTCGACCGCGACGACCCGCTCCGCGCCTTCCATCAGCAACCCGCGTGTCAGTCCGCCCGGGCCGGGCCCCACCTCGACCACGGTACGGCCGTCCACGGGCCCGCCCGCGCGCGCGATGCGGCGCGTGAGGTTGAGGTCGAGGATGAAATTCTGCCCGAGGCTCTTCTTGGCGGCGAGGTCGTGACGGCGGATGACATCGCGCAGCGGATCGAGCCCGTCGGGACTCGCGCCGCCTTGCGTTCCGATCGGTGCCGGTTCGCTGTTCTCGTCGCCGGGCAGGCTCATCGCGCAGGTCCGGAGCCCGCCGCAGCGCGCCGCCGGGCCATCCGGTCGGCGAGCTTGAGCGCCTCAATGAGACTCTCGGCGCGCGCCCGCCCCGTGCCGGCGATCGCGAACGCGGTGCCGTGATCGGGCGACGTGCGCACGAACGGCAGACCGATGGTGACATTGACCCCGGTATCGAAGGCCAGCGTCTTGATCGGGATCAGCGCCTGGTCGTGATACATGGCGAGCACCGCGTCGTAGGTCGTGCGCGCGGCAGCATGGAAGAGCGTGTCGGCGGGATGGGGGCCCGTGGCGTCGAGCCCCACGTCCCTGAGCGCGGCGATGGCGGGCGAGATGACGGCAGCATCCTCCGAGCCGAGCTTACCCTCCTCGCCGGCGTGCGGGTTGAGCCCCGTCACCGCGATCCGCGGCGTCGCGATCCCGAAGTCGTCCGTGAGCGAGCGGCCGAGGATCTTGCCTGTCGCCACGATGGCCTGCGTCGTGATCGCCTGCGGCACATCCTTGAGCGGGATGTGGACGGTGAGGGGGACGACCTTGAGCTCGGCCGAGGCCAGCAGCATCACGGGGCGCGCGCGCTTGACCCCGAAGCGATCCTCCGCGAGCGCTCCCAGAAACTCCGTATGGCCGGGATGGGGGAAGCCGTGATCCATGAGCACGTTTTTGGCGATCGGGTTCGTCACCACCGCGCGCGCCGCGCCCGATCGCACGGCGTCCACGGCGCGCGTGATGGCATCGACGACGGCCGGCGCATTGCGCGCGTCGGGCCGGCCTGGCACCACGGGCTGAGGGCAGGGGACTGGCTCGACCGGGAGATGCGTCTCGAACGCGCGAAGCGCCTCGGCGGGGCCCGCGACCGTGGCAACCGGAACCTCGATGCCCAGCGCCTCGGCGCGCGCCGAAAGGGCCGCTGCGTCGCCGAGCACGACGAACGGCGCCAGCGCCGCGGTTTTCCGCGCGCGCCACGCCGCAAGCGTGATGTCGAGGCCGATGCCGGCGGGATCTCCCATCGTCAGGGCGAGGGGTGCGGAGGCCGCCTCCGTTGGCTCGCGCGCACCCATCAGCGGATCTCGATGGCCGCGTCCTGCCTGAGGTCCTTGAGGTGCTTCTGGGCGAGAACCTCGAACTCCCGCTGGCGAAGCTCATTCTGCGCCGACTCGCGCGCCGAGCTCTCCGCGCTCGACTTGCGCCCGCAGAGCGCCCAAAGCTCGACGCCGGTCTGGCCGACGCTCGCCGGCAGGAGGTCGCCCTCGCTCGCGTTGAGCAGGAGGCTCCGCGTCGGCTCCGCAAGCGTCGAAGGCTTGCGCGGGCCCAGGTCCTCGAACTTGCCGCCCACCGACTGGGCGAGCTCCGGCAGGGATGCGCACCCCTTGTACTGCCGCGCCAGCGCATCGGCTTCCGCAATGCGCCGCGCGATGATGGACTGGTCGACCGCCGCCGGCAGCGGCAGCGTCACGCGCTGGACCTGCAACTCGACGTCGCTCTGCACGGCCACCGGGGCGTTGGCGACGAACTGGTCCACCTCACGGTCCGAGATGGCGACCATATGACCAAACCGCCGGCGCACGACCTCGCGCCACGACATCTCGGCGCGGAAGCGCGCCTTCATCGTATTGATGTCGACGCCCATGCTCTTCATGTGCTGTCCGAACTGCTCGATCGTCATCTTGTTGCGCTCGGCGATGCCCGAGATGATGCGCGTGACGTCGGCCTCGTCGGCCGTGACGTTGAGGCGCTTCGCCTCCTGCAGCTTGATCTTCTCCTCGATCAGCTCTTCCTTCGCCTTGCCCTTGGAGCCCGCGAGCGCGCTCGAGCGCGCCTCCCGCTTGAGATCGGCCACCATGTCGGCCTGCAACTGCTTGATGAACTTCGTCTGCAGCGCGCGCGCCTCCTCCTGCGTCTGCACGTTGTTCTTTTGCAGAATCTCCTTGAAGCGATCGTTGGTCTTCGGGTTCTGAACGATGGACTTCCAGCGGGCTTCGGCCTTGGCCTTGAAATCCTCCCCGCCCCCGCCACCCTGGAGCGCGATGAACGCCGCCCGCTGCTCGATCTCGTAAGCGGTGATCGGCTCGTCGTTGACGAGCACGGCGATGGACTGGCCGCCCTTCTTGCGCGGAGCGAGTCCCCCATCCCTGGGATCGGACGCATCGATATTGGCGGACCGGCCCGTTTCGGCGGCGGAAGCGGCGGGCGCGCAAAATCCGGCGGCGAGCAGGGAAGCGCCGGAGAGGAGGGCTATGGTTCGGGTCAAAAGGGGCATCAAGGCTGTCTCGTCAGCAGGCCGCGATCGCGACATCGGATTGACTTCGGGGACCGGCCGAGCCTGCAACAGGCAAGCGGACGCGAGCATAACCCCGGGCCGGCGCGGGCGCAAAGACCTCGCGCCTTATCCACATCAACCGTGGCATCGCCAAGGCATCGAGGCCCACCCAGGCCGGGCCCAGGTCATGACCTTGGGCGATCGGCCGGTGCCCGCCGCTATGGGACCTTGATCCCGGTCGCGTCCTCTCCGCCCAGCGTATTGACGACGTTCGTCTCGTAGTTGAAGCCGCCGAGATGCTTGAATTCGAAGCGCAGCATGACGACCTGGTCAGGCCGAATGTCGCGCTCCTCGTCCGTGATGAACGTCTCGCTGTAGGTCGCGCTCAGCATGAAGCACTCGTCGAGGTAGGCGAGCCGGATCGAATCCGTCAGCACCTTGTCGTTGTCGAGATCGTAGCGGAGCGAGCCGGAGAGGGTCCAGCGGTCCGTCAGGCGCAGCGTCGCGTAGCCGAGAATTTCTTCCTGCTCGTCATAGGTCGGCGTGCCCGCGTCGTTGAGGAACACGCTTCCGTAGGTGTACGTCGTACCGGCGAGCAGCGGCCCGTAGCTGAAGACCGCCGACAGATCCTGGCGCCGGAGCGTGAGATCGTCCTCGTCGAAGCGCGACTGCGAGATCACGCGGAACACATCCGTCGGCGCCAGGTAGGCGCCGAGCACATAGTCGGAGGTGTCCGTTTCCAGGCCGCTCTGCGGGTTGAACGTCAAGCTGTTCTCGTTATAGGCGTTGTCGCCCGACAGATGGTAGCTCTGCCCCGCGAGGACGCGCGCGTAGCCGACAGGCCCCTGGAACGTGTATTGCACGCCGACGTTGGCCCGCACGCCCGTCTCGAGCCGGTCGTAGCCCGAGAACTTGGTCGTATCGAACAGGTTAGTGTCGTCGAAGATCAGGCTCTGCGCATCCTCGTTCGGATAGAGCGCCTGATCGACGTGCGAGTTGTGGGCAACGATCTGGCCGATCGGCTCGATGACGTGCGAGGTCGCCCCCGCGTTGGCGACCCACGGATAGGAGACCGTCGCGCCGCCCGTCGCCAGACCGCGCAGGAACGTGTCGTCGAGATCGACGCCGGGAGCCGAGAAATCCTCATAGTTGATCTGGTAGACGTCGCCGCGGACCTCGCCGAACGGCGTGTAGGTGATGCCGATCGCGTCGGTGAAGCGGCGGCGCCATTTGATCTCGGTGATGAACCGGTTCATGTCCTGCGAGATGAAGTCCTTGCTCTGGTTCGCGGTGTCGGAGCGCGAGAAGCTCAGCGCGTTCGACCTCCAGCGCAATTCGCCGCCGACGATCGGATCCTTGAAGACGTAGTTGTGATCGATGATGGGATGGACGAGCGATTCCGTCTCGTCGTTGTCCTCCACCAGGAGCCCGCCGAACTGATAGAGCTTGGCGCTAAAGTAGCTGCGGTCGCCCTGGCCGACCAGCCAGATGTCGTTGATGCGATCCGTGAGCAGCACGCTGTCGAGCTTGTAGAAGCGGCGGAACGTATCGTCGCTCTCGATGATCGCGTTCCAGCCGTAGCTCCACCAGCTCGCGAGCGAGAACCGGCCGTGCGTCTCGAGGCTGCCGCGCCAGCCGTCCAGGTTCTGGTTGCCGCTCGGCAGCTTGTCGGCGTCCTGATCGATGGCGGCGAAGCTCACCGTGTACTCGCCGCTGGCGAGCTTGTGGCGCCACTCGCCCTGCCACATGACGCCCTGATCGGTCATGTAGCGGGGGTTGAACAGGAAATCGAACTGCGGCGACAGCGCGAAGTAGTAGGGGATCTCGGTGAAGAAACCGAGGTCGTTCGAATTACCGAAGCCCGGCGCCAGGAAGCCCGTCTTGCGCTTCACCGACGGGTCGGGGTGCTCGAAGTACGGCAAGTAGGCAACCGTGGTGCCGAACAGCCTGAACTCCGCGTCCTGGTACGAGATCGTGCCCGCCTGCTGATCGTGGATGATCCGCCGCGCGCCGACGCACCAGAGCGGCGGCGTGTTCCCGTCGCTCTTGCAGGCCGTGAACGTCGCGTCGGAGAACTCCGTGATGTTCCCCTCGCGCCGCTCGCCGCGCGAGGCGGTGATGCGGGAATTGTCGCGCGTGACGACCGACAGCGACTGCACGAAGCCGTCGCGGAAGTCGTCCGTCAGCGTGTAGTTGTCGGCACGGATGATGTTGCCGTTGGCCTCCTTGAGCTCGACGTTGCCCGATGCGGTGAGCGTGTTGGCGCTGCGGTCGTAGATGACCTGATCAGCCGTCAACACGTTCTTGTTGTAGTAGATTTCGACATTTCCGCGCGCGATCACGCGATTGCCGGCGTTGTCGTAGATGAGCTCGTCGCCCTGCAGGTAGAGCGGCAGCGTCTTGTCGAACTTCTGCGGCTTGCCGAACATGCCGCCGGGCTGCTCTGGGAAGGCGGACGGCTCCTTCGAGCCCTGCGCCTCAGCCGACCCCGCGGCCAGCGGAAGGGCCAGGAGAGCGGGGACGAGGAGGAGGGCGAGCCAGGCCCGCAAGGGGGTTCGCGCAAGGTGCGGAATGTTGGGATAAATCAAGCGCAAACGCCCTCGGTCCGCCGTCTTGAGACGGGGAAGCGAGGTGTAAATTTCGGTGCATGTCGCCAGCAATGTGCGCGCAACACGCATCACTCAGCCGTCCTCCTGGTGCAATAGCACCGTGACCGAACAAAGAATGGCGAGAAGAACCGGAACCCAAACCGCCGCCCACACCGGAGCGAGGCCAGCCGTCCCGGCTTGCCTGGAAATCTCCGCGAAAAGGAAAAATCCAAAGCCCCCAACCATTCCGGTGACGACCATAGTCTGGATCCCCCCCGAGCGGAATGACCGCAACGACACAGTTGCCGCCAAAAAGACCATCGCTATGCACAGCAGAGGACGGGTCAGCAGCAACGCGTATTGGGTGCGCAAGGAAGCTGTGGAAAGTCCCGCTTTTTCCGCAATGTAGATAAGGTCCGGCAACTCCCAGAAGGAGACCGAGATGACGCTCCCGAAAGCATCGGCGGCGCGCTCCGGCGTGAGGTACGTTGACAGCAGGTATCTGTCGAACGATTCGGGCTGGCGGCCGATACCCGAGACCAGGGCATCCTGGAGCACCCAGTAGCCTTCCTCGAGCTTTGCCGCCTTGGCGTCCACCCGCTCGCTAAAGGTCCCGGTCTTGTCGTAGACGAAGGCCGTCACGGAGGTGAGCTCGGTGCCCCGGCGGCGCGCCGAGGCGGCGTTGATCACGGACTGGCCGTCGAGCCCGTCCTGGCGGAGCCAGGGCCCGCTGCTCGAGCTCTTGCCGAGAGCGCCGCTCGGCTCCCGGCCGAACACCTCGGCATAGAGGCGCTCGGCGCGGTCGCGCGCCGAGGCCGCGAGCGGGTTGAACCCCATGGAGCTCGCGAGGCCGAGGAGGACGGCAACCGCGATCCCAGGGCGCAGGAACTGCCAGACCGACATGCCGCCCGCGCGCATCACCGCGAGCTCGCTCTTGCGGGCCAGCATCAGCAGCGCGCCGATCGACCCGACCAGCACGGCGAACGGCAGCAGCATCTCCGTATAGGCCGGCAACCGCAGCATCGTGATCCAGGCGAGCACCCATCCGGACACGCTGCCGTACTTGCCGGCCTGGCGCAGCATCTCCACGAAATCGATCATGAAAATCAATACGGTGCAGAGGCCGAACACGGCAAAGATCGCGACCAGGAAACGCGTGCCGATGTAGATCGAGAGCGTCGAGATCCCAGGCCGGAAGCCCATCATGGCGCTCCCCCGGGTCCGCCGGCATTCGCCCAGGCGCGCCGGCCGAACCGCTGCCTGAGCCGCTCCGCCATGCCTGAAATCGCCTCGAGCACAGCGTCGAGGGCTGCCCCTCGTGACGGCCGGGCGCCGCGGGCGATCAGGGCGAGGGAGACGCCGATGGCGGCGAGGGGGATCGCGTAGAGAAAAGGCACCGCGCCCGCGGAAAGCGTCACGACGTTGTTGACAGCCAGCCCCGCCAGCCGCAGCCCCACCCCGATCAGGAAGCAGAGGCCCATGCGGGCATGGCGGTTCTGGCGCGTGCTTTGCGCCTGGCCGACCATCGCGACGGCCATCAGCACGAAGGCGAGGGGATAGAGCGCGCTCGAGAAGCGCTCATGCAACTCGGAGCGCAGCCGGCCTTCGTCGCTGTCCTTGCTCTTGGATTTCTTGCCGGGCTTTGCGGCGTCGCCCGCCGCCGTTCCCGGATCCGCCGCCGCCGCATCCGGCGTGCCGGGGTCTTCGATGAGCTCGCTGAAATAGCGCTCGCGCGCCCTGAGCTCCGGTGCGCCCCCGTCCGTCCGCTTCTCGAAGCTGTCGAGATCGACCGCGTACTTGTCGAAGGCGATGATCTGCGTCGGCTCCGTCATGCCGCCGTTGCGGCGCAGGATGTGCCC
The DNA here is from genome assembly GCF_036833075.1 of Hyphomicrobium sp. GTDB lineage: Bacteria > Pseudomonadota > Alphaproteobacteria > Rhizobiales > Hyphomicrobiaceae > Hyphomicrobium_C. The sequence goes on from NZ_DAITQL010000007.1 coordinate 44,261, forward strand.
CTGCATCATGAACAGGTACGTGCCGCCCTTGTCCTCGACCAGGATGCCCTTGTCCGCGAGGTAGGACTGGACCTCGTTGTCCTTGCGGGTGTCGTGCATGACGAGGCCGTGCAGCGTGCCGTCGAGCGAGCGCTCGCGGATGTGGAAGGTGAGCCCCTTCTCGGGGCTGGAGAAGCGGCCCGGCTGGATCACCTGCGTCAGCAGGTCGGTGCGCACCTGCACCACGATCTCGCGCAGCTGGCGATAGCTCCACGGCGCGGCGAAGTGGTTGACGAACGAGACGAACGCCATCAGCGCCAGCGCCAGCGCCACGACCGGCTTGGTGATCGTCCACGCCGTCGCGCCCGACGCCGTGAGCACGATGATCTCGCTGTCGCTGTTGAGGCGGTTCAGCGTGTGGATGGAGGTGATCAGCAACGCGAACGGCGCGATGACGGCCACGAAGCTCGGGATGCCGAGCGTGGTCATCTTGATCAGCGTCAGCGCGCTCTGCCCGTCGCTGGTGACGACGTTGAGCTCGCGCAGCGCGAGCGAGATCCAGACGATGCCGGTGAGCGACAGCAGCACCAGCATCAGCGCGCCCGCCGTCTGCCGGAAGACGTATCGCGAGAAGATCGTCATGGGACACCGGTCCCGCGCACCACCAGGGATCGGGCCGCGGGGGCGGGGACCCGACGCAGGGGCGCGAGCGGCGGCCACGGTGCGGCTGTGCGGCGGCGCAATCCAGACTCCCCCTGTTCAGTTGCCGTCTCGTTCCATGTCACGATGGCGGAATTTCGACTGTTCTCCAAGCCGCTAGCGGATTTCCGGGGCGGCTTCGGAAGGCGCCCGGGGCGCAACGCGCCACAAGATCCGCGGCCCTTTGATCCGGCCCCGAGATTTAGACTGCCATGGCTTGCACTTCGCCGCCGAGAGGCTAATTTCCACAACGAAGATCGAAAAGCACCCCCGCCCATGTTGGAGCACGGCCCGGCCTGCGCCGAGACGCCGTGCGGCAGCGTCGCGTCCGCGGCCCGGCCCGACGACGGGCACCCTGCCAGTCCCACGTTCCCCGAGGAGCACCAGCAAGACATGACCACCCCGCTCGAAATCGTTTTCGCCCGGCTCGACGCCGCGCACGAACCCGCCTGCGCTGTCCTCGTCGGACACGATCTCGCGTTGTCGCCGGCTGTCCAGTCGCTCAACGGCCGCAGCGGCGGCCAGCTTATCAAGGCGGCCGAGGCCGCCGAGTTCAAGGGCAAGCAGAAGACCTCGATCGAGATCCTCGCGCCGCAGAAGCTCGACGTGCAGCGCCTCGTTCTGGTGGGCACCGGCAAGGCGGCCGATCAGGAGGAAAGCGACTGGGCGACGACCGGCGGCTATGCGCTGGGGCAGATCACGGCCCGCAAGGTGTCGGAAGCGAGCCTGGTCGCCGAGGTCGCGAACGCGGGTGGCATCAAACCCGAGGTCATCGCCGCGAACCTGGCGTTCGGCGCGCTCCTGCGCCACTACGCATTCCGCAAATACCTGACGAAGAAGAACGGCGATGACGGCAGCGCCGGCAACGGCGAGCAGAAGCCCCCCGCCGACCGCCTGACGAAGCTCGTCGTGCACTGCGCCGATCCGGAGAAGGCGAAAGCCGCCTTCGAGGCGAGGCGCGCCGTCGCCGACGGCATCTACGTCGCCCGCGACCTCGTCAACGAGCCGGCCAACATCCTCGGGCCCGTCGAGTTCGCCGAGCGCGTGAAGGCGCTCGAGCACACCGGCCTCGAGGTCGAGATCCTCGACGATGCGGCGCTGAAGGAGATCGGCATGAACACGCTGCTCTCGGTCGCCCAGGGCAGCGCGCGCCCGGCCCGCGTCGCCATCATGCAGTGGCACGGCGCCAAGTCGAAGCGGGCGAAACCCCTCGCGTTCGTCGGCAAGGGCGTCGTCTTCGACACCGGCGGCATCTCGATCAAGCCGGCCGCCGGCATGGAGGACATGAAGGGCGACATGGGCGGCGCGGCGGCCGTCGTCGGCGTCATGGTCGCGCTGGCCGCGCGCAAGGCGCCCGTCAACGCCATCGGCATCATCGGCCTCGTCGAGAACATGCCGTCGGGGACCGCCACGCGCCCCGGCGACATCGTCGTCTCGCTCTCGGGCCAGACCGTCGAGAACCTCAACACCGACGCCGAGGGCCGCCTCGTGCTCGCCGACGTGCTCTGGTACGTGCAGGACCGCTTCAAGCCGCGCTTCGTCATCGACCTCGCAACCCTCACGGGCGCCATCATGGTGGCGCTCGGCAAGAACTTCGCCGGCCTCTTCGCCAACGACGACAAGCTCGCCGACCAGCTCATCGCCGCATCCAAGGCCACGGGCGAGAAGGTCTGGCGCATGCCGCTCGACAAGTCCTACGACCGGATGATGGACAGCAAGAACGCCGACGTGAAGAACATGGGCGGGCGCTGGGGCGGAGCCTGCACGGCCGCCGCGTTCCTGAAGCGCTTCATCAAGGAGGACGTCGCCTGGGCGCACCTCGACATTGCGGGCACCGCCATGGACGCGCCGAAGAGCGAGATCAACACGAGCTGGGGCTCTGGCTGGGGCGTCCAGCTCCTGGACCGCTTCGTTGCCGAGAATTTTGAGAAGGCCGAGAAGTAGCCGCCGAGCCGCGGATGGCGATTCGGCTGACGCCGGATCGCCAGAACAAACTCAGATTTAACATTCTGTTATTACATATGTATAGTATGTTATTTTCCATAATATATATTATGCGAATGATAGATGTGGAGAATATGGCGGCGATCCCGAATGCCGATCCGAGCTCCAGGATCCAACCCGCACCAGCCTACGGCAGTCCCTCTTCGGCCGCCCGCACCACGGCGGCGATCACAGTCGCATAGACCGACGCCACGAAGCCCGTCAGCACGTTGACGCTGACCACGATGCCGGCGAGCCGCGCCCACTCCGGGCTCAGAACCTGGGACAGCACCGTGACGATGAACTCGTCGAACGCCTGCTTGAGCTGGAAGAAGAGCTCGCTCACCTGGCTCACGGACGGCTTCTGCGGCAGCTCCCAGACGAGCTTCCAACCGATCTCGCCGACACTCGCCGCACCAAGCATGCCGACAGCCGCAAGCGCCGCGATGCCGGCCGAGAATGCGAGCCCGAGCGGTGGCGCGAGCCGGAAGTAGCCCCAGCGCCAGGGCTGGGCGCGGAACGAGACCGAGAGACTGCGAAGCGCGCTCGCCCCGGCGTAGACCGTGAGGCCGAATACGACGGCGACCCACAAGAGCCGCGTGCTGTCCGTGCCGGCGAACGTGAACAGGGCCGCAAGCCCCGCAAGCACGCCTTTCATGAGCGCCTCGACCGTACCGACCACGCCCACGAGCAGCAGGCGCGGGGCGCGTGCGCCCTCGAAATAGAACGGAAGCTCGAACGAAAGCCGCCGCGTCTCGAGCCTGAGCCCGAGCACAAAGCTCAGCGCGGCCGTGACGGCGGCGAACAGGAACGGATAGGTGAAGCCGAACCAGGCGACGGCGGCGACGGCAGCCATCTCCGCCGCCATGATCACGCCGTTGAGCAGAATGCGAAGGACGATCATGGCGGGCGGGCGCTTGCGGTCTTCAGGCGGACGATGCCGCCCAAGCTAAAGCGCTTCCCACCGGCTGCAAACCGATTTTCCGAGCGCCACCCGCTTGCTTGCGAAGAGCCGCACCTCCCCTCGCCAGCCGGTGCACGCTCCGCTAGGGTCGCGCCTGACCGGAGCGAGACTTTGCCGCTCCGGAGAAACGCACCAATTCCCTTAACGCCATCGCAAGACATGACACCCTCGCAAGACATCGCGCGCCTCATCGAGATCATGGCCGCGCTCCGCGCACCCGGCACCGGATGCCCGTGGGACCTCGAGCAGAGCTTCGAGACCATCGCCCCCTACACCATTGAGGAAGCCTACGAGGTGGCCGACGCCATCGCCCGCCGCGATCTCGTCGATCTCAAGGACGAGCTCGGCGATCTCCTGCTGCAGGTCGTCTATCATGCGCGCATGGCGGAGGAGCAGCACGCCTTCGCGTTCGGCGACGTGGTCGAGGCCATCACCGCCAAGATGATCCGCCGCCACCCGCACGTGTTCGGCAGCAACGAGGAGCGCGCCGCCGGCGCCGCCCCGGGCTTCTGGGCGAAGATCAAGGCCGAGGAGCGCGCGGCAAAGGCGGCCGCGCGCGATGAGGCGCAGCCAACGGCGGCAGCCGGCCCCCTGCCCGCCGGACGCCGGGGCGACGGGCTGCTCGCGGACGTCTCCCTTGCGCTCCCGGCCCTGACGCGCGCCATCAAGTTGCAGGACAAAGCGGCGAAGGTTGGCTTCGACTGGCCCTCGCTCGCGCCCGTGTTCGACAAGATGCGCGAGGAATTGGCAGAGCTCGAGCAGGTGGCCCTCCCGGCCGACCCGCGCGGCGCGGCGGCGGACCGCCCGGGCCCCACGCCGGAACTCGAGGAGGAGTTCGGCGATCTTCTGTTCGTGATGGCGAACGTTGCCCGCCACCTGAAGCTCGATCCCGAGGCCGCGCTCCGCGCCGCCAACCAGAAGTTCGTGCGCCGCTTCCATCACATCGAGCGGCGCCTCGCCGAAGGCAACCGCGCTCCGGCGGACTCGACCCTGGCCGAAATGGACGCGCTCTGGGACGAGGCCAAGGCGCTGGAGAAGCAGGGACCGTAGAGGCCCCGTCGCCCAACCCTGCCCCTCCCGCCTCAGGACGACGACGGCGGTTGCGAAGGCTGCCACAGGAGGCCGCCGTTCCAGCGGGCGCGGATCACGAGGGCACCCGCGAGCCCCAGCCCCGCGAGCGCGGCCATCGACAGGTAGGCGCGCTCGCCGGCCGACGCGTAGAGCCATCCCGACATCAGCGTGGCGCCGCCCATCAGGAGCCCCGAGGCGACCGTTGCATAGAGGGCCTGTGCCGTGCCTTGCGCGCTTTCCGGAACCGCACGCGAGATGAAATGCATGGCCGCGAGGTGCGAGGCGCCGTAGGTCAGCGTGTGCAGCGTCTGCAGCGGGATCAGCGCGGCAAGCGGCAGGGAGAAGCTCATCAGCGTCCAGCGGAGCACGGACGCGGCCGTGCCCGCGAGCAGCAGCGTCGCGGGCCCCCATCGCCGGATCACGTTGCCCGAATAAGCGAAGAGCGCCACCTCGCCCGCGATCGCGATGGCCCACAGCGTCCCCACCCACGCGGTCGAGATCCCCTGCGCGTGCCAGGCGAGCGCGCCGAAGGTGTAGAACATGCCGTGCGCGCCCTGGGCGGCGCCGGACGCCAGGAGGAACGCGAGGAACAGCGGAGAGGCGACGAGCTTCCTCGCCTCGCGAAAGGCATGCGCCGGTGCTCGTATGCGGGGCGCAGGCTCTGCGGTGCGCGCCGTCCCGACGTGCTCCGGCAGGAGCCAGGCGCAGCCGACGGTCGCGACCACGCCGGCCAGGATGCAGCCGATGACGGCGCCGGCGCCCACATGATCGATCAGCCAGCCGCCGGTGAATCCCGCCGCAACGAACGTGATCGATCCCCAGAGCCGCATGCGGCCGTAGTCGAGCCCGTGCGCGCGCACGCCCGCAACCGCGATGGTCTCGACCAGGGGAACGGTGGTCGACACCGCGATCGCAAACGGCACCGCCAGGAAGAGGATCGGCCAGAAGCTGCTCATCTGCGCGAACAGAACGGCGAGCGCGAGCGCAAGCCACGCGAGCCCGTTGATCAACGCCCGATGCTGCCCAGTGGCGTCTGCCCACATGGCCGCCGTCGGCGTGATGAAGACGCGCAGGAAGTAGGGCGCGGCGGCGATGACGGCGATCTCTTCGGCCGAAAGCCCGCGAACGTCGAGCCAGACCGGCAGATAGGGCAGATGAACGCCGTAAACGGTGAACAGGGCGCCGTAGAAAGCGGCGAGCCTCAGGCTGTAGGAGCGACGGGCGGTCAGCGCGAAACGGGCGCTCCCCTCACCGTCCTTCGACCCGCTCCCCATGGCAATCCTGTCCGTTTCCGATCCCGAACGGGCGTCCGGTTACGGGAGCGTCCGACAGAGGTTCGGCGCAACGGCGAGCGGACCGGATGCCGGCAAAGAAAAAACCGGTCCGGATGATCCGGACCGGTTTTACTGAGCTGATCGGCGTCCCTGATCGCCGGTCGGCTCCCCCCAAGAGTCGTCGTAACATTCGTAGCCAAAGCTCCGTAGTTACGTTGCGCGCTGCTCGATCGCCCCCCGGCGTCGGCGCTGCGCAAGGGGGAGAGTTGCAGAAGCGCGCCGTGGTGACAAGACGGGTGGAGCGCATTCGCTGCCCGGCGATGCATCGCAGCAACAGACCTCGCTGGGGTTGAAAATGCAGTCGCGATACGATTTTTGCGGGCACCGCGAAGGCGCGGCGCTACGGGCGACGGAGGGCGTGCAGATGATCGACCGGGCCGTTGCCTTTGCCGACGCCGAGCGCCTGCCCGGCCTGGATCGCGTTCCAGACGAAATCCTTGGCGGCACCGACCGCGCTCGCGAGCGTGTCGCCGCATGCGAGCCGGGCCGCGATGGCGGCAGCGAGCGTGCAGCCCGTGCCGTGGGTGTTGCGCGTCGCGATGCGCGGCCTGGCGAAGCGAAGCGACCCCGACGGCAGCACGAGAATGTCGGTTGCATCCGTCCCCACGTCATGCCCGCCCTTCATCAGCACCGCGCCCGGGCCGAGCGCCAGCAGGCGGCGCCCTTGCGCCTCCATCTCGTCGAGCGAGGATGCAAGGGGACATTCGAGCAGGCGCGCGGCCTCGCCGAGATTGGGCGTCACGACGGTCGCGCGCGGAAAAAGTTGCGTGCGCACGGCGTCGACCGCATCGGGCGCAAGCAGCACGTCGCCGCTGGTCGCAACCATCACCGGATCAACGACGAGCGGAAGGCCGGCAAAGGCCGCAAGGCCGCCGGCGACGGTCTCCACGGTCGTACGGTCAGCGAGCATGCCGGTCTTGATGGCCCCGACCGCAAGATCGGCGGCGACGGAAGCCATCTGCGCCGCGATGATGTCCGCCGGCAGCGTCAGCACACCCTGCACGCCCATCGTGTTCTGGGCGGTGATCGCGGTGATCGCGGAGGCGCCGTAGACGCCGAGAGCGGTGAAGGTCTTGAGGTCGGCCTGGATGCCGGCGCCGCCCGAGCTGTCCGATCCGGCGATGGTGAGCGCAATGGGCGTTCCGTGTCCGCCGCTCATCTCACCCTCCGGGCGTCAGGTTGCGCAGGTCCTCCTGCAGCCTCTCGGGTGTCATCATCTCCTCGAGGCGGGCGAGGCCCGGGAAGGTCTCGATCAGCCACTGGCCGATCGCTTGGATCGAGAACCAGTCAAACACGTTGAGGAACGCGATCCCGGTCAGCACCAGCAGCACGCCCATGATCTTCTCCATGAGGCCCAGGTAGCGGCGGAAGCGCTGCATGAACGAGAGGAACGGGCGGATGGCGACGGCTGCCAGCACGAACGGGATGCCGAGGCCCAGCGAGTAGACGGCGAGCAGCCGCACGCCCGCGCCGAGACTCGCCTCGTTGGCGGCGAGCGCCAGCACCGCGGAGAGAATGGGGCCGATGCACGGTGTCCAGCCGAACGCGAACGCGAGCCCCATGACATAGGCGCCGGCGAAGCTCGCGCCTTCGTTGGCGTGGTGATAGCGCGTATCGCGCACCAGGATCGGGATGTGAAGCACGCCGAGAAAGTGCAGTCCGAAGAGAATGATGACGATGCCGGCGGCGATGGAGAGCTCGGCGCGCCAGGTCTGGATGAACTGGCCGATGAGCGACGCGCTGGCGCCGAGCGCGATGAAGACGGTCGTGAATCCCAGCACGAAGAAGATCGACGCCAGCACGATGCGGCGCCAGACCGCGCGCTCGAGCCCCTTCTCGTTCGACATCTCCTCGAACGTCGTGCCGCCGAGGTAGCCGAGATAGGGCGGCACGAGCGGCAGCACGCAAGGCGAGAGGAAGCTCACGAGACCGGCCAGCGCCACGCCGAGATAGAGATGGGCTTCAGCGAACATTCAGAGGTGCCCCCTCGCGTCAAAATCCCCCTCAGACCGCGCCGGACGCGCCGACCCATTCCCCTCCCCCTTGTGGGGAGGGGTTAGGGGTGGGGGGACTCCAGAACGCTGGCGCCTGGGATTCCCCCCCTCCCCACCACCCCCGCAAGGGGGGGGGGGAAGGGAGGGCGGCCTCAGCGCCATGTTCGTCTCGAACCTCATGCCTCACCGCGCCAGCGCCGCGACGCCGGGCAGTTCCCTGCCCTCAAGCCATTCGAGGAACGCGCCGCCCGCGCCCGAGACGTAGGTGAAATCCTCCGTCACGCCGGCCGCGTTGAGCGCGGCAACCGTATCGCCGCCGCCGGCGACGGAGACCAGCGTGCCGGCCTTGGTGCGCTCCGCCGCGGCGCGCGCGAGCGCGAACGTGCCCTCCCCGAACGGCGCGATCTCGAACGCACCGAGCGGTCCGTTCCAGAGCAGCGTCTCGCAGCGCGACAGCACGTCCACATAGTGCCCGACCGTTTTCGGGCCGACGTCCAGGATCATGCCGTCCTTCGGCACGTCGATGGTGATGACCGTCAGCGACGGCGCACCGGCCTCGAAGCGCTCGGCCACCACGAGATCCTGCGGCAGCACGATCTCGCAGCCTCTGGCCTTCGCCGCCTGCATGATCTCGTGGGCGGTCCCTACGAGATCGGACTCGGCAAGCGACTTGCCGATTTCGATCCCGCCGGCAAGCAGGAACGTATTGGCCATGCCGCCGCCAATGATGAGCTTGTCGACCTTGGCCGAGAGATTGGCGAGGACGGGGATCTTGGTCGAGACCTTGGCGCCGCCGACGACGGCCGCCACCGGGCGCTTCGGTTTCTCGAGCGCGGTGCGGAGCGCGTTGATCTCCTCCATCATCAGCGGGCCGGCGTAAGCGGGCAGCAGGTGCGCGAGGCCCTCGGTCGTGGCGTGGGCGCGGTGCGCGGCCGAGAAAGCGTCGTTGACGAAGATGTCGCCGAGCGCGGCGACCGCCTTCGCGAATGCGGGATCGTTCTTCTCCTCACCGGCATGGAAACGCGTGTTCTCGAGCACGATGATGCCGCCGTCGGGCAATCGGGAGATGGCGCCGGCCGCGGCATCGCCCGCGCAATCGGGCGCGAACGCGACGGGCTCGCCCGCGAGCTTGCCGAGCGCGGCGGCGACGGGCGCCAGGGAGTTCTCCTTGTCCGGGCCGGCCTTGGGGCGACCGAAGTGCGAGAGCACGATCACGCGCGCACCGCGGCTGGCGAGATCCTTGAGCCCCGGCACGACACGCTCGAGCCGCGTCGCATCCGTCACCACGCCGTTCTTGGCCGGCACGTTGAGGTCTGCGCGCACCAGCACGCGCTTGCCTTTGAGGTCCAGGCCGTCGGTGGTTTTGAGCTTGTCCAGGTTCATGGTGTCCGCGTGGAGTTGAGCGCGCAGTTATGTTCACACGTGTCTGGACTCCGGCCTTCGCCGGAGTGACGGGGAATGAGGGTAGACGGCCAAAGCGACTATGACGTCATCCCGGCGCAGGTCGGGATCCAGACACGCTTCAGTGCTGCATGACGGTCCCACGGCCAAAACGCACTCTAACCCTTTACAACGGCGCGGGCGGCCTCGGCGACCTTGCCGACGGTGAGGCCGAAGTGCTCGAACGCCTTCGGGCCCGGCGCCGAGACGCCGAAGTCCGAGAGCCCGATGAAACGGTCGCCGGGACGCAGCCATTCGTGCCAGCCCTGGGCGACAGCCGCCTCAATGGCGATGCGCGGGGCCTCGCCCAGCACCGCGTCGCGATAGGCCTGCGTCTCCTCCCGGAACAACTCGAACGACGGCAGCGAGACGACGGCAGCGTGGAGGCCCTCTTTCGCGAGCAGAGCAGCGGCCTCCGCCGCGAGCCCGACCTCGGAGCCGGTGGCGATCAGCGTGACGTCGCGCCTCCCCTCGCCGCCGCTCACGACGTAGCCGCCCTTGGCCGTTGCGTTCTCTGCCGCCGGGCCCGCGCGCAGCACGGTCGGCACGGCCTGGCGCGAGAGCGCGAGGAGTGTCGGCCGCGTCGGATGCGCGAGCGCGATCTCCCAGGCTTCCGCCGTCTCGAGCGCGTCCGCGGGGCGGATGACGAGCAGGTTCGGGATCGCGCGCAACGCCGCCAGGTGCTCGATCGGCTGGTGCGTCGGGCCGTCCTCTCCGAGACCGATGCTGTCGTGCGTCATGACGTAGATCACGCGCTGGCGCATCAGCGCCGCGAGGCGGATCGCCGGGCGGCAGTAGTCCGTGAAGACCAGGAACGTGGCGCCGTAAGGGATGAATCCGCCGTGCAGCGCGATGCCGTTCATGGCCGCTGCCATGCCGTGCTCGCGCACGCCGTAATGGATGTAGTCGCCCGCAAAGCTGCCAGGCCCGACCGCCGTGTGATGCTTGGTGCGCGTACCGTTGGACGGCGTCAAGTCCGCCGAGCCGCCGAGCAGTTCCGGCACGGCCGGAACCAGGTGCTCGAGGGTGAGCTGCGACCAGACGCGGGTGGCGCGCTTCGCCGTATCGGCGGCGAACTGCGCTTTGGCGGCGGCGATCGCGTCGGCGATGGCCGTCTCGCGCGAGCAAGCGACGGGCGTCTCGAAGGCGGCTTTCGTCCCGGCGGGCGCCTTGGCGAGGCGCTGCTTCCAGGCGGCATTCTCGGCCGCGCCCCTGGCGCCCAGCGCGCGCCAGGCCGCGAGGATCGGCTGCGGGATCTCGAACGGCGCCGCGCTCCAGCCGAGCTTTTCGCGCGCGCCCTTGATCTCCTCAGGCCCGAGCGGCTCGCCATGCGTGGAGGATTTTCCGGCCTTGGTCGGCGCGCCGTAACCGATCACGGTCTTGCAAGCGATGAGCCAGGGCGCGGACGCATCTCCGCGCGCCTTGGCGATGGCGGCCGCGATGGCCTTGGCGTCGTGGCCGTCGACGCGGATCGTGTTCCACCCCGAAGCCTTGAAGCGCGCGACCTGGTCGTCGGAGACCGACAGGCTGGTCGGCCCGTCGATCGAGATCGAGTTATCGTCCCACAGCACGATGAGCTTGCCGAGCTTCAGATGCCCGGCGAGCGAAATCGCCTCCTGGCTGATGCCCTCCATGAGGCAGCCGTCGCCAGCGAGGCAATAGGTGCGGTGATCGACGAGATCGTCGCCGAGGCGCGCGTTGAGCAGCCGCTCCGCGAGCGCCATGCCGACCGCGTTGCCGATACCCTGCCCCAGGGGACCGGTGGTGGTCTCGATGCCGGGCGCATGGCCGTGCTCGGGATGGCCGGCCGTCTTCGCTCCGAGCTGGCGGAAGGACTCGAGGTCACCGATGTCCATCTCCGGATACCCGGTGAGGTAGAGCAGCGCATAGAGCAGCATCGAGCCGTGGCCGGCGGAGAGCACAAAACGGTCCCTGTTCGGCCATGCGGGGTCCTTGGGATCGAAGCGCAGCGCTTCGGTAAACAGCACGGTCGCCACGTCGGCCATGCCCATCGGCATGCCGGGATGGCCGGAGTTGGCCTTCTGCACGCCGTCCATGGCGAGCGCGCGGATGGCATTCGCCATGTCCCGCATGCCCACGGTTGCCGGATTGGTATCTGCTGCCTCGCCCATTCTCGTCCTTCCCGCTGTGCCGTGGGCACATTTAGCGGGGGTACGGGGCGGCGTCTACCTCGCACTGGCCCGGCGAGCACCCCGCAGAGACAGGCGCGGCGCAACGCAAAATCGCCGCACTCTCAGGACGATCGCTCGTTCGCGGGCACCTCCGCGGGCGGGGCCGCCTTTTGTGCCGACGGCAGAGGTTTCACGGGCCGTGCGGCGGCCCTGGCATCCGCCGCCTCGCGCGCCTGCTCCTCGGCGTCCTCAGCGAACAACTGCTCGAGCGTCGCCACATCGCTTCTCGCCTTGGCCTGCAGCTTCTCCACGTCGCTGTAATGGGCGTAGTCCTCCATCAGGCGGCGCTCGTCGTGCGCGCGGAAGGTCTCGATCACGCGGTCGCTCTCGCGCTCGGCGTAGCCGAGGCCGACCAGGATCTCGCGCGTCGTCTCGAGGGCCGACAGGAACGTCTCGCGCTGGATGCTCGTGACCCCGACATCGAGCAACTGGTGGGCATGGTTGCGGTTGCGGGCACGGGCGAAGATCGGCACCTCGGGATGGCGCGTGCGGACATACTCGGCGGCGCGGAGGGACGCTTCGATATCGTCGATGGCGATGACGAACGCGCGCGCCTTGCCGATTTGCGCCGCCTCCAGGATCTCGGGGCGGCTCGCGTCGCCGTAGAACGCCCGCGAGCCGAACTTCTGCACGAGGTGCACCTGCTCGGACGAGATCTCGAGCGCGATGAATGGGATTTTCTTGCCGCGCAGAATACGCGCCACGATCTGCCCGTAGCGGCCGAAGCCGGCGATGACGACATGCTCGTCCTTGGCCGGAAGCATGTCGTCGTAGGCGGGGAGCCCGTCGGGACGCCGCCGCTCGGTCACGATTTTCTCGAGCTGCAGGAGAAGCGGCGTGGCCGCCATCGAGATCGTGACGACGAGGATCAGGAGATCGCTCACCGGGTCAGACAGGACATTGGCCGCCACGGAGGCCGTGAGCAGGACGAACGCGAACTCGCCGCCCTGGCTGAGGAGCAGCCCGAGGCGGCGCGCGGCGCGTGGCTCGAGGCCGGAGAGGCGGCCCAGCCCATAGAGGATCAGCGTCTTCGTGACGACGAGCGCCGCCGCCAGAAGGAGCACCTTGCCGGGGTTGGCGAGCAGGATCGTCAGATCCATCGACATGCCGACGGCCGTGAAGAAAAGACCGAGCAGGAGCCCCTGGAAAGGTTGCAGGTCCGCTTCGAGCTGATGGCGATAGGAGCTTTCGGCGAGAAGAGCGCCCGCGATGAAAGCCCCAAGCGCCGCCGAGAGCCCCGCCATCTGCATCAGCATGGCCACGCCGACGACGGTCAGCAGCCCCGCCGCCGTCATGGCTTCCTTGACCTGAGTGCGCGCGACGAGCCGCAGCATCTTGTCGAGCGCGAAATGCCCGATCAGGACCACCGATACGATGGCCCCGACGCCCCGCGCGGTCGCCGCCAGATCCATGCCCCGGGACGCCTCGGCGACGGTCGTCGCGAACAGGGGCACGAAGGCGATCAGCGGGATGGCGGCCAGATCCTGAAACAGGAGGACCGCGAAGCCCAGCCGTCCGTGCCGCGTAGCGAGGTCGCCCTGCTCCTCCATGAGTTGCAGCGCGAATGCCGTGGACGAGAGAGCAAGGACCAGGCCGACGAACAGCGCCGTTTTCGCGCCAAGGCCCGCGACCGCCGCCGCGGCCGCCAGGACGAGCCCGGTCAGGAGGACTTGCGCGCCGCCGAGCCTGAAGATGGCGTTGCGCATCGCCCAGAGCCGCTTCGGGCGCAGCTCGAGCCCGATCAGGAACAGGAGCAGCACGATCCCGAACTCCGACAGCTCGAGGATCTCGTGGGCGTCGTACGCCGTGAAGAAGTGCCGGAAGACGTGGGGTCCGAGCAGGATACCCGCCAGCAGGTACCCGAGCACCGTGCCGATGCCGAAGCGGCGCGCCAAGGGCGGCGCGATGGCCATCGCAGCCAGCAGCAGGACGACCTCGTAAAGCGTAACGTGTGGCATCTTTGACCGGGCGGACGCGACGGGATCGTTCTATCTTCACAGGCCGGACGCGGCGGCGTCCACTGTCAATGGCACCCGACTTCGCTCTTTTTTTTTGAGATCCAGCCGCGCCTCTCTCGCGTACGGGGCGGAAATGGGTGAGCCCAGGCCATGACTTTGCGCGCCCCCGAGCGCACCACTGGCTTGGCAGCGAGGTTCAGGTATGCTCCGGGTACGCGATGAGGGGCACGCCCGGCGGTCTCTCGCTGTCAAAGCTCCGAGGACGATGGCTGATCTCCTGCAACGAGTCGCCGCGAACGGCGACGTCGAGGCCTTCAAGGCTCTCTTCGAGACGTACGCCCCGCGCGTGAAATCCTACATGCTGCGGCAGGGTGCGGACCCTGCCACAGCGGAAGAGCTTGCGCAGGAAACCTTGCTCGCCGTGTGGCGCAAGGCGGCGCTCTACTCCGACGAAAAAGGCAGTGCGACAACGTGGATCTTCACGATCGCACGCAACCTCCGCATCGACCGGCTGCGCAAGGAGGTCGCCTGGCAGCCGCTGCCCGAAAACAACGACGAGCGGGCCTCCGAGGACCCGGGACCGGACGAGGAGCTCTCGGAGCGCGAGCGCGGCGAGCGCGTGCGCGCCACGCTCGCCGAGCTGCCGCCGGACCAATCCGAAGTGGTCAATCTGGCGTTTATTGAAGGGTTGTCGCACAGCGAGATCGCCAAGCGACTTGGGTTGCCGCTCGGGACCGTGAAATCGCGCATGCGGCTCGCTTACCAGAAGATCCGCGGCGCGCTCGAGGACTTGAGATAGATGACGATCACGCATCACCCGGACATCGCGACGCTCATGTGCTGCTCGGCCGGGAGTCAGCCGGAGGCCTGTGCCGCCGTCATCGCGTCGCATCTCGCGGTCTGTCCCCAGTGCCGCGCAGAAGCGCGCAAAATGCAGAAAATCGGCGTGGCGCTGTTCGATTCACTCGAACCTGAAACCGTCGCCGTTCCTCCCCCCGTCGCGACCATGCGCGCTGCCGAGGCCGACACTCCCGAAAAGAGCGAGCCGTGCGTGCTGAGCGCGGGCGAGATCCCGCAGTTTCTCGTCTCCTGCGTTGGCCCGTGCCTCGACAGGATGTCGTGGGATCCGGTCGCGCGCGGGCTCTGGACGCACGCGATTGCCCTTTCACCGGGGGCTTGCGGCGATCTGCGCCTGCTCAAGGTCGAGCCGGGCGCCGCCTTTCCCGATCATACGCATGTGGGATGGGAGCTGACGCTCGTGCTGCGCGGAAGCTACAGCGACGAATTCGGCACGTTTCTTCCGGGCGACGTCGCCGACCTCGACGAGGACACGCACCATAATCCGGTCGCCTGCGCGCAGAATGGTTGCATCTGCCTGATGGCGAGCGAGCACAAGCACCCGTTGTTCAGCGGCGCCGACCGCGCGAAATGACCTCGGCCGCGCTTCGCTAGGGTCTTTCCGATTTGAATGGAAACACGTCAGTGCGAGCAATCGGCGTGTCTGGATCCCGGCCGTCCATGCGGAGCATGGCTTTCGCCCGTCCATGAGTAGCATGGCTCCGCCATGATTCCAGGATGACGTTTTAGGTGTGGGAACGCGGCAGCCCAAACTCACCGTCACTCCGGCGAAGGCCGGAGCCCAGACACGCTTCGTGGGCCGAGGCGCCAGCTCCACTGAAACGGAAACTCGCTAGGACGCCGCGCGGTTTTTGGTGAGCGCATCGAGCGCCATCAGCTCGCGCATCAAGGGCTCGAAATCCTTGAGCGGCAGCATGTTCGGCCCGTCCGACGGCGCGGTGTCGGGCGCCTCGTGGGTCTCGATGAAAAGGCCCGCAACACCGACCGCCACCGCCGCGCGCGCGAGCACCGGCACGAAGCGGCGGTCACCGCCCGAGCTGCCGCCGAGCCCGCCCGGCTGCTGCACGGCATGCGTCGCATCGAAGATCACCGGCGCGCCGGTCTCGGCCATCTGCGGCAAGGCCCGCATGTCGACCACCAGCGTGTTGTAGCCAAAAGAGGTGCCGCGCTCGGTCAGCAGCACGTTCGGGTTCCCCGAGCCGACGATCTTGGCCACCACGTTCTTCATGTCCCACGGCGCCAGGAACTGGCCCTTCTTCACCTTGACGGTGCGCCCGGTTTTGGCGGCCGCGACCAGCAGGTCCGTCTGGCGGCAGAGGAAGGCCGGGATCTGCAGCACGTCGGCGACGGGCGCGACCAGCGCGCACTGCTCCTTCTCGTGCACGTCGGTGACGACGGGCAGGCCCAACGTCTCGCGGATCTCGGCGAACACGTCGATGGCGGCGTCGAGGCCGATGCCGCGCCGGCCGGAGAGCGAGGTGCGGTTGGCCTTGTCGAACGACGACTTGTAGACGATCCCGAGGCCGAGGCGGCCGGCCGCCTCCTTCAGCGCGCCGGCCATCTCGAGCGCGTGGGCGCGGCTTTCCATCTGGCAGGGGCCGGCGAAGACGACGATGGGCGCGTCGTTGGCGACCGTATGCCCGCCGATGGCGACGCGCGGGTTGGGCTTCAGGGAGTCGGGCTGGTTCATGGGGCCCTTATAACGGCTTGCGGCGCGGAGTGGGAGAGCACCGCGGTCATTCTCCCTCCCCATCTCGCCGAAGGCGAGTCTCCGACTCGACGTGGGAGGGGTCGGAGGTTAGGGGATCCCGACAGCAACTGTTCTGCAGTCTCCCCTCCCGGCCTCCCCCACAAAGGGGGAGGAGACGTCGCAAGCTTGACGCTTGCGCGTCAGGTTTCTACACCCACATCAGGGCATTGCGGCGCCGGCCCTTCCGGCGCGCTCACGCCCCCGAGGCCCGCGCTCCATGCTCGTCCTAATCGATAACTACGACAGCTTCACCTACAATCTCGTCCATTTCCTGGGCGAGCTCGGCACGGCGAGCGAGGTGATCCGCAACGACAAGGTCACCGCCAACCAGGTGATCGCCATGAAGCCCAAGGCGATCGTGCTCTCGCCCGGCCCCTGCACCCCCAACGAGGCCGGCGTCTGCCTCGATCTCATCGCCAAGGCGGGGGCCAAAATCCCGATCCTCGGCGTCTGCCTCGGGCATCAGTCCATCGGCCAGGCCTACGGCGGCAAGGTGATCCGCGCGCCCGAGCCGATGCACGGCAAGCTCTCGACCATCACGCACAGCGATACCGGCGTGTTCAAGGGCCTGCCTCCCCGGATCGAGGTGACGCGCTACCACTCGCTGATCGTCGAGCGCAAGAGCCTGCCGGACTGCCTCGAGGTCAACGCCGAGACCGAGGACGGCATCATCATGGGGCTGATGCACAAGACGCATCCCGTGCACGGCGTGCAGTTCCACCCCGAGAGCATCGCCTCCGAGCAGGGACATGCGCTCCTCGCGAACTTCCTCGACATGGCTGGCCTCAAGCCGCGCCGGCGCGATGCGGCATAGGCGGCAAGGCTGGAACCGATGAGCGGCGCGGCGGGGGTGAGGACGGTTCTGCAAAGGGTCGCGGCCGGGGAAACGTTCTCGCAGGAGAGCATGGCCGAGGCGGTCGAGGCGCTGACCGCCGAAGGCACGCCTGCACAGATGGCGGCCTTCCTCATGGGGCTTCGCGTCCGCGGCGAGACCGTGGACGAGATCACGGGAGCCGCACGCGCCATGCGGGCGCGGATGACCGCCGTCACCGTGGCACCGGGCGCGATCGACATCGTCGGCACGGGCGGCGACGGCCACGGCACGTTCAACGTATCCACGGCGGCAGCCCTCGTCGCGGCGGGTGCGGGCCTCAAGGTCGCCAAGCACGGCAACCGCTCCGTCTCGTCGCTGTCGGGCGCTTCCGACGTGCTCGCCGCGCTGGGGGTCAAGCTCGACTGCGGACCGGAGGTCATCGCGCGCGCAGTGGACGAGGCCGGCGTTGGCTTCCTGTGGGCCCCGCACCATCATCCGGCCTTCAAGGCCTGGGCGCCGGCACGCGCCGAGCTTGGCGTGCGCACGCTGTTCAACCTCCTGGGCCCGGTCTGCAACCCCGCAGGCGTGCGCCGCCATGTGATCGGCGTGTTCGCCCACGCGTGGGTAACACCGGTCGCCGAGGTGCTCCGGGCGCTCGGGTCGGAGCGCGCCTGGGTCGTCCATGGCTACGACGGGCTCGACGAGCTGTCGACCACCGGGCCGACGGCGGTCGCCTGCCTCGACGGCGGCACGATCACGACCTTCGAGGTCACGCCCGAGGATGCCGGGCTCGAGCGCGTTACGCTGTCCGAACTCAAGGGGGGCGACGGCGCGCGCAACGCCGAGGCGTTGAAGGACCTGCTGGCCGGAGCTCTGGGCCCCTATCGCGACATCGTGCTGCTCAACGCGGCGGCGGCGCTGATCGTCGCGGGCCGCGCGGAGAGCCTCCGCGAGGGCGCCGCGCTCGCGGAAGAGGCGATCGCCTCGGGCCGGGCGGCACGGGCACTCGAACGGCTGGTCGCCATCAGCCAAGGCACGCGGTGACCAGGGCATTTTGACAGCGCGGCGCGCCCGTCGGCGCGTGCTATCCTGGGCTGCGCATGCCGCGGCTTGACCCTCGCGGCCCTGGCCGCTAGAGCGTTTTCAAGCGAAGTGGACACCACTTCGCGTTAAGAAAACGCGTCAAACCAAAAACATAGAGCAACCCTTCCTGGCGCTCAACCCGAAGCTCACATGGCCGACATTCTCGAAAAGATCACCGCCTACAAGCGCGAGGAAGTCGCTGCCGCCGAGGCGGCGCGGCCGCTCCAGGTCATGGCGGAATACGCGCGTAGCGCGCCGCGCGTGCGCTCCTTCGCGGCGGCGCTCGAAGCGAAGCATCGCGCGGGCGAGACGGCGCTGATCGCCGAGATCAAGAAGGCGTCGCCCTCGAAGGGGCTCATCCGCGCGGATTTCGATCCCCCCGCCCTCGCGCGCGCCTACGAGGCGGGCGGCGCGGCGTGCCTGTCGATCCTGACCGACGGCCCGTCGTTCCAGGGCGCGCCGGAATTCCTGACGCGCGCGCGCGAAGCGGTGTCGCTGCCCGTGCTGCGCAAGGACTTCATGATCGATACCTACCAGGTGGTGGAGGCGCGCGCGTGGGGCGCGGACTGCATCCTCATCATCATGGCGGAGGTGGACGACGCGCTCGCCGCGGACCTCGCCGGCGCGGCGCGGGACTGGGGCATGGACGCCATCGTCGAGGTGCACGACGCAGCCGAGCTCGACCGCGCGCTCAGGCTCGACTGCCGGCTGATCGGCATCAACAACCGCAACCTCAAGACCTTCGAGACGACGCTCGCCACCACCGAAGCGCTGGCGCCGCGCGTGCCGAAGGACCGCATCGTGATCGGCGAGAGCGGCATCTTCACGCCGGCCGACATCGCGCGCCTCAACCGCGTCGGCGTCGCCACGTTCCTCGTCGGCGAAAGCCTGATGCGCCAGGCCGACGTGACGGCGGCAACGCGCGCGCTGCTCACACCGGAGGCCGCATGATGCGTGGATCGAGAGAGCACGCCGTTTTTCCCCTCCCCCTTGTGGGGAGGGATCAGGCGTGGGGAGAATCCCTACGGCCGCCGTTCTGGAGCCCCCCCCTCCTAGCCTCCCCCACAGGGGGGAGGGAACGACGTTGCGAACTCCGCAGAGGTCGCGCATGAGCAAGCTCACGCATCTCGACGACGCGGGCCGCGCGCGCATGGTGGATGTCGGCGCCAAGCAGGTGACGCAGCGCACCGCCGTTGCCGAGGGCTTCATCGCCATGACACCCGAGGCGCTCGATCTCGTCGTCTCGGGTGGCGCGGCCAAGGGCGACGTGCTCGCGGCCGCACGCATCGCCGGCATCATGGCCGCCAAGAGGACGAGCGAGCTGATCCCGCTCTGCCATCCGCTGGCGATCACGAAGGCCGCCGTGACGTTCACGCCGGAAGACGCGCCGGCCGGCCTGCACATCCGCGCCGAGGTGAGCGTCGGCGGGCAGACCGGCGTCGAGATGGAGGCGCTGACGGCGGTCTCGGTCGCGGCGCTCACGATTTACGACATGCTGAAGGCGGTCGATCGCGCCATGGAGATCGGCGCCGTCCGGCTCGTCTCCAAATCGGGCGGCCGCTCGGGCGACTACGTCGCACCGCCGCGCACGCACGCCGGGAGCCCGAAACGATGAGCCTGCTTCCGGTCGCCGAGGCGCTCGCGCGCGTGCTCGCCGAAATTCCCTCCCCCGCCGAAGAGGTCGTGCCGATCACCGAAGCAGCCGGCCGCGTGCTGGCGCGGGACCTCACCGCCAGGCTCACGCAGCCGCCGTTCGCCGCCTCCGCCATGGACGGATATGCCGTGTTCGGCAACGGCGCTTGCGCCGTGGGCGACCACTGGAGGGTCATCGGCGAGTCGGCCGCGGGGCATGGCTATGCGGGCCAGCTCGGGCCGGGCGAGGCCGTCCGCATCTTCACGGGCGCGCCGGTGCCCGCGGGATCGGGCACGGTCGTGATCCAGGAGAACGTCTCGCGCGACGCCGACACGATCGCAGCCACACACCCGACCGCGGCCGGAGCCAACATCCGCCACGCCGGCAACGACTTCTCCGAGGGCGACGTGCTGCTCGCACGCGGCCGGCGGCTCGATGCGCACACCGCCACGCTCGCGGCGGCGATGGGATACGGCGAGGTTCCGGTGGCGCGCCGGCCGGTGGTGGCGCTTCTCGCCACGGGCGACGAGCTCGTGGCGCCTGGGACGCCGCCCGGACCGAGCCAGATCGTCTCCTCGAACCCCGTCGGGCTTGCAGCCCTCGTCACGGAAGCCGGCGGCGTGGCTCGGCCGCTCGGCATTGCACCGGACCGCCTAGACGCACTCACCGCGCGCATCGCGGAGGCCCGCGACGCGGACGTCCTCGTCACCATCGGCGGCGCGTCGGTGGGCGACCACGATCTGGTCGGGCGCGCGCTCCAGGCCGAAGGGATCGATCTCGCGTTCTGGAAGATCGCGCTGCGCCCCGGCAAGCCGCTGATGTTCGGGAGGCTCGGCGCGACGCGCGTGCTCGGGCTGCCCGGCAATCCCGTCTCCGCGCTGGTCACGGCGCGTGTGTTCCTGGTGCCGCTCGTCCGGGCGCTCCTCGGCGAGACCGGCGACGCGCGGGTGAGCGAAACGGCAATCCTCACGCGACCGCTCGAAGCCAACGGGCCGCGCCTGCATCTCATGCGCGCGACGCTCGGACGCGACGACACGGGGGCATTGACCGTCACGCCCCTCAACTCCCAGGACAGCTCCCTCCTCAACGCGCTCGCACGCGCCGACTGCCTGATCCGGCGGACACACGACGCGCCGGCAGCCGCGGCCGGCGAGCGCATCGAGATCGATCGGCTTTAAGGGAAAGCGTCGCGCGATTGTCCGCGCGTGAGCCTTCGGTCCCGTCGAAAGACGGGAGCGCGGTTCCGCTTGGCTTACAGGCAAACGCTCCTCAGAGACCGGTCGCGCTCGGCTGGCGCAGCTCCTCCACGGTCAACGGGCGCACGGCATAGATGCGCTCGCCCGGCACCGCGCCCGCGCGGTTGCGCGCAAAGGACATGGCACGCGCCATGTGGGGGATCTCGACGTTCATGAAGCTCGACGCCGTAAGGTCGTGCTCCGCATACTGGGGCATGATCTGGAGCCGCCAACCCGCAATCGTATTCATCTCGTGCCCTCGACAGGACTCTGTTTGGGGACATAACTGCACACGGGCCGGGACCGCGCCATGGCAATGCGCCGCTACCGTAAAATTTGACCATGCGCGGGGATTTTCCAACCGGGCTTGCAGAACCTTGTAAGAACGATTAGGGTACATTCACGATTTGTTTTAGGTGAGTCCCCCTCACTCCAGGTTGCGGCGCCATCGGTGCCGCGGACTCCGGGGCGGGGTGGGACGGTCGAGGGGCGACGGCGCCGCGATCCGCAAAAATCGAAACGGCACTCGGCCTTTGCGTATCGGGCCGCACGGGAGGCACCATGCTGACGTCGAAGCAGAAAGAGCTGCTGCTCTTCATCCATGAGCGCATGCAGGCGGACGGCGTGCCGCCCTCGTTCGACGAGATGAAGGATGCGCTCGATCTCAAGAGCAAATCGGGCATCCATCGGCTGATCACGGCGCTGGTCGAGCGCGGCTTCATTCGCCGCCTGCCACACCGGGCGCGGGCGATCGAGGTCTTGAAGCTGCCGGAAACCTCGACCGTGGCGGTGACGGCGGCGTCGGTCTCGGCGGAGCCGCGCCGCATCGGGTTCCAGCCGAGCGTCATCGAGGGCGCCAAGGTGCGCAACATCGCGCTCCCGCCCTCGCACATGGTGGACAGCCGCACCGTCTCGGTGCCGGTCATGGGCCGCATCGCGGCAGGCGTGCCGATCTCCGCCATCCAGAACCATACCCACGACATCGCCTGCCCGCCGGACCTCCTGACCAACGGCGAGCACTTCGCGCTCGAGGTGAAGGGCGACTCGATGATCGAAGCCGGCATCCACGACGGCGACACGGTGATCATCCGCCGCTGCGACACGGCCGAGAACGGCGACATCGTCGTGGCGCTCGTCGAGCAGGAGGAGGCGACGCTGAAGCGCCTGCGCAAGAAGGGCTCGACCATCGCGCTGGAAGCCGCGAACCCCGAGTTCAAGACGCGCATCTTCGGCCCCGACCAAGTCGACATCCAGGGTCGCCTCGTGGGTCTCATCCGGAGATACTGAGAAAGAGCTATCGAAACCTGAGCGCCGGCGTGCGCAACCTTCCGCCCGGCCGCGGCGGCTGCAGCCGGTCCGCCGCTATCGCTCGATGCAGCAATCCTTCTTCGGACATCCTCGTGGGCCCGAATACGCCGGGCTAGCGCTTGTTCAGATCATATGGGCGCGGTTGGCGTGCTTGGTCGTCCTTGTTCCTCCCCCGTCATGCCGAAGGCATGTCTCCGACATGACGCTAGGAGGGGGGCCAGGGTCTTTCCGACATAGGTGGAGGCATGGCCGTGCGAGCAATCGGCGTGTCCGGATCCCGGCCGTCCATGCGGAGCATGGCTTCGCCATGACGCCGGGATGACGTTGAAATCGGGCAATCGGATCGCCACCAATAATTCGTCACTCCGGCGAAGGCCGGAGTCCAGACACGCTTCCGTACACCGAACCCCTGTTTCCACCTGAAACGGAAACACTCTAGGAGGGGGGGGATTGCAGACCATCAGCCGTAGGTCCCCCCTTCTTCCGCACGCCGAGTCGGAGGCTCGCCTTCGGCGAGATGGGAGGGGAATGGCGTTTCGAGTCATAAGATCTGAACATGCTCTAGCCGGTGCGTGCGGTTCGGCGGCCCCCGCGCTGCCCTCACGGCATCGGCGCGCGGAAGACGCGGAGATCGAGCGCCTTGATCCGGCTCCTCAGCGTATTGCGGTTGAGCCCAAGGAGCTCGGCAGCCCGGATCTGGTTGCCGCGTGTCGCCGCCAGCGCCGCCGAGAGCAGCGGCTGCTCGACCTCCCGGATCACCCGGTCGTAGAGCCCGGGCGGCGGCAGCTCCTTGCCGAAACCGGCGAAATAGTCCGCGAGATAGCGCTCCACCATCTCCGCGAAATCCTTGGGCTCGCTCTCGGGGGCCGCGCTGCGCTTCGGAGGCTCCGCCTCAGCGAGCTCGTGCTCGATGATCTGCTGCGTCAGCGTGTCCTGCGTGTAGAGCGCTCCCACGCGGCGCACGAAGTTCTCGAGCTCGCGCACGTTTCCGGGCCACGGGTGCGTCTTGAGCCGCTCGATGGCTGCCGTCTCGATGGATTTCTGCCCGAGGCCCTCGCGCGCCGCCTGACGCAGGAAATGGCGCACGAGATCGCCGATGTCCTCGACGCGCTCGCGCAGCGGCGGCAGCCGGAGCGGCACGACGTTGAGGCGGTAGTAGAGGTCCTCGCGGAAGAGCCCCTGCTGGATCTGGCTCCTGAGATCGCGGTGCGTGGCCGCGACGATGCGCACGTTGGTCTTGATCGGCGTGCGCCCGCCCACCGTCGTGTACTCACCCTGCTGCAGCACGCGGAGCAGGCGCGTCTGGGCTTCGAGCGGCATGTCGCCGATCTCGTCGAGGAACAGCGTGCCGCCCTCGGCCTGCTCGAAGCGGCCCGGCGTGCGCGTCTGCGCGCCCGTGAACGCCCCCTTCTCGTGGCCGAACAGCTCGCTCTCGATCAGCTCGCGCGGGATGGCCGCCATGTTGATGGCGACGAACGGGCCGGCCCGCCGCTTGCCGTGGTCGTGCAGCACGCGCGCGACGAGCTCCTTGCCCGTGCCGCTCTCGCCCTGGATCATCACCGTGAGATCCGTCTGCGTGAGCCTGGCGAGCGCGCGGTAGATCTCCTGCATGGCCGGCGAGCGGCCGATCAGCGGCAGCTCCTCGCTGTCCATGTCGGCCGCGACCGCCCGCGGCCGCCCGTTCGACCCGGCGAGCGCGCGGCCCACCACCGACACGACCTCCGAGAGATCGAACGGCTTCGGCAGGTACTCGTAGGCGCCCTTCTCGGCCGCCGTCAGCGCCGTCATCAGCGTGTTCTGCGCACTCATGACAATGACGGGCAGCTCCGGCCGCACCTTCTTGATGCGCGGGATGAGGTCGAAGGCGTTCTCGTCGGGCATCACCACATCGGTGATCACGACGTCGCCCTCGCCCTGGCTCACCCAGCGCCAGAGCGTCGCCGCGTTTCCCGTCGCGCGCGGCACATAGCCTGCCCTGGCGAGCGCCTGGTTCAACACGGTGCGGATGGCGGTGTCGTCGTCCGCGATGAGGATGGTGCCACGGGCCATGGTCCTACCTGCTCCTGTCGTTGACGGGGATCGGTCGCTGCACCGGACCGGCTCTGGAGCCGCGCTCCTGCAGCGGCAGCAGAACGCGGAACACCGTCCGGCTGGCCTCGCTGTCGCATTCGATGATGCCGCCGTGATCGCCGATGATCTTGGCGACGAGCGCGAGGCCGAGCCCGGTGCCGTTGTGCTTGGTGGTGACGAAGGGGTCGAAGAGATGCGGCTTGAGATGATCCGGAACGCCGGGCCCGTTGTCCTCGATCTGGATCATGAGCGGCAGCGTGATGCGCTGGTCCGCCCCCGGAACCGAGAGCCGCACGCCCGGCCGGAACGAGGTCTGCAGGACGATGCGCCCCTGCCCGTCCCTGTTCTTGCCGATCGCCTCCGCCGCGTTCTTGATGAGGTTGAGCATCGCCTGCACGAGCTTGTCGCGGTTGCCCGGCACCGGCGGCAGCGAGGGATCGTAATCCTCGACGATGCGGATGCCGCGCGCGAAGCCGGTTTCCGCGAGCCTGCGCACGTGGCTCAGCACGTCGTGGATGTTGACCGGCTCCTTGGCGAGCGGCCGCTCGTCACCGAACACCTCCATGCGGTTCACGAGGTTGCGGATCCGCTCGGTCTCCGAACAGATGAGCTGCGACAGCACGCGATCCTCGTCGGAAAGGTTCTGCTCGAGGAGCTGCGCGGCGCCCTTGATGCCCGACAGCGGGTTCTTGATCTCGTGCGCGAGCACGTCCGCCATGCCCGAGACCGAGCGCGCCGCCGCCCGATGCGTGAGCTGGCGCTCGATCATCTGCGCCATGGTGCGCTGCTGCAGCATGACGACGATCAGCGGCCCGCCTTCGCCCGTAGGACCCGCATACACATCGACCAACTTGGGGTTGGCGAACCTCGGGCTCGCCATCTCGACGCCGTACTCGTTGACCGTCGCACCGCTCTCGCGGACCTGCTCCACGAGCGCCAGCAGCGGGCAGCCGAACGCGACCACGTCGTCGAGCCGCATCCGCGTCATCATCGGCGCGCTGGTGGAGAGGAACGCCTCCGCCGCCGCGTTGCCGTAGACGATCCGGTTGCCGTCGCCGATCACGAGGATCGGATGCGGAAGCGCCGCCAGGAGCGCGTCGTACTCCACCGCCGGCTTGCGGATCGGGATCGGACGCTCGGCGGCTCTCCTCGTCACGCGGCCTCCTCCAGCACGCCAGGCCCGATCGCATCGCGCTCGGGCGCGTCTCCGTAAAATGCATCCAGCAGCGCCAGCGCCCGCACGGGGTCGTCCTCCGTGCACAGCCGCCGTCGCCAGAGCTTGCGGGCCTGCGCGCGATGCCCGCTCGTCTCGATGTACCAGCCCATGTGCTTGCGCGCGTTGCGCAGCCCGAGCGCCTCGCCGTAGTGGGCCAGCATCGCCTCCACGTGCGCGCGCGCGATGCGCCCCTGCTCGGCGAGCGTCGGTGCCTCCACCGCACCGGACCCGGCGAGCGCCGCCGCGATGCGCCCGGGCAGCCACGGTGCACCATAGGCGGCGCGCCCGATCATGACGCCATCCGCGCCCGACGCGGCGAGCGCGGCCCGCGCGTCTGCGGCCGTCGCGATGTCGCCGTTGACGATCACCGGAATGCCGACCGCGTCCTTGACGGCCCGGACCGCCGGCCAGTCGGCCGTGCCCTTGAAGAACTGCTGGCGCGTGCGCCCGTGCACGGTGATGAGCTGGATGCCCGCGGCCTCGGCGCGGCGCGCAAGCTCGGGGGCGTTCAGCGAGCGCTCGTCCCAGCCGAGCCGCATCTTGAGCGTCATCGGCACAGAGACGGCCCCGACCACGGCTTCGATCAGCGCCAGCGCGTGATCAGGATCGCGCATGAGCGCCGAGCCCGACGCCTTGCCTGTCACCTCGCGGGCGGGACAGCCCATGTTGATGTCGACGACATCGGCACCCATGGCTTCCGCGATACGCGCGCCCTCCGCCATCCAGCACGCTTCGCACCCCACGAGTTGCATCACGAACGGAGCCAGCCCCTCGCCTTCGGCACGGCGCAGCACATCCGCCCGCTTCCGGGCGAGCTCCGCACTGGCCACCATCTCGGACACGACAAGCCCGGCCCCGCCGGCGTGCACGAGACGGCGGAACGGCAGATCGCTGACCCCCGTCATCGGCGCGAGGAAGACCGCGTTTTCGAGAGTCTGAGAGCCGATCCTGATCCGGGCCAAGAGCGAGAGCTCCCTCTCTGTTCTGAAACCTGTTTGCCTATAAATCGAGCAGATACTTTATATGCCTTCTATTTGGGCACCGTAGTCCGGATCGGGACATCGCGCAAGACCGCCGCACAGCCTTCCGATGGCCCCCCCTGCTTGCCCAAATGCCGCGCCGCGGGCTAAGTCCGTCCCGACGCGCAATTAAGGTCTGGATTCTGCCGTGACAGCCGCCGCCCTGATCGTCGCCGCCGGCCGCGGCACCCGCGCATGCCGCGAGGAGACCGCGCCCGGCCGGCATGCGCCGAAGCAGTACGCGCTGCTGGCCGGCCGGCCGGTGCTCGCCCGCGCCATCGCCGCCTTCGATGCCTGCCCGGCCATCGGCACCATCACCGTCGTCATCCATCCCGACGACCG
>NZ_DAITQL010000007.1:71212-81273 GCF_036833075.1 Hyphomicrobium sp.
GACGCCGCTGTGAGGGGGACCTCGGCACGCCTGACGCCTCCGGTCCTCGGCGGCCGGACACGTCAGGAGTCCGTCCGGCTCGGCCTCAAATCCCTCGCAGAGGCGGCACCCGATACGGTCCTGATCCACGACGCCGCCCGCCCGCTCGTCACGCCCGACATCGTCGCCCGCGTGCTCGCCGCGCTCGAGCACCATCCCGGCGCCATCGCCGCCGAGCCCCTTGCCGACACCTTGAAGCGCGACGCTGGCGATGGCCTCATCGGCGCCACCATCGCCCGCGCGGGCCTCTGGAAAGCGCAAACGCCGCAAGGGTTTCACTTGGGCCCGATCCTGGCGGCGCACGCCCGCGCCGCCGAAGCGGGCTTCCACGACGCCACCGACGACGCCGCCATCGCCGAATGGGCCGGCCTCGCGGTCGCGCTCGTCGCGAGTTCGGCGCGCAACTTCAAGATCACCACGCCGGAGGACATGGCCATGGCAGAGGATCTTCTGAGGCCGGCCGCCCCCGCTCTCGAGCCGCGCACCGGCAGCGGCTTCGACGTGCATGCGTTCTGCGCGGGCGACCACGTCTGGCTGGCCGGCGTACGCATTCCCCACGACCGTGGCCTGCTCGGCCACTCCGACGCCGACGCGCCCCTGCATGCCCTGACCGACGCCCTCCTCGGCGCCATCGGCGACGGCGACATCGGCCAGCATTTCCCACCGTCGGATCCGGCCTGGAAAGGCGCCGCCTCGCATCTGTTCGTCGAGGACGCCGCCCGCCGCATCGCCGCCCGCGGTGGCCGCATCACCAACGTCGACCTCACGATCCTCTGCGAGGAGCCCCGCATCGGCCCGCACCGGGGCGCGATGCGTGGCGCTATCGCCGCCATGCTCGGTATCGACGTTGCCCGCGTCGCCGTCAAAGCAACGACCACGGAGCGCCTTGGCTTTACCGGGCGAAAGGAAGGGATCGCGGCGCTCGCGTCCGCGACCGTGCTGCTGCCGTCGTAACGGGCGCCATCTTTTTCCCGCCTCCGGACCGGGCTTGCGTTGACCCTCCCGCCAGAATCGCGGCATCACCAAAAGCAAGCGGTTGTATGATCAAAAAAGCGATTCTCCGGGGGCCTAACCCATGAACCTGATGACCCACACCATCGAGCGTCCTCAGACCGGCGAGACCAGCGGCGCAAACATCGCGGACATCGCCGAGACCACGGCCGCGACCTGTCTCGCGACCCGCGTCCGCCAGCTGTCGCGCATCATCACGCGTCTCTACGACGACGCCATGCGTCCACTCGGCATCACCGCGAGCCAGTACACGCTGCTCGCCCAGCTCGCCTCGCGCGACGGCATCACCGCGGTCGAGATCGGCCACGAGCTCGACATCGAGAAGTCCACGCTCTCCCGCAACCTCAAGCGTCTCCTCGCGCTCGGCATGATCATCATGGATCCGCCGGCCGGCCGCCGCGGGCGTGGCCTGCACCTGACGGCCAAGGGCCAGATCGTGCTCAAGGATGCGTTCCCGGTGTGGCAGGCCGCCCAGGCTCGCTCGGTCGCCACCATGGGCATCGAGACGCGCGCCAAGCTCGACGATCTCCTGCGGCTCGCCGAGAAGATGATCGCCGACTGACGCCACCGGCCGTCCCCGATGCCCGCTTGCCGACGAGGCGCTCCGAAAGGTGCGCCTCGCAGCGTTTCATGGGATAGGTTTCGGGGCATAGGATGCGGACGCACACCGTTTGCCGTGCGTCGGCACAGGAGGTCACGCATGTTCGAAGCGGAGCATCTCTCCGCCGCCGAGCGCCTCGTTTCCGCGATGCGCGCGCGGGAGTGGAGGCTCGCCACCGCGGAAAGCTGCACCGGCGGCCTCATCGCCGCGCTCTTCACCGAGATTGCGGGTGTCTCGGACGTGTTCGAGCGGGGTTTCGTCACCTATTCCAACGCCGCCAAGGTCGGCGTGCTGAACGTCGACCTCGAGACGCTCACCCGCCACGGCGCGGTGAGCGCCGAGGTGGCTCGCGAGATGGCGGCCGGCGCCCGCCGCGCCTCCGCGGCCGACATCGCCGTCTCCGTGACGGGCGTTGCCGGGCCCGGCGGCGGGTCGGTGGAGAAGCCCGTCGGGCTCGTCTACATCGGCCTCGCGGCGCCCGGAGCACCGCCCGAAGCCCGCGCGTTCCGCTTCGGCGACATCGGCCGCTCCGCCGTTCGCCGGCGCACGGTAGCCGAGGCGCTGGCGATGCTGGGCGAAGCCCTCGCCTCCTGAGGCCCGTCGCACCGACGCGGCCACAAATGCGCGCTCCTTGTGGATCTTGCGGGCCGGACCGGCTACGCTCCCACTCCGACAACCTGCGAGGCTTCTCGTGACGCGCCCCTCCCGCTCGCTCCTGCTCGCAGCCGTCATCGCCGTTGCAGCCCCTCTTACGCCGGCCCAAGCTGCGGATCTGACGGCGCGCCAGGTGACGGAGGAGTTGTACGCCGCCAGCCCCTCGGCCCCCCTCGACTTCAGCGGGCGCAATCTTTCCGGCCTCGACCTCGCCGGCCTCGCGTTCAAGCAGGCGCGCCTCGCCAAGGCCAATCTGTTCGGCGCCGATCTCACCGGCGCGGATCTCACCGGCGCCGACCTCAGGGCGGCCAACCTCGACCGCGTCATCGCCATCGGCGCGCGTTTCGATCGCGCAAACCTCGCGGGCGCAAGCCTCCTGCGGCCGACCACGACCACGTCGTTCGAAGGCAACGGGCGGGAGACACCGAGCTTCACCGGCGCCGACCTCACCGGCGCGCATCTTTTCGGTGTCTTCAGCGGCGGGAGCTTCGCCGGGGCGCGGATGGCGGGAGCAACCCTCGCGCCGTTCAACGAAACGGGCTTCATCGAGATGCTCTGGCGCTCGCGGCTCGATTCCGCCGACCTCTCCGCCGCCGACCTCTCGGGCGCGAACCTCAGATACGTCTCGCTGCGCTTCGCCAACCTCAAGGGCGCCAATCTCACGCGGGCGTCGCTGAGGAACGCCGATCTCTCGCATGCCGACCTGACGAACGCCGACTTGAGCGGCGCCGACCTCAGCCTCGCCGACCTGGACGGCGCCAAGCTCGCCGGTGCCAGGGGCCTCGAGAGCGCCACCGGACTGGACAGCACCCGCAACCGCGACAAGACCGTCAACTGAAGCGCGCGCTGTCCTTCGTCGGAGCGTTCAGGCCCCTGCGCGCGAGCCGTAGAGCATCCGCGCCCGCTGCTCGAACGCCTCTGTGTAGCTGCGCACGGCCTTATCGAACGCCGCGCCCACGATCAGTGACAGCATCGTCGAGCGGAACGCGTAATCGATCGCGAAATGCACCTCGCATCCCGCCCCGGCCGGCGCGAACCGCCACTCGCTCTCGAGATGCGTGAACGGCCCGTCGAGATGGCGAACCCGGATGATGCGGGCGGCCTCGTCGAGCGTCACGTGCGTCTTGAACCGCTCGGTGATCGCCTTGTAGCCGACCGTCATCGTCGCGGCGAGCTCCACACCGCGCTCCCCCGCCCGGCGCTCATGAACCGTGAGCCCTTCGCAGAGCGGCAGGAACGCCGGATAGCTCTCGACATCCGCCACGACATCGAACATCTCGCGCGGGGTGAAGGGCACACGGCGGACGGTCTTGAAGCTCGGCAAGGAAGGACCTTACGATTGTGCGGAGAGGGCAGCGTCGCGCGCGGCCCTGAGGCGGCGGAAATCGTCGCCCGCGTGATAGGACGAGCGCGTCATCGGGCTCGCGGCAACCACAAGGAACCCCTTGGACACCGCCACGCGCGCCAGATCCTCGAACTCCTCGGGCGGCACGTAGCGCTTCACCTCGGCGTGCTTGCGCGAGGGCGCCAGGTACTGCCCGATGGTGAGGAAATCCACGTCCGCCGAGCGCAGGTCGTCCATGACCTGCAGCACCTCGTCGCGTGTCTCGCCGAGACCGACCATAAGTCCGGATTTGGTGAACAGCGACGCGTCGAGCTCCTTGGCCTGCTGCAGCAGGCGCAGCGAATGGAAATAGCGCGCGCCGGGACGGATGCGCACGTAGAGTCCCGGCACCGTCTCGAGGTTGTGATTGAGCACGTCGGGCCGCGCCGCGACCACGCGCGCAAGGCTGCCGTCCTTGCGCAGGAAGTCCGGGATCAGAACCTCGATGCTGGTCTCCGGCGCCGCACCGCGCACCGCCCCGATGACGGCCGCGAAATGCGCCGCGCCGCCGTCCTCGAGATCGTCGCGGTCGACCGACGTGATGACCACATGCTCGAGCCCGAGCGCCCCCACGGCGTCCGCAACGCGCCTGGGCTCGTCCGCATCGAGCGGACGCGGCCGCCCCGTCGCCACGTTGCAGAACGCGCACGCTCGCGTGCAGATGTCGCCCATGATCATCATCGTGGCGTGGCGCTTCTGCCAGCACTCGCCGATGTTGGGGCAGCTCGCCTCCTCGCACACCGTCGAAAGCCCGCGGGCGCGCAGGATCGTCCGCGTGGCGAGAAAGCCCTCGGACCCCGGCGCGCGCACGCGGATCCAGTCCGGCTTGCGCGGCATCGGCTGATCCGGACGATGCGCTTTCTCCGGATGACGGGGACGCGAGCGCGTATCGATGACGGTGACCATGGCGCAACCTAAACCAAGCCCTGACGCGCGCCTACTCCCCCCTCAGCGTCCGCCGAGGAAGCGGGCGACGATGACCACCAGCATCGCGCCGACCGTCGAGACGACGATCTGGTTTCCGTAGGGCACGAACGCGTCGAAATCGTAGGGAAGCCTCAGCAGACCCACCGACACCAGGTAACCGCCGACCACAGCGCCGATCAAGCCGACCAGCAGGTTGCGGATCAATCCGCCGCCGCCGAGCAGCAGGCCAGCGAGCCACCCCGCGATCAGGCCGTTGATGACCATGATGATCCAGGCCTGATGGTCGATCGCGGCTTGCACGTAGTCCATGGCGTCGCTCCCCTTGAATGTGCCGGCCCTACGGCGCGCCGGATCAGGATCTTGCAGTTGGCGGTCCCGGAGCGCGGCGGAGGCGAGACGAACTTTCTCTCAGACCCGGCGAGACGGGGCCGGATGCTCCAGCCCGGCGACGCCGGTTGCGCGAACGTCGCCCGGCCTTCCCACTCTCCGGCCCCGGACCGGCAGACCGCAGCAATAGGGTCCAGGTCCGATCCGTCGCGGATCGCCGTCAAACGTGGCAGCGCGCGCCGAGATAGTCGTTGAGGAGGCGGTTGTAGAGATCGGCGTCCGCCTTTTGCTGCGGGCTGAGCTTCTTGCCTGCGGCCTGCGCCTGCACGGATGACGGAACGCCCCGGGCGTCGAGCCTGTTGAGCTGCTGCTTCACGGAGGCACAGCTCTCGCCGCCGGCGAGCGCCCTGCCGGTCGGACCGTCGCCTCCCGATGCACAGCCGCCGGCAAGCACAGCCGTACCGACGGCGCCGAGCAGAGCAAGACGAAACGCGCTGCCGCGCACCTTCGCAGTCATCGTCCGGATGTCTCCTCGAAGCTAATCGACGCAGATACGTTAGATATTCCGCAGGGTTTATTGAACCCCCAGCAGCTCATATCAGGCCATTCGCATGGAAGTGTGGCCATGATGCTGCAGCCTCCGAATGAGTAAAGCGTTCGCGGCCTGCGGGCAAGTCCGGGCCGCCGCCCGCACGGGAGAACGGCCGGAAACGGCCGCCCGCCGCCGCGCCCACCCCGCCTCGGCGATGTTCAGCGTCACGGCTGCTGGACGACCACGGGCGGAGCGATGGCCGCTGCCGTCCGGGGCGCCGTCGCCGACACCACCTGCGCTGAATTGGCGCCCCCCGCCGCCGGCGCCACCTGGGCCTGCGCCGGGCGCGGACCGAACGTCGAGCACTTGGCCTGGAACTCGGCGTTCGCCCTGTCGAGCTCCGCCGCCTGCGCAAGCGAGGTTCGCTTCACCGCGACCGTCGAGGATTTGCCCGTGGAGGCCTTTTCGAGGCGCTCCGTCACGCCCTCGCGGCGCAACGTCTCGATGCGCTGGGCGATCGTGTAGCACGCCGGATCGACTTTCGGCGCGGCGGCGAGCGACGGCGATGTGGAGATGGACTGCGTCGTGAGCGAATCCGAGCCGAAGAGCCCGCCGTCCGACGAGCAGCCGGCGAGCAGTAAAGCGCCGCAACCTGCGAGGATCAAAGATTTCGACGAATGATGCATGGGGTCCCCCGAGACATACCTCACGGCATGGAGTTGCTCCTGTGTCAGTCCGGTCTACGGTCGAGTCCGATCGGGCCACAAGAACACCCCTCCAGAATGCCGTGCATGGGGGCGCGTAACGCGCGGCGAATCAGTGGAAAGCAACGCCTCGTTGCAGAGGCGCCACATCGAAACCGCGGCATCGGCTCCCTCAAGGGGCCGGATACGCCCGCAGACGAAATGCAAAAGCGAATCACCCCCTCTCTGCGGGGGCTCGGGGCCGCGGCGGCTACCCGCCGCGCATCATCGCGCAAACCGCGCGCACGACATGGTCCGCGCTGGGGCGCGCCACTGCTTGCAGCGCCGCCGCATAGGGCATCGGCGCACGCGCCCCCGCGATCCGTACGGGCGCGCATTTGAGCGCGCCGAAACAATCCGCGGCGACGAACGCCAGGATCTCCGCCCCGACGCCGAGGTCGGCCGGGGCCTCCTCCACCGTCACGAGCCGGCCCGTCCGCGCGATGGACGCGGCGATCGCACTCCGATCCAGCGGCGCAACGCACATGAGATCGAGGACCTCGGCCTCTATCCCCTCGTCTGTCAGGCGGAGCGCGGCGTCGAGCGCGATCGTCACCGCGTGTCCGGCGGCCGCGATGGTCACGTCCGCGCCGGGGCGCGCGACGCGCGCCACGCCGAGCCGAACATCGCCGGCCGCAGCCGCTGCCGGCTCGCGCGTCGTATAGAGCAGGTCGTGCTCGAGCACCGCCACCGGCCCGGGATCGCGGATCGCCGCCGACAGGAGCGCACGCGCGGCAGAGGCCGTCGCCGGCTGCGCGACCTTGAGCCCCGGGATCTGCGCCAGCGCGGCGGCAACGCAGCGCGCATCCTCGCCGGAAAGGCCGGGAGAGAAACCGTTGGGCCCGCGGAAGACGATCGGCACCGCAAGCCGCCCGCCGGAGAGATAGAACGTCTGCGCCGCGCTCGTGAGGCTCGCCGCCAGCGTCTCGATCGAACGCCCCCAGGACTCGAGCGCAACCACCGGCTTGAGGCCCGCGAACGCCGCGCCGACCGCCATCCCGAACAGCGCCTCGTCGAGGGCCGGCACCGACACCACGCGCCGCGGGCCGAACGCGTCGGAAAGCCCCTGCGTCACCTTCGGCGCGCCCCGGTTCTGCGCCACGTCGACGCCAATCAGAAACACCGAGCTGTCGGCCTGCATCTCTGCGAGAAGCGCGTCGCGCAGCGCCTCGCGGTAGCTATTGCCCTGTCCGCCGCCCGTGCGCGGTTTTCCGCCGGCGGCCGGCGAACGCAGCGCTTCGCGCTGCTCGAGGTCCAGCGCCGCGAACACCCCCAGCGGCTGCGCGCACGCCTGACCGGCCGCCCCGAGCAGGATCGCGATCGGCGTATTGACCTTCACGCCCTCGGTGCCGGCCGGCACCAGAATGCGCTCCACGTGTCCCGCGTCCTCCGCCTCGATGTCGAAGGTCGCCGTCGGCGTCACCACCTCGACCAGCAGATCACCCGCCGCAACCGACTGGCCTTCCGCCACGTGCCAGCGCGAGATCGTCCCGACCGTCATCGACGGCGTCACCGGCGGCATGAGGAGTTCGCGTCGCATGACCCCTACGCCTCGACGGAAGCCAGAAGATCGCCCGGCTCGGGCGCGGACTCCCCGCGCGCGAACGCCGCCGCGGCGACGACGGTGTCACGAATCTCCTTCTCGAGCGCCTTGAGCGCGCGCTCGCTGAGGCTGCCGGACGCCAGGATGCGCGCCCGCGTTCTCACGACGGGATCCGCATCTTCGATGTGCCGAACCCCCAGCCCACCGGCCTTGGCCGGCATGCCGCCATGCCCGCGGTAGCGATAGGTCAGCATCTCGAGCACCGTCGGCCCGTCACCGCGCCGCGCCCGCTCGATCGCCCGCCGCCCCGCCAGCCGGACGCTCCTGACGTCGATACCGTCGACCTGCTCGCCGGGGATGGCGAACGGGCGCCCGCTTTCCGAGATCGCCGACGGCACGGATCCGAGCACGACGCTCGCCCCCGGCGCCGCGGTATTGTTGTCGACGATGAACACGATCGGCAGCGCCCGGCGCGCCGCCGCCTTGTAGGCTTCGAGAACACGCCCGCGCGCGGCAGCCCCGTCGCCGTAGAATGCAAGCGTTACGGTGTCCTCGTCCCGATAGCGCGCAGCGAACGCAAGGCCCGTCCCCAGCGGCGCGCAGAGGCCGGCGTTGCCATGGCCGCCGTAAAACGCGTGCTCGGGCGCGAACATGCGCGCCGTCCCGCCCTTGCCGTGCGCCAATCCGCTCTTGCGGCCCGTCAGCTCGGCCATCACCTGCCGCGGGTCCACGCCGCGCGCGAGCAGCGCGCCATGGGTCCGATACCCGGTGATCACCGGGTCGGTCGGGCGCGCCTCCATCATCAGGCCGACGATGGACGCCTCCTGCCCGATGCAGAGCGGGCAGGCGCCCTGGATCGCCTGGAGCGCATAGAGCTGCCCGGCCTTCTCCTCGAACCGCCGGATGAGGAGCATGGCGCGATAGGCCGCGATGTCCTCGTCCTGAGAGAACGCTTCGCATTCCGCGCCGCTCGGACCAGGGACGCTACCGGCCATCTTCACTCCTCGTTCCGAAAGGGCGCCTCGCCAAGGCCACACACGGGGGACGTCCCGGCAGCCGTATTTTTTGACGCCATACTACGAAACCTGGACGACGGGACACAGGGAAAACCGGGGCGCGAATGCTGCGCTGCATCAGAGCTGAGGCGATGCGCGCACCGCTGTAGCCGGCCGCCGTGACCGCTTCGCGGCGGCGGCTCGCCCGCGACGGGATAGGGATCCCGGTCCCGAGGGTCAGCCCGGAGGCGTCGCGTCCATGAGGATCCGATCGTGCGGATTGGCGAAGCCCAGCACCTCGCGCGCGATCTCCTCGACGAAATCGGGGTCCGGCAGGTCGGGGCGAAGGAGCGCGACATCGCGCTCGAGCTTGGCGCGCACGGCCTCGAGGCTTTGGATCTCGAACTCGAGCGCGCTTTGACGCTCGAGCAAGGCATCCCGCGCCTCGAGGCCGTGACGGCCCTTGAGCATATGAAAGGCGAAATAGGCTGTTAATCCAAGGCAGAGAAGCAACACCGTCGCCTGCCGCAGCCTGGCTCGCCGATCGTATAGGGATTGACGCAACACGGATGTTCGACGTTACGCGCTATGAGAACCGGGAACAGGAGGACTATAGGACCTGAAGCCTTAAAACGAGGTAAAGTCACGAGACCGCCCGGCGCGCGCCCGGCCCGAAAACTACGGACCGGCGAACCCGTCCGTCGTTGTTACGACACGGCCCGCGCACCCCTGAGGATGCTCTTGCCCGCGTAGCGCGCCACATCGCCGAGCTCGCCCTCGATGCGGATGAGCTGGTTGTATTTTGCGAGCCGGTCCGAGCGGCAGAGCGATCCGGTCTTGATCTGCCCGCAGTTGGTCGCGACCGCGAGGTCGGCGATGGTCGAATCCTCGGTCTCACCCGAGCGATGCGACATCACCGCCGTATAGCCCGCCCGCTGGGCCATGTTCACGGCATCCAGCGTCTCCGAGAGCGTGCCGATCTGGTTGACCTTGACCAGGATCGAGTTGGCGGTCGCCGTCTTGATGCCCTGCGCGAGCCGCTCGGTGTTGGTGACGAACAGATCGTCGCCAACGAGCTGCACGTTCTTGCCGATGGCGTCGGTCAGCGCCTTCCAGCCGGCCCAGTCGTCCTCGGCCATGCCGTCCTCGATGGAGATGATGGGGAAGCGCGCCACGAGGTCTTCGAGGTAGCGGGCCATGCCGGCGCTGTCGAGGCTCTTGCCCTCGCCGGCAAGCTCATACTTGCCGCCCTTGTAGAACTCGGTCGAGGCGCAATCGAGCGCCAGCATCACGTCGTCGCCGGGC
>NZ_DAITQL010000008.1:0-77655 GCF_036833075.1 Hyphomicrobium sp.
TCTCTAGGGGCCGGATTCTAGCGCCGTCTGGACTAAATTGCGGGGGTCACATCACAATTTATAAGCGAGTACCTTCCGGGAGGGCAAGGTCACGTTGGGATTTTGTTCGGCTAGTTCGACGCCGGTTTGTGCATTTGATCGCTGCTTGAAATTTCGGCTCTATTTTTCTGCGCATGTACAGAAACTGCAGAAAATAGTGGCGAGATGAATCGATACGAAATTTTTCTGCGCGATTGACGTCTGAGTTGAAGGCGCATATGAGTGCGCCGATCTACGCGTTTGTGACGGGGAGGTTGAGGCACATGAAACTACTGCTTGGTCTGGGTACGCTTCTGGTCTCCCTGCAAGTGGCGACGACGCCGGCCTCTGCGGAAACGCAAGTTTCCAAGGACGTTATTGCCAAGGTCGAAGGCGCGATCGCCACGCTGAAAACTGAATGTGAGAGTGATCTCAAATCCTACTGCAGCAACGTTTCCCCTGGGGAGGGCCGCATCGCACTTTGCATGCTGGCGCATGAAGATAAGCTTTCGGACAAGTGCTTCGGCGCCCTGTTTGATGCTGCAGAGCGCATCGATCTTGCGGTCAGCAATATCGGGCGAGCCGCAGAGATCTGCGAAGCCGATATCGCGTCGCATTGTGGCTCCGTTGCACCCGGCGGAGGACGTATCATGCAGTGCCTCATTGATAAGAGCGCCGAGCTTTCGTCCGCTTGCCGGTCCGAAGTTGATGGGTTTCGGGGACGTATGCGAAAAAACTAGAGAGCGAGCCTGACCTGGGTAACGCAGGTGTGTTTTAGTGTGTAGCCACAAGTGATCTCACGGGAGACGATTTATTGCGCTCGGGCGCGCCGCACTCACGTGAGCTGCGCTAAACCGAAGCGAGCGCGTTCGGTCGGACAACGATGATTTTTTTTTGTTCGCGTTCGGAGTTGCGGCTGGCGTTCTGGTTGGCTCGCTTGTCCTCATGGAATACGGCCGGCGCCTGGGAGCCAAGCGTCTTGCTGAGAAAGCGGGGATGGCGGCTAGCCTCAGCACCGTCGAAGGTGCTGTTTTCGCGCTGATGGGCCTTTTGCTGGCCTTCACCCTCTCGGGTGCCTTGCAAAGATTTGATGAGCGCCGTCAATTGGCGCTGCAGGAAGCCAATGCCATCGGCACGGCCTACATTCGACTGAACCTGCTTCCTGAAAGTGCTCGCACACCACTCCGCAGGGACTTCCAGATCTATCTGGAACATCGCATCGAATTATTTCGATTACCGATCGACTATTCAATATCGGACCGGAGGGAGATCTTCTCGAGCAATCAAAAAGAGAAGATCGAGGCGCTTAAGATGAAACTTTGGGATCATGCAGTTTCGTCGTGCGGGGCCACTCCCGATGCCACCGCCTGCATTCTGATCCTGCCGGCGATCAACAATGCCTTCGAATCGGCCCAGCTTCGCACCGGTATCAACGATAAGCATCCACCTACAATAGTCTACGCGATGCTCTTGGGATTGGCGCTCGGTGCCGCTCTCCTTGCCGGGTATGGCATGGGGATCACCAACTCGCGAAGCTGGCCGCACATGTTGATCTTCTCCAGCGCGCTCGCGATCACACTCTACGTCATAACCGACATTGAATTTCCGCGCCTCGGCTTTGTCAGGGTCGACTTCGACCATGCTCTGGGTGACGTGCTCGCGCGAATGCATTGACGCACCGGCCCGGCTGGAGAAAGCTGCATTAAGCAGGCCGACTTTCAGGGGAGTACAGTCATGGCGGGCGTTGTCGGTTGGAGCGGTCGCAGGAATGCCAGCTCGGGGTTCGTAGCGATTGCGTTTGCCGCTGTCATGTTGATCTCGAACCGCGCGTCGGCCAATCAGCCGGTAGCCATCGGAACGGGCTCTCCGTCAGGCCTCTACTACAGTGCCGGCATCGCGGTTTGTGATGCGGTTTTGAAGCTCGCGAAGTATCCATGTACGGTCGCCTCTACAAGGGGATCCGCTTCGAATATTCTGACGCTCGATCCTGGGAAAATCCAGTTTGGTATCGTGCAATCCGACGTGCAGTTCGAAGCCGCGCACGGTCACGACGCCTATGCCTTCATCGGCGCATCGGAGAACCTGCGGTCTCTCTTCTCGCTGCATGCGGAAGCGTTCACCGTGGTGGTGAGATCGGATTCTCCGGTTACCGAGTTCGATCAACTTCGTGGAAAGCGCCTGAACCTCGGCCCGTTCGGAACCGGAACGTTGAATACTGGCGAGGAGGTGATCAACCATCTCGGCTGGTCCGAGCTCGACAGGAAATTCATCTCGCATACCGATCCGAGCTTGATCCGTGATGCTCTTTGTTCAGGAGAGATCGACGCCTCCGCCTACCTGATCGGTCATCCGTCCGACAATATTGCTGAAATCAGCAAGAGCTGTTCCATACGTCTCGTCTCGCTCGACCTCGAGACGGTGGCTCGCATCGCTAAAAACAAGCCCTACTTTTCCGCAGTAACGATTGCCGGCACCTATCAGGGCAATCCAGATCCGGTGACCACGCTGGGCGTCGTAGCCACGATGGTGACCTTGGCGTCCGTTCCGGATGATCTCGTCTACACGCTCGTAAAGGCATTCTTCCAAGCCCTGCCTGACATTCGCGCGCAAAATCCAGCGTTCTCGGACTTGAGGGAGCGCACGATGATATCGCACGGGCTCACTGCTCCGCTTCATCCAGGTGCGCTTCGGTACTACCGCGAGGCGGGATGGGTCGGACCAAACGGTGATGGAGCGCCCTCCGGCAATTTGGGAAGCAATCCGGAGAAGAATCCCGTGCTCCGACTCCCAACGTCAGCACAAACGGTTCCCCTGCTGTCGTCGCCCAAAATCCCGCCGGCCAAAGAGGACCCGAACGCGCTTCCAAGTCTTTCGCCCCCTACCGGACATGGGGATGGTCCGGAGCATTGGGATAAGACACCTCCGCCCTTCAGAAGCTCGGATTGAGCCAAGCGGGAATTGCTTTCGTGCTGTGCTCGCAGTCTTGGCTCGACTTACTCGAGCTCAGACGGCCTGACCTCTCGCGCACCTGGAGCCGGCACGAAAGAAAATAAGCCAGGCGCCAGGTTTGCCGGCTCGATCCATTCGAACTCGTTGGTTTGCATGGACCGATCGTTCGAAGCCAAGGCCCGGCTCACGACCTTCCTCGGCAACGGCGGTGGCTTGCGGTCGAGACAGATATCCCAGCTCTGGTCGAAGCGCTGGATGGCGAAGCGGTCACACGCTTTTCCATTTACGGTGTCCTCGCCATGCGGCGTCACGCTATGCAGCTCGCCGAACTCCACCGCCCAAATGAAATCGAGGAACTTGGCCTGGGACCCGAGCAGGCCGACGGCCAGATACATTGTTCCGATAATGGAGTCACTCGCCGACATGCGTGAGAATTTTCCGCTCTTGGGCCGCACGATCGTGAACGTGGCGCCGTCCGAGATGAAGACGTAGTCGCCTTGGGTCGAGGACAACTCGACGCGAAAGCTGCTGGGCCGCCTGATGTAGAATTTCGCCGACCCGCTTCGCCCCAGGCTCGCGAGGTCGCTCGTCTCCCGAAACGAGGTCTTGAAGGCAAGCTCGCTGGTCTGCGCAAAATAGTCCCGCATGCTCTTCAACGGGCCGAGGCTCTCCAGTTTTGTAACAGAGAGATCGTCGGTCGCTTGATCGTGCCCAGCCACGGCAAGGGCAGGCATGCAGATGGCAACGCAAGCGAGAATGAGCCGGTAGCGCATCTTGATTTCCTGCTCGAGCGCGTTGCCGATAGTCCTTATGTCATTGGCAACGGACTATGGCGCCAAGACGGGGGTCCACCCAGCGTCCGGATTGAACGCTGCGATCCTGTCCGCGACACGAGCGCTATCCTCGCCCAGATCTTTCTCGAATACGTCTCCGTCCTGATTGACGATGAACGACTTCACGCCGGAGTTTGCATATTCGGCTGGGGTTGCAATCATAGCAAAGCCACCGATCATGCGCCCTTTCACGATGTAGTCGCGCGCACCGCCGGCAGCTTTGGGGCCTTGCTCCGTCAGGATCCGGAAGAGATAGCCGTGATAGGGTGTCGGCCCAGTCTTGCCGCGCCGATATCCCTCGGCGTGCGCTTCCGCCACGAGCGGTCCAAGCGGGCTTTCCGCTTCGCCTTCGGTGGTCGGCCAATAGAGCCCATCGCGTTTGCCTCTGCTGCTCGCGAGCTTGCGCGCGTATTGGAGGCCTTTTCCGTCATGATTGATCTCACCATACTCGCGCTGTGCATCGGCATAGACGCGCAGGACTTCGATTGCGGCAAGCTCGTTCCTGCCGATACGCCGGTCGAGAATTTCCTCTTCTCCAGCTTGAGTATCGAAGCGCCACTTTCCGTCTTCGGATACGAGCGGCAGCGGAAAGGGAAAATCCTCATGGCCAACATAGAGAATGGTCGGCCCCTCGCCGACCTGGCGGATTTCGTGCGTCTCGTCGTAGGCTGCAACGAAGCGTTCGCGCGTATCGGCATCGGCGACGGCATCCCCGGAACTGGCAATCTTCCTTCCATCTGCTCCCAGAACGTCGAGAATATCTTCCAGCGTTCCGGATCGCACGGCCGCAACCAGCGCATCCACTGCCGATGACGGCGAAACATACGTGGCCTGCGTGGCCATGCCGGGTGAGCTTGCGGCGAAGATCGACACGAGCGTCCACGCCAGGGTGGCGCGCATTTTCTGTCTGCCGAGATAGGTCATCTCATCCTCGTCCCGATTGGGCTAGCGGGTTATCGCCGTCGGCCGCCACCGCGACCGCCTCCGCCGCTAGGGCGATGACCGCCGCCGTGCGGCCTGGCGCTTGGCTTCATGGTGCTGCGGCTTGCCTTGCCCCGTTCGGCATCCCGGCGCACATCGGAACCGCGTTTGACGTCGAATGCGCCCGGAGTTGGGTTGTTGACTTTTGCTCGATCACGGCCGGCCGCCTTGCGGTCTGCGTCGCGCGGCGTGTGGCGGTCACTCGTTCGATCCTTGCTCTTCCCGCCCGATCGGTCTCCCGCCTCGCTGCGTACCTTGTTGCCTGCATCTCCGGCCCTGCTTTCCGACCGGGGGCGATCCGCGTCCTTGAGCCGCTTCTCGATCTCGGCGCGGTCGCGACCGCGGAATTCGTCCTTGCCCTTCGAGGTCCGGTCGGCCTGCTTAAATTTCTCACGCACATCCTTATCGCGGTAAGGGACGGAGCCTCGCTGCTCTGGCCGGTGCTGCCACTTCGAATTCTCGAGCCTGCCGCGATCGATATTGATGTTGTTCCATTTGTCGACATCGATATCGATATCGTGGTGATGCCAGTCGCAATGGTTCCAACCCCATATTCCGGAGGCAACGGCCACTCCGGCGCCCCACCAGAAACCGTTGACGAATGATGATCCGGGATAGGTCCACGCATAAGGTGGATACGTCGGGTACCACCAGTCGCCGTAAACGACAGTTGTCTGATAGACCGGTACGTACACAGTTTCCGGGCTCGCGGGCTCGATGACGTAAACCGGTTGGCTACCCGAGCTGCTCTGCTTCACCTTCTGCTGCTTGTTGCTCTTCAGGTTGCCGGCTTCGTACGCCTTGTTTCGGAGAAACTGGATCTCGTCCATGACGTCTTCCTGCTGCGCAAGGAAGGCGTCTCCGAGCTTCTGCGTCCATTCGAGCTTGTCGCTCATATTCCGCA
This sequence comes from Hyphomicrobium sp., assembly GCF_036833075.1. Lineage (GTDB taxonomy): Bacteria > Pseudomonadota > Alphaproteobacteria > Rhizobiales > Hyphomicrobiaceae > Hyphomicrobium_C. Next base: position 5,686 of record NZ_DAITQL010000008.1, read on the forward strand.
GCACATCCGGAAACTGCACCAGTGCCTTGATGCTGGGATCCCATCCTTTGCTCTGGAGCGCCTTTTCCAGCGCTTCACCCTTGAGCTTGGTATTGGCTTTCTCGGCGCGCCATCGCGCCGCCTGCACCACATCGAGCGGATAGGTCGAAGCGATCAGGACGCTCGTCAGAAGCTGGTCGGGATAGAGTGCGACCGGCGCCAGAAGCTGCTGTAGCTCCTCCTTCTTGAGCTTGTCGTCGGCTCCCAGAGCCGGGGCGCCCGCAATGAGCGCAACTGCAAGGGCTGAAAAGGTCCACGCGACGAACCGGTGCAACATAACGGCGTCCCCAACTCGGAACCAAATATCGGCAGGTCCACCCCGCTCGGATAAAGGCTGTTAGAAGGGGCGCTGTCTAGAAACTATTATGCGCTTTCTCTTGGTCAATCAATCGGGTGCGAATGAAAATGATAGAATGCGTCTAGATGCCAGCCGATGCACTTTTTATATAGCCTCGATCGGAACGTCATGAATTTTCAATGTTTGAGGTCGTTTCCAACGGAACTACTCACAAGTCGAGGCAGAGGTCAGAGGGTGTTCTCAGAAAGCTCACCTCTCCGTGCAAAATTTTTCCGTTTCTCCAACGCCAGCAGCGAGCCTCCCCACGGAAAGTGGCAAGCCGCCCAGACCGAAACGAGCTCGATGATCACCAGGGCATACCTTAACCTTAGGGAGTCTACGCCATGAGAGGAGAAAGCGTATTGGCTTAGCGCGCCCACGGCGAAGGGACCCAGGAGAAGACCAATACAATTGACTGAGAGCAGGAGCACAGCGGAGGCGACGGGCCTGTGATGGGGGCGAACCCGGTTATGGGCAACGGCCAGAGAGGGTCCGGCAAACGCAGTGCCGAATGCGGCGGGTACGGAAGGAGCTGACGGCAAGCGGGGCGATCGCGATCAATATTGCCGCCGATAGCCACAGTGCCCAGCGGATGTCCCGTCGCTGCAGACGCTCGGTGAGATAACCGCTGAGCCACGTTCCCACCGCTCCAAGAGCGCCAGCGGTTGCGGCGATGTAGACGCCTGCTTCGGCGACCATCAAACCATGGGAACGGATGAGAAAGGGGGGCATCCACGCAAGCAATGAGTAGCCTACGAGGGAAGTCAGCGTCGCGCCTGCAAAGACGTGCACCATCACGCGATCCACCCAAAGGGCGCGGAGGAACGTATCGTTATCGAATTTCGTAAGCCACAACAGGTAAAGAAGTTTCTGAAGAGGTAGTAGATCACGTGCGCTTCACGGTGGCGAGTTGGCATGACGTTTTGATTTTGATGGTGCTCCGTGCAAACGATCGATCGCAGTGATCAACGCAAGGGCGCAATGATTTATTTCCGCGTCTCAAGCACACGCCAAATATACAATGAGCGCATAGACTGCCGCTGCAGCGAAGTTAAGGCTCACGTTTGGATCGGTTGCTCCCTACGTCAAAGCGGCGTATCAGTGTAATGAATAATACCCTCGTTCTACGCCCGAAACCCTTTTCCCAGAAGGGGCCTCAGTAGGCCCGCAGCCGCCCATGGCAAGCTCCTCGCGCGACCCTCTCGAGATCTACAACGTTCTCCGAACCCGCAATCCCGACGAGCTGCACGAGCGGCTTTCACCCCTCTATGCGGTCAGCAGTTTTGATCTGCCGCGCCGCAAAGTCGGTTTCGACGCGACGCTCAATCACTGTCGGCTCGAGGACGTCGGCGTCAGCTTTGCCCGCTATGGCGCGCCGGTCCGGATCCGGCTGGTGAACACCGATTTCTTTACGCAAGGGTTCGGCATTCGCGGATCCGGCGAGGCGACGAGTGACGGCAAGGTCTTCAAGGTTGGAGGAGGAAGGGGCGGCTCGGCCGGACCGGGCGCAACGGCGCAGCTCGATTATCGGGCCGGCCTCGAGCACATCTTTTTGAGAATCGACCCGGCGGCGCTCCATCGTAAGCTATCCGCCCTGCTCGGAAATCCCAGCAGCCGCCCTCTTACACTCGATGGCCACTACGATCCGTCGGCCCTCGCGGGACAGCTCCGGCTCTTGCGCTTCGTGATTTCGGAGCTCGATCGCGGAGCGGAGGCGCTTCCTGCGGTTTGCCTGGCCGAGCTCAGCCAGTCGCTGATTGTCGCCTATCTCTATGCAAATCAGCACAACTATAGCGAGTCGCTTAACGCGAAGTCACTTTCAGCGGCACCCTGGCAGGTGCTTCGCGCCATGGAATTCATCGAGGCGAACTGGGACAGGCCGCTCTCGATTGAAACGCTTGCGGAGATAACCGGCGTCAGCGCGCGAAGTCTTTTTGCCACGTTCAGAAAGGCGCGCGGGTGCTCGCCGATGGCTTTCGTTCGCCATGTTCGCCTAAGGCGTGCGAGAGAATTTCTTTCCGAGCCAGGAGCGGACACGACCGTGAGCGCGGTCGTGAGTGCGTGCAGGTTCAGCAATCCAGGGCATTTCTCAAAACTATACTTCGACTGCTTCGGCGAGCTGCCATCGGAAACGCTGAGCCGAGGCCGGCGCCGCAAACTGTGAGTTCGCCACCCATGCCTGCACCCACTCTTGCGGCGCTTGCCGGAGCGATGTGCATCGCGGCGAGCTTTCTCCACCTCGGCGTCATTGCGGATTTCCTTTCGAAGCCCATTCTGATCGGCTTCCTGAACGGCGTCGCGCTCTGGATCATTCTCGGCCAGGACGACAAGATTTTCGGGTTTGCCCTGCATGAAGATCGGGTCTTGCCGCGCATCATCGAAATCGCGGGCGGAGTGGGAGACATCCACTGGCCCACGCTCGCCGTCGCAGCAGCAACACTCGCCATCATGGTGATCCTGCCGCGCATCACCGCTTGGCTGCCTGCATCGCTCTTCTTGTAAGTGAAGAAGCGGGTATAGATCGACTCGGGCGCGGCATCCTTGAATGCGTCGATGAGGCTCCGCCTGTCGTCAGGCCGGATCGCCCGCAGGATCGTCAGGTGACGTGCGCCTCTGTTCCCTGGACCGTCATTCCCCTGGTGGTCACGGACGTCCAGAGTTTCATCGCCGCCGGACAAGTCAGAACCGAAGAACAGCTGATCGATGCCGCCAAGACCGGTGCTCCCGGCACGTTGACCGTTTTCCTGCAGCCGCTTTTCGAGGGCGGTATCGACCGGGTCACTCCGGGCAGCAGTTGCATTGCAAATGCTTACACGAACAACCACGACCGGCTCTCGGACCCTGACATCGGCTTTTGGAAGTGGCTGGGGACTGCACGTGGTCGACACCGTCAGCGTCGTGCACGCATTAATCCTGCGTTTGCAGACGCTTATGTTTCCCATCAAGGTTTGGCGGACATTGACGGAAGCCGGCCTGTTTCCGAGCGGCGGGCGGCGCGATCCGCGCACTGCCCGGCGGATCGGGACGCCCTCGGTGGTCAAGCGCGCATCGCCAGGCATTGGAGCCGCTGACGACGTAGTGTTTTGGCGCGGCGGCTACAAAACCTGCTTGAGAGCACATCAGAGGAGACTCAACGATGGAAAAATGCACAGGCACGCGGCCGGTCGATATGCCGTCGCGATGGCGATGGGCCTTTTATTCATGCGGGCGAAGCGGCGCGCGCCGATGAGGACGTCTGGCCCTCAGTGCGGAGCGAGGTGTTCGGGTCGCGTGCGATGACGGAGAGTGACGGAGTGGTGCTTATCGAGGCGCCGGAGAGACCGATGTCATGGGCGCACTCGGACTGAGATGCAGTGTGGGACGCTGAGTGTTCGAAGCAGGCACGTCATTAACCGCGAACGTGACCGACTCAGACTTCCCTCAAGACCGACTGGACTTCTCGCACCAAAGACGCATTGCTGTGGGGCGTGACGGCCATAGGCGCCGTCCTAGGGCTCGCCTCGCAACGCGCGGGGCTTTTAGTGGTGCGAACGTCGCATCTGACGTTCCCAACCATGGAGTCCAAATCATGTCATCCCTTACTGTTGAGACCTCGTCCAAATCCAAGCGCGCCAACAATCACCGCAAAGCAACAGCTCAGATTCCCGCGGTCAGCCGGAGCAAGGCGAAGAAGCCTGTTTCGCATCAGGATCAACCGCAGACCTCGAAGCAAGAGCAGGTGCTGTCACTCTTGCGCCGATCTGGCGGCGCAAGCATCGACGAGATCATGCAGGCAACGGACTGGCAGCAGCACAGTGTGCGCGGCTTCCTGGCCGGCACGGTGAAGAAGAAGCTCGGCCTGACACTGACATCGTCGAAGACGGCAAGCGGTGAACGCCGATATCGGATCGAGGCGCAGCGCGGTCGCTGACATGGCCTACCGGAAGGTTATGGCGGCTGCATCCGATGCAGCCGCCAGTCTCGCGAATGAGATCGCACCGTCACCAACATGTCGCACGGCGACCTGCAGACAGCGTGGCGCAGGCACTTTCGGTATCCCGCGCCGAAGAAGCTCAGCAGAGCACTTCTGGAGCTTGGCATCGCCTGGAAACTGCAAGAGTGCACGCACGGTGGTTTGAGCGCCGCCAACCGGCGCAGGCTCGACGAGCTGGCTCGGACGATGTCAACGAATGCCGATTTCGCCCAACCGCGGACCACAACCTTGAAGCCCGGCGCCCGCATCATTCGGGACTGGGGTGGCCAGACGCACGAGATCCTGGTTACGGAAGACGGCTTCGTCTGGCACGGCAAGACCTGGTCCTCCCTGTCGGTCATCGCCCGCGAGATGACAGGCACCCGCTGGTCAGGGCCGCGGTTCTTCGGGCTTGGCAGGAAAGTCTCAAAGCAAGATCGGGACGTCGATGCGTAGCCGAGGCGCCACCAATCTACCCATACGCCATCGCTGCGCGATCTACACGCGCAAGTCATCCGAAGAAGGCCTCGAGCAGGAATTCAACTCGCTCAATGCCCAGCGGAAAGCCTGCGAAGCCTATATCAAGAGCCAGAAGGCCGCTGGCTGGGCGGCTATTCCGGCGATGTACGATGATGGGGGCTACTCCGGCGGCAGCATGGATCGGCCGGCCCTCCGGCGCCTGCTGGTGGACATCGAGGCCGGCCTCATCGATACCGTCGTCGTCTACAAGGTCGACCGCCTGACGCGCTCCTTGGCCGACTTCGCCAAGATCGTCGACGCCTTCGATGCCAGGAACGTATCGTTCGTCTCCGTCACCCAGCAGTTCAATACAACCAGCTCGATGGGGCGTCTGACGCTCAACATGCTGTTATCCTTCGCGCAGTTTGAGCGCGAGGTCACGGGTGAACGCATCCGTGACAAGATTGCCGCCTCGAAACGGAAAGGCATGTGGATGGGCGGCGTCACACCTCTCGGCTACGACGTCGACGACCGCAAGCTTCTGATCAACGAGCAGGAGGCCGACACGGTCCGCCACATCTTCCGCTGCTACGCGGTCCTGAAGTCCGTTCGCGCCCTCAAAGAGGAGTTGGATGCCACTGGCATTGTGAGCAAAGTCCGCGCCGGCCAGAGGCCGGGCGGTGTTCCGATTTCACCTGGCGCGCTCTATCAGATGCTGCAGAACCGGATCTATCGCGGCGAAATTGTTCACCAGGGCAACGTCTATCCCGGCCTTCACGAAGCCATCATCGACGACGCACTTTGGGATGAAGTCCAGAAGACCCTGGCCGAGAACCGGGTGGAGAGGATCACTCGCTCGACGGCGTCTGATCCGAGTTTGCTCGCCGGCCTCGTTTTCGACGGCACCGGCGAGCGTATGTCTCCGACCCACGCCAACAAGAAAGGCGTGCGCTACCGCTACTACGTCAGCCAAACCCTCATCAAACGGAGCCGCCGCTCCGCATCGAACATAGCTTGCCGTATCCCCGCAGCCGATCTCGAAACGCTCATCGAAGAGCGCGTCCGCGCGTTGCTGAAGAACAAGGCGCTCATTCTTGATGCTGCTGGATCTGCGTCTCTCTCAGCACGAAAAGCCCTGATCAAGCAGGCCGCCAATCTCGCCCACCGTTGGCCAGCACTCTCAGCCTCCCACAGGCGAGCCATCATTCGCGCGCTTGTCACACGCATCGACGTGCGGCCGAACACGGTGGAAATCTCGATCTGCATCGGCATGCTCGCGAACGTCACCAATCCGGCTCTCGACATCCAGAAGCTCCCCGCGCAGCCAACGAGTCCCATCGAAGTCCTTACGATTCCCGCATGTGTGCGGCGCACCGGCATGGAGACGAAGCTCTTGATCGACGGCGCTCCGTCAGGACACCGAGAGCCGGACCGCAGCCTGCTGCGCCTGCTCGGCCAAGCCCGCCGCTTCGGCAACATGATCACTCAAAACGCGGACGCATCCGTCGCGGACCTTGCCGCAAAGGCTGGCGTCACCCGATCCTATTTCACTCGGGTGTTCCGACTGAGCTTCCTCGCCCCCGAGATCACCGCTGCCATTCTGCAAGGCCGCCAGCATCCAGAGCTGACCGCCAACAAGCTGATGCAGGTCGGCGCGCTGAGCTCCTCCTGGCCGGACCAGCATCGCCAACTCGGATTCAAATAAGGCCGAATTCGCCCGAAGGTGCACGCGCACCGGTACCACCTCAAAGTCGATAGGAGACTTTCGGCGCCAAGGGTCCGTGGACCTGGCACCACGTGCGTCTCTCCGGTCGCTTGCCGAGGGACGTCCGCCGCTAAGTCGCGGACAGTGCCCGAGAAATCCCGGCCACAGCAAAGAATATAATTTTATGTAGAAATATCAATAAGATATGGCGGAGAGGGAGGGATTCGAACCCCCGGTACGGTTGCCCGTACTCCGCATTTCGAGTGCGGCGCGATCGACCACTCTGCCACCTCTCCAAGCCCTCTCGCCTGTCGGGCAAGCCCGGCGAGGCCCCGCTGTGGTCGCTCTGGTGGAACGGGGAGGCCCCGCTGGATAATCGAACCCAGCCGCGTTGGCAAGCCTCCAAACCACCCCCCGCCGGCCGATCGGCAAAGCCTGAGGGATCACGTCCTCGACGGCTGATTTCCGGTGCCTTCACGCGATCCGGCCGGGCCACGATGCCGCCCACGGCATGTGCCGGACGGAGCGCGATCCCGCCTCGGCTGAGGCATCGAAGCCGCCTCCGCGGCATCAATCCCCGCGCCATCCCGAGAGGCGTCTCGGATGAGACCTTGACGTCAGGGTCGAAGTTGCGCAGCAAGGCGGTCAGCAACAGCGGCAGCGATCCAGAGCTGCCCCGATAACGAAGGATGCTCGCGATGACCTATTGCGTCGCGATGAGATTGGACCGCGGCCTCGTGTTCGCCGCCGACACGCGGACCAACGCCGGCGTCGACAACATTGCCCAGTACCGCAAGCTCCATTTCTGGCGCCAGCCGGGCGACCGCGTGATCGTTCTCCTTTCGGCCGGCAACCTCGCTGTCACGCAATCCGTCGTCAGCAATCTGAACGAGCAGCTCGCAGCCACGGAGGCGACGGGCGCAACGCTCTTTACCGTGCCGTCCATGTTCCGCGCCGCGCGTCTCGTCGGCGACGCGGTGCGCGATGTGCGCCGCATCGACGGCGACGCGCTCGAGATGACCAAGGCCGGGTTTTCCGCGTCCTTCATCCTCGGCGGCCAGATCGGCACCGAACGTCCCCGCCTCTATCAGATCTACTCGGAAGGCAACTTCATAGAGGCGACCGACGACACCCCGTTCCTTCAGATCGGCGAGCACAAGTACGGCAAGCCGATCCTCGACCGCGTCGCCCGGCCCGACATGAGACTCGGAGAGGCCGCCAAGCTGCTCCTGCTGTCGTTCGAATCGACGCTGCGCTCGAACCTCTCCGTCGGCATGCCGATCGACATCCTGCTCTACGAGCGCGACAGTCTCGATGTCCGGCGCGAGCGGCGCATCTCCCAGGATGACGAGTATTTCCGGGCGCTATCGCGGTCCTGGTCAGACGCCCTGCGCGCGGCGTTCCGCGACATCGAAGAGTTCAAGATCTGAGAGCGCTCCGGATCCCCGCCCGGCCGGACGGGCCGTTGCGGAAAGGCAGGCACGGCCCACCAGATTCGCAACACCGCTCCCCTCCCCGGCAGCGCGCACGAGCCTTTGGTAGCTTTCGCGGGCGGCCACGAACCGGCTCCAGTGAACGAGCGCCCCGTCGAGACAGGCGAACGTCCGCGCGAAGATCAGCGAGGATGCGATGAGACCTCCGGTGCTGAGCAGGCCCTCCACGGCCAGGAGAGCACCGAGCCCGAGCCCGGCCGACTGAAGGGTGAGCCGCACCCCCTTGCCGACGGCTTGAGCCGTGTGAGTGCGCACCGCGGTGTGCAACGTCGTCTCGTCATAGCGCCGCGAAAGGGTGTCCCAGGACCGGGTGGCACCTTGCGAGCGCGCGCGCCGTCCGGCTCCGGGCGGCCCGGCCTGGAGATCCCAGGCGAGCACATGCCGCAGATGGCGCGCCTCATGCAGGTGGCGTCCGGCGAGACGCACATGCCGCTCGCTCCACGCCGTTGCACTGGCGAGCACGAGCGCGCCGCCCACCGCGAACGCCCCGAGCACCGGGTGAACAAAGAACGCGGCCACAACGAAGGCCGGTAGCCACAAGAGATCGAACGCCACGCAAGGGCCGGCACCGATCAGAAAGCCGCGCACCCGCTCCGCATCGTTGAGCAGGGAAAGCGCGCGATCGCGACGCCCGGCCCCGAGTGCCGCCAGGAGACCGCGGTCGAGATGCTCGACGATGCGGAGGCCCGCCCGGCACACGATGCGCGCGCGGATCGCGTCCAGCCCCGCGAACGCCGCATGCAGGGCGACCATGAGGCCCGTCAACCCCGCCAGCGCCATCACGCTTCCGGACGGAAGGACCCGATCGTAGATCATGAGCATGTAAAAGGACGTCGAAAGTTGCAGCAGCGCGAGCAGCCCAGACAAAACGACGACGCGGAGGAAAAGCCCGCGTGGACGGCAAACCATCGGGAAAGTCATGGCCGTCACACCTTAAACGTGTAAATAACGTGATATACACGCCAAAGGATATACGTATGAGTGCTAACAAATCATCATCGCGTCGAGGTTTTCCCACCATCCGCGCGAGGTTGCCCTTGCGCAAAGATCCGGCTCGCCTTCGAATGTACACAGAAAACAAGCTTCGCCCGGACAGCCGCCGGCGACGTCGCTGAAGCCCCGCGCCAGGGAGGGCACGGCCGCATGACAGACCCGATCGATCTGGGCTCTTTTCTGGATCGCTGGGCCCAGGGGAACCCCAAGCGGGCCGACGTCGCCATCACCGTCGTTCGCATGTCGGAGGCGTGCAGCCGGATCGGCAGTCTCGTCGATCTCGGGCCTTTGGCCGGCGCGCTCGGGGCGGAGACCGGGCGCCAGAGCGGCGTCGACCCGCAAAAAGAGATCGATGTACTTGCCAACGACCTGATCGTGGCCTCCCTCAAGGAAGCACCCGTCGCAACCCTCGGCTCGGAAGAGCTGGAATGGGCGCTGCCGATCAACCCCGGCGCCCCGCTCGCCGTTGCCGTGGACCCGATCGACGGATCGTCGAACATCGACGCCAACATATCGATCGGCACCATCTTCACCGTCCTTCCCGCGCGCGCCAACGGCGTCGACACCTCGAGCTTTCTGCAGCCCGGGGAAGCTCAGCTCGCAGCCGGCTTCACCGTCTACGGACCCTTCACGTCTCTGGTCCTGACCGTCGGCGAGGGAACCCACATCTTCACCCTCGAGCGTTCGACGGGCCGGTTCCTTCTCGCCGTCCCCGCGGTCGAGATCCCGGCCACGACGCGCGAGTATGCGATCAACGCCTCGAACTACCGTCACTGGGACGATTCCATCCGCACCTACATCGACGACTGCATGCGCGGCTTCGATGGCCCGCGCGGCAAGAATTTCAACATGCGCTGGACCGCTTCGCCGGTGGCGGACATCTACCGCCTGCTGATCCGCGGCGGGATCTTTCTCTATCCGAGCGACCTGCGCGAGCACTACACCATGGGCCGCCTCCGCCTCGTCTACGAGGCCAATCCGCTGGCGTGGATCATCGAGCAGGCCGGAGGCGCCGCCACCAACGGACGCGAGCGCATCCTGGGCGTCCAACCATCCTCTCTTCACCAACGCACGCCTTTCATGGCCGGATCGAAGACGGAGGTGGAGTATCTTGTGCGCCTTCACCACGACCCGTATGGCGCCGGAGAGCGCTCGCCACTGTTCGGGCGCCGCGGATTATTCAGGACCTGATCCAAGCCGCTCGAGCCGAGTTGCATCCACCGCACCGAAACAACGAGAAACAAGACAACAAAAGAAGAAATGTCCGCCAAGCATCCCATCATTTCCGTCACGGGTTCCTCGGGCGCCGGCACGACCAGCGTGCGCCGCACCTTCGAGCAGATCTTCCGCCGCGAGAAGATCTCCGCCCTCTTCGTCGAGGGAGATGCTTTCCATCGCTACGATCGCAGTCAGATGGCCGCCGCCATGGCGGAAGCGGCCGCCGGCGGAAATCCCAATCTCAGTCATTTCGGCGAGGACGCCAACCTGCTCGAGGAGCTCGAGCTTCTGTTCAGGACCTACGGCGAGATCGGCACCGGCCGCTTCCGTCACTACGTGCACGACCACGTCGATGCCGAGACCTACGGCGCTCCGCCCGGCACGTTCACGCCGTGGGAAGAGATCCCCTACGGCACCGACCTCATGATCTACGAGGGCCTGCACGGCGCCGCGGTCACAGGCAAGGTCAACATCGCCCGCCATGCGGACCTGCGCATCGGCGTCGTCCCCGTCATCAACCTCGAATGGATTCAGAAGATCCATCGCGACAAGAAGACCCGCGGCTACTCCTCCGAGGCGATCACCGACGTCATCCTGCACCGCATGCCGGAGTACGTGAAATACATCTGCCCGCAGTTCACCGAGACCGACATCAACTTCCAGCGCATCCCGACCGTCGACACGTCGAACCCGTTCATCGCCCGCTGGATTCCGACGCCCGAAGAATCCATGGTCGTCATCCGCTTCAAGAACCCGCGCGGCATCGATTTCTCCTACCTGCTGTCGATGATCAACGACAGCTTCATGTCGCGCGCCAACTCGATCGTCATTCCGGGCGGAAGCCAGGACCTCGCCATGCAGCTGATCCTGACACCGATGATCCTGCAGCTCATCGAGCGCAAGCGCCGCACGTTCTTCTGAGGCGACGGCGCACACGTGTCGCGCGGATGTCCTATTTGCGTCGCATCCTGTGCCTGACCTGACCGGAGAGCTGCTGCGAACCCTGCGAGGGCACCATGTCCGAAACCTGGTCCACCCACGAGGTCCTGAACCAACCGACGCCGTTCGAGAACGTGAACCTGTTCACGTCCGACACGATCCTCAGGGATGTGCTGGCGCGCGAGGGCGGCAGCGATGCCTTGGCGGAGCTTGAGACATTTGGCGCGCTGTGCGGCAGCGCGGAAAGCCTGGAATGGGGACGCCTCGCCAACGAGTGTCCGCCCGCGCTCAAGTCCCACGACGCCCAAGGCCGTCGCGCGGACGGTGTTGACTATCACCCCGCCTACCATGCCTGCATGACGGCCAGCATGCACGCGGGATTGCATTCCGCCGCCTGGGAGCATCTCGCAGAGCCCGGCGCGGAGAGGCGCGGAGGCGCCTGCGTCGCCCGGGCCGCCGGTCTCTACATGGCGGCGCAGATGGAGCCCGGCCATTGCTGCCCGCTCACCATGACCAACGCGGCCGTGCCCCTGCTGCTCAAACGGCCCGATCTCGCCAGGGATTGGCTGCCGAAGGTCCTCTCCCGCACCTACGACCCGACGTTCGCGCCCAGGGAGGCCAAGTCGTCCGTCACCTTCGGCATGGGCATGACGGAGAAGCAGGGTGGCACCGATGTGCGATCGAACACCACGCGAGCCGTGCCGGGTGGACCGGAGGGTAGCCACGTGCTGACGGGACACAAGTGGTTTCTCTCGGCCCCCATGTCGGATGCTTTCTTCGTGCTGGCGCAGGCGCCGGGCGGCCTCTCCTGTTTCTTCCTGCCCCGCTTTCTACCCGACGGATCGGTCAACTCCATCCACCTGCAGCGGCTCAAGAGCAAGCTCGGAAACCGCGCCAATGCGTCCTCCGAGGTCGAGTTCCCCGGCGCCTGTGCGTGGCTCGTGGGCGAGGAAGGCCGCGGCGTTGCGACCATCATCGATATGGTGACATGGACGCGCCTCGACTGCGCCGTCTCCTCGGCCGGCCTTATGCGCTCGGCGCTCGCCCACGCCATCCACCACTGCGAGGGCCGCCGCGTCTTCGGCAAGCCGCTCATCGGGCACCCGCTGATGCGTCATGTCCTCGCCGATCTCGCCCTCGACGTTGAAGCCGCGACCAAGCTCGCATTCCGTCTCGCGCACGCGTTCGACGGCCGCGATGCACTGTCCGGCGCATGGCGCCGCCTGATGACTCCCGTCACAAAATACTGGGTGTGCAAAATCGCATCCAGAGCCGTTTGCGAGGCCATGGAATGCCTGGGCGGCAACGGCTACACGGAGGCATTCCCGCTGGCGCGCCTCTACCGCGAAGCGCCCGTCAACGCCATCTGGGAGGGCTCGGGAAACGTCATGGCGCTCGACGTGACGCGGGTCCTCGCACGCGAGCCGGACAACACCGGCCTTGTCATGGACGCTCTCGCCAAGACCGCCGCCTGCGACGCCCGCCTCTCCGCCGCCCACAGCCGCGTCGAGGCCTTGCGGGGGGATGCCTCAACGCGTGAGGCACGCGCCCGCGAGCTGACCGAGCAGCTCGCTCTTCTGGCTGCAGGCGCGCTCCTGTACGAAACCGCGCCCGCCGAGGTCGCCGATGCCTTCATCCGCACGCGTCTCGCCGGACCGCTACGGCAAACCTACGGGCAAGGCATCGAGGACGCGGAAACGGAGACGATCCTCGCGCGTGCTTCGCCACAGACTTAGATTTCCCCGGGAAGAGTGAAGTGGAAGCGATCGGAAGATTGATTCCAGGTGCAAATGCGAGGCGCCGCCGCCGACTTAACCTCACGCCGTCTCTAAAGAAATCTCACGATTCCGCCGCCTCTGAACCCCACGGCCCGCGAGGGGAGCCTATGCGGCCCGCGCGCCAACCGACGGGCGACGCTTTGCGGGCTGACGCCCGGCGCCGACTGCAAGTAGTGTCGCCCGCAAACCTCCTTTTGAAGAGCCGATTGCAGCCGTGCCCAGCCTCGACGTAGTTGTAAAAGAAATCGCCGACGAGATGCGCCGGCGGACGGAGCGGGGCGAGGTCGCCTCCTACATCCCCGAGCTCGCCCGCGTGGACCCGGCCGCATTCGGGATCGCGGTGATCGACGCCACAGGCAACATCGCTGTGGCAGGCGACAGCGAGACGCCGTTCTCGATCCAGAGCATCTCCAAGGTCTTTACGCTGACGCTCGCCCTGGGCAAGGTGGGCGACCGCCTGTGGCGGCGCGTCGGCCGCGAGCCGTCCGGCAGCTCCTTCAACTCCATCGTGCAGCTCGAGCGGGAATGCGGCATCCCGCGCAATCCCTTCATCAACGCCGGCGCCATCGCCGTGACGGACCTGATCCTCTCCGGGCATCAGCCGCGCGAAGCCTTGGGCGAGATCCTGCGCTTCATGCAGTTCCTCGCCGACGATCCGACCATCACCATCGACAAGGCGGTGGCCGCCTCGGAGCAGCGCACGGGCTTCCGCAACGCAGCCCTCGCCAACTACATGAAATCCTACGGCGTGATCGAAAATCCGGTGGAGTTCACGCTCGGCGTCTACTTCCACCACTGTGCCATCGCCATGACGTGCCGCCAGCTCGCCATGGCCGGCCGCTTCCTCGTCCACGCGGGCCTCAATCCGTCGACCGGCGCGCGCGTGGTCTCCTCCGAGCGCGCGCGGCGCATCAACGCCATCATGCTGACCTGCGGCCACTACGACGGGTCGGGCGAGTTCGCCTACCGCGTCGGACTTCCCGGCAAGAGCGGGGTCGGCGGCGGCATTCTGGCCATCGCCCCGGAACGGGCCTCGATCGCCGTATGGTCACCGGGATTGGACGCGGCCGGCAATTCGCACTTGGGCCGGGCCGCGCTCGAAGCGCTGACCAAGCGGATGGGCTGGTCCATTTTCGGAGCCTGACGAGACGGCACCGCCCCTTACTCCCCGATGTCGGGCTCGACGAGCAGCGCGAGCTGGGCAAGGGATTGCTGCCAGCCGAGATAGCAGGCGTCGACCGGGATCGCGGCGGGCACGCCGGTCTGCTCGATGTCGATCTCCGTTCCGACCGAGACGGCCTTTAGGGCGACCGTCACCTGCATGACGCCGGGCAGGGCCGGATCGTCGAAGCTGTCGGTGTAGCGGATGCGCGCGTGCGGGACGAGCTCGAGATACGTGCCGCCGAACGAATGGCTGTTTGCCGTCGTGAAGTTTTTGAACGACATCCGGAACGTCCCGCCCACCTTCGGCTCCAGGAGATGGACCGTGCACGTGAAGCCGTTGGGCGGCAGCCACTTGGCGAGTGCATCCGCTTCGAGGAACGCCCGGTAGACCTTCTCGGGGCGGGCGGCGAGCACGCGGTGCAGACGGACGGCGTTTCCGTGCGCGGCGCTCTTCGATACCTGTTCCTGGGACATGGGCCATGCTCCTTTCTCGATTTCGAACGGGGGCCCGGGCGTGGCGGTTCCACCCTCTGCCAGGAAGACGTTGGCTCCGCGCCGGATCCGACACGCAACGGAAGCTATCCTCGCCCGCTTGGCCTCGGTCTACGCTGTCGGCATCCTGCTCATCCGGGGACTGGCGCGAGCTGGGCGGTCATGCCGGAGGCATGCTTTCAGCATGACGAGATGGGAGCTGCGCCTCCCCTTAAGACTGGTATCCATCAGCTAGTGTGATGATCGAGAAATTCGCCCTATCAAGCGGCGTGCTCCCGAGCGAATTTCTCGATCTGAATCACACTGGCAAGTCCATGTTTCTAATGTCCCTTAATGGTTCCGAAGTTCGCTATGGGACCTAGCCGCAAACTCAAGCGAACTTCGGAATCGGGACACTAGGCCGGAAGCGCACGAGACGGACGGTGGTCTTGATGGGGCTCCGGAAAACGCGAAGCGGCTGGGATGGCCGTCAGCGGTCTCGTGCCGGTGGAGGTTGCGTCGTTGCGAAAATTGCGCGGTGACGTGAGCAGCGGTGGGGCGGCGAGGCCGCATCCCTCCTAATCCTACGGCCTCGCCGCCCCGCTTCCCGGGACCTACGAGCCGATAAAGTCATCCAAACCCCGCAAATCGTTGCGCGGGGGGCGATCCCGTTTGCCCGCGCGCCATCTGCCCCCAGGTCTTGCCCCGGGAACCCTTGCCCGGCCACGCCGCGCCGTGTAGGGCAGAGGCTCGAAACCCGAACGCGAGGCGGACATCCGATGCCCCGGCCCCTCATCATCGCGCCTTCGATCCTGTCGGCGGACTTCGCGAAACTCGGCGCGGAGGTTGCCGCTGTCGACGCCGCGGGCGCGGACTGGATCCACCTCGACGTGATGGACGGGCATTTCGTCCCCAACATTACCTTCGGCCCGCCGGTCATCTCCGCCATCCGCGCGAGCTCGAAGAAGACCTTCGATTGCCACCTGATGATTGCCCCTGCCGATCCGTACATCGAAGCTTTCGCCAAATCGGGCGCCGAGATCATCACCGTGCATGCGGAAGCGGGCCCCCATCTCGACCGCTCGCTGCAGGCGATCCGCGCCGCCGGATGCCGCGCCGGCGTCTCGCTCAATCCGGGCACCCATGAAAGCGCCCTCGCGCACGTCCTCGACCGCCTCGATCTCGTCCTCTTGATGACGGTCAATCCGGGCTTCGGCGGCCAGGCGTTCATTCCAGCGCAGCTCGACAAGATCCGCCGCGTGAGCGAGATGATCGGCGACCGGCCGATCGACCTCGAGGTCGACGGAGGCGTGACGCCGGAGACGGCGGGCCTCGTGGCCGCGGCCGGTGCCAACGTCCTCGTCGCCGGATCGGCGGTTTTCAAGGGCGGCACCCGCGAGAGCTACGCTGCCAATATCGCCGCCATCCGCAGGGCGGCCGAGAGCGCCCGCGCCGCCAAGCCGGCAGCGTAGGCCGGACGTCCCCAAGCGCCAGATAGCGAGGCTCCATGTTTCCACTCTCGCACATGCTGAAGTCCTTCGTCCGCCTGGGCACGCTCAAGGTGATCGACGCCGAAAGCCGCGTGCACGTTTTCGGCGGCCGCCAGCCCGGCCCCGACGTCACCATGCGCCTCACCGATCCCACGCTCTACCGCTCGCTCTTCTTCAACCCCGAGCTAGCCGCGGGTGAAGCCTACATGGACGGGCGCATGAGCTTCGAGGACTCGACGCTGCGCGACTTCCTGACCCTGTTCTCGGTCAACCGTCTCTCCCTCGGCTCCTATCCGCTGCAAAAGGCGCTCCGCACCGTCTCGCGCGGCATGAAGCGCTTCCAGCAGGCCAACCCCGTCGGCAAGGCGCAGAAGAACGTTTCCCATCACTACGACATCGGCAACGACTTCTACGGCCTCTTCCTCGACCGCGGCATGCAATATTCCTGCGCCTACTTCACGAGCGACGACGACACGCTCGAGCAAGCCCAGCAGAACAAGCTGCGCCTCATCGCCGCCAAGCTTGATCTGAAGCCCGGCCAGAAGGTTCTCGACATCGGCTGCGGCTGGGGCGACATGGCGCTCTATCTCGCCCGCATGGCGGACGTGAAGGTGCTCGGCGTCACGCTCTCCAAGGAGCAGTGCAAGCTCGCCAACGAGAAGGCGAAAGCGCTCGGCCTCACCGACCGTGTCCGCTTCGAGCTGCGCGACTACCGCGACTTGACGGAGCGCTTCGACCGCATCGTCTCGGTGGGCATGTTCGAGCACGTCGGCGTGCACCATTACGGCGAGTTCTTCGCCAAGGTGAACGCGCTCCTTTCCGACACCGGCGTCATGCTCCTGCACTCGATCGGCCACATGAGCCCGCCGGGCACCGCGAGTCCGTGGCTCAGGAAGTACATCTTCCCCGGCGCCTACTCGCCCGCGCTGTCGGAGGTGTTCACCGCCGTCGAGCAGAACTCGCTGTGGGTGACGGACCTCGAGTTCCTGCGCCTCCACTATGCGAAGACGCTGGCCCACTGGGACAGCCGCTTCCAGGCCAACCGCGCCAAGGTCGCCGAGATGTACGACGAACGCTTCTGCCGTATGTGGGAGTTTTATCTCATCAGCGCCGAGATGATGTTCCGCACCGGCAGCCAGCTCGTCTTCCACATGCAGTTGGCCAAGACGCGCGACGCGGTCCCGATCGTGCGCGACTACATCACCGACACCCAGCGCGCCTATGCCGAGCTGGAAGCCAACCGCGGTATCGGCCCCGCTTAGAGTCTTTCCGTTTCAGGTGGAAACAGCGGCTCAGTATGCGGAACCGCGTCTGGACTCCGGTGACCTCCAGTTTGGACTGCCGTCCCACACCTAAAACGTCATCCCGGCGAAGGCCGGGATCCAGACACGCTGATTGCTCGCAAGGCCATATTTCCACCAAGTCGGAAAGACTCCAGAGTCTTTCCGAGGTCTAATCCTTCGGCAGCGGCGGCGCGGGCGGCACACCGTCCCTCTCGCAGTGGTAGGCGGGCTTCGCAACCTTGCTCCACACCTCGGACGAACCGAACATCGGCAGCAGCACGTAACCGCGCACCTCGATCTGCGTCGGGCTCAACACCTTGGCGTAGCCCTTGAAGCTCATGCCGAGATCGGGGACGTAGACGTCGCCGCCCCCCCAGGTGCCGTCCGGCTGCTTGGTGAAGCCCGAGATGACGCGCAGCCCGCACACCTTGCGGTTCTGCAGCGCCGCGTCGGAGTTGCGGTAGTCCTTGAGCGGCTTGCGGTCGGGGCCGTAGGGCAGCCGAAGCCACACCACCTTCGCGCACATCTCTTTGCCGCAAGGCTGCACCTCGAGCACCACCTCGCCGTGCGAATCCATCCAGAAGCCATCGAGCTCCGTCGCCCCGACCGACGTGCCGGACGCAAGCCCGGCCCCGAGAAGCCCGAGCAGAACCGCAAAGCGTCGCATGAGATCATCCCCGCAAGCTGACGACCCGCCCTCCGCGCCGCCCGACCTCGATATCAGCCAGCAGCATGGTGTTGTAAAGGCGGTGCGTCGCAACACTTCATATTCGCCGACGCGGCGTGCTAGACCAGCATGACTTCAGGCCCTGTCAGCCTGACGTGTGGAAAATCGGTCTCATCAAAGAGATAGAGCGTGATCCCGATTCGATCAAAAATGATCGCGTTCTAAGCCCGCCACGATGAGCGAGCCCTGCCCGCAAACCTTACGGAAATTCACGCCCGCGCTTCCGATCGACGCGGCGCTCAGCCCCCTCGCCGACGCGCTTGCGGGGGCCCCATCGGCCGTCCTCGTCGCTCCGCCCGGGGCCGGCAAGACGACGCGCGTCCCCCTGGCCCTTCTCGACGCGCCCTGGCGCAAGGACCGCAAGATCCTCCTCCTGGAGCCCCGCCGGCTCGCGGCCCGCGGCGCGGCGCGGCGCATGGCGGAGACCCTCGGCGAGGAGGTCGGCGAAACCGTCGGCCTGCGCGCGCGCCTCGAGACGCGCGTCTCCAAGGCGACGCGCATCGAGGTCCTGACCGAGGGCGTCTTCACGCGCATGATCCTCGACGACCCAGCGCTCGAAGGGATCGGCGCCGTGCTGTTCGACGAATTCCACGAGCGCTCGCTCGATGTCGACCTCGGCCTTGCCCTAGCCCTCGATACGCAACGGAGCCTTCGCGGCGATCTCCGCCTCCTCGTCATGTCGGCGACGCTCGCCGCCGAAGCGGTGGCGGACCTCCTCGGCGGCGCGCCCGTGATCGCGAGCGAGGGGCGGAGCTTCCCCGTCGAGACCCGCTATCTCGGCAGGAGCTCCACCCAGCGCATCGAGGATCGGATGGCCGACGCCATCCAGCGCGCGCTCGGCGCCGAGCCCGGCTCCATCCTGGCGTTTCTTCCCGGCCAGGGCGAGATCCGCCGCACCGAGGAGCGCCTGCGCGATCGCCTCGATCGGGACGCCGCGATCATCGCCCCGCTCTACGGCGCGCTCGACCGCCGCGCGCAGGACGCGGCTATCGCAAAAGCGCCCCCCGGCACGCGCAAGGTCGTGCTCGCGACCTCCATCGCCGAGACCTCGCTGACGATAGAAGGCGTGCGCGTCGTCATCGACTGCGGCACCTCCCGCGTGCCGCGCTTCGATCCGGACGTCGGCGTCACGCGGCTCGCGACCGTCCGCGTCTCGCGCGCATCCGCCGACCAGCGCCGCGGTCGCGCCGGGCGCACGGAGCCCGGCGTCTGCTATCGCCTCTGGGATGAGGCCGAAACCGCAAGCCTCCCGGCCTTCAGCGAGCCCGAGATCCGGTCCGCCGACCTGGCGCCTCTCGTGCTCGATTGCGCCGAATGGGGCGTCACCGATCCGCGCACGCTGGCCTGGCTCGATCCGCCGACGCCGGCCGCACTCGAAGCCGCCCGCGACGAGCTCCACGCTCTGGGCGCGCTCGACGCCGGAGGGCGCCTGACGGACGCCGGCCGCCGCCTGCGCGCGCTGCCCCTGCCGCCGCGCCTCGCCGCCATGCTGATCGAAGCCGCGAGCACGGGCGCCGAAGCCGAGGCCGCTGAGATCGCCGCCGTGCTCGTCGAGCGGGGCCTCGGCGGCAACGATACCTCTCTCGATCACCGTCTCGAAGCCTTCCGCCGCGACCGGTCCCGCCGCGCGACCGACATGCGCCGCCTCGCCGCCGGCTGGGTCCGCACGGCCCGTTCGACATCCCCCACGTCTCCCTCCCCACACGAGGGCGGGGAAGCGTCGCCGCCGTCCGCGGCCGCACTCCTCGCGCTCGCCTATCCGGAGCGCATCGCCAAAGCCCGCGGCGCGCGCGGCCAGTACCTGCTCGCCAACGGACGCGGCGCCAGCCTCGACCCGGGCGATGCGCTCGCCCGCGCCCCGTTCCTCGTCGTCGCCGAAATGCAGGGCACGGCGGCGGCCACGCGCATCGTACTCGCCGCCGAGACCAGCGAAGCCGAGATCCTCCGCATCGCCGGCCATCGCATCGCCAAGCACGACGAGCTGACGTTCGACCGGGAAAGCGCGAGCGTGCGCGCCCGCCGCGTGCGCCGTCTCGATGCCATCGAGCTCGCGAGCGAACCGCGTCCGGCCGAGCCGGGCCCGGAGACGGAGAGCGCCCTCGCCGGCGGTCTCGCGTCCCTCGGCACCGGCAAGCTGCCGTGGAGCAAATCGCAGCTCCAGCTCCGCGACCGCGTGGCCTTTCTGCGCGCCGCGGGCGGCGCCGAGTGGCCGGATCTCTCCGATACGGCTTTGACAGCCGCTCTTTCCGATTGGCTCGGACCCTATCTCACCGGAAAGACGCGCCTCGCCGACCTCACCGCCGACGACCTGGGTCAGGCCCTCCACGGCTGCCTCCCCTGGGCTTTGAAGCGCCGCCTCGACGAGGAGGCGCCGACCCATTTCGAGGCGCCGACCGGCCACCGGCATGCGATCGATTACGAAGGCGCCGGCGCACCCGCGCTTCACGTCCGCGTTCAGGAGCTATTCGGCCTGAAGACGCATCCGTCGATCGCCGGCGGGCGGCTGCCGCTCACGTTGCATCTGCTGTCGCCGGCGCACCGGCCGATCCAGATCACGCGCGATCTGCCAGGGTTCTGGGCCGGATCGTGGGCAGCCGTGAAAGCCGAGATGAAAGGCCGCTATCCGCGCCACCCCTGGCCGGACGATCCGGCGGACGCCGCACCCACCGCCCGCGCCAAGCCGCGCGGGTCGTGATTAAGGGTCCCGGGGACGGATCCCCTATTTGCCTGCTGCCGCCGCCCGGCGCTGCGCAACTTCGGCCGCGGAGACCTCGCCTTCCTCGATCAGCGCGTTGACGCAGCTCGGGGTGAGCTTCGCGCCCGCCTTGCGCATGCAGGCCCGGAGCTCGGGCGTGCCGAGCCGGTGCGTATGGCAGTTGTCCATGTAATCGTTGGCGCAGAACTTCCGCACCTTTTGCCCGTAGGCGGCCGCGCTCGCGGGCGCGAGAAGCCAGGCGGCAACAACGATGACAGCCGAAGACACACGTAACATTGCAGTCTCCTCACTAGTCCCTCGCCCTCGGCGTCCCATGGGGGCGCCGTCTCGAGGAACCGGGGGAAAAGTCCCCGATACAATGCGGTATCCCGCTTTCCGTCTCCTTCAAAGGGAACGCGGACAACATAGTGAATTGGATGGACAAAACAAAACGAGGCGAATTGTTCCAGGGTCTTAACGCCGCTGGCTCGGCGAGTGTGGCCCTCAAGCCCAAGCCAGGTCCGGCGGCGGCTGCTATAAGCCAGCCTAGCGGCGAGTCGGCCGGGCCTCGAGCAGCCGGCGGGTTCGCCTGATGCGACGCTTCGAGGGGAGACGCAGCCATGGCACTGAAAGCACCCGGCATCCTGACCTACATGGTGTCGGTCATCCTGACGGTGCTCGCGCTCGTCACGTATTTCTTCGGCGCGTCGATTCCATTGATTACGGGTCAGGAATTCTGGGTGCTCGTCATCGCGCAGGCCATCCTGATCTTTGGCTGCGTCATGCGGGGTCTCTGAGGCATGCTCGGCAACCCGGAGGCCGAGGGGGTCGTCCGTGTCCGCCATGCCCAAAAACGCGACATGACTGATGCTGCGGCAGGACCCTGCGCGGATCTGTCGCGCGGCGTTCCAGGCTCTGGATATCGCGCACGGGATTGCGCAGAGTGATAAGCATGATGATGCAAAGATTTCAGTCTGGTCCCATGGCAGAACGCATGCGCCGATCGGTTCGAGAGATCGCCGTGGCCGTTGCGTTGACGCTGGCCGCGCTTGTGTTCGTCCTGTCCGCGCTGCGCGGCCCGGACAACGAGACGGCATCCATCGCCACGCCCGAGCAAGGCATCGTCAATACGCCCAACTGAATGTGACGCCGGGTCTGGCATCGAACATCGCGGAGCCCCTACGATTGAGGCTTACGCGCCGTCGCATCACCCGAGAGGGCGGATCGGCATCGCCTTGACCAGCCCCCGCACCGAGTTCCCCACATAAACGGCATCGGCCCGGGCGAGATCGTCCGACATGAGAACGGCCTCCTCCGCCCGGCCACTCGCGAGCAGCATGCCGCGCAGCACCCCCGGCAAGAGGCCGCTCGACAGCGGTGGCGTCAGAAGCTTGCCGCCCTTTTCGATGAACACGTTGGTCCGGCTCCCCTCGGCCACCTCACCGCGCTCGTTGAGATAGAGCACCTCGTCGGCCGCGAGCGTCTCCGCATAGTGCTGCCACTCGCGATCATAGAGCTCGCGCCGGGTCGTTTTGTGGAACAGGAACGCGTTGGTGCTGTCGAGGCGCGTGTCCGAGATTACGTAGCGCATGACCGAGCCCGGCGCCTGGGCCGGCTGCTCGGCTACCGTGACGGTCACGCTGCCGTCCTCCGCAAGCAGGAGCCGCACGCGGAGCCGCTCGTCCGTCCGGCCGGCCACGGCAGCGGAGAGCGCAGCCTGCACCCGCGCTTCGTCGTATGCGTACCCGAAGTAGGCCGCCGACGCCGCGAGGCGCCTCAGATGCCCGTCGAGCAGCCAGAACCCGGTCCCCGGCTCATGGAGCAGCGTTTCGATCAGCTCGAAGCTCTTCGGCGGATCGGTGAGGAACTTCATCTTGAGCAGACACTCGGCGTACTCCTTGGCGCACACCGAATCGTAAACGACGCCGGAGCCGATCCCCATCTCGCCCCGCCCGTCGCGGAAGATCACCGGCGTCCGGATGGCGACGTTGAACAGCGCCGTTCCCTCGGGCGAGATGCAGCCGATCGCCCCGCAATAGACGCCGCGCGGCTCGGTCTCGTAGTCACGGATGAGCTCCATGGCGCGAATCTTGGGGGCGCCGATCACCGATCCCGGCGGAAAGATCGCGCGCATGAGGTCGGCGAGGCCGACGCCGTCCTTGAGTGTCGCGCGTACGCCCGACGTCATCTGGTGCAGCGTGCGGAACGTCTCGACCGTGAACAGGTCCGTGACGCTGACGCTGCCCACCTCCGCGATGCGGCCGAGGTCGTTGCGCATCAGGTCGACGATCATCAGGTTCTCGGCCCGCTGCTTGACGTCGCTTGAAAGCACGCGCCGCGCATCCGCGTCCGCTTCCGGTGTCCCGGCCCGCGGCGCGGTGCCTTTCATGGGTCGGGTCTCGACGACGCGATCCTGCTTGGCGATGAAGAGCTCCGGGCTCGCCGAGAGCACCGTCACCTCGCCCGTATCGACGATGCCTGCATAGGCCACGCGCTGGCGCTGGCGCATGTCGCGATAGAACGTCAGCGGCGAGCCCTCGAGGCGGAAGCGCGCCTTGAACGTGAGATTGAGCTGATAGATGTCGCCGGCCCGGATCTTGTCCTGCACGGCCGAGAAGCGCGCCTCGTACTCGGCCTGGCTCCAGGCCGTGGTGACGGACGCGAATTGATAAGAGCCGCTGCGCGTGTGGGTCGCGAGCCATTGATCGACCTCGCGCTCGCTCATCTCGCGCGGCGCGCGATAGAGCCCGAACCACATGAGGGGCACGTTCCGCCGTTCCGGCAAGAGGTCGCGGATCTTCGGCTCGAGCACGTAGCCGAGCTCGTAGGCGAAGAAGCCGGCCGCATGGTGTCCGGCGCCGGTCCCGGCTTCGAGACGGGCGAGCGCGCCGGGCACCTCCTCCGGCGTCCAGGCACAGATGACGTCCAGCGGCTCCGAGAAGAGCAGCGTCGGCGCCCCACGCCCCGTGCTGTTGTCGAGCAGAACGAACGTTTCATCGAGTCCGGCCGCCACATGTTTAGTCTGGGCTTGCTCGGCTCGTTTCGGGTCGGCTGCGGTCATGCGTTGGGGATCTCGCGTGGGCAGAGAGAAAGAGGACGGGGTGTTCGACACCGACCTTATACGAGAGTTCTCGGCCGATGGGGCGTGCCGGCATACAAAAACACCCGCGCGCGCCATCGCGCGTGAGGAATCGAAGCCGATGCCGGCCGCCGTGCGGGAGTGGGCTTCACAAAGCCGAAAATCGTGCTATAGACCTCGCCGAGCCGCCCCGGCGGCTCCTTTCGAACGGGCCCGGTCCGGCAAGGACGAGGCGGCCCAGATCAGCCCCAAGACCACACGGGTGGCCGGATCGTTCGAGACGACAGGACAAGGCCCATGAGGCCAGGTCAGGTCGGTATATGTGTCGGTATCGCGGGGTGGAGCAGCCCGGTAGCTCGTCAGGCTCATAACCTGAAGGTCATAGGTTCAAATCCTATCCCCGCAACCAACGACGCCAAAGTGCCCTCGGGCTACATCAACGAAGCAAGATGTCCCGGATGGCTGGGGGCCAGCCGCGGCCCCGAGGCGTTATGCGGACCTCCATGGCCAGTTCGCGAACGTAGTCTGCAGTCCAGACCGATCAATCCACGCGGCAAGTTGCGGGACGTCCCAAGAGTGAAACGGCCCGAAACCGGGCCGTTTTTTTGCGTGTTCTAGCTTTAGACGCTTTGCTCTTGGAGAGGCCGTTGCTCGAGAGAGACGGCGCGAGGCACCGAGAGCCAGTACGCCAGCAGGAAGCCGCTGATTCCGCCGACGAGCTTCCCTGCCATGACCACGGGGATCAGGTTCGGCTGGAAGTTTGCGGTGAACGCGAGATGATCACCGAACATGAAGGCGCCGCAAACCGCGAAGGCAATGCAGAGAACTTTCTCCTTCGGCGCCATTCCCTTGATGAGATGGAACATCGCGAGGACGTTCGCGGCGGCCGCAAGAAGGCCAGCCGCGCCTTTCGCATCGACCCCGATCCGCCGACCGAACACTTCCATCGGTCTGCCAAGGTATTTGTTGATCAGGTAGACCATCGGGAAAGCGCCAGCGAGCATGATTCCGATGTAGCCCGCGATTTCGAGGGCACGGAATTGATCCTTCTCATCAGCGATGATGGGATCGAAGCCCCAGGCACCGAAGACGGTCGTGAACACGCCCGTAAAATATTCGACGATCGAGAACACCAGGATCAGCCGCAACGCTGCGGTGAGGAGCCAGCCAAACCACAGGAAGCCCGCGATCATGCGGTCGGGGAAGAGCCGGAGACCGAGCGCCAGAACAACGCAGACCGCGACCAGCGGAACGAGGTTCGCGAAGATCGTCGAAGCCGAAAGCGACAAAGCCGTCGTCGCCTCGGCATTGGTGGAGATCTCGCCTCGGACCAGCGGCTCGAAACCGGAAATCAGCAGGCTCGAAACCAACACGCCGATCGGAATACTCAGGAGGCCCGCCATGGCGCCAAGCGCCAGGTACGGATGATCCTGGCGCTCCAGCATCGACAACCCAACCGGGATCGAGAACACGATGGTGGCGCCGGCCATGTAGCCGACCATCATCGCCATGATCCAGCTTTCCGGCGTAGCCGCCAAGTCCTTGGCGAGCTGGTAGCCGCCCATATCGACGGCGATGATGGTCGTTGCGGCGATTGCGGGATCCGCGCCGACGCTTGCAAATAGCGGACCGAACGCGGCCGCGATGATCTTCGACAGGTAGGGGTTTGCAGCCATAATACCGGCCACAGGCACAAAAATCGGACCGATACTGTAGATGCCTTCTAGAAATTCCTTTCCGAGTCCCTTCTCTTGATCAAATGCCGAAGCAATGGCGCCAGCAACAGCGCAGGCCATGATTATGTAAATGACGAAATTACCTATCTGAGCCATATTTCCACTCCCGGTATGTTCGTTATTTTCGTCCATTTCCCCGCACAAATTTTTCTGCAGTGAAATGAGACGTCTTACATTCAAGCTCTTTTCTGCGAAACATTACGCTGAAGGCAACCGCAGCTCTCAGTTGTTCTGACGAATTGACCCTCCCCGATCGACGGCCGCCCAGCTCCTTGCTTGGCCTGGAGCTCTCCTTGAGTGACACAGTTAATTGGTCGATGTACAGTCTTCCAACGAGGGCAGGCCCGAATGCTTGGTCGTAAGCAGCAAGAGAAAGTCACGCTGGTCGGGCTCGATTTCGGGTCCACCACTTCCAGCATGCTCGCCGTGGAGGCGGACCTCGCAAACAACTGCGCGACCGGCCGTATGGAATTCCGCAGTGCAAAAGCCATCCACCGGCCGGAATCGATCTTCACGCCCTTTCGCGGCCAGAAGATCGACTTGGATGCGGTCCGCGCACAGGTCTCGACGTGGCTGAACCAGAGCAAAATCGACACAAATGAAATCTTCGCCGGCGGCGCCATCGTCACGGGCTTGGCCGCAGAGCGCGAAAACGCCGAATCCCTCACGTCACTGATCGTTGACCTCCTCGGTGAGGCCGTCGTCGCCACCGCGGACGATCCAAGGCTGGAATCCTGGCTGGCGTTCATGGGCGGAAGCGCGGCCCTGTCGCGAGCCTACCCTGAGCGAGCCTTTCTCAATCTCGACATCGGCGGGGGAACCACCAACCCCGCCCTCGGCATCAATGGAAACGTCCGGGAAACCGGTTGCCATTTCGTCGGAGCTCGGCACTTCGAGTTCGTCCCCGGCGGCTATGAGCTGCGCAGTGTCTCGCGCTTTGGCGCGGCCATCCTCGAGCATCTCGGACTGAAGATGGCGGTCGGGGGCAAACTCTGCGAAGGCGAAGTTCACAGCATCACGGGCTATTTCGTTCGCGCGCTCTGCGCCATCGCCGACGGTGACAGGACATTCTTCAACACCCCGGTCGGGCGCCTGATCGAGCAGTCCCCCTTTGAGAGCTCCCGCGCCGCGTCAGCAACTCTCACGTTCTCCGGCGGCGTTGGCGAACTGGTGTACGCCATTGCAGCCGGCAACCCCGTGCCGAACACCACGTTCTATGGAGACCTGGGCGTGGATCTCGCCTTGGCCATTCTGGCCCACCCACGGCTTTCGCGCGATGTACGCGACTATGTGCCGGAGCACCGGGGGCGCGCCACCGTTCAGGGCCTCACCCTCAACAACACTGAAATATCGGGTACGACACTGTTCCTCAGCGGCGGCGAAACGCTGCCTCTCCGGGATCTGCCCGTCGTTGCCACGCTCGCAGCGGACGCGGACGTGCCGGCTTTGCGCGATGCGCTCCGTCTTGCCGGCCGCTCACGGCGCGGCGCTTGCCTGCAGCTCATCTGGCCAACTTCACATCCCTCGTTCGAAGCCGTGAAGCGGCTCGGCACTGCCATGTCGTCGGCCCTGGACGAGGCAGATTTACCGCAGGACGCCTCGATCGTTATCCTGACCACGGCCAACGTCGGCAAGGCTCTCGGCAACTATGCCACCGCGTGGCGAACAACAGACCGCAAGCTTATGATTATTGATGAAATACCCGAGCGCAAGGCCCACTTCGTCAATTTGGGGCGGATGCGCAACGGCGTCGTGCCAGTTTCGTTTTATGGAATGAATTAGAGAATAATCAGCTACTTCAAAAAATGTGGGAGGAACGGGAGATGATTGAACTTAAGCCTCTGAGCGAAATACGCGTCCCCGCACCGAAGCCCGACGAGGTCTACGAAACGCGGCTCTTCGAGCGCACCTATTCGTTCAAGGGACTGAAGGCACTGCTCGGCGCTGCGGATTTCGAAAAATCCGGCGATCGCCTGTCTGGCTTGTGCGCCGAAGACGAAGTGAAGAGAGAAGCCGCGCGCGGGCTGCTCTCCAAGCTGACGCTCCAGCACCTTTACGATCGCCCCCTGACCGACGACGCGGGGCGCGTCGACAGCGTGATGAAGGTCAACTACGACATTGATCTCGAGGTGTTTGCTGAGCTCGCCGATAAAACGGTCGGCGAAGTCAAGGATGCAATTCTCAAGAGCAAGCCGGCCGCCGCGAAGCGGATCGGATCCGCACTGACCGGACCGATGGCGGCGGCAATCGCCAAGCTCATGGACGTGCATGAGCTGGTCTTTGCCGCGAAAAAACTGAAGCGGTCGGCCACGGCTCGCACGACTGTCGGGCTGCCTGGGACGCTCTCGTCACGCCTCCAGCCGAACCATCCCACCGACGACCTATCGACGGTCACGCTGCTGGTCTACACCGGCCTGAGCCTCGGCTCGGGGGATGCCCTGTTCGGGCTCAACCCTGCCATCGATACGGTCGACAATATCAGCGCCATCCTGCACCACCTCGACAAACTTCGGCGCCAGACCGGCGCGCCGACGCAGATCTGCGTTCTTTCACACATCAAGACGCAGCTCTCCTGCCTCGAGAACGGCGCGCCCGTCGAGATCATGTTCCAAAGCCTCGCCGGCACGGACCGCACATTGACCGAGGAATTCGACTGCACTGTCGATCTCATCGACACGGCTTATCGCACCATGGCGGAACGGGGGCCGTTGGCCCCCGACGCCAAGCAGTTCATGTACTTCGAGACCGGGCAAGGAAGCGAGGTCACTTACGGCAAGCACAACGGCATCGACATGACGACCACGGAAGCGCTCTGCTACGGACTGGCGCGCCGCTGGGATCCCTTCATGGTCAATAACGTCACCGGCTTCATCGGACCCGAAACACATCTCACCAACCACGAAATGATCCTGTCCAACCTTCAGGACCACTTCATGGGCAAGCTCATGGGCCTGCCGATGGGCATGGCACCTTGCTATACGCTCCACTCCCAGATCGTCATGGAAGGGCAGCAGATCGCCACGGAGCTCTTGACCGCAGCCGGCGCGAACTTCTTCATGGACGTCTATCTGAGCGTCGACCGCATGCTGGCCTACTTCGACACCTGTTCCCACGACGACCAGACCCTGCGGGAAATCCACGGCCTCGAGCCGGCGCCCGACTACACCAAATGGGCCATCGAACGCGGAATCTTCCAGCGCGACGAGGAAGGGAAGCTGGAACGCGGACCGAACTGGGGCAATCCCCGGATCTTCTGCAGCTCCGAGGTCGAGTTCCAGCGGCTCCGCGAAAGTCTGCCCGCGGCCTACGGTTGGGACAACGCGGGCCCGCGGCCGGCGAACGCCGTCTCTCGCGACATCAAGGCGAACTTGGCCGCCGCCCGCGAGGCCATCTACGCGGAAATCGCGCCCGAGCGTCTCGGTCATATCGAGTTCCGTCGTGTCGCGACCAAGGCATCGACCAAAGGCGATCATCTCAACAATCCGGATATCGGCTCGCGCCTGAACGATCAGGAGCTTCAGCTCCTCAATCCGGAAGACGTCGACGTTCAAGTGCTCATCTCGGACGGATTGAGCGCCGAAGCGGTGCATCACAACATCCCCGAGCTGTTGCCCGTTCTGATTGACGGTCTTACGCAGCAGAAGATCAGCGTCGGAAAGCCGATCCTCGCGCCGTATGGCCGCGTCAAGCTCGCCGAGGAGATCGGAGAACGGCTGAGGCCGAAGCTGGTGATCAATCTGATCGGCGAGCGCCCCGGCGGCGATGCCATGGCGTCCCGCAGCATGTCCGCATATCTCGCCTACAGGTTGGACGATGACGAGACCAAAGAGGCGGCGCGGGCCTTCAGCGGCAACGATGATATACGGTATGAATACACGGTGATCTCGAACATCTATCGGCAAGGCATGCCCCCGGTCGAGGCCGGCAGCTTGATCGCCGAGCGCGCCAAACAGATCCTTGCTCACCGCGCGGCAGGAAACCGTTTGGAGCGCGCGATGGTGCGCCGAGTCTCCTAGGACGATCGTGGATGCGGCCTCGCCTCCCCGTAAGACCGGGCCGCACCCTTACCCTTTTGGCCACATCAAACATCAACCGAGCCGCTGGCTCGGCGAGATAAGACACGCGAGGGGCGACATGGCCGGACGCTTGGCGGGGAAGGTTGCCCTCATTTCGGGAGGCGCGACGGGCATGGGTGGCGCGTCGTCGCTCTTGTTTGCGTCCGAAGGCGCAAAAGTCGGGGTTGTCGACAAGAACGAGGACGCCGGCCGCGCCATCGTTGAGCAAATCAAGTCTGCAGGCGGCAAGGCGGTCTTCGCGAAAGCGGACGTGTCGCAGCCGAACGAGGTCGACGCCGCGGTGCACGCGGTCTCGCGCGAGTTCGGAACGATCACCGTGCTGTTCAACCATGCTGGCACCATCATCGTGAAGCCGTTCCTCGAATGCTCGCTCGACGAATGGAACTGGCTGATGAGCGTCAACGTCACCAGCATGTTCCTCATGACCCAGGCCGTCCTTCCTGGCATGATCGACGCTGGCGGCGGGGCGATCGTGTGCACCTCGTCGATTTCCGCGGTCGCGGCAACGCCCTCCGAGGTGCTCTACAACGCGAGCAAGGGCGCCTGCCATATGTTCGCGCAGTCGATCGCCGTGGAGTTTCGCGATCGCAAGATCCGCTGCAATACGGTTTGTCCGGGTTTCGTCGCGACTCCTCACGGTTTGCGGGAAGTCAAGGAACTCTCGGCGCTCGGTGTCGATGTGTCCGACGCCGCGATCGCCACTCAACAGGGTCGGCTCTGCGAGCCCGACGAAGTTGCGCGGGCCGCGCTCTTCTTGGCCAGCGACGAGGCGAGCTTCATCAATGGCGCGCACCTGTTCGTCGACAATTGCTTCACCGCGGTTTGACGCTGTGGCGTAGGTGGTCCTGCAGCCGATACGCTCCCATCCATAATCCAGGGCGCCACATCCAAGGCGCCACCGGACCCGGCTCGTCCGGCAAGCTCCTCACCTCGACAACGGCTTCGATGCCGCGAAGGGCGGACGCCGCTCTATCCGGCGAGCACCGCGCCGCCGCAGCGCAGCCCATTGACCTCGACGTCGACCTCGCCGCGGCTGCCGCCGACCGCCTCCAGCAACGATTCCACCACCGGATCGAGCGCCGCGACGACCGGCGACAGGAGCGACAGCACCAACACCTTGATCGCCGAGACGTTGAGCCCGAGCCCCGCGACGTTGGCGTTGAGCCGTGCGGTCTGCAACAGGCTGGACACCAGCGACGACAGGTGATCGCGGACCTTGGCCGTCTTAATCACATGCGTGTCGATGTCACCTTGCGAAAAGCTGAGCTCCGTCGCGGCCACGTTCGTCATCTGCGCGAAGGCGCTTGCCGACACGGAGATCAGCGGCGCCTGCACGACGGACGCGTCGGACACGGGAACGCTCGTCCCGAACGACGACAGGCCGCCGGCAGTCACGTCGCCGATCCAGGCTTTGACCGCCGCAGGCCGCGCCTCGATCACCGCCTCCCGGTTTGCAGCCTCAGCGCCTGTGCAGGTGAGCGCCTTGAGCCGGGCCTCGGCCGCGGCAACCTCGATGTAGATCGGCAGTCGGACACGCGCGCCGGCCAGCACGCCCGTCCCTCCGACCTCCGCGACCAGCCGCAACCGCGTCTGCGCCGTCTCGAGCGTTGCACCGGGTTGGCCGACCGTAACCCAGCCGGAGCGCTGCATGCGCTCTCCGACGGCGAGATCGAGCTTGAGGCTGAGCAACCCAGGGATCGCGCCGCCGAGATTGACGGCGACCTGGTTTCCGCCATTGGCGGCGGACGCAAGAGCCGAAATGAGCGACATCACGCCGACATCGGCCCCGAGGCCCGCATTCGGCTGCCCGATTTGCGCATTGGCGAGCGGCCCTAGGTCGACCAGCGTATCGAGCGAGACCGTAGCATTCGCCGTGACCTCTGAGAGAAGCGTCGAAACGACCTCTGCCGCCCGGTTCTCTCCATCGGCCCTGGCAGCCTCGACGACGGCGCGCAGCACCGCTCCGACGGCGACCTCGCCGCTCAACAGCTCGCCGTAGGTGCCCGCCGTGACGCCGGTCTCCACGGCGAGCTCGGACAGAAAGCGCGCGATCGAAACGTTGGCATCGAAAAGAGCCTGGTAATCCATGGCCGAGAGGGAAACGTTACCGCCAAGCAACGATCCGAAGAGCGCATTGACCGCTCCACCGTTGAGCTGAGCGAGCCGGCTGCCGATGGAGAACGTCGCCTGCGCATCCGCTGCACCGAGGGCCGAGACGGCGATCTGAGGTTCCGCCATGAACGATTTTGCGAAATGGAGCTGGCCACCGGTCGCTACGTCGAGGCGCACCGCGTTGAAGGGGGTCTTGCCCGGCGCGAACCGCTCGCTCGGAGCGAGGGCCGCATCACCCTCATATCGGCCCTTGGTCACCGCGAGCGAGACGTCGCCGAAGCCGTTGGCGGTGAGCGTCGCACGCGCGGCCTGCTCGGCGCGGTCGAGATCGCTCGCAGCGGCCAGCGCCGCCAGGTCCGCGGCCCCTTGCGCCGTCCGCCGCTCGAGATAGAGCGACCCGACATCGACCGCAAGCGCGCAGAGGACGATGGAAACCCCGAGAAACAGGGCCATCAGCACCGCAACCGATCCCTCCCGGGCCGAGCGCGCGCGCAAGAGCAGTGAACGGCATGTCATGTTCGACCTCTCAATATCCGCCGCGCGTGATGATCGCCGTGCGCTCGATGGTCTTCTGCGGCAGAGGCACGAGGCCCGAGAGCACCCAGATCGGCAGGTCCTCGGAGTTGAAGGCGACCGTCACCTCGAATTGCGAGCCGTCCGCGGCCAGCGCGCCGGCCAGAACGGTGATGCGATCCGGCCGCAGAAGCGGGTAGCCGCTCGCGCTCGAAGCGACATGGCGCGTCGCGATCGAGACCCGTTCGCTGTCGTCGAGCCCGGCGACGGACGCGCGCGCCGCATCGGCAGCGATCTGCTGCACGGAGTGGGCGGCGGCAAAATAAATACCGTAGGCGAGAAGCCCGCAGAGGAAGATAAGCGCCACCGGAAACACCAGCGCGAACTCGACCGCCGCCGCACCGGCGGCGTCCTCAGCAATGCGGGGAGCAATTCGATCCGGACATCCCATGGCCAATCTCTCTCTGTGGAAGCTGGCCGAAGCGTAGGCGCGCACCGTGAATACGAGCGTAAAAAATGGCGCGTCACAGCGCGCCATTTCTCGGAACGATTATTATGGTCCTAAAGAAAAACAGAATGCAGGATAGAGAGGTTCGTTGTTTCTCTATCCTGCACAGGACCGAAATTCCTAAAGTGCGCACGATCAAAAATCGAATCGAACACGTATCAATTGAATCGCACGAGATAGCGCTCGTTGCGCATGAAGCAGTGCGCCACACGCCATTCGAGCGCGTCCTCGTGATCGGAGAAGATCACGCGATCGAGACGCAAGAGAGGCGTTCCCTCGGCGACGCCGAGATCGCTGGCGTGGTGCGCGGTCGCGAGCGCGATGTCGACACGTTCGTCCGCACGCCCGACAAGAATGGAATTGAGCTGAGCCAGCGCGGAAAGACGATAGCTTCCGAAATCCTCGGGCAGTCGTCCGAAGAGCTTCGTCGGAAGCAGGCAGACCTCCGTCATGAAGATCTGCTCCTGATGCGTACGCACCCGTTCGACGCGGATAACCTCGTCGCCCCGCCGCAGCCCAAGCCGCGCGGCTTCCTCGGCACCCGCCGGCTCGCGCAGAATGGACCGGGCACGTTTCGTGCCTGAGATCCGCTTTCCTTCGGAGTTGTGGAACATCGACAGCGGGAATGTCGTCTCGGCCGACGCATAATCGTTGACGAACGTTCCGCGCCCCTGTCGGCGCGTCACGATCCGCTCGACCTCCATGAGATCGAGCGCCTTGCGCACGGTTCCGATGCTGATGCCGAGTTGTTGGGCGAGCTGCGTCTCGTTTGGAAGCGTCGCCCCGGGCTTCCAGTGACCGACCACGATCCGCTGCACCAGGACATCGCGCACCTGCAGATAAAGCGGCCGCGCCGCAAGCCGAGTTTCCAAGTCTGGCATGCTATTCCCCCGAGGTTTGAGATGAACGAGGCCCGTGACCTCGTGCTGACATAACGCGGGATCCGACCAACGCTCTCCCGACGGATGAAGTGAGCATTATGGTGAGAAAACTAATATGCAACCATAAATTGCATATTCGAATAACAAAAGGCCAGACAGTTGGGGAAAACGCACAGTGCCACAATCAGTGAACGATAATTTTTATCCGATAAATCATATGGATTATCTTGCAAGTTAGGAGGCGGCGGGTGCGGTGTGCCCAGGCATCGCCTGCATGCCAAATAAAATCTCAAGTTGAAATTATGTAACGGGAAAACGGAAGAAATCCCGGTGTTGAGGCGGCTCGCGGGAAGACACGCGGGCCCCACGATCGGGTCAGACCTCGTCAGCAGTAGCGGAACACGCCGGAAGCTTGGAGGGCGACTCCGGTCTCAAATGGAACCAGCCGCCTGGCTAGGTTGCGGACTCATGATTGGGTGGGACATTGATAGGACGCAACCTAGAACCGCGCGTACATCGCCTGAACGCTGGTGAGGAGATCCTGGCTGATGTCGACGATCCCCGTCTGGCCGAGCAGCAGCGACGGGATGGACGTCGTCGATTGCTGGTTCTCCATGTCGTAGAGAGCGGTGAACCGCGCAATGAACTTGTCGAGCTTCGCAGGATCCTTGAAGTCTTCGAAGTTGATGCGCTTCTCGAGGAGGGCTGCGAGCATATCCGTATCCATGTTCGCAACCGCGTCCGGAAGCGACAGCGCCGTCGTCACGAAAGCGAACAACGCCTTGTCGGCGAGAATGGAGTATCCGGACGTGATGCTCTCCGCCTTGCGCTGGAAATAGAGAGCGAGACGGACTCCTTCGTTCTGCTCTCCGGCGCTCACCTCCATCGTCTGGCGAAGGAAGAGATCCTGCGTCTCGACAAGTGCATTGGGATCCTGGACTGAGCCGAGCGTCACGCGCTTCACGGATCCATCGGACGCAAAATTGAAAGCGCTTGCGATCTCGCGGAAGCGCTCGTTCCCGGCCCTGTTGACGAAGCTCGTAGCATCGGACGCGTCGCTCGTCAGCGCAGCCCGCAGCGTCTGAAGGAACAGCGGGCTTGTCTCCTTCTCGAAGCCGTAGGCCTTCTTCAGGAACGTGACGACGCGCTTGTCGGCGAGCAGATCATCGACGCTCTCGACGGACTCCAACACCGAGCTGTAGTAGTCGATCTCGACCTGCCCGGCTTCTTTCTGAAAGTCGTATTGGCCGAGCGTGTCCTCGTAGAGGGCGATCGTCTTCGACTGGGCGGACGAATATTGCGCGACCAGCTGGCCCTGCGCCTTTCCGTCAGCACCGAAGTTGAACGCCGCGGCCATCGCCTTGAAGCGCGGATCGCGGGTCAGGTTGGCGTAGCTGGTGGAGCTGTTGGGATCGCTGGTCAGCACCTTCCGGATCGTGGCTTTGGTCACCGAGTTCCGATCGATGCCGAAGGCATCGAGGATGTACTTGTAGGCGCGGGTATCGTTGATCAGATCATCGACGTTCGAGACCAGACCGATCAGCGTCTTGTAGTCCTCCGTATTGCTTTTCTCGGTGGCGAGCTTCTCGGACTCGTAATTCGCGTAATAGGCGGTGACCGTCTCTTGCTGCTGCTCTTCCGTCTGCGCGAGCACGCCGGCATCGAGCGAGCCGTCGGTGTTGAAGTTGAACATCGACGCAAGCTTGGCGTATTCCGTCTTTGTGTTCGCGTAGCTGTCCGGATCGCTAAGATCGCTGGTCAGGATATCGCGCACCATCTGCTTGGACACCGTGAGCGGATCGATGCCGGCCGCGATCACGACATAGTCGCGCAGGAGGTCGTTGTCGACGAGATCGTCGACCGACGTCAGGCTGCCGATCAATCCATTGTAGACGCCGGTATTGAAGGCGGCCGCCGAGGCCGACCGTGCGGCGCCGTTGGCGTCGTAGTTGAGATAGACCGTCTGCAGCATCTGCGCGCCCGTTTGGGCCTGCTCGCCCAGCGCTAGGCTGCCGTCCGCCTGGAACGAGAATGCGGCCGCGAGCTTCTCGTACTTATCGAGGTTCGGCGAGGTGGCAACGGCCGAGAGATCGCCGCTGATCAC
Organism: Hyphomicrobium sp.; assembly: GCF_036833075.1. Taxonomy (GTDB): domain Bacteria; phylum Pseudomonadota; class Alphaproteobacteria; order Rhizobiales; family Hyphomicrobiaceae; genus Hyphomicrobium_C. The sequence goes on from NZ_DAITQL010000008.1 coordinate 41,438, forward strand.
CTGCTTGATCGCGCTCTCCGACGCGATGCTTGCGTCGATGCCGTAGGCGGTGAGCGCGAACTCGAACAACCGCGCGTCGGCGACGAACTGATCGGCCGACGCGATGGTCGCCATGCGAGCCTGATAGTATTCGACCTCGGCGGTGACCGCAGTCCCCTTGCGCAGGCGCTGCTCCGAGTAGAGACCGACGAGGGTGGCCAGATCCGACGTGTCCTGCACGACGGAGGTCCCTGCCTTCACGGTCCCGTCGGACTTGAAATTGAAGGCACGCGCGAATTCCACATACCGCTGGTCGGTCAACTTGCGAACGAAGCTGTTCTGGTCCGTGACGTCGCTTTCCAGCACCTTGCGCATGAAGGCTTTGGCGTAGGTCATGTCCTCGAGGCCATAGGCCTTCATGGCATAGGCGTAGAGGCGCTGATCCTTGAGGAAGTCGTCGACCGACGTGACCTTGCCGATGTTCTCCCGGTAATACGCCTGCTCGCGCGCGACCTGCGCATTGGCGAGCGTCCGCTGCACCGCTTTGCCGTAGTCGGCCGTGTACATCCGGTAAGAGAGGAAGGTGGAAATCATCGCCGGCTCTCCGCTCGAAACCCGCCCGAAACCCGCCAGCGCCGCCGCGACGCGGAGAGCCGCGACCCGACGCCGGCAACGCCTTCCATGCTACCGCGAGGAGCTTATGTGAGCCTGCCGGCAGACCGGCCATCGGCCGCAAGCTCACACCGGCCGGCACCGCAGAGCCGTGCGCGAACGGATTTTAACCGTGATTTTAGGGACGAGAGGTAACGGGAGCCTTAACTTGAGGACCACACGGGCACGCGCGGGGCGGCCGGAGCCCTGTTGTCCGGCCTGCCTGCCCGCAAGGGCTACTTGCGGGCCTCGAGCGCGGCCGGAAGCTGGCCGTTGCCGGTCGCGGCAGCCGGCGGCGGGCTGACGCTCACGATCAGCGCAAGGCTATCGAGAAAATCGTCCACGCGCTTGCCGTTGAGCGCCGAGAGCAGCTTCTCCTCGATACGCTGCACGATCGGCGCGACCGCCTTGAACAGGCGCGTACCCTCGTCGGTGATCTTGACCTCGTAGGCGCGCGCGTCGTCCTTGTCCCGCTTGCGCTGGATGATGCCCTTCTTCAGCATGCGCCGCACGATATCGGCCATCGTCGAACGATCGATGCCGGTCGCATCCACAAGCTTGCTCTGGCTGAGCCCGTCCGCGTGGGCAAGCGCGAAGAGCACCGCATACTGCCGCGCCGTGAGATCGTGGTCCGCCATTTCGGCCTGATAGATTTCCGTGACCACCTGCACCGCCCGATGAAAGAGATGCAGAGGCGACTGCCCGAAACCGGAATCTGCAGAATTTCGCGTCATGGATGTTCTCGCCGTACGGTTGCACGCACCGGTTGGACTTTCAGCTCAGGAAACGACGCTTTACCCGCCCGGCGCTGCCCGACGTGCAATCGTCAGTCGACTCCTCAGTCGAGAAACTCTATTAAATGCAATGATAAGATCTTGCTCGCACCACACGGCGCTAGGTGTCGACCAAGGGGAGATTCGAGGTAGGAAAGCATGATCTTTTCGACCAACGATGTTCACCCACGGGAAAGATTGGCCTACTGGGTCGAAGTCGCGACACGCGGTTATGTGGCGCACGATTTCCACCCCGAGGACGCCGGCACCTTCAATGGATCGGTCGAGATCGGCGTGCTCGGCGGCACCATCGGGATGGCGAGGTTCCGGGCCGGCGGCGGGCGCGTTCACCGGTCGGAGCGCTATGCGTCGCGCTCGAGCACGGACGATATCCTTCTCGGAATGACCTACGCGGGCGGCGTGAGCGTGGCCCAGGACGGCGTCGAATCGACGATCGACGGCTGCGGCATGTTCCTGGTCGATTCCCTGCGCCCGTTCGAGATCAAGCTGCACACGACCTGCAACAACATCGCCCTTCGCATCCCGCGCCCGCTGATCGAAGCCCGCCTCGGCACCCTCGCCGGCCGGATGGCTCATGCGATCACGGAGACGACCGGGATCGAGGCCCTCGCCATGGGCTACCTGAAGCTCGTGTCCGAAAAGATCGACTCCCTGGACGAGCTTGCGAACCTCAAGGCTGCGGAGCAGTTGCTCGACCTGGTGGCGCTTGCATTCACAACCGGAGCCGGTAGCGCTCCGAGCCTCTCCTCGGCGCGCGCCACCGCCCTCTTGCGGCTCAAGGCGATCGTCGAGCGGCGACTGGTCGAGCCGGATCTGAAGCCCGAGCGCGTGGCGGCGGAAGCCGGCATCTCCGTGCGCTACGCCAACGCGCTGCTCGGTGAGGAGCACACCTCCATCGAGCGCTACATCGCCGAACGGCGGCTCGAGCGCAGCCGGGCCGCGCTCGAGGATGCCACCCAATGTCATCGCAATATCGGTGAGATCGCCTTCAGTTGGGGCTTCTCCGATCTTTCGCATTTCGGCCGCCGCTTCAAGGCGCGGTTCGGGGTAACACCGACGGACTACAGGCGCCGGGCCGCGCTAATCGCCTCCAGGACAGCGGCCGGCGATGCCGCGAGCCCTGCGGCCGCGCGTCCGACCAACGCTGCCTTTACCGCGGAAAACGGCCTCGAGCGGCCCGCAGACCTCCGCCGTGTGACAACGCACGCCCGACGTGCTTAGGCTGCGCCTGGCTCCGCGCCATCCGCACACCCAGCAAGAAGCACAAATGTCGAAGAAAATAGCCGGCCCCGAGATCGAGCGGGTTGTTCAGCTCCTGGCGCGTCTCCCCGGCCTCGGCCCCCGCTCCGCACGCAAAGCCGCGCTCGCGCTACTCAAGCGGCGCGAGGAGCTGCTCGTCCCCCTGGCGGACGCCTTGGGCGTCGCCGTCCGCGCCATTGTCGAGTGCCCCACCTGCGGCAACCTCGATACGGTGTCGCCCTGCACGATCTGCAGCGACGGCCGGCGCGACCGCAGCACGATCGTGGTCGTTGAGGAGATCGGCGATCTCTGGGCGCTCGAGCGCGCCGCGGTGATCAACGCGCCCTACCATGTGCTGGGCGGTCATCTGTCACCGCTCGACGGCATCGGGCCGGACCGCCTCAACATTCCGCGTCTCCTCGAGCGTGCGGCGGCGGGAGAGGTGAAAGAGATCATCCTGGCCCTCAACGCCACGGTTGAAGGCCAGTCGACCGCTCATTATCTGACGGAGCAATTGAGTCCGACGGGTGTCGTCGTTTCCCGCCTCGCGCAAGGCGTCCCCATCGGCGGCGAGCTCGACTATCTGGACGAAGGCACGCTGGCGGCCGCCATCAAGGCGCGCAAGAGGCTCTGACGACGGCACGCTCCCGACGGCCGTTTCCCGAAAGGATCACGATGGACACCCGCCCGAATTCGGGCGCGCTCTCCCACGCGCCACCGAAATTCGTCGTCGGATCCCTGCTACGGCACATCCTCGTCATGAGCGGCGCGGGCGGCGTTGGCCTCGGCGCGATCTTCCTCAGCGATCTCGCCAACATCGTTTTCCTGTCCTGGCTGAACGATCGGGCCGTTCTCTCCGCGGTGGGCTACGCGAGCTCGATCCTCTATTTCACGATTGCGATCGGCATCGGCATCGGCATCGCCGCCACCACCATGGTCTCGCGGACGCTGGGCCAGAGGCGCCGGCTCCGCGCAGCCCGTTATTCCGTCAACGCGCATATCGCGAGCCTCGTCGCGGGCGTGATCGCCGCGGCCCTCATGTTCCTGACCATCCCCTGGCTTCTCACCGCCCTCGGCGCCGACGGTCGCACGCACGAGCTCGCCACGCGCTATCTCATGATCGTGACCGTCGGCCTGCCGGCGCTCGCGCTCGCCATGACGTCCGCATCCGTCCTGCGCGCGGCGGGCGACGCGCGCCGCGCCATGAACGTCACACTCTATGGCGCGGTGGTGAACACCATCCTCGACCCCATTCTCATTTTCGGCTTCGGCCTCGGAATCGACGGGGCGGCATGGGCGACGGTCGGCGCCCGCCTGGCATTCATGGCCGTGGGCCTCCACGGCGTGGTCCGCGTGCACGGACTGACCGCCCGGCCGCGCTTGCCCGCGTTCGCGGCCGACGTCCCGACCTTCACCACGATCGCGGTGCCGGCGATCCTGACCAACATCGCCTCTCCGGTCTCGAACGCCTACGTCACGGCCGCCATCGCCACCCATGGCGACGATGCCGTCGCGGGCTGGGCGATCATCGGACGCATTCTGCCCGTCGCCTTCGGCGCCATCTACGCGCTGTCGTCCTCCATCGGCCCCATCATCGGCCAGAACTACGGCGCCGAGGAAAGCGCCCGCGTGCGGGACGCGTTCAAGCTCGCCCTCGCCGTCAATGTCGGCTTCACCGCCGCCGCCTGGATCGTGCTCGCCCTGCTCTCGCCGAGCCTCGTCAGCCTCTTCGGCGTCACCGGCGCCGCGGCCGACCTGATCACCCTGTTCAACGTCTGGCTCGCGCCGCTGTTCGCGTTCATGGGGGCTCTGTTCGTCGTCAACGCCGTGTTCAACACGCTCGACTTCCCGCACTATGCGACGCTTCTGAACTGGGGTCGCGCGACCTTGGGCACCATCCCGCTCGTGCACCTCGGCAGTTGGCTCGCGGGCGCCGAAGGGGTTCTCACGGCCCACATGGCCGGCGGCATCCTCTTTGGCTGCCTCGCCGTTTGGCTCTGTCTCAGGCTCTTCGACCGGCTGCTCGGCGGCGCCCATCCGGCCGGCTAGCCTCCCGCGCGCCGAACCTGTGCATGCGGGCGCCGGCCCCGCCCGCCGTTCTTGTTGCGCCCCGCACGGCTACGATAGGATTCGCGACATCAGAATCGGCAGGATCGGCCTCGCGAGTGACCAAGCCCGTATCGGAGCGAATAGCCCTCGTCGCGCCCTCGTTGGAGGCCGCCGCCATCCTGCGCCACGACCTCATCGAATGGTTGACCAGGAAGGGCCACCGCGTTCTCTGCATGACCCCGCCCGGCCCCGGACGCTACCTCCGCATCCTGCGCGGCATCGGCGCCCAGCACCGCGCCGTCGAGCCGCCGCAGCCGGCGCTGCGTATCCTGGCCGACTGGCAGACGATTGCGGGCCTCATGGCCCAGTTCAAGGATTGGCAGCCCGACATCGTGCTCGCCGTCGGCCTGCGCACACTGACGCTCGCCGCCGCCGCGGCGCGGCGAGCCGGCGTCCGGCGCGTCATCAGCATGGTCAACGGCCTGCCGCGCGACGGCGTCGAAAGCGTCGGGCGCCGGCGATTTGCCGATGCGATCCGTGCCAGCGATGCGGTCGTGCTCCATAATCGCGACGACGCGCGCACCCTGGCGCGGCTCGGCCTCCTGCCGCGCAATCTTGAGACGCTGATCGTCCCCGGCAGCGGCATCGATCTCAAGCGCTTTCCCGCCGTGCCGCTTCCGCCGCTCGACGGCGGGCTCGCCTTCCTCATGATGAGCCGGCTCGAGCGCCGCCGCGGCGTGCTCGAATACAAGGCCGCCGCCCAAAGACTGAAGGCTGCGTGGCCGGGCGCAACCTTCCGTTTCGCGGGCCAGCCGAGCGACGCGTCCGACGCCGTTGCGCCGGACAGTCTGACCGACGGTGGCGCCGTCGAGTACCTCGGCCACCTCGAGGACGTTCACCCGGCGCTCGCCGCCTGCCACGTCTTCGTCTATCCGTCCCACGGCGAGGGCATGCCGCGCGCGGTGCTGGAAGCGCTCGCCACGGGCCGGCCCGTCGTGACGACGCACGCGCCGGGCTGCGCCGACACGGTGGACGAGAAGGTCTCCGGCTGCATGGTCGCGCCCGCCAATGCGGCGAGCCTCGCCGTCGCCATGGAGAGCTATCTGCGAAACCCCGGCCTGCTGGCCACGGGATCGCGCGCGGCGCGCCTCAAGGCCGAGCGCCGGTTCGACGTCAAGGACGTGAACGCCGCCCTCGCCCGCATCATCGGCGTCGCCTGACCTCTCACCCCGACGCGAGACCCTCAGGCCAGGGCTTTGTACAGCCGGGTGCTGAGCTTGGGCAGCAGGAACGAGTGGGCGGGATCGACCAGCATCCCCGGCTGGATGGCCTGCCGCCCCAGCAGCATGCGATGCGCGAGCCCATGCCGGTTCGTGAGCCCGAGCTCGATCGGCCAGGCACGGCCGCCGACACGCAGCGTCGTCCTGACGATGTAGCGGCACTCCCGCTCCCCGCTCGAGCTCATGACGTCGCGCGCGCCGAGGAGGTCGGCTTCGCACCGGACGACGAGCTCAGGCGCTTCCAGCAGAGGGCGAACGAGAAACCGCACACGCGGCGCGGAGGGCGGACCGAGCGTCTCGATGTCCTCGGCATGCAGCGCCGACGTCCGCGCGCCCGTGTCGACCTTCGCCTTGATGGCGAACAGCCCGAGCTCCGGCAAGGCGACCCATTCGCGCCGGCCGAGGATCAGAGGTTGGCGGTCGTGCTTCATCGGCACCGGCATCGGCAAGCGAAAACTCTCCGCACTATTACATAATGTTACAATAGAGTTGGTAACGAATGCAGACGGTTTCTTGATCCCTGGTAATCATACGTAGCCTCGACGGTCGCTGAGGGCGCACATGGGCGGCGTCCCGCACCGCATTGACCGCTCCCTCCGACTTCCCTATTTCAAGGCCATGTCCATACTTCCGATCGTCACCTTGCCCGAACCCCTGCTGCGCAAGGAATCCGCCCCTGTCGAGCGCGTCGACGCGGAGCTTCTGAAGCTTGCCGACGACATGCTGGAAACCATGTACGACGCCCCCGGGGTCGGCCTCGCCGCCGTGCAGGTCGGCGTGCCGAAGCGCCTGATCGTGCTCGACGTCGCCGACGAGGACGATACGCCGAACCCGCTTACGCTGTTCAATCCCGAGATCCTGAAGATCGACAGTGACGAAACCCACATCCACGAGGAAGGCTGCCTCTCGATCCCGGACTTCCGGATCGAGATCGAGCGCCCCGCACGCCTTGTCATCGGCTACATCGACCGCGCCGGCAAGCCGCAGGAGCTTGCAGCCGACGGTCTCCTCGCGACCGCGCTCCAGCACGAGATCGACCACCTGAACGGCAAGCTGATCATCGATTTCCTGTCGCGCTTGCAGCGCGACAGGATCGTGCGCAAGTTCAAGAAGGCCGCGCGCGAAACCTCCGCCTGACGCCGCCTGCCCGAAAAGCTGATGGACCTCTCACCGGAATGCCGGAGGCTGCCGATGTCGCTTCGCATCGTGTTCATGGGAACCCCCGACTTCTCGGTGCCGGCCCTGGAGGCGATCCATGGCGCGGGCCATGACGTGCTGGCGGTCTATTCTCAGCCGCCCCGGCCGGCCGGACGCGGTCTCGCCGAGCGCCCCTCACCCGTCCACGCGAAGGCGGCTGCACTCGCCATTCCCGTGCGCACGCCGCGCTCCCTCAGGGAGCCCGAGCAGCAGACGCTCTTCGCCGATCTCAAGGCCGACGCCGCCGTCGTCATCGCCTACGGGTTGATCCTGCCCAAGGCCGTGCTCGCCGCGCCGCGCCTCGGCTGCTTCAACGTCCATGCCTCGGCGCTCCCCCGCTGGCGCGGCGCCGCGCCGATCCAGCGCGCCATCATGGCCGGCGACACGGAGACCGCCGTCATGGTCATGCGCATGGAGGAAGGTCTCGACACCGGGCCCGTCGGGCTGAGCAAAACCGTTCCCATCGGCCCCGACACGACGGCGGGCGAGCTTCACGACACGCTGGCGAGACGCGGCGCCGATCTCATCGTCGCCGCGCTCCGCTCACTCGCGGATGGCACCTTCCGCGCCGTGCCCCAGTCCGCCGAGGGCGTGACCTACGCCGCCAAGATCGACAAGAGCCAGACCGGGATCGATTTCACAAAGCCGGCCGCCGAGGTTCACAATCATATCCGCGGCCTCTCGCCCTTTCCCGGCGCCTGGTTCGAGGTCGCACCGCCCGGCGGCAAGCCCGAGCGCATCAAGGTCCTGCGCACGGCGCTCGGTCGAGGAAGCGGCCCGCCCGGCGAGATCCTCGACGATGCGCTCACGATCGCCTGCGGAGAAGGCGCAATCCGCCTCGTCGAAATCCAGCGTGCCGGCAAACGCACCATGACGGCTGAGGAGTTGCTGCGCGGCTTCGCCCTGCCCCGCGGCACCCGCATCGGCCGGCGCGGCGGCGATTAAGCATCCCGGGTAAGCATCCCGAGTGAACGCGCCCTAAACCAGCGGTGTTCTCTCCTAAAGTCGCGGCAAAACCCGCTTGGAGCGCTCCATGACCCGCACGCTCGCCGCCTCAGCCGTAGCCCTTCTTCTCACCATCGCCTCCGCGGCGGCCGAGGAGCCTACGACGACCCGCATCCTTCCCTACAACATCTATGGGGCGACCGTGACCGTCGAGCATGGCGTCCGCGTCTTCCGTCCGCTGCCTGCGGATGGACACGTGATCGTCAATCCCGGCAACCGCACGCCTATGAGCCTCAACGTCTTCGAGCCCGGCGTGCCGCTGGTCCGCGATCGCCGCTGATCCCGCACCCTTGAGGTGTTGCGCCGGAAAAGCTAGGCAGGGGCCGTCCTTCAACGGTCTGAAGCCATGCCCCGCTATCGCCTGACTATCGAATACGACGGCACGCCGTTCGTCGGCTGGCAAGTCCAGCCCGACGGCGCTTCCGTGCAGGGCGCGCTCGAAGCCGCGATCGCAAAGCTCACCGGCGAAACCCCGGGTGTGCGCGGCGCCGGCCGCACCGACGCCGGCGTGCACGCCCGCGGCCAGGTCGCCCATGTCGATCTCGAAAAGGAATGGTCGCCCGACACGCTGCGCGACGGCCTCAACTTCTACCTGAAGCCCAGGCCGGTCGTCGTACTGGCCTGCTCGGGCGCGCCGGCCGGCTTCGACGCGCGCTTCAGCGCCACCCGGCGCCATTACCTTTATCGTATCCTCGCGCGCCGCGCCCCTCCGGCGCTCGAACGCAACCGCGTCTGGTGGATACCGCGTGCGATCGATTTCGACGCCATGCGCGACGCCGCCGCCGTGCTCGTCGGCCGCCACGACTTCACGACCTTTCGCGCCGCCCAGTGCCAGGCGAAATCGCCCGTGCGCACGCTCGACCGGCTCGACGTCTCGCAGGAGGGCGACGAGATCCGCATCACGGCCTCAGCCCGTTCGTTCCTGCACAATCAGGTGCGATCCATGGTCGGCAGCCTGAAACGCGTCGGCGACGGCAAATGGACGAGCGACGACCTCAGCGCCGCGCTCGAAGCACGCGACCGGACGGCCTGCGGCCCGGTTGCCCCGGCCGCTGGCCTTTATCTCATGGCTGTGGACTACAGCTAGCGCGCCACCGTCACCGGGCAATGCGCGCGTGCCACCACGTCGCGCGATACCGAGCCCAGCATCAGGCGCGACACGGCGCCCTTGCCACCCGTTCCGACCACGATGTGATTGATATCGTTCTGCTCTGCGTAACCGATGATCGCCTGCACCAGGTCGCGGCTCTCCACGTCCACCAGCCTGACGTTGGTGGCGCCTTCCTTCTCCGCTTCGGCGGCAGCCTTCGAAAGCGCGCTTGCGACTTCGCTCTCGGTCCAGACCAGCGTCGCCGCACCGCCGCGGCCGTATCCGCCGACGAGCTGGTTGACGATCAGGATCGTCAGCTCACCCTTGAACGCGTCGGCAATCTTGACGGCGGTGTCGATGGCCGGGAGGCTGTGCTCGGTATCGTCGATCGCGCAGAGAATTTTAGTCATGTTCCACCCATGTTGTTTTGTTCATGAAAGAAAGTTTCACAGCGCTAAGGCCCTGCTGACATTGACGTAGATCAATCCTAGGCCGCGAAAGCGTACCGGCCCATCCCCCGGACCACGTCGCTTCGGACCCATCCGAAGCCTCGCTCCTGGGCCTCGTGGAAAACTTAGAGCATGGTTTGATTGAAAGGAAAATATTTGATTGAAAGGAAAATAATCGCGCTCCCGAGGCCTACCACGCGTTGAAGAGCCGGCGGATCAGGCGGACATAAAGGTGCCCCGGCACCCAGCCGCGCGGCCAGACCGCGAGCCTCGCGTTCGGCTGATAGCGCAGCCGCGGCCAGAAACCCGTCGAGGCGCGCCAGATGCTGCGCGCAACCATCTCCGGCTCCGCACCCGCCTCCTCCCATGCTTTGATGTTCGGCATCACTCCGTCGACGAACGTATCGTAGCCGGTGAGCCCCGGCTTTTTCGCAATCTCGCGCGAGCGATCGAAGAAGTCGGTCCGGATCATGCCGGGCTCGATGATCTTAACCTTGATGTTATGCTGGCGAAGCTCGAGCCAGAGCCCCTCGGAGAACCCCTCGAGCGCCCACTTCGTCGCGCTGTACATGGAATAGAGCGGCAGGGTCATGCGCCCCGCGGCAGATCCCACGTTGACGATGCGGCCCTGCTGGCGCGCGCGCATGTGCGGCAGCACAGCCCGCGTCACGTTGAACACCCCGAACAGGTTGCATTCGAACTGCTTGCGGATCTGCGCGTCCGTCTGCGCCTCGAACGGCCCGATCAGGCCGTAGCCCGCGTTGTTGACGACGACATCGATGGCGCCGAACCGGGCGAGCGCATCGCGGACCGCCGCATCGACGGAGCCCTGATCCGTCACGTCGAGCCGGAACAGCGCGATGCGGTCGGAGACGCTTCCGAGGTCGTTTGTCTCGGGCGTGCGCATCGTCGCCGCGACGTTCCAGCCCTTGGAGGCGAACAGTTCCGCCGTGGCCCGGCCGATGCCGCTCGAGGCCCCGGTGATAAGGACGGTCTTTCCGGTACTCAAAACCCCGTTCCACAAAATAAAGCCGCCGGGCGGTCCAGCCCGGCGTGCGGTTGAACGCAACGATGGGATCAGTCGATCATCGACAGGAATTCCTGTCGCGTGATCGCGCGGTCGCGGAAGATCCCGAGCATGCGGCTCGTCACCATGTCCGTCCCCGGCTTGTGGATGCCGCGCGTCGTCATGCAGTGATGCTCGGCCTTGATCACCACCGCGACACCCTGCGGCTTGAGCGCAGTCTCGATGGCGTTGGCGATCTGCGCCGTCATCTTCTCCTGGATCTGAAGCCGCTTGGCATAAACCTCGACGACGCGCGCCAGCTTCGAGATGCCGACCACCCGGCCGTTCGGGATATATCCGACCCAGGCCCTGCCGATGATCGGCGCCAAATGATGCTCGCAATGGCTTTCGAAGCGAATGCCGCGCAGCACGATCATCTCATCGTAGCCCTCGGTCTCCTCGAAGGTCTTCTGCAGGATCGCCTCGGGATCGTCCTGATAGCCGCGGAAATACTCCTGGAAAGCTTTCACCACGCGTTTCGGCGTCTCGATCAGGCCGTCGCGCGCCGGATCGTCGCCCGCCCACCTGAGGAGCGTGCGTACCGCAGCCTCCGCCTCCTCGCGCGTGGGTGCCGTCACGGCGCGAACCGCCTCGGCCTCGGAAACCTTGATCAGCTTGTTCGTCATCGGGGGCGATTGCGCCATCGCGTGAACCTTCATGAGCCTCGGAAAAAAGGGCCGTCTCAGCCTTCGAAACGTCCGCTATCGGTACGGTTCGGGCCGAGCCTCGGATCAGGCGATCTTGCGGGAAACCACCGTGCGAGGAGAAGGCCGTCGGAAAAGGAGCCAAGCCTTTCCCTTAACATAGTGGGCGGGGTAGGGAAGGGAAGAACGCTTCATCCGGGCGCCATGATTAATGGGAACGCGATGAAGCCCTTGCACGCCGCCATAGCGACGCCATATGGCACGGGAGCGCTCATGACAAGGCAATCGCATTCAATGCAGTGGCGACACGCCGCATGCGCCGCAGCCATGCTGGTCATCGGCGCCGGGGACGCCGGCGCCGATTCCATGCTGAGCGCCTTCGATTACCCTTATCCGGTGAGCCGCTACAGCTTCGCCTCCCAGGGCCAGGCCCTCTCCATGGCCTACATGGACGTCGCGCCGTCCGGCGCCGCCGGGAACGGCAGAACGGTCGTCCTCCTGCATGGCAAGAACTTCTGCGGCGCCACCTGGGAAGGCGTCATCGGGCCGCTCGCCGCGGCGGGCTACCGCGTGATCGTCCCCGACCAGGTGGGCTTCTGCAAATCGACCAAGCCCGCCACCTACCAGATGAGCTTTCACCAGCTCGCCGCCAACACCCGGTCTCTGCTCGGAGAGATCGGCATCACCCGCCCGATCCTCGTCGGCCACTCGATGGGCGGCATGCTGGCGGTCCGCTATGCGCTGAGCTTCCCCGACGACACGTCGGCGCTCGTGCTCGTCAACCCGATCGGCCTCGAGGACTGGAGCGCAAAGGGCGTGCCCGGGCGCACCATCGACGCCTTGCTCGAAGGCGAGCGCAAGACCAACGCATCCGCCATCAGGTCCTACCAGCAGAAGACCTACTACGACGGCCGCTGGCGTCCCGAGTTCGACCGCTGGGTCGACATGCTGGCCTCGATGTACGCTGGCCCCGACCGCGAGCGCACCGCCCTTTCGCAGGCCCGCGCCTCCGACATGATCTTCTGGCAGCCGGTCGTCCACGAGTTCCCGCGCCTCTCGGTGCCGACCGTGCTCATGATCGGCGAGCGCGACACGACGGCCATCGGCAAGGACCGCGCCCCGCCCGAGATCGCCGCCACGCTCGGCCGCTATCCGGAGCTGGCCCGCGACGCGGAAAGGCGCATCCCGAACGCGCGCCTCGTCACCTTCCCGAAGCTTGGCCACGCCCCGCACATCGAGGAGCCCGGCGAGTTCAACGCCGCTCTCCTGGCCGAGCTTGGCCGCCTTCCCGCGCCTTGAATCCGCCGCTGCAAACCGACACATGAAGGCCGCTTGCCGCAGGGAAAAGACGAACGCATGACGGACCGCATCTCGCCGCCCGAGGCGCTGATCTACGCCATGGTCACGGTCTCGGCCGCCGATCACACGATCTCCGTGGAGGAGCTGGACCGCATCGGCTCCATCGTCCACGAGCTGCCACCGTTCCACGACTTCACGCGCAACTGGCTCGCCGACACCGCACAACAGTGTGGCGCCCTGCTGAAGACACCGAACGGCGTCGAGCGCGTGCTCGCGATCGTCAAGACCAGCCTGCCCCCGCGCCTCTACGAGACGGCCTATGTCCTCTGCGCCGAGGTCGCGGCATCGGATCTCGCGGTGCACGCCAACGAGACGCGCTTCCTGGGGCTGCTCGCCACGGCACTCGGTCTCGACGGGCCGGCCTGCGCCGCCCTGGAACGCGGTGCCCGCGCCCGCCACCAGCGCGCCTGACAGTCGTCATGGCCACGCAGACAGCGCGTCGCGCCGCGCCGCCACGCGCGGCGCACGACCTTCACCCCAGCCGGTCCGCAAAACGGACGATCGCACGTACGGCGTCGGCGAGATTGCCCTCCAGCGTCGCCCCGGAGCTTTTGCGCGGCGCGAGATCATGGTCGCCGTCGGTCGCCCAATGCACGGAGATGGCAGGCGCGAGTCCATACCCCGCAACCTCGGCCGGCCCGCCGAACGGATCCCGCTCGCCCTGAACGATCAACGTCGGACAGGTGAGGGTTCGGAGATGGCGCGTGCGAAGCTGCTCGGGTCTCTTCGGCGGGTGAAACGGGTATCCGAGAGAGACGAGCCCCGCGATCCGCCCCGCGTCGAACAGCGGTTGCGCAGCGAGACTCGCAACCCGCCCGCCGAGCGACTTGCCGCCGATCAGAAGCCTTCCGCCGCACATCGTCGCGAGCGCGCCCTCGACTGCGGCCGTGTACTCTCCGATGAGCGCCTCGGCCTTTGGCGGCGGGCGCCGCGAGCCTTGAAGCCGCGCCGTCATGTAGCCGAAATCGAAGCGCCGGACGCGGAGGCCTGCGTCCGCGAGGAGCGCGGAAACCCGCTCCATCCAGGGACTTGTCATCGGCGCGCCGGCGCCCGGGGCCAGCAGCAGCGTCGTCTCGGCCCTCACCGGCCCCACGGAAAGAAAAGCCGTCATCGGCGTTTTGTATACCTTTGGACGCGTTTTGTCGGCGATCGGGCGGCAAGGTCACAATTTGACCCCGCCCCGCGCTAAGATGCGTCAACTGATTTGCTGCGGGACTCATGGCCCTCATCTCACACACCATGACCGGGTTGGCGCTCGTCGGGCTGCTGATCCCCCTGGCCGCGCGATCCATTGCCGCGGAGGGGGACGGTGCGGCCGCTGCCGCGACTGCGGTCGCGCCTACCCACTCCTGGCAGGGCCCCGCAGCCGCAACCGCCGAAGCGGCCGCAAAGCAGGCGGCGCAGAAGGATGCCATCGTCCCGCCGCTGCCGCAGCCGGCCCAGCGCCCGGCGGAGAGCACGCCCGCGAAAGCGGCAGCAAAACCGGCCGCCGCGAAAGACGCCAAGGGCGAGGACAGCGCCAAGACGAAGCCGGTCATGACGGCAAAGCAGCTCTTCGGCAGCGTGACGTCGCCGGCACCCCTCGCGGCGCGCGCGGTCGGCTGGTACGCCAAGGGCTGCCTCGCGGGCGGCAAGCCGATCGCCGTGGACGGGCCGGGCTGGCAGGTCATGCGCCTCTCGCGCAACCGCAACTGGGGCCACCCGGAACTTGTCGCGCTGATCGAGCGCCTGGCGCGCGAGAGCACCGCCAAAAAGGAATGGCCGGGCCTGCTCGTCGGCGACATGTCGCAACCGCGCGGCGGGCCGATGATCTCAGGCCACGCCAGCCATCAGGTCGGCCTCGACGCCGACATCTGGCTGACACCGATGCCGGATCGCCAGCTGACGCGCCGCGAGCGCGAGGATATGTCGGCCGTATCGATGCTGAAGAACGCCGGCGAGGTGGACCCCAAGGTCTGGGGCGAAGGCCAGTTCAAGCTGATCAAGCGCGCGGCATCGTACGCGAAGGTCGAGCGTATCCTCGTCCATCCCGCGCTTAAGAAGGCGCTCTGCGAAGCGGAGACGAAGGACAAGGGCTGGCTGAACAAGGTGCGCCCCTATTTCGGGCACTACTATCATTTCCACATCCGCATGGCCTGCCCGAGCGGATCGGCAAACTGCAAGCACCAGCCTCCGATTCCAGGCGGCGACACCTGCGGCGCCGAGCTCACCGATTGGCTGAAGCGGGTGGCACCGAAACCCAAGAAGCCGCCGACTGCGGAAACGAAGCCGAAGCCGTCGAAGCCGGCCAAACCCCAGCCGCCGAAGCCCGAGATGACGCTTGCCGACCTGCCGGCCGAGTGCCGGGCCGTGCTCACGGCCGGCGGCAACGTGCCTCCGACCGTACCCAGGACGCTCGTCGACAAGAGCAAGGACGCGGGCCCCGAGAAGGACGTCACGGTCCGCACCGCCGCCCCCGCGCCGCCCGACGCAAAGGCCGCTCCCGCCAAGGCCACCGCCAACTGACCCTCTTTTCTGCTTGAGAGCGTTATGCGCGTAGCGGACGGGCTAGGGCGCGCGACCGGCGTAGCCTCTCCATCCCCCTACGCCACCACACCGGGCCGCGGCGGCGGATGGCCGAACGGCCGCACCGGCATGGTGTAGATGTCCCCCGCCGGCACCGTCACGATCTCCCGCTCCGGCCAGCGCAGGGCCGTGAGTTTGCCGCCGAAGCAGCAGCCCGTATCGATGCAGAGCGTGGTGTGCACCCACTCCGCATCCGGCACCGGCGTGTGCCCGTAGACGATCGTCGTGCGGCCCGTGTACTCCGCCGCCCAATGATAGCGGATCGGCAAGCCGAACTTGTCCGTCTCGCCCGAGGTCTCGCCGTAGAGGCAGAAGCGGCGCACGTCCCCCGAGGCGCGCCCCAGCATCTCCTCCTTGATCCCCGCATGCGCCACCGCAATCGCCCCCGCGTCAAACCACAGGTAGATCGGCAGCGTCCGGAAGAAGCTGCGCACGGCGCCGCGGAACGCCTTCGGCTGAGGATCGAACTGCGCGATGGTGCGGTCCATCCCGTGCGTCGGCTTGACGTCCTTGCCGTCGAGCCAGCGCTGGAACTTCACGTCATGGTTGCCGGGCACCGCGAATCCGACGCCGGCCTCGACCATGCTCATGACGATGCGCAGTACGTCCGGCGCACGCGGGCCCCGGTCGACGAGATCGCCAACGAACACCGCGCGCCGCCCGGCAGGCGGCGTCACCGTGACATAAGCGTCCGCCCGCGTGCCGCGCCACGCAACGTCGTAGCCAAGCTTGATCAGAAGCGCCTCGAGCTCCCCGGCGCAGCCGTGCACATCGCCGATGAAGTCGAACGGACCGCGCTCGTCCCGCCGGTCGCAACGGGCCAACTCTTCATCCTGGAGATCGAATCTGCTCATCGGTGGGTGATCTGGTGGAGCGCAAATGTCCGGCGCATGACGGCTAGGTTTCAATGAAATCCTCGACGGCCCGTTTGGGCTTCGGCACATCGGTCACGAACGCATCGAGATGCTCGAGACCGGCCGGCACGGGCCCGCCGTAGGCCCAGTCGAGAAGCTCGACCGTATGCACGACGGGAATATCGAGACCGGGGCCGAGCTGGGCAATGCAGCCGATATTGCCGGCGGCGACGACATCGGCCCGCGTCGAGCGGATGTTGTCGATCTTGCGCTTCCTGAGCTGGCCCGCGATCTCCGGCTGCAGGATGTTGTAGGTGCCGGCAGACCCGCAGCAAATGTGACTTTCGGGCACATCCGCCACGCCGAAGCCGGCTTGCTTCAGGAGCGCGCGCGGCTCGTCGTGGATGCGCTGCCCGTGCTGCAGCGAGCACGCCGAATGATAAGCGACGCGGATCGAGGACCAGCGCTCGGGCGCACCGAGCGCGTAGTCCTGCAGGAATTCCGACACGTCCCGGGCAAGGCGCGACACCGCCGCGGCCCGATCGGCATAGTCCGGATCGTCGCGAAGGAGATGGCCGTAATCCTTCACGGTCGTCCCGCATCCGGAGGCGTTGATGATGATGGCGTCGATCTCGCCGCGGTCGATCTCCTTCCACCAGGCATCGATGTTGCGCCGCGCGAACGCGACCGCCTCGCCCTCCTTTCCCATGTGCTGGACGACGCCGCCGCAGCAGCCGGCGCCGTTGGCAACGGTCACGTCCACCCCGCGCCGCGCGAGCAGCCGGATCGTCGAATCGTTGATGTCGGGCCTCAGCACCTGCTGCACGCAGCCCGTCATCAGGATCACCCGCGCGCGCCGCTCGCTGTGCGTCACCGCCGTGCCGGCGCCGCTGAAGCGCGCGTCCCGCGTGGCGATCGACGACGGCACGAGCGCCAGCATCGCCGCCACCTCCTTGAGCCCGGCACGCTCGAGGAGAGGGATGAATGGACGGGCCAGCGGCGCCGCCCTGAGCGCCAGCCGGAAGCGGCGCGGATAGGGGATGACGGAGGCCAGGAGATTGCGCAGCGCGCGCTCCTTGAAGCTGCGCGTGGTGCGCTCCTCGAGCTCCGCGCGCGCGATGTCGACGAGGTGCATGTAGTCGACGCCGCTCGGGCACGTCGTCATGCACGAGAGACAGGTGAGGCAGCGGTCGATGTGATGGCGGACCTGGGTCGTCGGCGCCGGGTCTCTCCCGCGCTCCAGCATGTCCTTGATGAGGTAGATGCGGCCGCGCGGGCTGTCGCGCTCATCGCCGAGCACGAGATAGGTCGGACACACCGCCGTGCAGAGGCCGCAATGCACGCAGCGCTTGAGGATCCTGTCCGCTTCCGCGATGCGCGGATCCTGAAGCTGCTCGGGAGCGAAGTTGGTCTGCATTGGCGCTCGTTTTCTCGTATCGCGGGCCGGAAGCCCGGGGCCGGAGTTCCTACATCGTCGCGTACATGCGCCCGGGGTTGAGCAGGTTCATCGGGTCGAACGCGGCCTTGAGACCGCGTGTGATCCGGTCGACGGCGGGCACCAGCGGCTGAAACACCTCGACCGCGCGGCGCACCGCCTCGTCGGCGCGGATCAGCGTAGCGTGTCCCCCGTGCGTCGCCACGGCGCGGCGGACATCCGCGCTGCCGGCATCCGCCGAAGCCGGCGTCTCGAGCCAGACGAGCCCCCCCGACCAGTCGTAGAACGCTTCGAGCCGCATGTGCCGCCGCACGGCGGCCACGAGCGAAGCCGCCACGCTCGGCGTCGTGGAGACGCGCCAGAGGTGCGTCCCGTTCGGCGGAAAGAACGACAACTGCCGCATCTCGCCCCAGAACGCCAGCGAGGCTTCGAGATCGAGCTCGAGCGGCGCGCCGTAGGCCGAAAGCAGGTCCTTGAGCTTCTCTTTGCGGTAGGAGATGGAGCGGGTGAAGTTCTCGAGCCGGATGGCCGTCAGGCTCCGTGTCTCCCCGGCGAGCCCCTTGTGCCTGAGGCGGGCGGCGAGCGCCGGCGTAAGATGCACCGTCCCCGACACCTCGTAGGGTTGGCCGAGCGACGCGCTCATGAGCTCGATGGCGAGGTCGTCCGTAAGATCGGGATAGACGAGCGTCGCCACGTCGTCGGGCAGCGGCAGCACCTTGAACGTCACCTCCGAGAGCACCGCGAGCGTTCCCCAACTTCCGGCGAGCCCGCGCGCCACGTCGAAGCCGGTCACGTTCTTCATCACGCGGCCGCCGGATTTGAAGATCTCGGCCCGGCCGTTGACGCCGCGCACGCCGAGCAGATAGTCGCGCGCGGCTCCCGCAGCGATCCGGCGCGCGCCGGAGAGGTTCGCGGCGAACACCGCCCCGATGGTCTGCACGCCCGCGTCGCCTCCGAGCGCCGGCCCGAGATCGATCGGCTCGAACGGCAGCATCTGGCCGCGCGCGGCCAGCTCCACCTCGATCTGCGCGAGCGGCGTCCCCGCGCGCGCGCTCATCACGAGCTCGGCCGGCTCGTAGAGGGAGATGCCGCGCATGGCGCCCGTGGTGAGCGCAACCGGCGCCCCCACCGGCCGTCCCACGCCGCGCTTGGAGCCCGCGCCGAGGATCTCGACCGGCACGCCGCGCTCGGCGAGCGCCGCCATCATGCTCTTCAGCTCCCACTCAGTCGCAGGGCGCATGATGTCGTTCATGGAAACTGCTCCTCGGGCCGCCTCATGCCGCCTCGGCCGGGCCCACGCCGGACGGGCCCATGCCGGACGAGCCCTGCCGCGCCTCGGCCGCATCCCTAGCCAGGGCCGCCTCGACCACCTCCAGCGGAAAGACCTTGCCCCAGTTCAGGAGCCACTCGGGATCGAACACGGACTTGATGCGCAGCTGCACCGCCAGATCTTCCTCGGTGAACTGGGCCGTCATGAGGTCGCGCTTCTCGATGCCGACGCCATGCTCGCCGGTGAGGCATCCGCCGACGGACACGCAGAGCTTGAGGATCTCGGCGCCCGCAGCCTCGGCCTTCTCCGTCTCGCCGGGCGTGTTCGCGTCGTACATGACGAGCGGATGCAGATTGCCGTCCCCGGCATGGAAGATATTGGCCACCCGGAGCCCCGAGCGGCGGCAGATCTCCGCGATCTCATCCAGCACGTGCGGCAGATGCGCGAGCGGAATGGTGCCGTCCATGCAGTAATAGTCCGAGATGCGGCCGATGGCGCCGAACGCCGCCTTGCGGCCCTTCCAGATCTTCGCGCTCTGCGCCTCCGACCCGCTGACGAGGAGAGCCGCGGGATTGAGCTCGTGCGCGATCGAGGCGATGTAGGCCAGCCGGTCGGCGATCTCCTGCTCCGACCCCTCGACCTCGATGATCAGCAGCGCCTCGACGTTCGTCGGATACCCTGCCTTGGCAAAGGCTTCGCAGACCTCGATCGCCGGCTTGTCCATGAACTCGATCGCCACCGGGATGATGCCCGAGGCGATGATATGCGCCACGCAGATGCCGGCCTTGGCCGAGGATTCGAAGCCGATCATCATCGGGCGTGCACCCTCGGCCGCGCGCAGGATGCGCACCGTTGCCTCCGTGATGAGGCCGAACTGGCCCTCCGAGCCGACGATGAGCGCCAGGAGGTCGTAGCCCTCGGCATCGAGATGCGAGCCGCCGATCTCGAGGATCTCGCCGTCGATCGTCACCATCTTGACGCCGAGCACGTTGTTCGTCGTCACGCCGTACTTGAGGCAGTGCGCGCCGCCCGAGTTCATGGCCAGATTGCCGGCGAGCGTGCACGCGAGCTGGCTCGACGGATCGGGCGCGTAGAAGAAGCCCTCCGGCGCCACGGCGCCCGAGATGGCGAGGTTGGTGATCCCGGCTTCGACGCGCGCGAACCGGTTGTTGAAGTCGATCTCGAGCACCCGGTTCATCTTCGAGATGCCGACCACGATGGCATCCTCGAGCGGCAACGCCCCGCCGCAGAGCGAGGTCCCTGCGCCGCGCGGCACCACCCGGATCCCGTTTGCCTTCGCATATTTGAGAACGGCGGACACGCCCTCCGTCGACGTCGGCAGCACCACCGCGAGCGGCATGCGCCGATAGGCCGTGAGCGCGTCGGTCTCGAAGGCCCGCCGCCCGTCCTCGTCCGAGATCACGGTATCGGCGCCGCAGATCGCCACGAGATCACGCACGATCTCGTCCCGCCGCGCGACGATGGCGGGGTCGGGAGTGGGCAGCACGATCGACGGCATGCGTCCTGTCCTCTCGCTTCCTGTTCTTGTGGGGGCGGCGCCGGAGACGAAGCCGGCCCCTTGCTGGCGACGTACATAGACGAACGGCAACTGGAACGCGACCGGGAAGCGGCTGAAACGCACCGTTCGAGCACCGGCCTTCTCGTCCGCACGCTCGGACCAGGAGTCTCGCACGACGCGCGGAAGGCGGCAACAGACGAGCGACGGCGTTCGTACCGGCCGGTTCGCCTTCGCCCCGCCGCGATCCGGTGGCGGATCGGCGTTTCTGCGGCTAGGCTCGTGCGATCCGCCTAGAGAACCCATGATCGCCTGAAACCCATGAGTGCGCCTTGAAGCCGCGTGTCGGGCTTTTCGTCACCTGCCTTATCGATCTGATGCGGCCCTCCGTCGGGTTCGCGGCCGCGCACCTGATCGAGAGCGCGGGCTGCGCGGTGGTCGTGCCCCGCCGCCAGACGTGCTGCGGCCAGCCCGCCTACAACGCGGGCGATGCCGACATCGCCCGCGACCTCGCCTTGCAGACGATGCGAAGCTTCGACGGCTGCGATTTCGTCGTCGCTCCGTCGGGCTCCTGCGCGGCCATGCTGCGCATCCACTATCCCGCACTCTTCAAGGGCCGCGGCGCGACCGAGTTCGCGATCAAAGCCTTCGCCGAGCGCGTGCACGAGCTCACTGCCTTTCTCGTCAACGTGCGCGGCATGGCCGCGACCGGGGCCCGCTTCGAGGGGCGGGTCGCGCACCACGACGCCTGCTCGGGCCTGCGCGAGCTCGGCATCCGCGACGAGCCGCGCCGTCTGCTCGCGTCCGTCGCCGGGCTCGAGCTGGTGGAGGCGCCGGAGGTCTCGCCCTGCTGCGGCTTCGGCGGCCTGTTCTCGGTCAAGTACCCGGAGATCTCCACCGCCGTCGCCGACCGCAAGATCGAGGACCTGAAGGTCCCCGCGCCGGACCTCGTGACCGGCGGCGATCTCGGCTGTCTGATGAACCTCGCCGGCCGCCTGAAGCGGACCGGCGAGACGCTTCCCTGCCGCCACGTGGCGGAGGTGCTGGCCGGCGCCCTCGACGATCCTCCCATCGCCTGGGGCAGCGCGGGCAACCGGCCATGACGCCCGCGACCGGGGCATTCAAGGCCGGAGCGCGGCAGGCGCTCGCCGACGAGAGGCTCGCCAAGGCCCTCCGCGGCCTGCCCGGCGGGCTCGTCGCCCAGCGCACAGCCGCCAAGGCCCGCGTTCCCGAGTTCGAGGCGCTACGCAACGCAGCCCGCGACATCCGCGATCACACGCTGGCCCACCTCGACCTCTACCTCGACGCCTTCGCCGCCAAGGCCGAGGCGGCCGGCAGCCGCGTCCATTGGGCGGCGGACGCGGCGGAAGCGCGGACGATCATCGCCCACCTCGCGCTCGAGCGCGGCGCACGCCGCATCGCCAAGGGTAAGTCGATGGTCTCCGAAGAGATCGCGCTCAATGCGTTCCTCGAAAAGCTCGGCATGGAGATCTTCGAAAGCGATCTCGGCGAATACCTGTTGCAGATCCGCGGCGAGACGCCGAGCCACATCATCGCGCCTGCGATCCACCTGAGCCAGGATCAGGTGGAGGCCGATTTCCGGAGCCGGCACGCCCACCTGGACCCGGGCCGCACGCTCGACACGCCGGAGCTGCTCGTGGCGGAGGCGCGCGCCGTCCTGCGCGCGCGCTTCCTTGACGCCGACATCGGCATCACGGGCGCCAACTTCCTGGTCGCCGAGACGGGGTCGGCGGTGATCGTCACCAACGAAGGCAACGGCGACCTCTCCTCCCAGCTTCCGCGCACCCACATCGTCCTCGCCGCGATCGACAAGGTGGTGCCGACGCTGGCCGATCTCGCGACGCTGCTGCGCGTTCTCGCGCGCTCGGCGACCGGCCAGGACATGACCGCCTACACGAGCCTGCTCACCGGCCCGAAAGCCCCCGGCGACCCGGACGGCCCCGCCGAGTGCCACATCGTCATCGTCGACAACGGCCGCACCGAGATGCTCAAAGGCGGCCTCGGCGAAGCCTTGCGCTGCATTCGCTGCGGCGCCTGCCTCAACCATTGCCCGATCTACAATGCCATCGGCGGCCACGCCTACGGGTGGGTCTATGCCGGACCCATCGGCGCCGTGGTGACACCGGCCTTTCTCGGCATCGACAGCACGCGCGACCTCGCGGCCGCCTCGACCTTCTGCGGGAAATGCGAGGAGGTCTGCCCGGTCAAGATCCCGATCACCCGCCTTTTGCGTTCCTGGCGCGTCAAAAGCCTCGCATCGGGCGCGGGCCGTTGGGAGCGGACGATGCTCGCGGCCTGGAGTTTCCTCGCCCGGCGGCCGCGGCTCTATCACCTGGCGGCGCGCCTCGGCATGGCCGTTCTGGCCGCGTCCGGCCGCACCGAGGGCGCGTTCCGGTGGCTTCCCTTCGCCGGCGGCTGGACGGCAAGCCGCGACTTTCCGGCCCCCCAGGGCCGCACGTTCCAAAAGCTCTGGGCCGAACACCAGAAGAGGACGCCGCAATGAGCCGGTCGACCATGATCGCCCGCGTGAGGGCGGCGCTGAGCCCGCAGCGCGGCGCCACGGCCGCCCGGGCGCAGGCGGTCGCCGAGCGCCTCGCCCATCCACCGCGCCACCCGCGGCCCGCCTTCGCCCGTCTCGCGGAAGAAGAGCGCGAGGCTCGCTTCACCGCCTGCCTCGAAGGCCAGGGCGCCACGGTCATGAGGGTAGCCGGCCGTGCGGACATCCCCGCCGCAATCGAACAACTTCTCGGAGGCACACCTCCCGGATCCTCTCCCCGGGCCGGGGAGGAGCAGGGACGGATCGGAGACACGACTCCGACGACATGCGGAGAAAAATGGCGCTTCGTCATCGGCGATGATGAGCGTCTCGCCGCGCTCCCCTGGCCGGACACGATCGCACCGGCGCGCTGGAGCCTCGATCAGACGCTCGGCGATGGCACCGCCGCGCTCTCCCACGCCTGGGGCGCGGCAGCGGAGACCGGGACGCTGATCCTGACATCGGGGGCCGCAAACCCGGCGTCGCTGGCCTTCCTGCCCGAGTTGCATATCGTCGCGTTGGCGCGCGCCGACCTCGCCGCCGCTTTCGAGGACGCGTTCGCGCGCCTCGGGGCCGCCATCGCACCCGGGCGGTTTCCGCGCGCGGTCAATCTCGTCTCGAGCCCCTCGCGTACCAGCGACATCGGCGGGCTGAGCGTCAGAGGCGCCCACGGCCCTCGCCGTCTCGCGGTCATTCTTTACGGTTGAGAAAAAAGATCACGCTCTAAGCGCTTAGGCGACCCCCAGCCGGTCGTGCTCGCGCCGGCGCACCGACCGCGCGACGCCCCCCCAGGCCCGCGAGCGGGACGCATCGCCGAGTTGGTTGTGCAGCAGGGCGAAGAAATCGGCGACCTCCGCCGCAAACACGCCATGCCGGCCTTCGAGGACGACGGCCATCAGTTCCGCGTCCTCGAGCGTCGTTACGGTATCCTTTTTTCGGCGCGAGCGGGGCATGGGATCCTCGGGAAGCCAGCAATTGGCCTTGGAGGAGCAAGATCGACGCCAACCCGCCTGTCGCGGCTAGAGCCCGAAAAAACCGCAAAAAACAGCGCCGGGTCCCTTGGACACGCCCCGGGACGGCCTGAGGCGTCCCATTTTCGACACGTCGAGCGGGCGGAGGGCACACCCGCTGTCCCAGCCTGGGAGCGGTGCCGGCGGCGTTATTCCGCGGACGGAGACGGACCGGACGCCGCGTCGACCTTCGCATCCCCCGCCCCGTTGGCCTTCTGCTCGATCGCGGCATCGACCGATTGCGGTTTCTTGGGGCGGGTCTTGGCCGGCTTCTTGCGGCGCACACCTGTCCCGCATTCGAACGAGAGCACGGCCGCGCGCACGCTCGTCACCGGCTTCGCGTCGGCCGCAATGGGCATCGTGTCGATGCTGTCCGAATGATTGAAGAGCTGCTTCCAGCCGTAGCTCTCGAACCCGTGCTCGAGAAGGTTCGCCGCGCGGACGGTCCTCTGCTTGCCCGACGCCTCGCCGAGCACCACCGCCATGATCCTCCGCCCGTCGCGCGTGGCGCTCGCGACCACGTTGAAGCCGGAATCGCAGATGAACCCCGTCTTCATGCCGTCCGCGCCGTCGAACGTGCGCAGGAGCCCGTTGTGCGTGCCGATCCGGATCTTGCCGATCTGGGCATCGAACATCGACCAGTAGGCGCCGTATTCGGGATAGTCCTTGATTACCGCGCGGGCGAGCCTGGCGAGGTCGCGCGCCGTCGTCACCTGCTCGAACGCCGGCAGGCCGTTCGGGTTGACGAACGTCGTACGCGTCATGCCGAGCCGCCGCGCGGTCTGGTTCATGAGCGCCACAAACTCCGATTGCGAGCCGCCGATCGCCTCCGCCAGCATGATCGCCACATCGTTCGCCGACTTGATGATCAGCGCCTTGAGCGCCTGATCGACGGTGAGCGTCGCGGTGAGATTGAGCCCGAGCTTGCTCGGCGGCTGGCTCTGGGCGCGCGCGCTGTAGGGGATGCGTTGCTCGAGCGTGAGCTTCCCGCTCTTCAGCGCTTCGAACGTCAGATAGGCCGTCATGATCTTGGTGAGCGACGCGGGATGCCAATGATCGTCGGCGTCCTCCGCGTAGAGCACGCGGCCGTCCGCCGGGTCGAAAACCAGCGCCGGACCGCCGGCAAGCGCAGGCCGGCCGGCAGAGATCATCAGCGCCACACTGAGCGCCGCTACGGCAGCAGAGAAGAATCTGGCGCGCATCGCTGCTCCGCACAATGCCGAAACCATCCCGGCACCTTTACATCGTCACCGCGCCGGTCGCAATTCCTCGCCGAGACGCCGCCGATGCCGAAAAACCGCAGCGCCGGCGGGCTTAGGACGCTACGCCCACGGCCGCGCGACGGCATCGCGGCTTTCGAACGCCTTGATCGCTTGCTCTTTTTCCAGCGTCAGACCGATGTTGTCCAATCCGTTGAGCAGGCAATGCTTGCGGAAGGGATCGATGTCGAAGCCGATGACGCCGCCGTCCGGACCGCGGATTTCCTGGGCCTCGAGATCGATGGAGAGTGTCGCGTTCGCGCCGCGCTCCGCATCGTCCATGAGCTTGTTCACCTGCTCCTGCGGCAGCTTGATCGCCAGGATGCCGTTCTGGAAGCAGTTGTTGTAGAAGATGTCGGCGAAATCGGGCGCGATCACGCAGCGGAACCCGAAATCCAGAAGCGCCCAGGGCGCATGCTCGCGCGAGGAGCCACAGCCGAAGTTCTCGCCCGCGACCAGGATCTCGGCCTTTCGGTAGGCCGGCTTGTTGAGCACGAAGTCGGGGTTCTCCTGGCCGTCCTGGTCGTAGCGCAGCTCGTAGAACAGCGCCTTGCCGAGTCCCGTGCGTTTGATCGTCTTCAGGAACTGCTTCGGGATGATCATGTCCGTATCCACGTTGCGGAGCGGAAACGGAGCAGCGACGCCCGTGAGCCTGGTAAACTTCTGCATATGAACCTGTTCCTGAATTTTCAGACACGCAGGCTGTCGGCCAGCGCCCGGAAGTAGCCCTCGGCCGCCAGCAGGCGGTCGACCCGGATCTTCGCCGACTGCTGCGGCTCGCGCCCGCCCGGCGTCCGGCTCGGACCGAGCTCATCCAGCCGCCTTTTAACGCCAGCAAGCTTTCGTCCGTCAAGATGGTGCTGCAGCACGCCGACCAGAGTTTCGAGGTAGCCCGTTATGCGGCCGAATTCGCGGATCACGCCGCGCTCGGCCACCCTGTCGTCCGGCGCCGCCGCCAACCGCGCCGAGAAACGGGCCGCCCGGCCCAGCGTATCGGCGATGGAGAGAGCATAGCGCGCGACCTTGGCGCGCCGCGTGCGGTCCAGCGCCGCCAGCGCGCCGGCCCACCGGTTGATCGTCTCGGCAATGGAAAGGAGCCGCTTGGGATACTCCAGGATCTGCATGGACGGCCGCCGCTGAGGCTGATCGGGCTCCTGACGACCCTAAGCCAGCGCCACCGCACGGGGATAACACGCGCCCGGCACTATCCTCGCGTGTCCGCCTTGCGGCGTCATCGCCGCAGTGGGTGCGTCCACGCGTGGATTGACAGGGATATGCCCTGGGCGCAAAATAAGCACCAAATATACATCTTTTAAAAAGGCCCCGTCATGTTCCTGCTCGATTGGGTTGTGCGCATCTTCCTCGCCCCGGGCGATCTCGTTCGCCGCCGCCTCGGCATCACCCTCGAGGAGGATGGCGGCATCATCCGCTCGTTCGTGAACATGTGCGTGTGGGGCCTCGTCACCGTCATCGCGGTCGTCTACCTGTATTGACTGCGGGCGTCCTGAGAGGTATTCGGCGCGCGCTCACGCAGGCACGCGGCGCACGTGCCGCGCCCAATCTAATACGAGTTCTCTACCTGTCAGAACGCTCTGATAGCCGGTCCGCTAGCGGATCGACGGATCGGCGAAGCACTGGCGCATATAGGCGCAGCGGTGCGAGCCCGCGAAGTGCATGCCATCGCCCTTGGCGGGCGAAATGAACGTGCAGATCTCCTCGAGGCCCGCTTCGTCAAGCCAGCCCTGGCGCCGCCCGCGCTGCACGGCGAAGCAATCGGCCGTCTCCTCGTCGGGCCCACGGAACTGATGTCCGCACTCGTGCGCGAAGATCCAGAGCTTGACGGGCGTCGAAACCTTGGCGAGCAGCCTCGGATTGAGGATCAGGAACCCGGGATAGGCGGCGCCGTAATCGTCGAGCTGGCTGTCGATGACGGTCGGGCGCTGGCCGCAGATCTGCTTGCGACCGTCGAGCTTGAGCTCGCCGGGCGCCAGCACGTGCGCGTCGCCCCCGACATGCTCGGCATAGTCCTCGGGCGTCGGCACGTCGTCCGCAACGGCATGACCCGGCTGAAGCGCCCATGCCATCAGCAAGACGCCGAGAACCGTTCGCAAGAGAGTTGGAATTGCCGGACCCCAGACCGACGTCAAATCAGCACCTCTACGCGACACCCGCACGCGTCCCGGAGAAACCTTAGCAGCCTCAACATGCCCAGCAAAAGTTAAGATTTGCTCAGGCGCGTGCCTCGCCCGGCAATGGGCTGACACTGTGACTGTTTTGCCGTAGCCCTACGTATTTCGCCGGAACCTACGTCACCGCCTCCGTCTCGATGTCCTCCATATCGTCGTCGGAGAAGCCGAAATGATGTCCGATCTCGTGCACCAGCACGTGCGTGACGATCTCGCCCAGCGGCTCCCCGGATTCCGTCCAGTAATCGAGGATGGCGCGCCGGTAGAGGAACACCATGTCGGGCTCGCGCGGCGCATCGAGCACGCTCTTCTTGTCGAGAGAGAGGCCTTGATAGAGACCCATGAGGTCGAACGGGCTGTCGATGCCGAGCTCGTCGAGCACCTCGTCGAGCGCGAAATCCTCGACGCGGATCACGAGATCGTCGCAGACCTCGCGGAACTCGGGCTGGATCCGCTCCCAGGCCTGGGCCGCCATCACCTCGAAGTCATCGAGCGAAGGCGGGGCCGCCGCCTTCCAATCGATCGCATTCGCCGCCATCCGTGCTCTCCCCGCCGCGTTGAGTGTGCGAACGGAAGAGATAGGCGCTTCGGCCCCACCCGTTCAACCTGCCCGTTCAAGAGAGGTTCGGCCCGAGGCGGCCGAACGTCAGTTCGACCACCTCCGGATATCGACGAAATGCCCTTCGAGCGCCGCGGCGGCCGCCATGGCTGGCGAGACGAGATGCGTGCGCCCCTTGTAGCCCTGCCGGCCCTCGAAATTGCGGTTCGAGGTCGAGGCGCAACGCTGGCCGGGCTTCAACTGATCCGGGTTCATGCCGAGGCACATGGAGCAGCCGGGCTCCCGCCACTCGAAGCCCGCGGCCTTGAAGATCCTGTCGAGTCCCTCGGCCTCGGCCTGCTGCTTCACGAGGCCCGAGCCCGGCACGATCATCGCGTAAGCCAGACGATCCGAGATCTTCTTGCCTTCGACGATCTTCGCCACCTCGCGCAGGTCCTCCATGCGCCCGTTGGTACAGGAGCCGATCCAGATCACGTCGAGCGGAATGTCCGTCATCTTCGTGCCGGGCGCGAGGCCCATGTAGTCGAGCGCGCGCGCCATGGAGGCCCGCTTGTTTTCGTCCGCGACGTCGGCCGGATCGGGCACGACGCCGGCGATCGACACCACGTCCTCGGGGCTCGTGCCCCAGGAGACGATCGGCGGCAGCTTGGCCGCATCGAGCTTGACCACGCGGTCGAAGTGCGCGCCCTCGTCGGTGTGAAGCGTTTCCCAGTACTTGAGCGCCGCGTCCCAGGCCGCCCCCTTGGGCGCCTTCGGCCGTCCCTTGATGAAATCGAACGTCTTCTCGTCCGGCGCGATCATGCCGGCGCGCGCGCCGCCCTCGATCGACATGTTGCAGACCGTCATGCGGCCTTCCATGGAAAGCCCGCGAATCGCCTCGCCCGCGTACTCGATGACCGAGCCCGTGCCGCCGGCCGTGCCGATCTCGCCGATGATGGCGAGAATGATGTCCTTGGCCGTCACGTGCGCGGGCAGCGCCCCGTCCACGCTGACCAGCATGTTCTTGGCTTTCTTCTGCACCAGCGTCTGCGTGGCGAGCACATGCTCGACCTCGCTGGTGCCGATGCCGTGCGCCAGCGCCCCGAAGGCGCCGTGCGTCGAGGTATGGCTGTCGCCGCAGACGATGGTGGTGCCAGGCAGCGTGAAGCCCTGCTCGGGCCCGACGACGTGGACGATGCCCTGCCGCTTGTCGAGTTCGTTGTAGTACTCGACGCCGAAATCGCGTGCGTTGGCGGCCAGCGTCTCGACCTGGATGCGGCTGTCATCGTCGGCGATGCCGCGGCTGCGGTCCGTCGTCGGCACGTTATGGTCGACGACGGCCAGCGTCTTCTCGGGCGCGCGGACCTTGCGCCCGCTCATGCGAAGCCCCTCGAAGGCCTGCGGGCTCGTCACCTCGTGCACGAGATGACGGTCGATGTAGAGCAGGCAGGTGCCGTCGGGTTGCCGGTCGACGACGTGATCGTCGAAAATCTTGTCGTAAAGCGTCTTGGCCATGGTCTGGGCTCGGAATAAGGGGAAATTTTCTCATCAGATAGCGTTTCGGCGCGCCGCTTGCAAATCAGCGCCGCTTAAATCGCTCATAAGCCGCCCCGCGCGGCGTTTTGCCCACCACGCTGGCCGGCCAGGGTCCCCCGCCGACTGCCCTAGTCCCGCCAGTGCCGCGCCTTGGCAACCAGAAAGTCCCGCAGCACCTGCACCTTCTTGGAGCTCTTGAGCTCTTCCGGGTAGACGAACAGCACCGGCAGGTTCGGCTTCTCGACGCCGCATTTCACGAGCACCGGCACGAGATCGCTGTCCTGCTCGGTCATGTAGTCGGGGATCATCCCGATGCCGATCCCCGCGATGACCGCCTGCTTGATGGCGACGACGCTATTGGTCCGAAGCACCGGCTCGCGCGGCTCGCCGTCCTCGCGCCCCGCCGTCTCGAGCCAACTGATGGCCGGGAGAAGCTGCGCCGTCTGCCCACTGTAGGACAGCACGCGGTGTCCGCCGGTGTCGAGGTCGGCGAAGGTCTCCGGCAGGCCATAGCGGCGCGTGTACTTCGCGGACGCCATCGGCCGCACGCTGGCCGTGAACAGGGGCCTGCGGATGAGATCCGCCTGATCCGGCTCCCGCGTCCAGATGGCGACGTCGGCGGCCCGCATGGCGATGTCGATCTGGTCGTCGTCGAGCAGAAGCTCGATGCGGATCTCCGGATAGAGGTCCATGAACTCCCTGAGCCGCTGCGACAGCCACACCGTGCCGAGCCCGACGGGTGCGGCCACGGCGAGCACGCCGGACGGCTTGGTGGTGGTGTCGGCGAGCAGCGTCTCCGCCGTCTGCAGCTTGCTCATGACCTCGGCCACCGTGGCATAGAGCAGTTCGCCCTGCTCGGTGAGCACCAGCCCCCGCGCGTGGCGGTGAAACAGCGAGACCTTGAGGTCGCGTTCGAGCGCGGAAACCTGCCGGCTCACGGCCGACTGGCTCATATGCAGCGCATCGCCCGCATGCGTGAAGCTGCCGGCCGCGGCCGCGGCGTGAAAGATCCTGAGCTTGTCCCAATCCATGAATGAAACCCCGCTTGTCCCGGCCCGCATGCCGAAACCTGGATCAGGCGGCCCCGATCGCACGCATACGTACCGTCTGCCCAAGCATTGCGATTATTTGATAGCAGATCATGCCTAGCCATCGGAAAATGCATATCGACGCGGCTACCTCACCGACGGAGGCCGGTGGCAGGCCCAATCACGATCGCTTATATGGCAGGCAGTCTCACCCTCCCGTCCCACCTGCCGCAGAGAGAGAAGGCTTGACCTTGATGAGAATGATCCGCCTCACGACCGTCGCGCTTGCCACGTCCCTGATGACCTGCGCAGCCTCCGCCGAGCCCGCCAAGCTCTGGGAAACCGCGGGCTTTCAGAACCCGGAATCGGCGCTCCCCGATCCGGCCGGCGGTGTGATCTACGTGAGCAACGTCGCGGGCGGCCCGCTCGACAAGGACGGCAACGGCTACATCTCGAAGCTCTCGCCTGACGGCAAGGTCACGACGGAGAAGTGGGTCACCGGGCTCGACGGGCCCAAAGGCCTCGCTCTCGCCGGCGGCAAGCTTTACGTCGCCGACATCGGCCAGCTCGTCGAAATCGACGTCGCGACCGGCGCCATCGGCGCGCGCTATCCGGCGGCGGGCTCCAAGTTCCTGAACGATGTCGTGGCCGACAGCGAGGGGCGCATCTATGTCACCGACACCAGCGGCAACGCCATCTGGCGGCTCGAGAACGGAACATTCGAGAAATGGCTGGAGAGCCCGGACCTCAAGGGCCCGAACGGCATCCTGGTCGAGGGCGACAAACTGGTGATCGCGGGCTGGGGAATCGACGTACAGCCCGACCTTTCCGCCAAGACGCCCGGCAACCTCCTGACCGTGAGCATCGCCGACAAATCGATCGCCGATCTCGGCAACGGCACACCGGTCGGCAACCTCGACGGGCTGGAGCCGTTCGATGCCGACAGCTTCATCGTCAGCGACTGGGTGGCCGGCAAGGTGTTCCAGATCTCGCGCTCGGGCGACGCCAAGGAGCTGCTGTCGCTCGGCCAGGGCACCGCGGATCTCACCTATAACCGCGAGACGCGCACCGCCATCATCCCGCTGATGGTCGACGGCAAGGTGGTCGCCTACAAGTTCTGAGGCGCGTCTCATATCTGAGCTGAGGCGTATCTGGATCCCGGCCGTCCATGCGAAGCATGGCTCCGCCATGATGCCGGGATGACGTTGTTTTTTGAAGCAGACTGGCTGCCTCAACTCCAACGTTACTCCGGCGAAGGCCGGAGTCCAGATACCCATCGATCGGGCACGGACGGGGCGACGCGGCTTACTCCGCCGCCTCGGCCGTGGTCGCCTCGTGCGCGAGGAAGCGCTCCGTCTCGAGCGCCGCCATGCAGCCCATGCCGGCCGCCGTCACCGCCTGTCGGTAGACGTCGTCCTTCACGTCGCCCGCCGCGAACACGCCCGGCACCGACGTGGCCGTCGAATCCGGCGCCGTGACCAGGTAGCCTGACGGCTTCATCTCGAGCTGGCCGCGGAACAGGTCCGTCGCCGGCGCGTGCCCGATGGCGATGAACACGCCGTCCACCCGCCGCTCGGTGATCTTGCCGGTCTTGACGTTGCGCAGCCGCACGGCCTCGACCGAGCGCGGCTCGGTGCTGCCCACGATCTCCTCGATGGCGCTATCCCAGACGACCTCGATCTTCTCGTTCTTGGCCAGGCGATCCTGCAGGATCTTCTCAGCGCGGAAATGGTCGCGCCGATGCACCACGATCACCTTCCTCGCGAAGTTCGTGAGGAAGATCGCCTCCTCGACGGCCGTGTTGCCGCCGCCCACGACCACCACGTCCTTGCCCTTGTAGAAGAAGCCATCGCAGGTCGCGCAGGCGGAGACGCCATAGCCCTTGAACGCCTCCTCGCTCGGCAGGCCGAGCCAGCGTGCCTGCGCGCCCGTGGCGATGATGAGCACGTCGCACGTGTAGTGGTCGCCCGAGTCGCCCTCGAGCCGGAACGGCCGCGTGGCAAGGTCGACCTTCACGATGTGATCCATGATGATCTCGGTGCCGACGTGCTCGGCCTGCGCTTTCATCTGCTCCATGAGCCAGGGCCCCTGGATGACGTCCGCAAAGCCCGGATAGTTCTCGACATCCGTGGTGATGGTGAGCTGCCCGCCCGGCTGGATGCCCTGGATGAGGACCGGCTTCAGCATGGCGCGGGCGGCATAGATGGCAGCGGTGTATCCCGCGGGCCCCGAGCCCAGGATGATGACGCGGGAATGCTTGGCTTTGCTCATGATCGATCCTTCTCGCCCCGGCCTCGAACGCGGTCTTTTCGGCCCTGCCGCCAAAGCGCCCCTCCGGCGCGGCGGCAGCCATCATATAGTCGAGGACGATGGCCGGCGCGAGCCCTGGCCGCCGCAAGCCAACACCTGTCAACCGTCCGCGAGATAGGACACCACTCCCCGGATCACCGGCGGCGCGAACAGAATATTCCGATGCCCCAGGCCGTCGAAGGCCAGGAGCCGGGACCGGGGGCACGCCGCCACGATCTCCTCGGCATTGCGGAAGCCCACCTCCGCGTCGTCACGCGAATGGATCACCAGCGCCGGCCGCCCGGTCGCCGCCAGCAGCCTGGCCGCGGTAAAGGTCGCCATCGGGCGATGCGCCACACGCGCCACGTGATGCTCGAACGAGCGCCGCGCGGCCGGCCCGAGGTGAAGCTCGTCGGCGAACTCCTGCGTGATGGTCGAGAACCGATTGGGCGAGGAGACCAGCACGTAACGCTCGAACGGATAGGGGCGCGCCATCGGCGGCCCGCCCTCGCCGACGAGCAGCGCCGCGAGCCCGCCCATCGAATGCGTGACCGCGAACCGGAGCGGCCCCAGCGCCTCGGCAACCTGCAGCAGCGCCCGCGCGCAATCGATCAGGCTCGCGCGCGGCTGCGCGCTTCTGCCGTGCGCCGGCTGGTCGAAGGCGACGACGCGGAAGCCGGCCCGCCGGAGCTGCTCGGCGAAGACCGCCATAAACGACGCTTCGCTGGTCCACCCGTGGGCGATGAGAACGCCCGCATGCGCGCGCCCACCCTCCGGCTCGAACACGTAAGCCTGGACGTCTCCCTCGGTGGTGGGGACGCGCACCCAGCTCGCATTCCGCAGATGGAACCGTGCCCGGTCGGCAAGCCGTACATGATCCGGGCTCCGCCGCGTCGAGTACCTGGGAAGGCAGAAGCGCCGGTAGGCGAGGTCTCCAGCAAGCGCCGGCGCCATGCGGTCGAAACGGACCGGATGCGCCCTGAGCCTACGATCGAAGAACGCCGTCATCGACCTCCAATCTCCCTATCCCCGGCGTGTCGGCTCGTCCTTACGGCCGATCTGAAATACCCGTTCCGAACATCGACGTGTCTGGACTCCGGCATTCGCCGGAGTGACGGTGTATTTGGGCAATCGGTTCCCACACATCAAACGTCATCCCGGCGCAGGCCGGGATCCAGACACGCTGCCGCATCGCGCGTCGCCGCCTCATCCGCGGAAGCGCAGATATACTCTAGATCAGCCGCAGCGCGCGGAAGCTCGCATGTCCGCTGCGCCCGACGATGACGTGATCGTGCACCGTGACGCCGAGCGGCCGCGCCGCATCGACGATCATGCGCGTCATGTCGATGTCGGCGCGCGAGGGCGTCGGATCGCCCGAGGGATGGTTGTGGATCATCCCACGATGTTCGTTATCATTTTGATATTCAACGATTTTTTTGAATAAACCCTGAAGGTGGTGCCGGGGTTTGGGAGCTGCAATTAGTGCGCTATCGTGATCGTCACGGGCGATCATAACCGCGCTCAGCGAGTTCACGTCATGCACGGCACCGAACTTCACCCTTTCCGCCTCACAATTCAAGCCCACCGATTCGGCGGAGCCCTCGGGGCATCCACGATGCTGGCATTCCGGCTATCCAGTTGTCTTGCGATACCGCCCTTTCCTTGGTGATCCAAAATAGCAAATGAGACCTGCCGCCTTGAGTGCGGCGATGTCCCGTCGCGCGGTTTTCAGACTGACGTCCCAAACAGCCGCGATCTCCCTGGCGTCGCATCGACCCTCGACGACTCGGCCCAGAAACCAGCGTTGTCGCTCATTGATCTCTGCCCGATCAGGGACATTTATAGGGTCACGTTCAGGGACACGTTTAGGGTCATATTCCCGCGCACCCGTTTCTGAACGTCCGCCAGCGGCTTCGCCGGCCGCATAGGCTTCACGAGCTCTGGCGAGCGATATGCGATCCACCGGGCCGGTCAACGGGATCGCCGCCGGGCCTTCGAGCAGGCCGAGAACGAAGGCCCTGATGACGGGCGACGAAACCACCAGGCGCAGGAAATACACCGTATCCGGCCCGTGCTGCGCTGAGAGCCAATGCTTCACGGTCCTCTCGCTTGCATCCGTTTGACGCATGAGCTGCTTGATCGCGCGGCGGCTGTCGCCATGCTCTTTGCGCAGCAGTTCCGCGATGGTTCGCGCGTAGATTTCACGCCCGCCGAGGACGCCTGTCCATTGGGGTAATTTCCTGCCCGTTTTCGGCAACATCTTCCGTTTTCTCCGCAGTTAGACTGGTTTCATTGCGGAGTGGCGGCACAGGCCCGTCATGCGCTGCGGCGGTAGGTCGCCCGGACCGCCGCAGCCGATTTCAGGAGGGCGTCATGTGATGAGCCGGAGAGTTTACGATGATGACCGGTCAGGGCAGCTTGAACGTCCACTTCGGGCTGCCGAATACGTCCGCATGTCGACGGATCATCAGAAGTATTCGACCGAAAACCAATCCGACGCGATCAACCAATATGCTGAGGCGCGTGGAATCGAGATCGTGCGAACCTATGAAGACGCTGGAAAAAGCGGGTTAAAGATCGAGGGACGCGACGCGCTCAGGCAACTCATCGAGGACGTGCAATCGGGCAGCACCGATTTCACTCTGGTTCTCGTTTATGATGTCAGCCGCTGGGGGCGCTTCCAGGACGCCGACGAAAGCGCCTACTACGAGTATATTTGTCGGCGTGCCGGCATCGCCGTCGAATATTGCGCCGAGCAATTCGACAATGACGGCAGCCCGATCTCGACCATCGTCAAGGGCGTCAAACGCGCGATGGCTGGCGAATACAGCCGCGAGCTTTCAACCAAGGTGTTCGCCGGCCAGGGCCGACTGATCGAGAAAGGCTACCGCCAGGGCGGGCCTGCCGGCTTCGGCCTGCGTCGGACGCTGATTGACGAGCATGGCGTCATCAAGGGGCTTCTCGAACGGGGCGAGCACAAGAGCATTCAGACAGATCGGGTGATCCTGACGCTGGGCCCTGCCGAAGAGGTCGATCTGGTCCGCTGCATCTACCGGGCTTTCGTCCATCAGGGATATAGCGAGCGGGAGATTGCGGACGATCTCAATCAACGCGGCGTTCCGACCGATCTTGGGCGTCCCTGGACCCGGGGCACGGTCCACCAGATTCTGATCAACGAGAAATATGTCGGCGACAACGTCTGGAATCGTCGCTCCTTCAAGCTCAAGAAGAAGCGCGTCGCCAATGAGCCCGAGATGTGGATCAGGGCGCAGGACGTGTTTCAGGCCGTCGTCGAGCGCGAGCTGTTCGAGGCGGCGAGAAGGGTAATCTGCTCGCAGCGCAGCTCGCAATAGGTCCCCTCGATTGGGTGGAG
>NZ_DAITQL010000009.1:0-77207 GCF_036833075.1 Hyphomicrobium sp.
AGCTTGAATCACGATTTGCTCGATCGCGGAATCCTAATTGAGTACGGAGCCTAGAGCGACGTTGATCACGCATCGCACGCGGATGGTCAACACGATCCGAGCGCATCTCGCCGAGTTCGGCATCACCGAGAGCATCGGCAGAATTGGGCTCTCTCGACTGATCGACATGATCGCCTCTGGCGACGATGATCGCATCACTGGAGTGACACGCCGCGCGCTGATGTGTCTGGTCGATCAGTGTCGCTTGCTACAGGACCAAATCCTCGAGCTCGACCGGCAAGTAATGGCGTGGCACAGGTCGAACGAAGCGAGTAAGCGTCTGGCTACGATCCCGGGCATCGGACCGCTTGCGGCGAGCGCGCTTGTTGCCTCCGTCGGCGACGCTTCGAACTTCAAGAACGGCAGGAGCTTCGCAGCCTTCATCGGTCTTGTGCCGAAACAATCATCGAGCGGCGGAAAGGAGCGCCTCGGCAAGATATCGAAACGTGGCGATCACTACTTGAGGTGGCTTCTGGTCGTCGGCAGTCTTGCGGTGATCCGCTACGCACAACGCCACGGCACGCGTCGCCCTTGGCTGCTCACGCTGCTGCAGCGGCGCACGCCCAAGATCGCCGCAGTGGCTATGGCCAACAAGATGGCGCGGATAGCCTGGGTACTGATGGCGCGCGGCGGCGCGTATCGCGAGCCGTTGCCACAAGCTGCATAGGAACGAGTGTGCCCAACCGGGCGCGCTTCACGAGGTTGGAGAGGGCAAAAGGTAAGTCATGCAGTAAGCGGTCGACCACCGGGATCAGCAAAACCCATCAGTCCCAGAGCGCCTCGAGCGCGTGCTTCTGATCGGGAGCTGATCTTGCGGATAGCATGAAGGCCATCGGTGTTCGCGCCGAGCAGAAAGGCCGGACACATGGGCGCTACCGACCAGCTCTGCGTGACAAACCAGAAAGTCCTTGCCAACAGGGTGCCGTCCACACATGGGACGTTGGGTTTTAGATGCCTATGTTAGTGATTGGACAAAAACAGGCGTTCCCCAACCGATGGGATGGGGACCTTAACTTGCCGTGCCGCAATGGGGCCAGACTGCAACAATTGACCCTTCGCGCACCTTCTGGAATGTGATCGGACTTGTCCGGGGGCGGCGAGGTGCTCTATCAGGGCTGAAGCGATCAACCGGTTGCGGAGCGCTTATGGAATTGCGCGCAACGTGTTTGGCTTTGGCCGCCTACGTCGCTCTGATTGCGGGGCCGGCGAAGGCGCAGTTCGTCAGCGATTTTGTCGCCGAGCATGATGCGCAAATGCAGGAAGCGGAGCGCGTTGAGCGCGAAGCGCGCCGTGCAGCCTCCGAGCCCGTTATCTATCCCAAGCATATGGACGGCGGCGAACGGCCGGACATCGCGCCTGCCGCGCCGCCGGTCGTCTATTTCGACCGCAGCGAGGAGGTCGGCTCCATCATAATCGATACGCAATCGCGCAAGCTGTATTTCGTGCTGCCGAACAAGCAAGCCTACGAGTATTCCATCTCGGTCGGCCGCGAGGGCTTTACCTGGACCGGCACGCAGCGCATCAGCCGGATCGCATCCTGGCCATCGTGGACGCCGCCGCCTGAAATGCACGAACGTGTGCCGGGCCTGCCGCTCACGGTCTCGGGCGGGCTCAAGAACCCGCAAGGCGCGCGCGCTCTCTATCTCGGCAATACTGTGTATCGTATACATGGCACCAACAACGATCGCACGGTCGGGCGCGCGAATTCTTCGGGCTGCTTCCGCCTGACGAACGAGCACGTCGTACACTTGGCCTCGATTGCGAAGGTCGGCACGAAGGTGAGCGTGCTGCAGGCTTACACCGGCGGCGTGAGCGAGACCGTGCCGTTGTCATCGCTGTTCGACTTCGGCTTTTTCAGCTCCCCTCCCGCTAAGCCCAAGGCGAAAAAGCCGGCGGCGGCCAGAAAGAAGCCAGCGGTTACCACGACCG
Source organism: Hyphomicrobium sp. (assembly GCF_036833075.1). Lineage (GTDB taxonomy): Bacteria > Pseudomonadota > Alphaproteobacteria > Rhizobiales > Hyphomicrobiaceae > Hyphomicrobium_C. The sequence continues at coordinate 1,969 of NZ_DAITQL010000009.1, forward strand.
CGGCGACGCCTACGGCAATGCAGCCCGCTGCAGCGGGCGCAGCCGCCGCTCCCGCGCAGAAGAAGTGACCAGCGGTAGCCGCCAAGTCAATGTGCTTGCTGGCTCAGGAGCCGAGTATTCGGAAGCGACAAGCACTTCCGGAAGTCACATGATTGCAGATGTGGGTGACACGTCGATGGGAGCCTCTTACGTCCGTCGCGGCAGAGTCTGCTAATGGGACCGACCGGCGAATGACCCGAGGCGCCGGTACGTGACACTCTGAGGCTGCCTGCAGTCGCAGTGATCCGATAGCCGCCGTCAACTGCCTGACGAGACGGGCCAGAAGCTGACACAGAAACATCGTATATGCGTGTGGATGAGCGCCAAGGACTAGAATCTGGGTTGCCAGAATGAGTAGAAGCGAAACAATTCTATCACGGCACTCGAGCAGACCTGAAGCCAGGAGACCTGATCGGAGTCGGGTACAGTTCCAACTACGGCATGCGGAAACAAGCATCCTGGGTCTATCTCACCGGCACGCTGGACGCCGCCATCTGGGGAGCGGAGTTGGCCACCGGTGAAGGACGGGAAAGGATCTACGTTGTGGAGCCGACCGAGCCGGTCGTGGACGATCCCAATCTGACCGACAAGAAATTTCCCGGAAACCCGACGCAGTCCTACCGTTCGCGTGAGCCGCTCCGGGTCATGGGCGAAGTCACCGACTGGGTGGGCCACTCCCCCGAGCGGCTGAAGGAAATGAAAGATCATCTCGAACGCTTGAAGGCGCAAGGGATAGAGGCGATTGACTGATCATCAGTAAAAGGGCCTCGGCATCGATTCGCCTGACAGATGACTGTTTCCGTTCCATCTCTCCGAACCGATATTGCCTATCGTTGATGCCGCTGTCGCCACGGGCCAATTTCAGAATCTGGGGTCGTGAATTGTTCGCCTCGTCGGTGCGGATGACCCGCCGTCTGCTTTTGTGTGCGGAGTTGACGCTAAGGCGCGCGAGCTGGCTACTTCGTGATGCCAACTCGAGCATCAAGCCACCCCCCCGCCTACAAGCCCCAATCGACGAATTATGAGTCGGATTGAACGGACGGGCGCTCAGCAAACCCGTGCGATCGTGGCAGAGAATGCTTACGCTTGTCTGGCCGCTTTATTGATGAATCCGCCTCAAAGGCACATGCCGATTTTAGCGTCTAATCGAGGAATGAGCGTGCGGCTATTTTCTCAGCACAACACTGCGAACTGGGCGCTTAGTTCCGCCGAAACCGCAGCTGGCTGCTAGCCCACAGCGGAATGAGGACGTTAGCAATGACCGATGAAGCTGTTGACCAGACGCGGCGCAAATTTCTCGAAGGCTCGGCGCTGGTTCTCTCCGGCGTCATCCTAGGAGTTCCGGAAATGACCGTTCCCACGGCTATGGCAGCCGACTACAAGCAGAATCCGTTTACGCTGGTCTATGATGGCGCGATCACGACGAACGAGCCGGGCAAGGTCAATATCCACCCCGTCAAATACAAGCTCAATGGGCTGGACATTGCCGCCAACGTGTACACCCCGCCGAACTATGATCCGGCGCGGAAATATCCCGCCATCGTCGTCGCGCATCCGAACGGCGGTGTGAAGGAGCAAGTCGCCGGCCTCTTCGCTCAGCGATTGGCAGAACAGGGCTACATTACCATTGCGATGGACGCGGCGTATCAGGGCGCGAGCGGCGGCGAGCCGCGTAACACGGACAAACCCCAATTCCGTACCGAAGACATCCACGGCGCGGCCGACTTCATCACTCGCTATCCGGGCGTCGATGCCGCGCGTCTTGGCCTGCTCGGTATCTGCGGTGGTGGCGGATATTCGCTGGCGGCTGCGAAGACCGACAAGCGTTTCAAGTCGGTCGCAACGCTGAGCATGTTCAATTCCGGACGCGTGCGCCGCAACGGCTTCGCGGACTCCGCACTCGGCACGTTTCAAGAGCGCCTGCAACAAGCTTCGGCCGCCCGCGCCCAGGAAGCGGCCGGGGGCAAGATCCTCTATGTCGGAGGTGGAGCTGCGGCGACGGATGCGCAAATCGCCGCCATGCCGTTTGAAATGTATCGCGAGGGGACCGTCTATTATGAGCGCACACACGGTCATCCCAACTCCGGCGCCTATCCCAACTCGGGCGGCACTTATACCGTCAGCAGCTTGATGGACTTGATGCGTTGGGATGCGACCGATCAGATCGAGCTGATCGACCAGCCGCTGCTGATGCTGGCAGGCAGCAAGGCCGACAGCCTGTACATGACGGAGGATGCCTTCGCGAAGGCCACCGGCACGAAGGACAAGGAGCTGTTCAAGATCGAGGGCGCAACGGCTATTGGAACCTACTGGGTTCCCGAACATGTCGATGCCGAGATGGGCAAGCTGACGCCGTTCTTTGCGCGGACCCTTGTTTCCGACCGCTCATAACCTGGCGCCCCCCGGCTTACCGGAGGGGCCAACGCTCCCTGAGCTCAGGCGGAGGGGCATCATGATGACCAGACGTCAGAGCCTTGCGGTTGGGCTCGGGACATCGCTGGGCCTCCTCGCCAATCGCGCAGATGCCCAACAAATCAGTGGTCGCGGCCGCACGCTCGTCGCGTTCTTCACGCGCAGCGGCAATACAAAGCTCATTGCTGGCAAGATGCGCCGCGACCTTGGTGCGGATCTGTTCGAGATCCAGCCGGCGGAGCCTTATCCCGAAGACTACGAAGCCACGGTTGCCCAGGCTGAGCGCGAGAAGCAAGCGGGCTATGAGCCACCGCTTAAAGAACCCGTCGCAGAAATAGGCGCCTACAGCACGCTCTATCTTGGCTTTCCCATCTGGGGAGAGACGACACCAACGGTCATCAAGTCGTTTTTATCGAAACACGATCTCTCCGGAAAAGATCTGGTGCCGCTCATCACTCATGGCGGATACGGCACCGGAGATAGCCTTGCGGTGCTCGGCCGATTGGCCCCTCAGGCGCGCCTTGGCAAAGCCTTCGTCATCAGGATGGATCAGGAGCGAGCCATTCTGAGAGACGTGAGCCGTTGGCTGGAAGCGAGTAGTTCGCGCAAGTGAGGCTTATCCGCGATAGCGCAGGGCCTCGACCAACAGTGTAAATGCCGGCGTTGGCTGTCGGCGGCTTGGATAGTAGAGGTAGTATCCTGAGAATGGCGGGCACCAGTCGGCGAGCACGCGGACAAGGTCTCTATTCTTAAGGTGCGGCTTTACCCGAGACTCCAGAAGACAGGCGAGACCAGAGCCAGCCAAGGCCGCCTCCAGCACCAGCTTCGATGAGTTGAACGCCAGCGGACCTTCGACGCGCACCTTCGTTTCTTTGCCACCCTTCTCGAACTCCCACACATAGAATCCGCCGAACGTCGGCAGACGCAGATTGATACACGCGTGCGCGGTCAGGTCCTTCGGCAAACGAGGCTTGGGGTGCTGGGCAAAATACGAGGGCACACCAACCACCGCCATACGTTGATCGGTGCTGATGGGGACGGCGATCATGTCCTTATCGACGCTCTCGCCAAGGCGGACACCCGCATGGTAACGCCCTCCCACAATGTCGGTCAGACCATTGTCAACGTCGATCTCCACTGTGATATCGGGATAGTCCTGACGGAGTTTTTTCACCGCCGGCCACAGAATAGTTTCTGCAGCGTGGTCCCCGGCGGCAAGCCGAAGCGCGCCAGCAGGCTTCTCGCGCAACGCAGTCAGAGACGCCAATGCCTCCTCGATACCGTCGAAATGCGGCGCGACCGTGCGAAGCAATCGCTCACCGGCCTCCGTTGGAGACACATTGCGGGTGGTACGAGTCAGGAGTTGAAGGCCAAGCCGTTCCTCAAGCCCGCGCATCGTATGACTCAACGCCGATGGCGAGACACCCAGGCTCGCCGCCGCACGCGTAAAGCTTCGTTCACGGGCCACAGCCAGAAAGGCAATCAGGTCACCGGTGTCGCGTCTCGACATTACTGAAAATTCCTCAAGTCCTCATTCAGATATATGCAGGTTATCACATAGTCCGCCGGGCGCTATGTTCATTGTGAAAGGCCGTATGGTCGCGTTTACGATAGTCCGCCAAGGACGGGGAAGATGCCGTCCACCAAAGAGGCGTGAACTGGGGAAAGCACATACGATGGAGCATGAGCCGCATGGCAGTGAATATTTGGAAAACGGTGGGCGCCGTGTTGTTTCTCTCGATCGGGGCGGCCGCTTCCGGCTTGGCGCAGGATAGCGGAAGGGGGATGCCGCTCGTTATCGAAACACAGGGCAGCTTCGCCGTGGGCGGTACCGTGGTGAGAACGCCCGGCACCTACGACAACAACAAACCCACCGCCGCAGGACAGAGTATCCATGGCGACCATCTGTACACCTTTTATCAGGTGCCGCAGAACGCGAAGGCTCTGCCGATCGTCATGCTGCATGGCGCATTTCAGTCGGCGCGAAGTTGGGAGACGACGCCGGACGGGCGCGAGGGCTTCCAGACCCTCTTTCTGCGACAAGGCTATCCGGTCTATCTCGTCGACCAGCCGCGACGTGGCCGCGCCGGCAATAGTACCGTTGCCACGACCATCGAACCCACACCCTATGACCAGCTCTTCTTCGATCAGTTCCGGCTCGGAACCTGGCCGAAATATTTCGATGGCGTTCAGTTCGATCGAAATTCGGAGACGTTGAACCAGTTCTTCCGCTCGGTCACGCCAAACACCGGTCCTTATGATGCCGGGGTGATCGCTGACGCGATGGCAGCGCTGTTCACCAAGATCGGTCCCGGCACCCTGTTTACGCACTCCCAGGCCGGCGGGCCGGGATGGCTGACAGCGATCAAGAACCAGAACGTCAAGGCGATCGTCGCGTTCGAGCCGGGCAGCGGCTTCGTGTTCCCCGAAGGCGAGCTTCCCACCGCAATGCCAAGCGCAGCCGGTACCTTGTCGCCTGAGGCGGTGTCGCTGGAGGACTTTCGCAAGCTCACTCGCATCCCGATCGTCATCTACTACGGCGATAACATTCCGACCGAAGCGACGGAGCGCCGAGGGGAAGACAATTGGCGCGTGCGCCTCGCCATGGCGCGGCTCTGGGTCGACACCATCAACCAGCATGGCGGCGATGCACAGCTCGTGCATCTGCCGACACTCGGCATTCGCGGCAACACCCACTTTCTATTCTCGGACCTCAACAATACGCAGATCGCGAACCTGGTGTCCGAGTTCCTGCGGGCCAAGGGCCTCGATTGAAACGACGAACGACGGAGATTGCGAATGAACTGGCTTCCTAAAATCGGCATTGCCAGCGTGATCGCTGTGCTCATCGGCATGTCAAACCCTGCCCAGGCACAACAGACGAAGGAAGCTTCCGCCATGGCGAAAACCGGTCAGACACGTGCTCAGCAATTGATGGGCGATGTCGCCCCCAAGCTTGCGGAGCTCACTGACAACGTCTTGTTCGGGGATGTCTGGGAGAGACCGGGGCTTGTGAAGCGGGATCGCAGCCTCGTTACGATCAGTGCGCTCATCGCCATGAACCGACCCGACCAATTGCGGTCACATCTGGCTCTGGCGCGACAGAACGGCGTTACCGAGACTGAAATCGTCGAGGCAATCACGCATCTCGCCTTTTACGCCGGATGGCCGAATGCAGTCAGCGCCGTAGCCATCGCGAGAGAGGTCTTCGCGCAGAAATGACGGAATCCATCGATGAAGCGCGCCGCGCAATGCTTGTCGGTATCGCGGCCACATTGCTGTCGGCTGGACTGGCCCATGGCGGCACGCCACCACACAATCATCCCACGAGGACAGCCATGAAGATCATACGCAGCGGCTCGCAGCCATCGGCGAAAGGCCCAGCGGAGTATTTCACCGGTGCTGTCCGGATCGACATGCCCTTCAAGGGCACAGCTCCCGCCCGCATCGGCGGCGCGATCGTGAGCTTCGAGCCGGGCGCACGAACGGCTTGGCACACTCATCCTTTGGGCCAGACACTGATCGTCACCTCAGGTATGGGATGGGTACAACTAGAGGGCGGTCCCAAGGAGGACATCCGCGCCGGTGATATCGTCTGGATACCACCGGGCGAGAAGCACTGGCATGGCGCGACCGCGACCACGGGCATGACGCACATCGCCATTTCCGAGGCGCTCGATGGAAAGACAGTCGACTGGATGGAGAAAGTGTCCGACGCGCAGTTCGGGGGTTAACGATACCCATTCTGGGATCTGACCAAGCAGCTGGTATCCGTTGGTTGGGCCGTGTCCGCTCCTGAAAGTGTTGCAATCCTAACGCGGCCCAGCAAGGCAGAGACCGATGCGAGCCAGACACTCTCTGCCGTGGTGGCTACCAGCTCGCGGAGCCGAACCCGCTGATGACCGGTTGGGATCAAAATCGTCGACCGATAACCATGCTGCGGAAGAATCGATCCGAATCCGGCCGTCGCGTCGGTCAGTTCGCCCTGCATCGGCGCATGGTCATTCGTCTCTCTAGCAAGGAGACAGACCATGGAACAGGAACATGCCACTTCTCTCATCAAGCCAGTTTGCGTGCCGTGGAACAAAGGGAAGCTCGTCGGCACAAAACCGCCGCTGAGACCGAGCCACGTCTGGTCCATCAGAACGAAGCTCCAAATCGAGGGGAAGAAGCGCGACCTTGCCCTCTTCAACCTAGCGATCGACAGCAAGCTACGCGGCTGTGACGTCGTTGCTGTTCGCGTCGATGATGTCGCCCCGAGCGGCTACTCGATGGACCGGGCGACCATCCGCCAGAAGAAGACGGGCCGACCAGTAAGGTTTGAGCTGACCGATCAAACCCGTCAAACGATCGACGAGTACCTGCGCCTGGCAGGACGCAAAGCGGGTCAGTTCTTGTTCGCCGGTCGGGGCGACCGGGGCGGACTTACGACACGCCAGTACGCAAGGCTCGTCCAAGAATGGGTGGCGAGCATCGGTCTCGATCCCGCGAAGTTCGGCACGCACTCGCTGCGACGCACGAAGGCCGTTCTGATTTACCGCCGAACCGGCAATCTCCCGGCTGTCCAGCTCCTGCTCGGCCACTCCAAGATCGAAAGCACTGTGAGGTATCTCGGCATCGAAGTCGACGATGCGATCGAGATCGCCGAGAAGCTCGACATCTGATCGAGCGACACAGTACCCCTGAGAGCTGACATGGTCGGCGGCGTATTTCGCGTCGCCGACCGCATCCCATGCGACGGCAGATTATGGGACTCTGCAGTCCTTTCCCCTGATTGAGGCCGCTGGCCCTCATGCCAGCGCGTGGCATACAGCGTGGGTTGCCGGCCTCGACGGTGCGAGAAGCTCCAGGATAGTAGCGAACGTCTCCCTTCGGCGGACCCCGCAAAAGCTCACGAGCCAAGACCGAAGAATGCAAAGCAGAACCAACTCAACCGGAACATTGTGCGCGCATCATCGAAGAGCGGCCAAACATAGGACACTCGTTCGAATACACTGCCTCCCGGCGCGCCATTCTCAAACGAAAGAGAGAACTTCCGGCGACTTCCTGTCGAAACACTGTGTCCCAGCCCTGGCCAGGACGGCTTTGGAGCTCAGGATCCGGATTTCCTTGAAGCTCTCCGCGAATGCACTGGGCGGTAGCTTGCCAGGCTGGATGATGTCACGCGATGTGCCGACCATCCGCTCAGGCGAGGATCGCATTCGAGGTTGGCGCCGTGTCGTTATCGGAAAGCACGGCTCCGGCCGCCCGGACGATGATGCGGTCGCGTTCGCCGGCGCTCATGCGCCAAGAGCATGGGAGATGTGCATCGCGGCCCGTAGAGCGCCGTCGTGCTCCTGAGCGCGACGTCATAAACAAATGAAATATTCTTCATTCCTCTGCGCGCAGCCCGAAGCTAGCGTGATCGCCCGGAAAACCTAAGTCATGGGCGGTCGTATGAACGAGATCCTCGACCTCAAGACGCTGGCCGCGACCACCTCCTGGGGGCGCGGCCGTGTTTACGAAAACATTTCCGAGACGATCGGGCACACACCCCTCACGGCGCTCAATCGAGTGACGGCCGAGGAGGGCGTTTCGGCCCGCATTCTCCTCAAGCTCGAGTTCTTCAATCCCCTGTCCTCGGTCAAGGACCGCATCGGCGTGGCGATGATCGACGCGCTCGAACAGCAGGGTAAGATCGAGCCCGGAAAAACGGTCCTCATCGAGCCGACCTCGGGCAACACGGGCATCGCACTCGCGTTCGTCGCGGCCGCGCGCGGCTACGAGCTGATCCTCACCATGCCGGAATCGATGTCGCTCGAGCGCCGCAAGATCCTGGCCCATCTCGGGGCCCAGCTCGAGCTCACGCCCGCCGCCGGCGGCATGGGTGCCGCCATTGCGCGCGCCAGGGAATTGGCGGAAACGTTGCCGAACGCCATCATTCCCGCGCAATTCGAAAACCCGGCCAATCCGCGGATTCACGAGCTCACCACGGCGGAGGAGATTTGGAAGGACACGGGCGGCAACGTCGACGCGATAGTGGCCGGCGTCGGAACGGGCGGCACGATCACGGGCGTCGCACGCGTCCTGAAGCCCCGCATTCCCCACCTCAAGGTATTCGCCGTCGAGCCATCCGCGAGTCCCATCCTCTCGGGCGGCGAAAAGGGGCCGCACAAGATCCAGGGCATCGGCGCGGGCTTCGTGCCGGCCGTGCTCGACACCTCGCTCATCGACGAGGTGCTGACTGTGACGAACGACAGCGCGTTCGAAACGTCGCGGCGTCTTGCCAGGATCGAGGGAATTCCAGGCGGGATCTCGACGGGCGCGAACGTTGCCGCCGCGATCGCCGTCGCCAAGCGTCCGGACTACGCCGACAAGACGATCGTCACCTTCGCGCCCTCATCCGCGGAACGCTATATCTCGGGCGAGCTCTTCTCTGCTGCATGAGTTTGGACCCATTGGCCGGCCATGGCGGAGCCCATTATCAATCCTCCGCGGAGCTGAAAAGACGCGGCGGCCTCACTTTCGTGAAGCCGCCGCGGCGTTCCTTGCGCTCTCGCAGTCAGAGGTAAGATTGGCCTGCGTCGCGCTGGATCTCCCTCAGGGCAGAAACCAGAAGATCGATCTCACCAAAGGTATTGTAGAACGCAAACGACGGGCGCACCGTTGTCTCCTGTCCGAAACGGCGCAGGATCGGCTGAGCGCAGTGATGGCCCGATCGTACGGCGATACCGTATTGGTTGAGGCGCGCACCCACCTCCTCGCTCGGCACGCCCTTCAGGATCAGCGAGATCACGCCCGCCTTCTCGGGAGCCGTGCCGATGAGGGTGACGCCAGGCACGTCCGCGAGCAGCTTCTCCGTGGCGTACGCGATCAGGCGATGCTCGTAGGCGGCGATGCTTTCGAGGCCGAGCGTCTCGACATAGTCGATGGCCGCGCCCAGACCGACAGCGTCGGCAATGTTGCCCGTTCCGGCTTCGAAGCGGTTCGGCGCCGTGTGGAAGAGGCTCCGCTCGAAAGTCACGTCCTGGATCATGTTGCCGCCGGTCTGATAGGGCGGCAGGCTGTCGAGTAGGTCCTTGCGGCCCCACAAGACGCCGATCCCCGTCGGCCCGAAGAGCTTGTGTCCGGAGAACACGAAGAAATCCGGATTGAGGCTCTGCACGTCCACCTTCATGTGCGATACCGACTGCGCGCCATCGAGCAGTACCACCGCGCCGACACGATGCGCCATCTCGATCATCTCTTTCGCCGGCGTGACCGTACCCAGCGCATTCGACACCTGGGTGAAAGCGACGATCTTGGTTCGCCCGTTGAGGAGCTTTCCGAACTCCTCGAGCAGAACCGCACCCCGGTCGTCCACTGGCGCGACCCTGAGCTTTGCGCCCTTGGCGAGCGCGAGCTGCTGCCAGGGCACGATATTGGCGTGGTGCTCGAGATGTGTGATGACAATCTCGTCTCCCTCGCCGACATGCTTGAGGCCGAAGGTGGCCGCCGCCAGGTTGATCGACTCGGTCGTGCCCCGCGTGAACACGATCCCGTCGACCGACGGCGCGTTGATGAAGCGTTGCACTTTCTGCCGCGCCCCCTCGTAGGCATCCGTCGCACGGGCCGCAAGCTCATGCGCCGCGCGATGGATGTTCGAGTTCTCGTGGGCATAGAAGTGCACGAGACGATCGATCACCGCCTGCGGCTTTTGCGTGGTGGCCGCGTTGTCGAGCCAGACGAGCGGGCGCCCGTTGACAGTCTCGGACAGGATCGGAAAGTCCCGACGCACGGCGTGGATGTCGAACGGCACATCGCCGACGAGAGGCTCGGACCGAGACATCGGCGCCGACGCGGACGGAACCCCGATCCCGCCTCTTCCAAACGGACTCGGACCGCCGAGATCCGAGAGGAAATAGAGCGAGGATACCGATCCACTGCCCGGATCGCGCACACGTGTCTCCCCGCCGATGCCAGCAAGCACCGCCTTGAGCTCGGCGTCGTACGGCAAGGGAACGGGTGACGGCTCAGCCACGGTGCCGGCCGATGGCGGCGTCGAAAGCGGAACGTCGGAGACGAGCTCCATGTCGTGCAGCTCGGGCTGGGCACGGCCGGTATCCGGAGCCGCGAGCAACGCCTTGATCTCCGTTTCGTAAGGCAGAGCAATGGCGGAGAGACCATAGGCGTCACCCCGAGAGCTTTCGGACGCCGCCGACGACAACGGGACATCCGACACCAGCGCCTGTGGTGGCACCGTGACCGGCAGGACCGGAGCGCCCGGCAACAATCCGGGCGGCGTATGGTCGGCCGCCGATAACGCGGCGCCCGGAAGCCGCGTCCAGGCAGCATCATTGCTCGGAAAGCCGTATGTCGGCTGCGCGCCTTGCGGGCTCACCCCGGCGCCGCGCAACGGCGTGATGCGCGCCGCATCGGCTGTGCCCGAAATACCGGATGTCGAGTCCTGTGGCAGCACTGCGCCCCCTGCACCGGAATAGCCCTGCGGCGAAGGGCCGGGCGGCGTTGCGTAGATCTCGTTCGCGAGGCGTGCGAGCGAGATCTCGTCCGGAGCCCCATATGCGGGATGAAGCCCCTGTGGGCTCAATCCCGCGCCGCCGAGCGACGGGCTCACCCGCACCGGATCCGGCAACGGGTCCGGATGCTCACTTATACTCATGGTACTTGCTCACTTCGACGCCTTCGAGCACACCCAGCGCATCGTCGGTCAGGACAGCGAGCGAGCAATAGAGGGAGACGAGGTACGAGGCGATCGCCTTGTCGTTGATGCCCATGAAGCGAACGGCGAGACCCTTGCTCTGCTCGCCCGGCAGACCGGGCTGGAAGAGGCCGACTACGCCCTGCTTGGATTCACCGCTGCGGATCAGCAGGATGTTGGTCTTGCCGGTCTTGACCTCGAGCTTGTCGGAGGGAATGAGCGGGATGCCGCGCCAGGTGAGGAACGGCGATCCGTAGAGCGTGACGGTGGGCGGCGGAACACCGCGGCGCGTGCACTCGCGTCCGAACGCGGCAATCGCGAGCGGATGAGCAAGGAAAAAGGCGGGCTCCTTCCACACGCGCGAGATCAGCTCGTCGAGATCGTCGGGCGTGGGGGCACCGGTGCGCGTCCTGATTTTCTGCGCCGGAGCCGCGCTCGCCAGGAGACCGTACTCCTTGTTGTTGATGAGCTCGCTCTCCTGACGCTCCTTGATGATCTCGATCGTCAGGCGAAGCTGCTCTTTGATCTGGTTGTGCGGCACCGAATAGAGATCGGACACGCGCGTATGGATCTCGAGCACGGTGTTGACCGCCGAGAGCATGTATTCGCGCGGGTTCTCCACATAATCGACGAAGGTGTTCGGAAGTGCCCGCTCATCGCGCAGCGAGCAAGCCACCTCGACGCTATCCTCACCCTTCACGCGGTTGACGCGATAGATACCGGCCTCCACGGGGACCCAGTTCAAGAAGTGCACGAGCCACCGGGGGGTGATGCTCGCCATCTGCGGAACGGTCTTGGTCGCATTCGCGAGTTGGCGCGCTGCAACATCGCCCAGAGCTGTCTGTGCCTCTGTCATAGGTCTCCCTTAGTCCCCTTTTTCTCGAGAAAACTTCATGGATATCGAACGTTCATATTCCGGCGCCGCTATCGAAGGTGTGGCTGCGCGCCTGCGCCTGCACGATGTTGCTGCCGGGAGGCACGCTACGCGTGAGCCAGACGTTGCCGCCGATCACGGATCCACGCCCGATTGTCACGCGGCCCAGAATGGTGGCACCGGCATAGATCACGACCTCGTCCTCGACGATCGGATGGCGCGGCTGCCCTTTGACCAGCGACCCGCTCTCGTCGAGCGAGAAGCGTTTGGCGCCGAGCGTGACCGCCTGATAAAGTCGGACCCGGTCGCCGATGACCGCCGTCTCGCCGATGACGACGCCGGTACCATGGTCGATGAAGAAGCTCGACCCGATCGTGGCGCCGGGATGGATGTCGATCCCGGTCTGGGAATGCGCGCTCTCCGCGATGATGCGGGCGATGATCGGCGTATCGAGCTTGTAGAGCGCGTGCGCGAGCCGATGATGGATGATGGCGCGAATGCCCGGAAAGCTCAGGAGCACTTCGTCTTGGCTTTTGGCGGACGGATCGCCGTCATAAGCCGCGCGAATGTCGCTGTAGAGAACCTCAAGAATGGCCGGGAGCTGCTCGGCGAACTCCTGCACGATCGTCGTCGCCGTCTTGGCAGCGTCGAACAAGGCCCGCTCCGTCAGAGCAGCCGTAAACCCCAGCTCCCGCACCACCTGCGCATGGAGTGCGTCGAGGGCATTGCCGAGCCTATAGCCTACGAAATAATCCAGACCGCCGTCCGTCGCAGCAGAGGCGCCACCGTACCGGCGCGGGAACAGCGACGCGCTAAGGTCAGCCAGAACATCCACAATCGCGCGCGGAGAAGGAAGATCGAGCACATGACCATCGCTCCCAACGCGCCGCGCCAGCGTGCCGCGCGCGCGGGCAAGGGAGCCGACGATGCCGCCGATTTCGAACGTCACGGAAAACCTCGGAGTGAACGGGCCTGCGAGAGTGGCCTGCCGAGGATGTTAGAAATGCAGCCAGCGCGAACGAACCAAGAAGAAGTGCTAAGCAAATTCAAAACGATCAAAGCCCGGCCGCAGGGGCTGCGGACCGGGCTCCCCCGTCGTGTCCCGGACCGGCTTGGTCGCCTGCCCCCGGATGCAGCAGGCGCTCCTCAGTTGCTCCGCGAGCGCGTGGGCTTCAGCGAGCTGATCGAAAATACCGCCGTTTCAGAACTGATCGGCTTGCGCCTTTTGCCAGCTCCCGAATTGCCGCGAATTTCGCGCCTAGGATCCAGCGGATCCTCACCTCATCTACTTCGGCAAATCCAACGGATTTGTGCCAAGGCGGGCTGAGTGGTGCGCTTGGTCATGCAGCATCCAAAGGATGTGCCGCGATCCCGTCGCACCGTCACGGACGACGGCCAATCCGCAAGCGACAAGAACCACGCCCAAACCGTTGAAGAAGATCTCAGAGCTGCTATGGCGCCGCGAGCGATTGTAGAGGAGAAGCACGCCCCCTCCAGAAACCAAGAGGACGCCTAGAATGACGATCGAAGGCGAATCCATGAGGTTTTCCCAGATTTGCACCGGCGAATGATGATCGCTCCGCTTGGCCGGCAGCGCCAAGGCGCAGGAAGGAGTCCATGCAGGATTGCAGCAAGCAGCACGCGGCCACCTCCCAATACGCAATGACTGCGGTTGGCTCGAAGCGGAGACTGGACCCTCAGCCTGAAAGGAACCTTACAATCGTCGCCCTGTCCCGGACCGTGGTCACTTCAGGCCCTATCAGCCGGAGGCATCAGAGGCGCGAGAACGATCTTACGTTTGACGATCGCCCTTGATAAGCAAGGTACCGCAGTCGAGATGGTCCTGCCGCGTCGGCCGAAACTCTCCAATAAGACGGAGGCACGAGACAAACGGTCTTCACCTGCGCTCTGGGGCAAAACATGAGAATCCTTCTGATCGAGGACGAGGCGTTGCTGGGGGAGGCCGTGGCTGCTCATCTCAACAAGCTGCATGCCGTCGATTGGATGCGGTCCATTGAAGAGGCGTCGGGAGCGTTGCAGGCGGTCGCCTATGACCTCGTTCTATTGGATCTCAATCTCCCGGACGGCCGCGGGCTCGATCTGTTGCGGTCTTTGCGAAAAGCCGGCCGAAGCATTCCAGTGATCATCGTGACCGCGCGCGATCAGGTTCGCGACCGCATCGAGGGTCTGAACGCCGGCGCCGACGACTACGTATTAAAGCCATTCGATCTCGATGAGCTGACCGCGCGCATCCATTCCGTGCAGCGCCGCGCGGCCGCGCTGCCGAGCCCGCGCTTCAAGGTCGGCATCCTCGAGATCGATCAACCGGCACGCATGGTCTGGCGCGGTGACGAAGAAATCCACCTGACGGCCCGCGAATGGGCCTTGCTGGAGTGCTTTGTCAGCAGGCTCGGTGCCATCGTGCCGAAGGCGAAGCTGGAAGAAGCGCTATACGAGTTCGGGGCGGAGATTGAGAGCAACGCCGTCGAGGTTTACGTCAGTCGCTTGCGCAAGAAGCTGGGTAGCAACGCCATCCGCACGGTTCGCGGCCTTGGCTATAGGATGACGGTGTAAGCATGCGTCCATGGTCGATAAAGCAGAGACTTAGCCGGTCGCTGATCGCGCTGGTCGCGTTGTTCTGGATCGGGGGCGTGGCGGTCGCGGGATTTGCCGTTCGCCAGGAGATCACGGAAGTCTTCGATAGCGCGTTGCGGCAGACGGGGGGCGAGCTCGTCCCCGTTGCGCTTGACGAGTATGGGCGCAAGATTTCCGGGCAAAGCGATCCGCGGCCTTCCGAGGCGTTGTCGCCGTCCTTCAGCGCAAGCCGCAGCCACGTGCACTACCTGCTGCGCGACCGCAGCGGCGCGGTCGTGCTTGGATCGGCGGGCGCTCCCGCGCAGCCGCAAATCCCGCTGAAGCGAGGTTTTTACGACTTCGGTAATTATCGTTATTACACCGATTTTTTGCGCAACGAAGGTCTATGGTTTGTCATTGGCCATGAATTGCAGGAACGCCGAGAGGCGGCCATGGGCTTGTGGCTAGGTCTGGCGTCGCCGCTGATCGCCCTGCTGCCGATCGCGGTCTTCGCCGTGTGGCGCACCGTCGACCGCACGACAAAACCCATTTCACGGGTCTCCCACGAGCTCGAGGCGCGGGGCGGCAGCGATCTCAAGCCGATCGACACGGCCGGGCTACCGTCCGAGCTTTCGCCGGTCATCGAATCGGTCAACACGCTGATGGCCCGTCTCAAGGCTGCGATCGAATCCGAACGCGCGTTTGCGGCCAATGCGGCCCATGAGATGCGCAATCCGATTGCGGCCGTACAGGCGCAAATTCAAGTCCTTGCCGCCAATCTCCGGGGCACCGCCGATGGGTCACGAGCCGAAGGCTTGGCGTCGCAGCTCGCCGGTCTTGGGCGCCGCGTCGAGAAGATGCTGCAGATGGCGCGCGCCGAAGCGGGCCTCGGTCATTCCCGAGAGCGCACGGACCTCACGGCGATCGCCGCGCTGGTGGCCGACGATTTCAGCCGGCAGTCAAATATCGGCACGCGGTTGACATTCGAGACTGAAGACGAAGAGAGCTGCTGGGTGGCGATGGATGAGGACGCGATCGCGATTGTCCTGCGCAATGTGATCGAGAACGCCGTTCATCACGGCAGGGCCGACCAAGGGATCGAGATCCGCGTCGGACGCGACCATACCGTCCGTGTCATCAACGCATATGACGCCCTGCCGCGCTCGGCCTTGAGGGAGCTGACCCAGAGATTCCGGCGGGGCAGCGCGCGGCAGACTGCCGGCAGCGGGCTCGGCCTCACCATCGTCGACATGATCATGGGCCAGGCCGGAGGATCATTGGCCCTGGCGTCGCCGGCGCATGGCCGTTCCGACGGCTTCGAGGTCACCCTGAAATTTCCCGGAGCCGTTTGAACTCCGCCTTGAGACCGCTTTTCAGGCAGGTGTCAGGTTCAGGTTGGACACTCCCTCCACGCGTCTCACGCGACGGAGGGAGCCGTGTACGCAACTGTCGTTATTCCGGCGTACAACGAAGAAGAGTGCATAGGGCCTCTGCTGCTCGAGGTCATCGGCGCGTGCCGCGCGCTCCCCGTGCGGGAGATCGTTCTGGTCGATGACGGAAGCGCGGACCGCACCTATGAGCGTGCCATTGCGGCCTCCGGCGACAACGGCATGCTGCGCATCATTCGTCACGGACGACGACGCGGGCAGAGCCGCGCGCTCTTGACCGGGGTTCGGGCCGCATCGCACGATCTGATCGTCACCCTCGATGCCGACGGCCAGAACGATCCTGCCGATTTTGCCAAGCTCTTCGGAGCCTATGTAAGCCGGCAGGCGCAGACGACGCGCATGATCATCGCCGGGCAGCGGCTGCATCGCCGGGACTCGCTCGTCCGGCGCCTATCCTCGCGCATCGCCAATCGCATCCGTGCGACCTTGCTCAACGACAACGTGCGCGACACCGGCTGCAGTCTGAAGCTGTTTCGACGTCAGGATTTCCTCGAGCTTCCGTTCTTCGATCACATCCACCGCTTTCTTCCCGCAATGATGAAAGCATCGGGCGTGAAAGTCGTTCTCGTCGACGTCGGTCACCGGCCGCGCACGGCCGGCCTCTCCAAGTACGGCGTCTGGGATCGCCTGTGGGTTGGCGTTCACGATCTCATCGGCGTGCGCTGGCTCATGAAGCGCCAGGTCGCAAGCGTTGAGCTTGAGGACGTGCTGTGACGGTTCCGGGATCAGACACGCTGTGGCTCGGCATCGGCTTCACCGGGCAGGCGCTGTTTTTCATGCGCTTCTTCGTGCAATGGATCGCCTCCGAGAGGGAGCGGCGCTCCGTGATCCCGCGCGCCTTCTGGTACTTCAGCCTTGCGGGCGGCTTGGTCCTTCTGGCGTACGCAATACGCCGCGCAGATCCGATTTTCATCATCGGGCAGGCAACCGGGATCCTGATCTACGGGCGCAATCTCCACTTCGTCGCCGGCCCGGCCGGGCCTGCCGCGGACACCACGGGGGCGGCGCGTGGCATCGAACGCTAGTGTGGCGGACCGGCGAGGCTTCGCGGCGGTGCTGCTCTTCGGGGCTCTCCTCGTTGCCGCGGCGCTGCTCCTCCCGGCGTTTCCGGTCGACGAGACCCGCTACCTCACCGTCGCATGGGAAATGCGGGCCACGGGAAGCTGGAGCTTGCCGACCCTGAACTTCGAGCCCTACGCCCACAAGCCGCCGCTGCTGTTCTGGCTGATCAATGCGAGCTGGAGCGCATTCGGGCTTGGCGTCTGGCCGGCGCGGATGGTTGGCGTGGGGGCGACCGTCGTCGTTCTCATCTTCACGCACGGCCTTGACAGGCGGTTGGGTCCCGCGCGGTCGCCCGGCTTGGCCCTCAGCGCTCTCATGCTCCTCGGGCTGCCGCTGTTCATCATCCTCGGCGGCTCGATCATGTTCGACATGCTTCTGACGGCGACGGTTTCCGGCGCGATGCTGGCGCTTTGGATCGCGGGACGCTCGGGCGACGGGAGAGCGTTCCTGGCCTATGGCGCAGCGATCGGCCTCGGACTGCTCGCCAAGGGTCCGGTCGTTATGCTGTTCACCGTACCGGCGGCCGTGCTCGCGCGGTATTGGATTGCGCCGGAGCATCGCCCCGGCTGGTTCCTGCGCATCGGCGCGGCCCTGGCGCTCGGCGCACTGATGGGGCTGGCCTGGGCGCTGAGGGCCGCTTCCCTTGGGGGTCCGGACTATGCCGCGATGCTGCTGTGGAAGCAGTCCGCAGGCCGGATTGCATCCTCGTTCGCCCACGCCCGTCCCTTCTGGTTCTACCTGCCGGTGCTGCTACTGTTCTGCGCCCCGCTGCTCGTCTGGCGTCCGGCCTGGATCGGCCTGCGCCGAAGCCTCGAACGCAGCACGCCCGCGCGCAACTTTTTCCTGGGATGGATCCTGCCGGGCCTCCTCGGCCTCAGCCTGATCAGCGGCAAGCAGATCCACTATCTCCTGCCCCTGCTTCCGGCCATGACGTTGCTGGTCTCGCTGGGCGTCCGAGGCGTCGCGTTGCGCGATGCTGACCGCTTTGCCTGGGCCGTGCTCGCGGTGGGGCTTCTGATCGCGGCAGTTGCGCTCGTGCGGGAAGACGATCGCCTTTTTGCGAACGACAGCACCCTCGTCAGCATCGTGAGCCAGATCAGCGTCCCGCAATTGCTCTTGACCGGCACCTTGACGGTCGCAGCGATCGCGCTCTTTCGCGGTTCGGCGCAGCGGACGCTGATGGGGCTTGCGACCGCCAATTTGATCTTCCTCGGCAGTCTAGCGCTCGAAACCCGCGCCGCTGTCGCCGGCCTGTTCGATCTGCAGCCGCTGGCGGACGTGGTGCAGCGCGTCCGCGGTCGGCCGATCGCCGTCGCGCAGCGAACGCGCGGAGAGCTGGGCTTCCTTGCCCGGCTCGATCGTCCGGTCGTTTTCGTCCCCGAGGCAGAGCTTCCTTCGTGGTTCGCGCGCCATCCGGATGGCGTTGCCATCATCCGAAAGAGGTCATCATCGCCGCAGCCGGATGCACCCCTTCCAGGAACGGCGCTCTACCGAGGGAAGTACCGCCTGCAGGACGAATTCCTCGTCGTATCCGCACCCATGCAATAGCGCCCGGGACGTCACGCCATGAAACCGGAAGACGACTCGGTAGAGCCCGTCGACAAGCTTGGCAACCGCATCCGGGCACGGATAAACGAGCTGTCACCATCGCTCGCGCGCGTCATCAAGTTCATCGATGCCAACAGACTGGATGCAATGACCAAATCCGCCGTCGATCTGGGCCGCATGATCGGCACGTCGGATGCAAGTGTCATTCGCGCTGTGAAGGCGCTTGGCTTCGAAGGCTTCAAGGACCTGAAGCAGGAGCTCGCAGCCTCGCTCGGAAAGGGACATTCCGCCGCCGACAACATGATCAGGACCCTCACCGACGTCGGCGACTCTTACGATGCTGCGATCGATCGCGTGCTGAACGATCACGAAGCGTCATTCAAGGCGTTAAGGTCTCCCGAAACGCGCGCGCAAATATCCGCAGCGGTGAAACTACTTGCATCGGCCCGCCGCATCGGCGTCTTTGGGCTCGGGCCGTCCTCCCATCTCGCGCGATACTTTGCGCTTCAGGTGACGCGGAGCGGCCGACCCGCACAGGTCTTCGACGGCAGCGGATCGCCGCTTCCCGATCAGTTGCTCGGCATGCAGGACGTGGATGTGGTCGTGATGCTGGCCTACGGCCGGCCTTACAAGGAAGCGACGATCTGCCTGGCCGAAGCGCGCAGGGTCCGTACGCGCATCCTTCTCATCACGGACTCCGCGGAGAAGGGCCTGGCGTCCCATGCGACGGCGGTCGTGGCGGTGCACCGGGGCAAGGCTGGCCGCGTGGCTTTGCACGGCGCCACGCTGGTCTGCCTCGAAGCCATCATGTTGGGACTGGCGTCGCGGAACAAGGACCGTTCCATCCTGACGCTGGAGCGCTTGAACGAGCTGCGTAAATCCCTTGGCAAGGCGCCGTAGCGCCCGCGCTTGACGCGGTGTGGCGATCCCGCATCGACGCGGCGATGTCGGAGTTTTCGAGAAATCTCATTATTTACTACTACAGTACGCAAACCGAGTTTGATCCCACGTGAGTAAGCCAGCCAACGACGCATCTGCCGTCCACTAGCCAGCCAGCTTGCGTTTGAGATCCGCACCGCGACAGCAGCATTTGTCGCGGTGCGGCCGACACGGGGGATCATACCTGGGGGATGTCTTATGCGTGAGGTCAAGGGCCGCGGCGCTCGTTCGGCGGCCATTTTCATCGGCACTGTAGTGTCAGGAAGTTTTGGGGTGGGGGCGGGCGCGTTCGCGCAGGAAGCCGCGGCGCCTGCAGAGCTGCCGCCCTTGGAGGTAACGGCGCAAGGCAAGAAGAAAGCCGCCGCGGCGAAGAAGAAGGCCACGACGTCGCCGGTCCCGCAGGCGCCGCCGGCGGTCGTAGAAAGCGTCGACACGGAGCGGGCCGGTGAGGTGGACGGCAGCCTGTCGTCCAACGGCGGTGTCGACGGCTACATCGCAACCAGATCGTCGACCGCCACGAAAACCAATACGCCGATCCTGGATATTCCGCAGTCCATCACGGTTGTGACCAAGCAGCAGGCGAAAGACCAGGGCTCGCGTGACCTGAACAAGGCGCTGACCTTTGTGCCCGGCGTCATCATGGGGCAGGGCGAAGGTCACCGCGACGCGCCGACCATCCGCGGCGTCAGCACCACCGCCGACTTCTTCGTCGACGGCGTTCGCGACGATGTGCAGTACTTCCGCGATCTCTACAATATCGACCGCGTCGAAGTGCTGAAGGGACCGAACGCCATGATCTTCGGGCGCGGCGGCGGCGGCGGCGTCATCAATCGCGTGACCAAGAAGGCCGACGGCGAGCGCATCTATGAGGCGACGACCACCTACGGCTCGTTCGACACCAAGCGCGTCGAGATCGATGCCGGGCAAGCGGTCACCAACGACTTCGCCGTCCGCATCAACGGCATGTATGAGGATTCCGGCAGCTACCGCGACTTCGTGGACCTTGAGCGCTACGGGATCAATCCGACGGTCACCTTCAGGCCTGCCGACGACACCAGGGTTCGTCTCGCCTACGAGTACTTCAGCGAAGACCGCACGGTCGATCGCGGGATTCCGTCAAACTCCGTGACCGGCAAGCCCGCCAAGACCGACTCGTCGACGTTCTTCGGCAACCCCGACGAAAGCTACATGGATTTCAGCGGACACACGGCAACCGCGACCATCGAGCACAAGTTCGACAACGGGATCGAGATCAAGAACCACACGCAGTACGGCAACTACGAGAAGTTCTATCAGAACGTCTTCGCCAACAGCGCCTGGAACGGGATCCCAGGAAGCACTATCGCGCTCGGAGCTTACAATCAGAACACCGACCGCGAGACGATCTTCAATCAGACCGACGTGACGACGAAGATCAATATGGGCTCGGGTATCCGCCACACTTTGCTCGCGGGCGTGGAACTTGGCTATCAGGAAACTGACAATCAGCGCGACCCGAACTCGGGCAACTATTCGATGACACCGGTTCCCTTCAGCAATCCGGTGTCATGGCAAGTCCCGGCCTGGGGCACGAACCCCGGCCCCTTCAATCACTCCGAGCTCAATCTCGCCGGCGTTTACCTGCAGGATCAGATCGAGATCACGCGATATTTCGACGTAATCGGAGGGATCCGGTTCGACCGCTTCGATCTGGACTATACCTGCCATACGCCGGATGGGTTCTCGAATCGCTGCGCGACGGGTGGCACGCCGTCAAACGCCAACACGACGGGGTTCAGCCGCGTTGACGAGGTCTGGTCGCCGCGCGTTGGTGTGGTCTTCAAGCCCATCGAACCTCTGTCGCTCTATGCCAGCTACTCGAAGTCGTTCCTGCCGCAGTCGGGTGATCAGTTTGGCACCCTGACTGCCGTGACCGAGAATTTCAAACCCGAGGAGTTCGAGAACAAGGAGATCGGCGTCAAGTGGGAGGTCGCCCCCCGCCTGCTGATGACCGGCGCGATCTTCCAGCTCGACCGGAAGAACCAGAGCGTGGCGGTGGCGCCCGGGGTCAATGAGATCATCGGCGAAAGCCGAACCGAGGGCGGCGAAATCACGCTTACGGGTTACCTGACCGACGAATGGGAGGTCGTGACCGGCTACAGCTATCAGGAGGCCGAGGTCGTGCAGGGGGCACTGACGTCACCGACGAACGGGAATACGATTGCCCTCGTCCCACGCCACACATTCTCGCTCTGGAACAAGTACCAGTTCCTGCCGAACTGGGCTGCTGGCCTCGGTGTCATCTCACGCAGCGACATGTACGCCAACATCGACAACAACGTGACGCTGCCCGGCTTCGCGCGGGTCGATGCGGCATTGTTCTGGGACATCAACGAGGACTTCAAGGCCCAGCTCAACGTCGAGAACGTGTTCGACATCGACTACTATTCGACGGCGCACAGCAACAACAATATCACGCCTGGCGCTCCGCGGGCCGCCTACTTCACCCTGACGAGCAAGTTCTAGATGAGAAGGCATGGCGGCGACAACGCTGCCATGCCCCATTCCGGTTCGTCAGCAGGAGACAAGACGGAATGCTTATTCCGGCCCGAACCCGACTGGCATGCAGGATCTTGCATTACCTTGCCACCTGTCCCGGCAGTGTGGCGAAACAGGTCGACATCGCAAGGGCGATTTGCGCCCCGAAATCCTACACGGGCAAGGTTGCACGTGAGCTTCTCTTCGCCGGCTTCGTGAAGAGCGTGCGCGGCTACCATGGAGGCTACGCGCTAGCTCTTCCGGCATCATCCATTCGCTTGGGCGACGTGGCGGAGTTCATTGAAGACACAAGGACCTGGAGGTCTCGGCTGCATACCGAGACACCCTTCATGGAAAGCGTTCTGTGTGATGCGCGACGGGCCTTTCTGGATGTGATGAATGAATGCTCGATGGCCAACTTTTGCGCAGAGGCCGGCAGCAACGTGGGCAAATCTGCTGCCCGCAAATCGGGTCACAAGAGTTCGGAAGGCCGCGGCGGCTCCGTCAACGCGCCGAGTGCAAAGTTTGCCGTGGCCAGCAGTGCCCAGGCGTAACGGCACGGCCGGCGCTAAACTACAGACTGCCGCCAGCATTCGCCCACGCGACTAGAGCGTTTCAAGCGAAGTGGGTACCACTTCGCGTTAAAAAAACGCGTCAAACCAAAAACAGAGAGCCTCATCTTTGAGTCTATCAGAGGCGAACAGACTCTAAATGAGAAGGCATGGCAGAGAAGATCGCCGCGATGTCTCATTCCAAGTCACCAAGCCCGGCCTCGGGCTCAGGACTCCCAGGAATTCACCTCCCTCATCTAGACGAGACCGCGCTTGCGGAGCAGGCCGTCGATCTCGGGCGCGCGGCCGCGGAAGGCCACGTAGGCGTCGAGCGCGTCCTCCCGGTTGCCGGCCGCATAGATGTGCCTCTTGAGCCTCGCGGCCGTTTTCCTGTCGAAGACGTTGCCGGCCTCGACGAAGGCGGCAAACGCGTCGGCGTCCATCACCTCCGACCACAGGTAGCAGTAGTAGCTCGCCGCGTAGCCGCCGATGATGTGCTGAAAATGCGGGATCCGGTGGCGCGGAATGATCTCCGCCGGCATGCCGATACGCGCCAGGACCTCGCTTTCGAACGCGTCGATGTCGAGGCCCTTCGCATCCGCGAGCGAATGCAGCTCGAGGTCGAGCAGGGTGGAGGCCGTGTATTCCACCGTCTGGAAGCCCTGGTTGAAGGTGCGCGCGGCTTCGAGCCGGTCCAGCAGCCGCTGCGGGATGGGCTTGCCGGTCTCGGCGTGGAGCGCGAACCGCTTCAGCACCTCGGGGCGCGACAGCCAGTGCTCGTAAAGCTGCGACGGCAGCTCGACGAAATCGCGCAGCACGTTGGTCATGGCGAGCGAGGGATACGTCACGTCCGACAGGAGACCGTGCAGGCCGTGCCCCAGCTCGTGGAACAGCGTGCGCGCGTCGTCGAAGGAGAGCAACGTCGGCTGGCCGGGGGCGCCACGCGCCACGCTCATGACGTTGACGACGATAGGGCGCACGGTGCCGGTGAGCTTCTGCTGCGTGCGGTGGGACGACATCCAGGCGCCCGAGCGCTTTGAGGGCCGCGCATAGTAGTCGCCGTAGAAAAGGCCCACATGCTCGCCCGCCTTGGTCCTCACCTCCCAGGCGCGCACGTCCGGGTGATAGACTGGCACGTCGCTCCGCTCCTCGAACACGATGCCGAACAGGCGGCCCGCCGTATCGAACGCCGCTTCCAGCACGTTCTCGAGCACGAGGTAGCCGCGCACCTCGGCCTCGTCGAGGTCGTAGCGCGCCTTGCGCTCCTTCTCGGCATAGTAGCGCCAGTCCCAAGCGGCGATCTTGAAGTTCTCGCCGTCCGAGCGGGCGCGCGCCTCGAGGGCATCGCGCTCGGCACGGGCGCGACGCAGCGCCGCCGGCCAGACCTTGTCGAGCAGCGCCCTCACCGCAGCAGGCGTCTTGGCCATGGTGTCCTCGAGCGCGTAGGCGGCGAAGGTGTCGAAGCCCAGGAGATGCGCCAGCTCGGCCCGCAGGCCCATCATCTCGACGATGATCTTGCGGTTGTCGGTCTTGCCGCCGTTCTCGCCGCGCTTGCTCCAGGCTTTCCAGGCCTCCTCGCGCAGGTCGCGGCGGGCGGAGAACTGCAGGAACGGCTCGACGCTCGAGCGCGCGAGCGTGATGGCGTGCTTGCCGGGCTTCCCGAGCTCGAGCGCGGCCTGGGCGGCGGACGCACGGAACGATTGCGGAAGCCCCGCAAGGTCGCGCTCGCCTTCGAGAACCATGTGCCAGGCCTGCTCGTCGGCGAGCACATTCTGCGTGAAGGCCGTGCCGAGCGTTGCAAGCGCGGTGTTGATTTCGGCGATGCGTTTCCTGGCCTTGGCGTCGAGCTTGGCGCCGGCGCGCACGAAACCCTTGTAGGTGCACTCGAGAACGCGCAGCGCCTCGGCGTCGAGCCCGAGCCCGGCGCGCCGCTCGTAAAGGTCGGCGATGCGCAGGAAGAGCTTGCGGTTGAGCAGGATCGCGCTCTGGTGTCGCGCCAGGCGGGGCGCCATCTGCCGCTCGACGGCTTGCAGGGCCGCGTTGGTGTCGGCGCTCGCGAGGTTGAAGAAAACGTCGGCGACCTTGGAGAGGAGCGCGCCGCTCTTCTCCAGCGCGACGATCGTGTTTGCGAACGTGGGTTTCGCCGCCCGCCCGGCAATTTCGGCGATCTCGTCCTTGTGGGCCTGCAACGCGACGTCGAAGGCGGGCTTGTAATCGCGGGGCGCGATGGACTTAAAGGGCGGCGCCTTGAACGGCGTGCGCCAGGGCGCGAGCAGCGGATTGCGCCGGCCCTCGTCCGCTCTCTTAGGGGTGCTCCGCGCGATCGCCATCTCTCCACCTCTCCGAAGCCACAGGGTCGACATCGATATCGGAGCCGGCCCTTAAAAACCAAGGGGTGGGCACGAGTCCGAGGCGACCGGCAGGCCGGAGACTGGAGAAGAAATGAGGCCCGGTCCAGGGAGATTTGCCTCGGATGGGGGCTTGGGATTGATCCGAGGCTGGGGATGGACCGGGCCAGACGCTGTAGGCATGTATCCTACGCGGCAATGGGGCCTGCTCACGGACGCTTTGTGGCGCCGATGTGAAATGTTTGCCGAGAGCGGCTTGAAAAATCGAAAGTCCGGCGCGATCATCATGCGAGGTCAGCAGGGAGGCGCGCTTTGAGCGAATCCGACCCCATACGCTTCCGCCCGCGCGAGTCGGGCGGTTCCCCGCGCGCTCAGGCGCAACGCAGCCCCGTATCCTTCCCGTCCTCCCGCATCGGCCCGCCGGTCGTTGCCTTCAACCGTGCCGAGCTTGACGCCATCCTGGCCGTCTATGCGCGCAAGGTCGCGGCCGGCGAATGGCGCGACTATGCGCTCGAGATGGGTCGCGAGAAGGCGGTGTTTGCGATTTTCCAGCGCACCAGCGAATACCCGCTGTTCCGGGTGGAGAAGTGTCCGCGGCTGGCGCGCCGTCAGGGCGCCTATAGCGTGGTGCTGCGGAGCGGGATCATCCTCAAGCGCGGCCACGACCTCGCCCGTGTGCTCGCCGCCTGCGAAAGCGTGAAGCTCAGCCATTGAAGCGGGGCCGCAAAGCGCCCCGCCACGCGGCACCGCAGAACGAAAAAAGGGCCCCGCTTCGAACGGGGCCCTTTTTCGTGTTTCAGGCCGCAGCCGCTCCCGCTACTCGCGGTTTCCGAGCAGCGACAGAAGATTGACGAAGAGGCCGACGAAGTCCTGGTAGAGCGACAGCGCGCCCATGACGGAAGCCTTGGCGGCCGCCTCCGCGTTGCCGGCCACCTCGAAGTAGACGTCCTTGATGCGCTGCGTATCGTAGGCGGTGAAGCCCGCGAACACGAGGACGCCGATGACCGAGATCGCGAAGTGCATGGCGCTCGACTGCATGAAGATGTTCACGACCATGGCGATGATGACGCCGATGAGGCCCATGAACAGGAACGAGCCCCAGCCGGAAATATCGCGCTTCGTCGTGTAGCCCCAGACGCTCAGGGACGCGAACGTCGCCGCGGTGATGAAGAACACGTTGGCGATCGACGTGCCGGTGAAGACCAGGAGCAGCGAAGAGAGCGACGCGCCGACGAGGGCGGCGTAGACCCAGAACGAGGTGCGCGCGGCGCCGACGCTCATGCTGCCGACGCGGAACGCGAAGAAGAACACGAATGCGACCGGCGCCAGGAACAGCAGCCACTTGAGCGGGCTCGTGTAGAGCGCAACGCCGAACGAGGTCAGCATCTGGCCGTTCGGAAGCGTCGCGGCAGCCGAGCTCGGGTTGCTGGTGACGGCCATCGAGAACACCAGGTAGGCGACGATGCCGGTCAGCGCGACGCCGGCCGCCATGTAGTTGTAGACGCCCAGCATGTATGCGCGCAGACCTTCGTCGACGTCGGCGCGGCCAACGGTCGTCGCTTGCGTATATCTGCTGTCAAACTGTGCCATCGTGTTTCGAGTCCCCTTAAAGACCTTGGAGCGCAAACGGAATTTGCCATCGGCATATTGGAGGGACATGCCTCCCTTTCAAGGAGCACCTCTCCACCATGCCGCCGTCTCAGCCGTGTATATATGCCAATTCGGCCAGAATGTTAATGTCTGAGGTTCGGTAAAACGGCCCAGAATACTGAGGGGTGGTTACGTATGAGCCGGCTGTAACAGGCCGTTCTTCCTACTCCGACCTCAGGATGGCGGCGGGTCTCGCCCGCAGAACCGCCCAGGTGCCGAGCGCGCCGAACATCAGGACGAGCCCGATCGCCAGCGCCAGGGCGCTGAGAACGGCAGCCGGGCTGAAGGTGAAGGGGATCTTCATCACCTCGGTCACGGCGACCCAGGCCGAGAGCGTGCCGAGGGCGGCCGCGAACAGTCCGGCGACGACGGCGAGCAGCACGTATTCGAGGGCATGCGAGGTGAGCACGCGCCGCCGCGTGGCGCCGAGCACCTTCAGCACCACGGCCTCCAGGATACGGCGGCGCTGTGCGGTTGCCAGTGCACCCGCCAGCACCAGCGCGCCGGCAACCAGCGTCACACCCCCGGCGACGCGCACGGCCACCATGACCTTGGACAGGATGGCATTGACGGCGGCCAGCGCGTCCTTGACCCGGATCACCGTGACCGAGGGGAAGGCCTTGCCGATGACGCGGCCGAGGTTGGCCTCGGTCGCGAGCGCCACGCCGTCCGGCAGGCTGATGGTGGCGAGCAGGTTATGGGGGGCGCCTGCGAGCGCGCTCGGGGAGAACACCATGACGAAGTTCAGCGACAGGCTCTCCCACTTCACCTCGCGCAGGTTGGCGATGCGCGCGGTGAGGTTGCGGCCGAGCACGTTGACGGTCACGGTATCGCCGATGGCGAGCCCGAGGTGGTGTGCTAGGTCGCGCTCGAAGGAGACCAGCGGCTCGCCCGAATAGTCGGCCGGCCACCATTGGCCCTCGACCAGCGTCGAGCCTTCGGGCAGCGTGTCCGAGTAGGTGAGGCCGCGGTCGCCGTGGAGGACCCATTGCGCCTCGGGTGGGGGCTTCACCTCCTCCACCTTGCGGCCATTGAGCTCGACCAGGCGGCCGCGCAGCATCGGCGCCGCGGTGACGTGGGCCCCCGGGGCCTCCGTTTCGACGATCGCGACGAGGCGGTCGGCCTCGGCCTTCGGCACGTCGAGCAGGAAGTGGCTCGGAGCCCGCTGCGGCAGGCGGCTCGTCAGCTCGTGCATGAGCGAGGCATCGGCGAGCGCGACGGCGACCAGCAGCGACAGTCCGGCGCCGAGCGAGATGACGACCGAGCGCGTGAGGCCGCCCGGTGCACCGATGTTGCCGATGGCGAGCGCCAGCTCCGGCCATCGGGGCCGCGGCAGGTGGCGCGCGACGCGCGTCACCAGGGTGCCGAGGCCGGTGAAGACCGCAAACACGAGCACCAGCCCGCCGCAGAAATAGGACGCGATGCGCGCCGATTCCGCCATCGTCAGCACGAACCCCAGCAGAGCGAGGGCCACGGCGCCGGTGAGGGCGACGATGCCCCAGCGCGGCCGGACGCGTTCCGGCGCGACCTCGTCGCGAAAGAGCACGGACGGCTTGATCAGCTCGGCCCGCCCCAGCGGCCAGAGCGTGAACAGAAGCGCGACCAGCATGCCGTAGGTCGCGCTGGCGAGGATGCTCGCGGCCGAATAGCCGAGCTCGGCCCTGACGGGCATGAGGTCGCCGTAGGCGGCGATCAGGAGCCGCGGCACGGAGAGGCCGATCGCAAGCCCCAGCCCGACGCCGATCAGCGCAATCGCCAGCACCTGGATCAGGAAGATCAGGAGCACGGTGCGGCTGGTGGCCCCGACCGTCTTCATGATGGCGATGACAGTGCGGCGGCGCTCGATGAAGGTCTGAACCGCGCTGGCGATCCCGACGCCGCCGACGAGCAGGGCGGAAAGGCCGAGGAAGGTCAGGAACTGGCGCAGGCGGTCGAGCGTGCGCGTGATCTGCGGGGACGGGTCGCGACGGTCGGCGATGACGAAGCCCTGGCCGGCGAGCGCCGCGCTCGCCGTTGCGCGGAACCGGGCGAGGTCTGCCGGCGCGCCGTCGCTCTCGGGAGCGAGCGTCACGGCGTAGCGCCAGCGCACGAGCGTGCCCGGCTGCACGAGGCCGGTCTTGAGAAGGGTTGCTTCGGAGATGAACACGCGGGGGCCGTAGGTCAGGCGGTCGGCCACGGCGTCGGGCTCGGACGCGAGCGTCGCCTCGACGACGACCTCGGCCGCCCCGATGCGCATCCTGTCGCCGATCCCGAGGCCGAGCTCGCTCAGGAGCACGCGATCGACGACGGCGCCTCCGGGCGCGGCCATGGCGTCGGCGAACGGCGCGCCATCGACCTCCACCCGGCCGGCGAGCGGGTAGGCCGCGTCTACGGCCTTCACCTCGACGAGCCCCTGCTGCTCGCCGTCGAGGCGGCGCGCCATGGTGCGCAAGGTCGCCGTTTCGCTGACGCGGCCATGGGCCTCGAGCCAGTTCCGCTCGGCGTCCGTCGCGCGGGCGTGCATGCGGGAGAACGTGGCATCACCCCCGAGGATGATCCCGCCTTGGGTTTCGAAGCCGGCGCGGAGCGCGTCGGAAAGCGTGCCGACGGTGGCGATCACCGCGACTCCGAGCGCGATAGAGGCCATGAAGATGTAGAAGCCGGAGAAACCCGCGCCGAGCTCGCGGAGCGCGATGGCGAAGAGGCGCGAAACGGCAAGGCCCGGGCGCGCGCGCCGGGCTGGCGCGCCGACGTCCGCCGCAGCCGCGCTCATGCGGCCACCATGGTCTGCTCATCGGCGACGATCTTTCCGTCGGCCATGCGGATGGTGCGCTCGCACGCCCCGGCGAGCCGGTCGTCGTGCGTCACCAGCACCAGCGTGGCGCCGCTCCGCTGCTTCAGGCCGAACAGAAGCTCGACCACCTGGCGGCCGGTCTTGCCGTCGAGATTGCCCGTCGGCTCGTCGGCCAGGAGCAGCTTGGGCTCGGGCGCGAGCGCGCGGGCGAGCGCGACGCGCTGCTGCTCGCCGCCCGAAAGCTGGGCCGGAAAATGATCGAGGCGCGGCCCCAAACCTACATCCGACAGCAGCGCCCGCGCGCGGTCGCGGGCCCCTTTCGCTCCGGCGAACTCGAGGGGGAGGGCGACGTTCTCGAGCGCGGTCATGGTCGGGATCAGATGGAACGACTGGAAGACGATGCCGATGTCCTCACCGCGGGCGAGCGCCATCCGATCCTCGTCGAGAGCATTGAAATCGCGTCCGGCAACGTGCACATCCCCACGCGTGGCCCGCTCGAGACCGGCGAGGATCATGAGCAGCGACGTTTTCCCCGACCCCGATGGGCCAACGATGGCGAGCGACTGGCCCGCCGGCACATCGAGCGAGACCCCTTTCAGGATCTCCACCAGACCGGCCCGGCTTTCGAGGTTGAGCCGGACGTCGCTCAGGTGGATGATCGGCTGGGGCACGTGCGGAAGCTCCATCGGACGGCGTGAAAACAGTCGCGGCTCACGAGTGTCGAAGTGCGATAAGGCAAAAAAATGAAGGCAAAGCAAAGTGCTTCCACCGTCCGTGGTCACATGGTGCGGCTGGCCGTCATCGTCAACCTCCTGCTTGCCGCCGGCTTCGGCCCCGCCGCGGCCGCCGAGGAGCAGGCGCCCCCCGTGCGCATCGTCGCCTTCGGCGACAGCCTGACGGCAGGCTACAGGCTGGCGCCTGGCGAAGCATTTCCCGCTCAGCTCGCCGAGGCCCTCAAGGCGAAGGGCGTGGCCGCCGAGATCGCCAACGCGGGCGTGTCCGGCGATACGACGGCGGCGGGGCTCGGGCGCCTCGACTGGGCGATCCCCGAAGGCACGGACGCGGTCATCGTCGAGCTCGGCGCCAACGACGCGCTGCGCGGTATCGATCCCGACGAGACGCGCCGCAACCTCGATGCGATCCTGAGCCGCCTCAAAGCGCGCAACATCGACGTGCTGCTCGCGGGAATGGCGGCGCCAAAGAACTGGGGCGAGGCGTACGAAGCCCGCTTTGCGACGATCTTCAGCGATCTCGCAGCCAAGCACGACGTGCTGCTCTATCCCTTCTTCCTCGACGGCGTGGCCCTCGATGCGAAGCTCAACCTCGAGGATGGGCTGCATCCGACGGGCGCCGGCGTCTCCGTGATCGTGACCCGCATTTTGCCGGAGGTCGAACGGCTGATCGACCGCGTCGAAGTGCGGCGCGCAGCCTCCTCCAAATCCTGACGCCAACCCGCCCAGATACCGAGAAGACACCGAGAGGAGGTTGCCATGCCCCGCCTCTTCACCGCCATCCCGCTCCCGGCGGCGCTGGCCGACACCCTTGCCGGCCTCTCTGCTCCGCTCGCGGGCGCACGCTGGATCGATCCCGGGGACATGCACCTGACGCTGCGGTTTGCCGGCGACCTCGACAATCGCACCGCCGACGAATTCCACGCGGCCCTCTCCGCCATCGGCGAGCCGGCGTTCACGCTCAAGCTCGCGGGCTTCGGCGCCTTCGGCGGCCAGCAGCCGCGCACGCTGTGGGCCGGCGTCGCGGAAAGCCGATGGCTCGACGCCCTGGCGCGAGCCAACGAGCGCGCCGCGCGCAGTGCCGGCCTGCCGCCCGAGCGGCACGGCTTCAAGCCGCACGTCACGCTCGCGCGCCTCAAGGGCACGCGGCCGGAGGCCGTGGCGCGCATGCTGGAGGGGCTCGGCGCATTCACGAGCGCGCCCTTTCCGGTCGAGAGCTTCTCACTCTTTTCCTCGCGCCCCAAGGTGGGCGGCGGGCCGTATGTGATCGAGGACACGTTCCGGCTTCGCCGCGCCGACGCGTCCGGTCCCTGGGCCGGCTGACCGCCCGCACCCACGCGCCGGGCCGGCCTCGCGAAGAGGCGCGCGCCTTGAGGCCGTCTGGGCTATAGACCTTGAGAACAGGCGCGAGGCTTGGGGGATTTGGGGGAGCGACCCGTGCAGGATAGAGCAACTGACATCGGCGTGCGCGAGGCGGCCCCGCGGCGGGCGCTCGCCTCCTGGGTGATGTTCGACTGGGCGACACAGCCTTACTACACGCTGGTGCTCACGTTCCTGTTCGCGCCCTACTTCGCCAACGCCGTCGCCCCCTCCGCCGCCGAGGGCCAGGCGCTGTGGGGCTACGCGGCAGCCGCGGCCGGCGTGATCATCGCCCTCGGCAGCCCGTTCCTCGGCGCCATGGCCGACGGAGGCGGCCGGCGCAAGCCGTGGATGGCGCTGTTCTCGGTGCTGTTCGTCGCCGGTCTCGCGACGCTGTGGCTCGCCGTGCCGGGCGCGGATGCGGCAACGCTCGCGCTCGTGCTCGTGGCGTTCGTCGTCGCCACCGCCATGGCCGAGTTCACGAGCGTCTTCACGAACGCGATCATGCCGAGCCTCGTCCCGCACAGCCAGCTCGGCCGTCTCTCCGGCACGGGGTGGGCGGTCGGCTATGCCGGCGGACTCGTGAGCCTCGCCATCATGGCTGGGCTCGTCGTCTGCGATCCCGCGACCGGCAAGACGATGCTCGGTCTCGATCCGTTGCTCGCCCTCGACACGGGCGCGCGGGAAAGCGACCGCCTGGTGGGCCCCTTCGCGGCGCTCTGGTACGGGCTCTTCATCATCCCTTTCTTTCTTTTCGTGCCGGACGCCAAGCGCCAGGCACGGACCCGCGGCTGGCGGGCGCCGCTCGCCGAGCTGTGGCAGACCATCCGGTCGCTGCCGTCGCACCGCGACCTGCTGCTCTTCCTTGTCGCGCGCATGCTCTATTCGGACGGCCTCGCCGCGATCTTCGCGTTCGGCGGCATCTACGGCGCGGCGGTGTTCGGCTGGGGGGCACTCGAGCTCGGCCTGTTCGGCATCGTGCTGACGCTCACCGGCGTGCTCGGCGCCCTCATCGGCGGCGTGCTCGATGACAGGATCGGCTCGAAGGCCGTCATCGTCCTGTCGCTCCTGCTGCTGCTCGCCGGCGCGTTCGGCATCCTGTCAGTCGACCCCAACCACGTGCTCTACCTCCGCGAGGTGGCCCCCAAGATGCCGGGGTCGGAGCCCTTCTCGTCGACGGGCGAAAGGGTGTTCCTGGCCTCCGCCGTGATCGTCGGCCTCGTCGCCGCGCCCGTCCAGGCGGCGAGCCGCGCCCTTCTCGCGCGCCTCGCCCCGCCCGAGAAGATGACGCAATACTTCGGGCTGTTCGCGTTCTCCGGGAAGGTCACGGCGTTCATGGCCCCGCTCCTGGTTGCCGTCGTCACGCAGGCGAGCGGCAGCCAGCGCATCGGCATGGCATCGATTTCCGTGTTCCTGATCGTGGGTCTCGTCCTGATGCTGGGCGTCCGCACGACCCAGGCCCCCTCCCGCTCCCATGGGCCCGTTTAGGATGGAGCCCCAGATGGAGCGCTTTCCGGGCCGGAGGGGTGATCCGCCCGCCAGGGGGCGCCGTTACGTCATCCGGGCCCAGGGGGCGCAGGAACCGCCGCATTGAAAGTCGGCAGCCTCAGTGCAACACATAGGACCATCGATTGATCTAGGATGCCTCATGCTGTCTCGATCCGCGCTCGCATCAACTCTGTCTCTGGCGTTTCCGCGGACTGTTATCGATAGCCAGCGACTCTTGCGAATTGGATTGCTGGCGCCGCTGTCGGGCAAGATGAAATCCTGGGGCGAGCCCGGATACCAAGGGTGCCGCATCTGGCAGGACTGGGTGAATGAAAACGGCGGCATGCGCGTCGGCGACCGTCGTTATCGGGTCGACGTCATCGCCTACGACACCGAGTTCAAGCCTGCCAAAGCGCTGGCGGGAGCCCGCAAGCTGATCATCGATCACGACGTGCAAATTCTGATGATGTTGGGCGGAAACGATTTTTCCCGCCCGTTACGGGACTTCATCAATCAGACGAGAACGCTCGTGACCACGCTTCTGCCGAGCGACCTGACACCCGATGCGCGGACGTTGATTGCGCCGTGTGAGGTGCACCCCATTTACAACGTGACGGGCGTCGACTGGTTGGTGCGCGACGATCCGAGCCTCCGCACCGTTGCCATGTGCACCCAGAACGACGCACACGGTCTTCCATCTGTTGCCACATACCGGGCCGCATTCGAGGCTGCGGGGTTGGAACTCATTGACGAGCACCTGTTCCCCGCAGAGACGAGCGACGTGTCCGATATTATCGGTGGGGTCTTGGAGAAGAAGCCAGACGTTCTGTGCTGGGACACGGCTTATGAGCCGTTCGTGCACGCCATGACGATCGAAGCCTACAAGCGCGGCTTCCAGGGTCGGATCATATCATGCACGTGCGATAATTATTCGGCTTTAATCGAGAAGACCAGCCCGCAATTCATGGAGAATTTCGTTTTCCAGTTTCCCGATTTCGATGATCCGCGGCTCCGTGAGACGAAAATAAACTTCGCCCAACCAAACCGCTTCCACCAGGAGTTCTGCAGGCGTTATCCAGGGGCCTGGAGCGCCGTGTCGTGGGAATATGCGGCCATTCTCGAAATGTGGAAATCAGCGGTGGAGCGCGCACGCACGGTCGAGCCGCTGACGATCCTCGCCATGATGAAGATCGGCGGAAAGGGCAATCATGTCTTCGGCGAGGCGACATGGTGGGGAAAGGAATTGTTCGGCATCGACAACGCACTGGTCGGGGACTGGCCCGTGGTCGCCATCCGCGACGGCCGTGCGCGCATCGTCGAGTTCGGCTCTCCGCTCGACTGGTGGAACAAACACCGGGAATTGCTCATCAAGCACTTGCGCGCCCTGAACCTCATGTGGGACCAGCGTGAGGAACGCCTGGCGCTGAGCCGATGACGCCTAGGTTGCGTACTCATTATTCGGTGGGGCATTGACGCGAGGACTTTCGTGCCGCCGGCATGAGCGAAAGCGCAGCAAACCTCCATGGTTTGCAAGCTTTCGCGACGAACCGGAAGCGCGAAAGGACCGCGCCCCTGCGGGGTGAGCCAAGACAAGCCAAGGTGCAGGGGCTGGGCGGCGTCATGCTCCTGGCGCTTGGCTTGTCTTGGCTCATCAATGTCCCACCGAATAGTGAGTACGCAACCTAGAGCCTGCTGTTCAACAGGTCGTCCTGTGCTCCTGCGATGACGAGCTTCATGAACGCCGCCGCGCTTTCGGCATCGTGGTTCTCGAGCGCTGTGTAGAGCGACTTCAGGCGGTTCTGGCTTTCGGCGATCCGCTCCGGGGGCAGCGACTGAATGCGTGTCGCGCACCAGTGGGGTTGTTGGCGGACTTCGGTGATGATCCTGTACACGGTGCCGAGCAGCCTGTTGTGGGTCCCCTCCGCGATCTTCATGAGGAACTTCTTCTCGAGGTGCGCGAACTGCTTCGCATCGACGACGATCTTCTCGATCTCATCCAGGATGCTGCGAAGATCGGCCAGGTCACGAACCGACATATAGAGCGCGGCAAGCCTCACCATTTCGGGCTCTATGATGGAGCAGAGGATATTCATTTCAAAAGGTGACGCCGTCTCGGCAACGGCACTGATATCGAGGCTCTGCGCTCCGCCGTCGGCAGGGATCGAGGCGCGCGCCGGCGCGGCTTGCTGAGGCGCGTAGACGACGAATGTTCCGCTGTTCGGATGGCGCTTTACGACCTCGTAGGTCTCCAGGAACCCGATCACCTTCCGCACGCCGGCACGACTCAGCCTGAACTCGAGCGCCAGCTCCCTCTCCGAAGCGAGGCGCGTCCCGTACGAGTACTGCCCCGTCGCGATCTGATTGAAGATTCCGAGCGCCGCGGCTTTCACGCGTTCCTTGATGAGCGGGTGGTTGGCCGTGCTCACCTCCCAAGGGGGAACGATCGTACCGACGTCGCCGCGATCCGCGCGATTCGCCACCTCGCTGCTCCTGCTCATGGACTTTTTCCCTCGAACGATGCGGGCCGGGACGACGCATGGGGCCCTCCTCCGCCGCAAACGGTCCCATCGACCTGTTCTTCTGGTCCGTTCTGGTTCAAATACATCATTATTGCGATGCAATATTTAGAATTGATATTAGATGGCCCAACAGAAATCAACCATTTTATACCATTGGTATTTGTTATGCGGTAGGCACAATTTAGCTAATCACGACTTGTGTAATAGGCTTATAAATCGCGGATTTCGCGCTGCAGAGATGCTCTTCCCATGTCGGGCTTTTTTGGTCCAAACAGAAATTTTGGGGTTGCGCAAGCAAAAAAAGCAGATCTACTAGATGTATAAATTGAACCAAAATATACAAAATTGGTCCATTCTGGTTCAATTTCACTACGGGAGGAGTAAATTCGGATGGCAAGAAACCCTAAACACGACATTCTCTTCGAACCGATCAAAATCGGCCCGAAGACGATGAAGAACCGGTTTTATCAGGTGCCGCACTGCATCGGCGCCGGCTCGGAGAGGCCCGGAACCCAGGCCGGCCATCGCGGCATGAAGGCGGAAGGCGGATGGGGTGCATGCTGCACCGAATACTGCTCCATCTCGCCCGAATCGGACGATTGCCATCGCGTTTCGGCGCGCATCTGGGACGAAGGCGACGTCATCAACCTGCGTCACCTCAACGACAGCCTCCATAAGTACGGGGCGCTCGGCGGTGTCGAGCTGTGGTACGGCGGCTCGCATGCGCCCTGCATGGAATCGCGCGCCGTCTCCTATGGCCCGACCTCGCAGGCGTCCGAGTTCGAATACCTGACCTACTGCCACGAGGCGGATCTTGACGACATCAAGCATCTGCAGAACCTCTACGTCGAAGCGGCGAAGCGGTCCGTGCAGGCGGGCTTCGACATCGTCTACGTCTACGGCGCCCATAGCTACCTGCCCCTGCAGTTCCTCTCGAAGTACTACAACCGGCGCACCGACGGGTACGGCGGCTCGTTCGAGAACCGCGCACGCTTCTGGATCGAGACGCTCGAGAAGGTGAAAGCGGCCGTCGGGCACGAGGCGGCGATCGCCACGCGCTTTGCCGTCGACACGCTCTACGGCGCCGATGGCGTCGAGGCGCTCGATGAGGGCGTGAAGTTCGTCGAGCTCGTCGACGGCAAGGGCTTGCTCGACCTTTGGGACCTCAATGTCGGCGACATTGCCGAATGGGGCGAGGACGCAGGCCCCTCGCGCTTCTACAAGGCGGGACATCAGCGCAACTGGACCGACGACTGCAAACGCGTCGCCAAGGTGCCTGTGCTGGGCGTCAGCCGCGAAACCAGCCCTGACGACATGGCGGCGCGCATTCACGAAGGCCGCCTCGACATCCTCGGATTCGCCCGCCCGTCGATCGCCGATCCGTTCATCCCCAAGAAGATCGAGGAGGGGCGCTACGAAGATATCCGCGAGTGCATCGGCTGCAACGTCTGCATCTCCCGCTGGGAAATCGGCGGGCCGCCGATGATCTGCACGCAGAACGCCACCGCGAACGAGGAGTACCGCCGCGGCTGGCATCCGGAGAAGTTCTCCAAGACCAAGTCTTCCTGCTCGGTGCTGGTCGTCGGTGCCGGCCCGGCCGGCATGGAGTGCGCGCGCGTTCTCGGCGAGCGTGGCTATAACGTGCACTTGCGTGAAGCCGAGGCGGAAATTGGCGGTCGCATCCGCAAGGTTGTGAAGTATCCGGGACTCACGGAGTGGGGTCGTGTCGCCGTCTATCGGCAGCTCCAGTTCCAGAAGCTCAAGAATGTCGAGGTGCATACCGGCGTCGGCAAAATGACGGCGGACGATGTTCTGAGCTACGGCGCGGACAAGGTCGTCCTCGCGACGGGGTCGCATTGGGCGACGGACGGCGTCAATTTCGTCACGCACGCTCCCGTCGAAGGCATCGACGCTTCGCTGCCTTACGTGTGCACACCGGAGCAGATCCTGCTCGAGAACAAGCCGGTCGGCGACAACGTCCTGGTTGTCGATTGCGACGGTTACTTCACGGGCGTGTCGATGGCCGAGTATCTTGCCGATCAGGGCAAGCACGTGAAGATCCTGACGCCTCTCAAGGGTGTTGCGCCCTATACGCACTTCACGCTGGAGGCGCCCAACCTCCACCGCATGATGTACGAGAAGCACATCCACGAGCTGACCAGCCACTGGTTGACGAAGGTCGAGCCGGGCAAGGCCACCGCCTACTACCTGTTCCGCGATGGCTATCGTCGGATCCCCGGGCCCAAGACCGGCGAGCTGCCGCGTCGCGCCGGGACCGATGTCGTGGAGGTGCCGTTCGACACCATCGTGGTGTGCACGGCGCGCATTCCCAACGACAGCCTGTGGCGCGAGCTTTCCAGGCGGAAGGACGAATGGGCGAAGCAGGAGATTCAGGCGATCTATCAGGCAGGTGACTGCTTCGCGCCCGGTCTCATCGCGCAAGCGGTGTTCGAAGGTCATCGCATCGCCCGCGAGTTCGAATCCTCCAATCCGCAACGGGCGCAGCCGTGGATTCGCGAACGCCAGGTTTGGGGGCACGAGACCTATCCCAAGCTCAGCGACCGCGAGACCATTGGCTGATTGCGCTACGGTTCCCGAGCCGGTTCAACTCCGGCTCGGGCGCTCTTTTGCAAACGATCGATCGCCACAATCCGCAATATCGGATGGAGCCGCCAGGGCGTCGGCCTTCGATTACGGGCATTAGTTTTCCGTAAAATCGCGCGAGCTGTTCTGACACATTGACACCACGCTGCGCCGCCGCGGCCGACCCGTCGGCCCCGCGCATCAAGATATTCGATGAGACCGGCGCGCCGCGCTCGGGAAAAACGAGACCCCCAACACCCAGAATGGAAGGTTCTATGAAATGACGAAACGCAATTCGGTTCTTAACGACCGCCACAAGGCCTTGGGCTCGGATCTTTCGTCCTCCTGGAACGATATGGCGGTGCCGCAGAATTATCTGGCATGCCCCTATGCGGAAGCGGAGATCGTCCGCAACAAGGCCGGACTGTTCGATGTCTCGGCGCTGAAGATCGTCAACGTCGGCGGACCCGGCGCCGTGGCGTTCCTCAATCATCTCCTGACGACCGACATATCGAAGGCCAAGCCGGGGGATTCGCATATCAGCAATATTGTCGACAAGAACGGCGCTCTGGTCGACGACATTCTCGTCTACGTCGATGGCGACGGAAAATACCGCGTCTCCCATGGCGGCGGAGGCTTCGAGGAAGCGGCTGCGGCTGCAAAAGGAGGCTTCGACGTTACGGTGGCGCGCGATGACGACGTCCACATCCTGTCTCTTCAGGGGCCGCTGTCGCTTGAGACCCTCGCGCCGCACACGCCGATGAACCTCGCCGATCTGGCCTACTTCCATCATCAGAAGACGACATTGTTCGGCCGGCCGGTCTCCCTCGCTCGGGGCGGATACTCGGGCGAACGGGGCTATGAGGTGTTCTGCAGCTCGGCGGATGCGCCGTTCCTTTGGGATTCGATCCTCGCTGCGGGCAAAGACAAGGGCATCACGCCCGTATCCTGGTCGTGCCTCGACATCATCCGCGTCGAGGGCGGTCTCCTGTTCTTCCCGTTCGACATGACCCACGTCGACACGACGCCGTGGGAAGTGCGCGCGGACTGGACCGTCGATCTCTCGAAACCGGATTTCATCGGAAAGCAGGCCCTGATCGACAAGAAGGGGAAGGAGCGGTCGTTCATCACGGGGCTCGAAGTCTGGCATCACGACGCGTTGCCGCCGCTCTCCACGGTCTACGCCGATGGAAAAGAGGTCGGGGTGCTGACCAGCACGACGTTTTCGCAGCACCTGATGAAGTCGCTGGCCATGGCTCAGATTGCGCCGGAATACACCAAGCTTGGCACGCAACTCGTCGTTCGCGTGAACAACGACGAGTATCAGGCGACGGTCGTACGCATGCCGTTCTATGACCCGATGCGGCTCAGAACGCATCCCGCAACCTAGCGCGCACATCCTTCCTTCCCGTGCGCGCGGGCCTGGTCGGGGGCAGCGCTTGCCCCCGACCAGAACGCATTTCTGGCAGGACTGCCGCAATAGCTATTTTTGGAAACCGTTTCTCAGGAGAGAGGCTCTCTCTCCTGACGCGGCGGATTGCAATCCGATTGCCGCAGGCGGGCGAGAGTCTCGCATGCGGATGCAAGGACGCCGGGGGTGAAAACCGGATCCGCTCAACATACTAGGGACGACGCCAGCAAGGAGAGAGGCGATGGAAGCAGAATCCATATTTGCAGCACAAGTCACACTGAATTCTCTGGTTCAAAATCTCATTTATGCATCCGGAACGGTTGGTGCAATTCTGGTCGTGGTCGGCCTGTTGATGATCGATGCGGGAACCACGCGCAGCGTCAGCGTATTTAATTCGACAATCGAGAAGGTTGTCGGATTTTTTATCGGGTTCACCGTCTATTTCTTCATCGGCTTCGGCTTCTGGGCGGCGCAGTACTACTTTGTATAGAACGCGACGCTGGCCGATTCATTGCGGGATTGGTGGCTGGGCGGTCCCTTGGCCAACGGCGTGGCGCAATATGTCGACCCGGCGGTCTTTCCGGGCCTGAACACGTTCCAGATTTTCATCTTCTTCCTGGCCTGCTTCGCCGGCATCGTGAACGTGCTTCTGCACTTCGCGGTCTCGGAACGGATGAAGCCGCTGGCCTATTACGTCATGTGCATCGTTGCGACGCTGGTTTCCTCCGCACTCAGTCTTTTCGTTTGGGGCTCGGTGGGCCCGCTGACCAATTTGGGCTTCCACGACTTCTTCGGCGTGAGCTTCGTCTATATGTTCCCGGCAGGCATGGCTCTCGTGCTGGTGCCCAAGCTCGGGCAGCGTCCGGGCATGTTCAAGCCGCATCCGAAAGTCCCGTCTTACGATGCGCCCAGCATTGGTTTGGCGGCGACCGGGCTCATCACCATCTTCTCCGGACTGCCGATGGTGATCCTGTCCTGCCTGTTCTTCTTCGATCCTGAAGCCCTGGCCGTCAGCGTGACCATGGCCAATACCAGCGTCGGGATCGCCTTCAACAACTATGGGCTGGCATGGGCAGGTGGCGCGATCACGGGCGCGATCATTGCCTATTGGAAGCGCTCTTACGCCTATCTGCTGCTCGGACCTCTGGCCGGGTATGTTGCCGGCGCTCCCGGTTTCGACGTTTACGCACCGTGGCAGACGTTCCTCGTTGCGCTCGCCGCTCCGTTCGCCGCATGGGCGATCTATGAGTTCACGCTCCGGCGCGAAATCGACGAGCACAAGCTGTTCCCGCTGTTCCTGGGCGCTGGAACGTTCGGCCTCCTCGCCGTGGGGCTGATCAAGGCCGGCACGCCGCGCGGTGGCTACTTCGGCATCCAGGAAGGCCCCTATGCCTTCCAGCACGGCGAGATCGGCATCATGATGCAGGTCGTCGGCATCGTCGTCTGCCTGCTGGCAGGCATCGTGACCGCGGCGGTGATGGCCTTTATCCTCGAGCGAACCGTTGGTCTCAAGGTCTCGGAAGACGATCAGGCGACGGGCCTCGATCAGGTCTATTGGGGCCTCAAAGGCGCGAACGGCAGCGAACAGCATCCCGCGCCATTGGAGCCGAAGGCCGCTGCGCTGTAAGCGAGATGCGGGCAGGCGGAGACATCCCCTGCCCGCAACACCGTGAGGTTGCCCCCGTATGCGACAGGTGGCGGCGGGATTCCGATCCGGAGCGTCGGGTCAAGACCAACGAGGCCCTGCATCATGACGGTGCCAACGCGCGATCATCCGATCGTCGCGCGAGACTGCGCGCCGCGAGATGACGAGACCCGACACGAGCATAAGACGGCCGCAGTTCTGGCGGACCATCTCGACCGTGGACTGCGCCGGGCCTGGACCGGCGCTTTTGCATGAAAAGCGCCCGGCCACGCTCGCCGGCACCCGATCACCCGGAGACCAAAGACCCCATGATCACGAAAACTGAAATCCGATCCTTCCGTCGCGTAAGCCTCGGGTCCGCCCTTCGGATCGCGGCGCCCTGTCTCGCGCTGTCCCTCGCCGCGATCGACAGCGGAGAAGCGGCCAGCCTCACGGCGCGCGGAAACGAGCCCGGTTGGCATATCGAGGTTTCGGAGAGCGCGATCACCTTCCGCGCCATGGACGGCGAAAATTTCACCATCGAGCCCGTGCCCCAGCCGACGACGGCGAACGCCGTCGCCATCTACGCGGCAACAGTTGGCGGCCGGCCATTCACGCTCTCGCTTGCGGACGAGGTGTGCGCGGATACGATGACGGGAATGCAGCACCCGAAAACCGCAACCGTGGTCATCGGCGACCGCAGGCTCACGGGATGCGGCGGAGAGCCGGCAGCGCTCCTTCGCGGCGATTGGCGCATCGAGGAGATCGGCGGAACGGCCATCGTTGCGGGATCGGAGCCCACACTCACCTTCGAGCCCGACGGACGCATCCATGGCAACGGATCCTGCAACAGGTTTATCGGCAGCTTCAGCCTGAGCGGGGAAGGATTGAAGTTCTCGCCGGCCGGGGCATCGATGATGGCCTGCGATCAACCGCTCATGGACCAGGAGCACACGCTCCTGAAGGCTTTCGAAGCCATTCATCGTTTCGAGGTGGGGCCGGAAGGGCGGTTGCGCCTTATCGGCGACAAGGGCGGAACGCTCGTGAGCCTGCGCAAGTAGGCGTCTCTCCTCCGGGCCGGACTTTGGGGACGCCGGCGCAAGCGGCCGTGTGGCGGCGCGCATGGATCGAAGCATAGCGACGGCAGGACGAAGAAAAAGCCGGAAGCGATCTCAGACCGCTTCCGGCTAAAAAAATGCGTCAAACGAAAGCCGGATCGGCAAGGAGGGCAGCGCGCCCACCCCGCCTCCGGATGGCCTCACTTGGAGGCGAGCGCCTCCGCCACGGCGTCGTCGATCACACCGGCCAGAAGGGCATTCGGGTCTTCCTTGCAGCCCTCCGCCATCTTCGCGATGAACTTGTCGCTCAGGCCCTTTTTGTCATCGTCCGACTTCGCCAATTGCTCGATGTCGACTTCGCGATTGTAGAGGGATAGGGCAACCAGGGCCCGCACGACAGTGTCGACGTAGGCGCTGTCGCCATTGCTCTCGTCGACCACGCTCTGGCAGGTGTGGTACGTCAACGGCAACGCGTCATCGACATACTTCTCAGCCTCCGCATCGGCGAGGACCGAGGTCGAAAAAAGCGGAACGAGCGGCACGGCAAACAACGACAACCAGTAGTTTTTCATGGTGTACGCCTCGGATGTTTTCCCGCTCTGATCGATCGCGAGATCAGAAAATCATGTCCCGTCGTGCTTAGCGCCGAAGTGCTTAGCGCCGGACGGCGCCGATGAGAGCACCGGCCGCGAGTCCGGTTCTGGCACCGCTGCTGCCGTCGACGAGCGCGCCGACGCCGGCGCCGATCGCGCCTCCTTTGACCGCATTACGCGCGCGGCGGGCCTCGGCGGCCGAAGCAAGGAGCGTAATCGTGAGCGTCGCAACAAGCGTAGCGCTCACGACCGAGCGAACACGATGAAGCTTTGCTGTGTGCTGCATGTCTGCCTTCCGTTTCTGCTGAATGGAGAACCGCAGGCACACGCCCGCGTCTGTCTCGGGTCGACGTATCGGATAACAATATGTCGACTCAACGGCTGAGCGTCAGCCCCTTGACGCCGGCGGCCACGTTGACGCCCGTCTGGACCTGGACGCTCAGCGGCTGCAGCACGATGGACTCGCTCGAGCCGCCGATGAGCGCATTCGCCCCCACTCCGACGCCAAGGGAGGCGTTGGCGGCGACGCCACCGTAGCGGCCGACGAGCGCGCGGGCCTCCGGATCAGTCGTCGACGAGAGCACCGTCCAGACCATCGTATTGCGCCCGGTGACACCCAGGTCGAGGCCGATGCGCGTGATCCTCGCCGTGTAATTGACCTTCGCCCCGCCCTTGGAGCGCTGGAAAACGCAATCCATGCGCTGGCTGGAGCCCAGAATGAGACCGATGGTGCCGTTACCGCGGCAGGTGAGGGTTCCCGCCACCATGCGAGCGTTTTGCGCCGACGCTGTCGCCCCGCACATAACGATCGCACTCAAGGCGAGGGCGCTCAAACCAAGTCGGCTACGCATCGGTGACATCTTGAAAATGGCCTGCTGATCGATCATTGGTTGCATCATCTCCTATTCGAAGATCGATTATCTCGCAACCCCTTAGCCCCGTGAACATTGGCAACACCGAATATCGGCATAGGGATTGGTGTTGCATACAGCGCACGATGACGGCGGAAAATGGGCTGCGGCTCATCGAGCCTCTCTACGCATGCGCGGTTTGGCGCGCAAGGGCCACGGCCTCATTGAGACGGATCAAACGGCCCCGCACGGGCGAGTAGGCCCATATTCCGGGCGGCACACTGAAAAAAGAACTGGTGACAACTGGGGCTGTGCGCCGGCATTTGTTTCCGTTGAACCGGCCGGATGTTTCTGCTTAGGGTCTCAACCGAAAGATCGCAGGGAGTCCGTAGGGGAACTCTATGCCGACGCATAGGGACGGGGGCGAAGCTTGGTAGGAGTTCGGATTTTATTGGCCCTTGCGCTCGTGGCCCTGTCGGGGTGCGCCACCATGGGGCGCCTGCCGCCCGTTCCCCTGTCGCTTGCCAGCGAGGCCACCCCTTTCGATCTTCCGAGCGCCCGCTACTATCCTGATACGGACGGCAAGCGTCTCGAAGCTCTCGGCC
The DNA here is from genome assembly GCF_036833075.1 of Hyphomicrobium sp. Lineage (GTDB taxonomy): Bacteria > Pseudomonadota > Alphaproteobacteria > Rhizobiales > Hyphomicrobiaceae > Hyphomicrobium_C. Next base: position 46,203 of record NZ_DAITQL010000009.1, read on the forward strand.
GGCAAGCCCTTGAAAAAGAACGTCGCTCGCTCGGCACCAAGGCAACGACGTCTCCGCTCCCTCCAGTCACCTTCCTGGCGATTTCCGGCGGCGGAGACTTCGGCGCATTTGGTGCCGGATTGCTGTGCGGCTGGACCGCGCGGGGCAACAGACCCCAGTTCAGGCTCGTCACCGGCGTGAGCACCGGAGCGTTGTCGGCGCCGTTCGTGTTCCTCGGGCCCGACTACGATTATGCCCTCGAGCAGGTGTACACGACGACGAGCGCCTATAATATTTTTGAGCCGCGCAACCCGCTGATCGCCGCCATCAGCGCCGACGCCTTGACCGACAGCACACCCCTGCGGGGCATGATCACGGGCTTCGTGGACCGGAAGATGGTCCGGCGCATTGCCGAGGAGTACGCCAAGGGCCGGCTGCTTCTGGTGATGACGACCAACCTCGATCAGGGCCGCCCGGTGATCTGGGACATCGGCGCCATCGCGGCAAGCGGCCATCCCAAGACACGCGAGTTCATCGTCGACATCCTGATGGCGTCCGCCGCGATTCCCGGCGTCTTCCCGCCCGTGATGCTGGACGTGAGCCACGGCGGGGTGGATTATCAAGAAATGCACGTCGACGGCGGCGCGATGGCTCAGGCGTTCCTCTACCCGGCGACCTTCAGCTTCGATCGGTCAACGGGCACGGAGCGCGAGCGCGTCGCCTACATCATCCGCAACGGCCGGCTGTTCCGGGAGGAAACCGACGTCCAGCGCCGGACCATATCGGTGGCGACGGAAGCCGCCGCGACCATGATCGCGGCCAACGGTCTCAACGACACCTTCCGCATCTACCTCACGACCCGGCGGGACGGCGTCGGCTACAATCTTGCCTACATCGACGACGATTTCACCGAGCCGTACCGAGGTCCCTTCGATCCCGAATACATGACCAAGCTCTTTCAGCACGGCTTCAACCTCGGGCGCTCGGGCTCGCCATGGCACAAGGCCCCGCCGGGGTTCAGGGAGTGAGCTGTCGCGAGCCCCGTCTCAGGGGCGCGTTTCCGATTTGAGCATACCCAACCGGTAGATCGCCGCCGCCGCAAGCTCCTGGGCCGCGCTGAGCACGGCCCCGTCTTGCGTGCTCTCTGCGAGGCGCAGATAGGCCTCCGCCAGATATTCGGCCAGCGCACCGGCATCGCTCATCCGCTCGGCAGGAACGGCGGACGCCGAGAATTGCACGGGCTTTTCCGCATGCAGAGCCTCGAGCTTCGCGGCCGCCTCCCGTGCCGCGGAGGCATCTCCCCCGCTCTCCATGAGGTCGGCGAGCCGCCGCTCGATCGTTGCCAGCGCCGAGAGCGTGACCGCGCCCTCACCGGCGGGCTGCCCGCCGAGACGGCCGGCATGGAAGGCCTTGCGCCGCTCACGGCGCAGAAGGCTCACGTGCTCGAGCTCCTCGAGGGCCATGCGCTCCGCCGCATCCTTGACCTCACCCGCGTCCGCATGCGCGGCCACATAGGTCCAGAACGCGAACGAGCGCTGCTCGTGGCGCACCGCCGAGGCCAGCGCCTGATAGGGCGTGAGCAACTTCGTACCGGCCATCTCATCCGGCGTCGCATCGAACGTATCCGGAATGGGCCACGGCAGGGCGCTACCCACCCGTGACGCCTCGTGCTCCGCCCATTGACCGATCTCGCGGACGTGTCCGCGCTCCGTCTCCGCGAGCCCCTCGAAGACCTCGGCGAGCGCCGTCTCGCTCTGCGCGCGAAGCTGCCGCGCCGTCTCGACGTATCGGGCCGCGGCGTCCTGCTCCATGGCGTTTGCGAGCGCAAAAAACTCGCCCATCGAGCGGATGCGGCCGACCGGCTCGTCTTTTAACATTGGCATGGCACCTGCGCTTTGAAAATAGTTGAATAGGCTATCAGACACACTGTGGACCCCTTTGACTGAGGTCAATAGAGATAAGAGGCATCGCTGATACCTAATTCCGCAAGTCAACCTACGAGGTGGCCCTTGGCGGCGAAACTGGCGCGTTGGATTTGTGTCGTCGTGAGCGCCGTCATCCTGCTGGGCACGGTCGAGCCTGCGGCAGCGCAATCGCGGCTCTCGGCTTTTCTGGATAAAATTACGGCGCAGGATTTCTTCCCGCAGGCGACCCGGCTCGGAGAACCGCAGGGCGACCCGCCATTGGTGCCGGTTTTCGCAGGCGACGCCCAGGTCGGCTTCGTCTACCTGAACTCCGACGTCACCGGCGCCATCGGCTATTCAGGCAAGCCCATCCACATGCTGGTCGGCATCGACATGCAGGGGACCGTGACCGGTTTCAAGCTCGTCGACCACAAGGAACCCATCGTGCTGGTGGGCGTGCCGGAGCGGCGCGTCGTCGAAGCCCTGAACAAGCTCATCGGCATGAAGATCGGGCCGATCGCGTCGGGAGCCGAGCGCCCTCCGCAGCCCGACATCGTGAGCGGCGCGACGGTGACGGTGCTGGTCATGGCCGACAGCATCGTGCGCTCCGCAGTGCGTCTCGTCCGCACCGGGCGCATTGCAGCCGGGACAGTGGCTGCCTCCGGTCCCGCCGGGGCAGCGCCCGCGGCGATGGTCATCGACATGGCGGCACCCGGAGGACGGGACTGGCAAACCCTGCTCGGAGACGGGTCGATCCGCAGGCTCCGCCTGTCGGTCGGCGACGTCAACGCCGCGTTCGAGCGCTCGGGCAACGCAGAGGCGGCCGCCCATCCGGAGCCGGGCGATCCGGACGAGATCTTCATCGATCTCTATGCCGCGCTCGTGAGTGTGCCGGCCATCGGCAAGAGCCTGCTCGGCGAGGCCGGCTACGAACGGCTCGAGAGCCGCCTCAAGCCCGGACAGCAGGCCATCCTGGTCGCCGGCGAAGGCCGCTATTCCTTCAAGGGATCGGGCTACGTGCGCGGCGGCATCTTCGACCGCATCGAGATCGAGCAGGACGGTTCCGGCACGCGCTTCCGCGACCGCAATCACGAGCGGCTCGGTGCCATCGAGGCGCCGGGCGCGCCGTCGTTCCCGGAGATTGGCCTGTTCACGGTGCCCGACGACTTCGCGCTCGATCCCACGCAGCCGTGGACGCTCGAGCTGCTGGTGCAGCGTCCGGTCGGACCTCGCGACAAAGCCTTTCTCGGTTTCGAGCTGGTCTACAGCCTGCCCCCTCACTTGCTGGTCGCGAAGCCGGAGCCCCCTCAGGCCACCCCACCCGAAAGCGCGCCGCCCGCCGCCGCGTCCAATCAGGCTCTCCCAGCCGAGGCCGCGCCCGATCAGGATTTCTCCACGGAAGAAGATCCTCTGTGGAAGAAGATGTGGCAGCGCGACGCCGTCTCGATCACGATCACAGCGCTCGCCATCGCCGTTCTCACCGCCATCTTCTTCTTCCAGAACGCGCTCGTGCGCCGGCCCGTGGTCTACACCTGGATACGCCGCGCGTTCCTGCTCTTCACGCTCGTCTGGCTCGGCTGGTATGCCAACGCCCAGCTCTCCGTCGTCAACGTCCTGACCTTCACCAATTCGCTGCTGACCGGCTTCAGTTGGGAATACTTCCTGACCGCACCCCTGATCTTCCTTCTCTGGTCGTCGGTCGCGGTATCGCTGCTGTTCTGGGGACGCGGGCCGTTCTGCGGATGGCTGTGTCCCTTCGGCGCCCTGCAGGAGCTGACCAACAACGTCGCCAAGGCGCTCGGCGTGCCGCAGTTCCGCGTGGCCTGGGACCTGCACGAGCGCCTCTGGCCGATCAAGTACGTGATCTTCCTCGGTCTGTTCGGCCTGTCGCTCTACTCGTTCACCATGGCCGAGCATCTGGCCGAGGTCGAGCCGTTCAAGACGGCGATCGTTCTCAAATTCGTGCGCGACTGGCCGTTCGTCGTGTTCGCGCTGGCGCTCCTCACGGCCGGGCTCTTCGTCGAGCGTTTCTTCTGCCGCTACGTGTGTCCGCTCGGCGCCGCCCTCGCCATCCCCGGCCGCCTGCGCATGTTCGAATGGCTCCGGCGCTGGCCCGAATGCGGCTCGCCCTGCCAGCGCTGCGCCAACGAATGCCCGGTGCAATCGATCCACCCCAACGGGCTGATCAACGTCAACGAGTGCATCTACTGCATGCACTGCCAGGAGCTATACTGGGACGATCAGCGGTGCCCGCACATGATCCAGGTGCGCTTGAAGCGCGGAAAGCGCGATGCTCTTCTACCGGCGGCGGAACGCGGCCAGCCCGAACCTGCGCGCCCTCTGATCACCTACATCGGAAAAGTCATCCACCAGCCGGCAAGAGCGCACGGCGCCAAGAAAGGCACGAGAGGAGAAGACCATGCAAGATGACGACCAGAAAAAGTCGAGCCTCACTCGACGTGACATGCTCAATCGGACGACCGTTGCCGCAGCGGCGGCCGGCGTCGTCGGAACCGCGGGCGGCCTGACCCTTGCCGGCCTCGGCGGCGAGGTGGTTCCGCAGGCAGCGGCAGCACCCGCCGATGCGGGCCGCCACACGGTCGCCCCCGGCGAGCTCGACGAATACTACGTCTTCTCCTCGAGCGGCCAGAGCGGCGAGGTGCGCATCATCGGCCTGCCGTCCATGCGCGAGCTGATGCGCGTTCCCGTGTTCAACCGCTGCAGCGCCACCGGCTGGGGCCAGACCAACGAAAGCCTCAAAATTCTGACCGAGGGCCTGACGGAGAAGTCGCGCGAGTTCCTGCAGACCCGCGGCGGCACGTTCATGAACGGTGACCTGCACCATCCTCACCCCTCGTTCACCGACGGCACCTACGACGGCCGCTACCTGTACGCCAACGACAAGGCCAACACGCGCGTCTGCCGCATCCGCCTCGACATCATGAAGTGCGACAAGATCATCCAGTTGCCGAACCAGTCGACGGTGCACGGCCTGCGCGTCCAGAAATACCCGAAGACCGGCTACGTTTTCTGCAACGGCGAGGACCGCGTGCCGGTGCCCAACGACGGCAAGATTCTCGACGATCCCAAGCAGTACATGGCGATCTTCAGCGCCGTCGACGGCGAGACCATGGAGGTCGCCTGGCAGATCCGCGTCGACGGCAACCTCGACAACGTCGACGCCGACTACCAGGGCAAGTATGCGTGGTCCACCTGCTACAATTCGGAGGAAGGCGTCACCTTGGCCGAGATGATGGCCAAGGAGCAGGACTGGGTCGTCATCTTCGACATCAAGCGCATCGAGGAAGCAGTCAAGAAGGGCGACTACCAGACCGTCGGCGGCGTACCACTTCTCGACGGCCGCCACGGCTCGCCCTATACGCGCTACGTGCCGGTGGCCAACAGCCCGCACGGCATCAACACGGCACCCGACGGCATCCATTTCGTCGCCAACGGCAAGCTGTCGCCGACCTGCACCGTGTTCGACGCGCGCAAGCTGCCGGACCTGTTCGACGACAAGATCAAGCCGCGCGATGTCGTGGTGGCCGAGCCTGAGCTGGGCCTCGGACCGCTCCACACCGCCTTCGACGGCGAGGGCAACTGCTTCACGACGCTGTTCCTCGACAGCCAGGTCGTGAAGTGGAACATCGACCTCGCCATTCGCGCCTACAAGGGCGAGAAGGTGAACCCTATCCTCGACAAGATCGACGTCCACTATCAGCCGGGCCACAACCACACCTCCATGGGCCAGACCAAGGATGCGGACGGGAAATGGCTGATCTCGCTCAACAAGTTCTCGAAGGACCGCTTCCTCAACGTCGGCCCCTTGAAGCCCGAGAACGATCAGTTGATCGACATCTCCGGCGACAAGATGGTGATCGTCCACGACGGCCCAACCTTCGCCGAGCCGCATGACGCCACCATCGTGCACCGCTCGAAGATCAACCCGCTGCACATCTGGAAGCGGGACGATCCGTTCTTCGCCGACGCCGTGAAGCAGGCCGCAGCCGACGGCGTGAAGCTCGAGACGGACGACAAGGTCATAAGAGACGGCAACAAGGTGCGCGTCTACATGACCTCGGCGGCGCCCGCGTTCGGTCTCTCGAGCTTCACCGTCAAGCAGGACGACGAGGTGACCGTCTTCGTCACCAACGTCGACGACGTGGAGGACCTGACGCACGGCTTCTGCATCGTGAACTACGGCATCAACATGGAGATCGGCCCGCAGCAGACCTCGTCGGTGACCTTCACCGCCACCAAGGCCGGTGTCTACTGGTACTACTGCAGCTGGTTCTGCCACGCCATGCACATGGAGATGCAGGGGCGCATGATGGTCGAACCGCGTAGCGCGTGAGGACACTGAGTGGCACGTGTGCGCACTAGAATAGCGTGGGGGGCGGCCATGGCCGCCCTCCTTTCCAGTTCAGCCTTCGCGGAGCGTCTGACGGTCGAGCCCGGAGGAGACGTGCAAGCCGCACTCAACCGTGCGGCGTCAGGCGACGTGGTGGTCCTGGCTGAGGGCACGCACCACGGTCCGGTCGAGATCGATAAAGAGGTGACGCTCGAGGGCGTGCCGGGTGCCGTGCTCGAAGGCACCGGCCGCGGCAGCGTGGTGTCCGTTTCGGCCCCGCGTGCCGTGGTGCGCGGCGTGACGGTACGCGGATCCGGCCGCGATCTCGAAGCGATGGACGCGGGCATCTTCGTCAGGCAAAGCGCGACCGAAGCCGTCGTCGAGGCCAACCGCCTGGAGGGGAACCTCTACGGGATTTATCTGCATGGCGCCGAGCGCTCGCTCGCGCGCGGCAACGTCATCGTCGGCATCGAGGAAGGGCGCGTCAACGAAGCGGGCAACGGCGTATCGGTATGGAACGCCCCTGGCGCGCGCGTCGAGGACAACGACATCCGCTTCGGCCGCGACGGCATCTTTACGGCCGCGAGCACGCACAACGTCTTCCGCGGCAACCGTTTCCGCGACCTGCGCTTCGCCATCCACTATATGTACACCAACGACGGCGAGGTCTCGGACAACGTCTCGATCGGCAACACCGTCGGATTTGCCATCATGTACTCGAACCGCCTGAACGTGCGCGGCAACGTCTCGGACGGCGACCTCAAACACGGCTTCCTGTTCAACTTCGCCAACTATTCCGAGATCGTCGGCAACACGGTCCGCGGCCGCCCGTTGCCCGCCTCCCGTTGGATGAATTCGGGCACGCGCGGAAAGGAGGAGCATGGTCTCCCCGCCACGGAAGATACCGCCGCCGTGCAATCGGGCGGCGTCCGCAACGGGCCCGAGAAATGCGTCTTCATCTACAATGCCAACAAGAACAGGTTCCACGGCAACTGGTTCGAGGGCTGCGAGATCGGCGTGCACTTCACCGCCGGCTCCGAAGGCAACGACATTTCCGGCAACGCCTTCGTCCGCAACCGCAACCAGGTGAAGTACGTCGGCACGCGCTATCTCGACTGGTCGAAGGACGGCCGCGGCAACTTCTGGAGCGACAACCCGGCTTTCGACCTCGACGGAGACGGCATCGGCGATACCGCCTACCGGCCCAACGACATCATCGATAAGGTGCTCTGGACCGCCCCGCAGGCGAAGGTCCTGGTCAACAGCCCGGCCGTGCAGATCATCCGCTGGGCGCAGGCGCAGTTCCCGGCGCTGCTGCCGGGCGGCGTCATCGACAGCCGCCCGCTGATGGCGCCGGTCGCGCCCCCGCCCGCCGACCGAGAAGGAACCGAACCGTGACGGCCCTGGTCGACATCGCGCACGCGACGAAGCGCTACGGCACGCTCGAAGCCGTGCGCGACATCTCGTTTGCGCTCGAGCCGGGCCAGACGGTCGCGCTGGTGGGCCACAACGGTGCCGGCAAGACGACGCTGATCAAGCTCATGCTCGGCCTCGTGCGGCCGACGGAAGGCTCGGTCCGCGTTCTCGGCGAGGACCCCGCCGGCGGCGGAACGGAAGCCCGCCGGCGGCTCGGCTATCTCCCCGAGAGCGTCTCCTTCAACACCGCATTGACGGGGCGCGAGGTGCTGGCCTTTTACGCGCGTCTCAAGTCCGAGCCGGTCGCCGGCATCCAGGCGCTGCTCGACCGCGTCGGTCTCGCCAAGGCCGCGGACCGGCGCATCGGCACCTACTCGAAGGGCATGCGCCAGCGGCTGGGCCTTGCGCAGGCCCTGATCGGCACGCCCCAGCTGCTGCTCCTCGACGAGCCGACCACCGGCCTCGACCCCGGCCTGCGCATGGAATTCTACGAGATCGTTGGCGAGCTGAGCGACCGCGGCGCCACCGTCGTGCTCTCCTCGCACGTGCTGACGGAGCTCGAGGAGCGCACCGAGCGCGTCCTCATCGTCAGCCGCGGCCACCTCGTCGCCGACGGCACCATCGACGAGCTGCGGCGCATTGCCGAGCTGCCGGCGAAGGTGCGCGTCTCCGTCGCCCCCGGCGAGGCCGAGCGGCTGCGCGGCCTGATGGGCGACCCGGCCTCAGGCCGCACCTTCAACGGCCACCGGGTCGAGTTCGACGTCACGCCATCCGAGAAGATCGAGCTTCTGCGCCGCGCCGCGGGCGCTGGCGATCTCATCCGGGATATCGACGTCGTTCCCCCGTCACTCGACGAGCTTTACGCTCACTTCCTGCGCAAGGAGACGCCATGAGGAACGTCCTCTTGATCGCAGCCAAGGAGATCCAGGAGAGCCTGCGCAACCGCTGGGTCCTGGCGATGACGGCACTCCTCGCAGCCCTCGCCCTGTCGCTGACGTTCCTCGGCAGCGCGCCGACCGGAAACGTGGGCGCCCGCGCCCTCGACGTGGTGATCGTCAGCCTGTCGAGCCTCACCATCTTCCTCGTGCCGCTGGTCGCGCTTCTGATCTCGCACGACGCCGTTGTCGGCGAGACCGAGCGCGGCACCATGCTGTTGCTGCTGAGCTACCCCGTGAGCCGCGGGCAGGTGCTGTTCGGGAAATTCACCGGCCACCTGGCCATCCTCGCCTTCGCGACCGTGCTCGGCTACGGCACGGCGGCCGTGACGCTCGCCGCGACCGGCGCCGCCATCGACGCGCGGAGCTGGATGGCGTTCGCCACCATGATCGGCACCTCGATCCTGCTCGGCGCCGTCTTCATCGCCATCGGCTATCTGGTGAGCGTGCTCGTGCGCGAGCGGGCGACCGCGGCCGGCATCGCCATTGGAGTCTGGCTCCTGCTCGTCGTCGTGTTCGACATGGCTCTGCTCGGCGTGCTGGTGATCGACCAGGGCCGGCTGATCTCGCCGACCGCCCTGAGCGGCCTCCTGCTTCTCAATCCGGCCGACGTCTATCGCCTGCTGAACCTCGCCGGCGCCACGAGCGCCAGCGCCTTCTCGGGAATGTCGGGCCTGGCCGGCACGGTTTCGCTCGCCCCTGCCCTCCTGCTCTCCGCGCTCGCCGCCTGGACGCTGGTCCCGCTGGCTCTGGCCGCCATGATCTTCTCGAGGAGGGAGCTGTGAACGTCCGGTCGTCCGTTGCCGCCGCCCTGTGTCTCGTCGCCCTCTCCCTTTCTGGTTGCGGCGAGAAAGAGAACGTAGCATTGCCTCCGCCCCATACGCTCACGGCCGATGCCGTCGGCCACTATTGCAGCATGGATCTCATGGAGCACAGCGGACCCAAGGGACAGATCATCCTCGCCAGCCAGAAAGCTCCCGTCTGGTTCTCCTCCGCGCGCGACGCCTTCTCCTACACCATGCTCGACGAGGAGGCGAAGGACGTACGCGCCGTCTACGTGTCCGACATGGGCAAGGCGCCGAGCTGGGAGAAGCCGGGCGTCGATAACTGGATCGAGGCGCGCGGAGCGCTGTTCGTCATCGAGAGCCGCAAGCAGGGCGGCATGGGCGCGCCAGAGACGATCCCGTTCTCGGATCGCGCCGCCGCCGAGAGGTTCGTTGCCGAGAACGGCGGGCGCATCGTCGCCTTCGCCAACGTTCCGCAAGACTACGTATTGAGCTCCGAGCCCGCCGCCGAGCCCCCGCATGACCCCGGCGCGGACGGAGCGCACTAGGTTTTTGGTTCGACGCGTTTTCTTAATGCGAAGTGGTGTCCACTTCGCTTGAAAACGCTCTAGCTTTTGGGAGACGCTATGCAGACCCCCCTGAGCAGACGAAAGGTGATCGCCCTCTGCGCCGCCGCGGGCGGTGCGGCGCTGGTGCCCTTCGGCGCATCGCGGCGTGCCGAGGCGGCCCCGCTCCTCGAATGGACCGGCGTCTCGCTCGGGGCCGTCGCGACCCTCCGCCTCGCCCATCCCGACCGCAGCGCCGGCGAGGCCATTCTGCGCCGCGCCGTGGCGGAGGCCCGCCGGCTCGAAGCCATCTTCAGCCTCTACCGCGACGACACGGCGCTCGCCGAGCTGAACCGCAGCGGCGTGCTCGCGGCCCCTCCGGCCGAGCTCGTGCATCTCCTCCGCCTCTGTGACGACATGTGGCGCCTGACCGGCGGCGCGTTCGATCCGACCGTCCAGCCCCTGTGGCGCTGTTATGCGGATCACTTCGCCGGCCCCGATGCGGACCCGGCCGGGCCGCCGCCGCAGAAGCTCGCCGAGGCGGTCGGATTGGTCGGCTGGACCAAGGTCGGCGTCAGCCGCGACCGCATCGTGCTCGGAGAGCGCGGCATGGGGCTGACGCTCAACGGCATCGCCCAGGGCTACATCACCGACCGCGTGGTCGATCTCCTGCGCCAGGAGGGCGTCCACAGCTCGCTCGTGGACATGGGCGAGATCCGCACCCTCGGCCACCGACCGGACGGCCGGGCGTGGCGGGCGGAGATCGCAACGAAAGCGCCCCCGCGCCGCGCGCTCGACCTTATCGACAAGGCGGTCGCCACCACGAGCGCCGACGGATTCCAATTCGATGCCGGCGGACGCTGCAATCATCTCTTCGACCCCGCCACCGGCCACTGTGCGGGCCCTGCGGTAAGCCGCACCGTCATCGCGCCGACGGCCGCCATCGCCGATGCGCTGGCGACTGCTTTTGCGCTGATGGACGGCGAGAGAGCCCGACGCGTCCTGGCAGAGGTGCCCGACACCCGGCTCTACGTCGATGCGTAGCCGGATCGCCCGGGCAAAGCGCAACCTGCTCAGGCCCTGATTGCTTCAGGGCCCATCCGCCGAAGCATCGAGCGTCGGTCTCCACGCGCTCGGACCGGGGGGATCGCGCTCACTGCTGCTCGATCAGAAAGCTCCGGCTCGAGGTCGCGAGCGCGCCCGCGGGCGTCTCCGCCTCGTCCTTGAGCTGCACGCCGGAGAGTCCCCGCTTGCGCGCTTCCGTCATGAGGAAGACGAGCTTGTGGACCGCCATATCGTAGCTCAGCCCCTCGCGCCGCACGTTCGAGATGCAGTTGCGAGCTTCGTCCGTCAGCCCCACGCGCGGCTTCAGCGTCATGTAGATGCCCATGCTGTCGGGCGAGCTGAGGCCGGGGCGCTCGCCGATCAGCACCACGACCATGCCGGCGCCGAGAAGCTCGCCCACCTCGTCGCCGACAGCCACGCGCGCCTCGCGCACGATCATGAGAGGCGCGACGCGCCAACCCTCGGCGGCGAGCGGCGGCAGCATCACATCGAGGAACGGCGCGGCGTTCTCCTCGATAGCGAACGACGACAGCCCGTCCCCGATCACGAACACGACGTCGTATCCCTCGTCCGGGCGCGCCATCTCCTCGAGCAGACGCCGCGACGCCGCGTCGAGACGGCGACCTTTGTCCGGCCTTTGCAGATACATGGGGCGGTTTCCGGCGGCACTGTGCAGCACCTGAACCGCATGCCCCCGCGCCGCGAGCGTCGCCTCGAGCCGCGCCACGTCGAGCTCGTGATGCACGGCATCGCGCGCCCGCGCGTGGGCGAGCTGGAACTCGAGGTGAGGTTTGGTCGGCAGACTGGTGCCGGCCCGGCCAAGGGCGATGCGCGCCGGCGTGTACTGGCGCAGCTTGCTCCAGGGATTGTCGACGACGACGGGCTTCTTGTCCTCCGGCATGGGGGCGTGCCTTTCAGTGGAGATGCGAGAGCGCATGCTGGAACGGCTTCGGCAGCGCATCGGAGAGCTTCAGACCCTCGCCCTTTTCGAAAATGCCGACATTGAGCAGCCAGTCCTCGAACTCGGGCGCCGGCTTCAGCCCCAAGACCTTGCGTGCATAGAGCGCGTCATGGAACGACGTCGTCTGGTAGTTCAGCATGATGTCGTCGGAGCCCGGGATGCCCATGATGAAGGTGATCCCCGCCACGCCGAGCAGCGTCAGCAGGGTGTCCATGTCGTTCTGGTCGGCCTCCGCATGGTTCGTGTAGCAGATGTCGCAACCCATCGGCACGCCGAGCAGCTTGCCGCAGAAATGGTCCTCGAGCCCGGCGCGGATGATCTGCCGTCCGTCGTAGAGGTATTCGGGGCCGATGAATCCGACCACCGTGTTGACCAGAAGCGGCCGGTATTTCCGCGCCACCGCGTAGGCCCGCGCTTCGAGCGTCTGCTGATCGACGCCGTGGTGCGCGTTCGCCGACAGCGCGCTGCCCTGGCCGGTCTCGAAGTACATGGCGTTGTCGCCGATCGTTCCGCGCCCGAGGCTTTGCGCCGCCTCGTAGCCTTCCTTGAGCAGCGCCAGATTGATGCCGAAGCTGCTGTTGGCCGCTTCGGTGCCGGCGATGGACTGGAAGACGAGATCGACCGGCGCACGGCGATTGATGGCCTCGATGCTGGTCGTCACGTGCGTCAGCACGCACGACTGCGTCGGAATATCGTATCGCTGGATGATCTCGTGCAGCATCTCGATAAGCGTCGTCACCGCGGCGATGCTGTCCGTCGCCGGATTGATACCGATCACCGCGTCGCCGTTGCCGTACATGAGCCCGTCGACGATGCTGGCCGCGATGCCCGTCGGATCGTCGGTCGGATGGTTGGGCTGGAGGCGCGTCGAGAGACGCCCCTTGAGCCCGATGGTGTTGCGGAACCGGGTGACGACGCGACACTTCTGCGCGATCAGCACCAGGTCCTGCACGCGGCTGATCTTCGACACGGCCGCAACCATCTCCGGCGTGAGGCCCGCCGCCAGCGCCGAAAGCGACCGCTCGGTGGCCTCATCCGACAACAGCCAGTCGCGAAAGGCGCCGACCGTCAGATGAGAAACCGGCGCGAACGCCTTCGCGTCGTGGTCGTCGATAATGAGCCGCGTCACCTCGTCGGTCTCATAGGACACCACGTGCTCGGTGAGGAACACCTTGAGCGGCACGTCGGCGAGCGCCATCTGAGCGGCAACCCGCTCCTCGTCGTCGCCCGCCGCCACGCCCGCGAGATAGTCGCCCGATCGCGCCGGCGTCGCCTTCGCCATCAGCTCCTTAAGGCTCTCGAAGCTGAACCGATGGCCTCCGACAGTCTGCGAATAGCTCATGATGCTCGCTCACCGATTGGACTGTTGCACCGTGCCGTCGTCAGTATACCTCCTCTTCGCCCGGCGCCGCCGCGACCAGATGGTGACGGCTGTAGAAGGCGAAGTAGGCGATGAAGATAGCGTAGACGACGGCCGCCCCGATCACCACCCGCGGATCCACGAGGAAGCCCGCGACCACCGCCGCGCAGGCGAGGACGAGCGCGATCCCCGACGTCAGGATGCCGCCCGGTGTCCGGTAGGGACGCTCGAGATGGGGCTCCCTGACGCGCAACGCGATATGCGAGGCCATCATCATCACATACGAGATGGTCGCTCCGAACACCGCGATCAGGATCAGGAGATCACCCTGCCCGCTGAGCGAAAGCAGGAAGCCGATGACACCCGGCACGATGAGCGCGACGTAAGGCGTCTTGCGGGCACCCGTCAGCGACAGGACGCGCGGCAGATAGCCCGCACGCGACATCGCGAACACCAGCCGCGAGTAGCCGTAGATGATGGAGAAGAAGCTCGCGATGAGGCCGGCCAGTCCGACGAAGTTGACGAACCGGCTGATCAACGTCGGCCCGCCGAAGACATGGGCCGACTCGAGGGCTGCGACCAGCGGATTGCCCGAGTCCTTGAGAGCGTTGGCGCCCGCGCCGCCCGGACCGAAGGTGAGGATCAGGGCGCAGAAGGCGAGCAGCACCAGGATGCCGCCGATCAGGCCGCGCGGCAGGTCCCGCTTGGGATCGCTCGTCTCCTCCGCCGCGAGCGGCACGCCCTCCACGGCGAGGAAGAACCAGATGGCATAAGGAATGGCGGCCCAGATCCCGAGATAGCCGAACGGCAGGAATGGGCTCGCACCGGCGGCATCGGTGACGGGAATGTCGAACAGGTTGTTGGTGTCGAAATAGGGAACCATCGCCAAGATGAACACGATCAGCGCCACGACGGCGAGCGCCGTGATCGCGAAAATGAGCCGCAACGCCTCACCGGCTCCGTAAAGGTGGATGCCGAGGAACACCGCATAGAAGCCCAGATAGACGATCCAGCCGTCGATGCCGAAGAGTGAATTGCAGTAGGCGCCGATGAAGACGGCGATCGCGGCCGGCGCGATGGCGTACTCGATGAGAATGGCGATGCCGCAGAGAAATCCGCCCCAGGGTCCGAAGGCCCGCCGCGCGAAGCCGTATCCGCCGCCGGCCGTCGGCGCGATAGTGGCGAGCTCCGCGAGCGCGAAGCACATGCACGTGTACATGGTCGCCATGAGGATCGAGGCGATGAAGAGGCCGCCCCAGCCGCCTTGCGCAAGGCCGAAGTTCCAACCCGCGAAGTCACCCGAGATGACGTAGGCCACGCCCAGGCCGACGAGCAGCAACCACCCTGCCGCGCCGCGCTTGAGCTGCCGCTTCTCGAAATAATCCTTTCCGACCTTATCGTATTCGACGCCGCCGTGGGCCGACGACTCGCCGTGTGCAGGTGACTCCATGAGCGATCCCCTTGAATTGATATTGATTATTGTTTGGGCTTTGCTGCACAGCAGCAAGACTTCGGACCGGCGCCAGCCGATCACGTCACAAGGCATCAAATCTGTGGTTCATAGGTGCACCGGCCTCGCCACAGGACCGGCAACTTCAAGTGTTGCGCACGCTAGTCCTGCGCTATTATGTCGTCTATCCAATTTCGGCAGATGTGCCGTCCGACTTAAGTCGGATCGGACGGCAGGCGCGGAATGTTTCGCTCGAGCGGAGGTGAACGGCGGCGCATGGCGACTGTCTCCGGGAGCCAGATTCAGCCGACGACACCCTTGCCCGACGGCAAGGGCGCCGCCATGCGCGTGGCCGCCACGAGCGACATCGACGAGCAGGCCGCCCTGCTGCGGGGGTGGAACCAGACCTACGACCAGATGTCGGCCGGGTCCTTCAACGGCTCGTTTCTCGAGGTCGAGCTCGACGGCGTGCTCCTCTTCCGGGAGATCACGAGCAACTCCCTTCACCAGACCGGCGCCCTGCCGGCAGGAACCATCGCCGTGGGCGTGCCGATGGCCTTGCGCGGCAAGGCCACGTTCTGCCGCCGCCGATGCGACGGCACGCAGCTCCACGTCTTTTCGGGCGCGGACGCGTTCGAGTTCCTCTCGCCGTGCGGCCTGGACATGGCGGGCTTCGTGCTGACCGAGAGCGACCTCGAGGTCGCGCTGACCAACGACGAGTGGGAAACGCTCCTGCCGTCGCTCTCCGAGCCCCACCTCCGATCGACCGGCCCAGGTGCGGCCGACCTCATGCGCCGCATTTTCGCGGACGCATGCGAGGTCGTGGCCCTATGCCCGGACCTCGCCGACGATCCCAGGCGCCTCGCGTCGATGTCGCGCGACGTGGTCGCAACGCTCGTGACCGCGTTGTCCCGCGCGCCAGGCGACCGGCCCGACATCCCGCCCGGGAAGCACGCACGCATCGTGCGCGATGCCCGCGACCTGGTGAACGCATGGCCCGACGGCGACATGAGCGTTGCGGAGCTGTGCCGGATGCTGGGGGTCAGCCGGCGAGGACTCCAGTACGCCTTCCAGGAGACGCTGGGGGTCAAGCCGTCGACATACCTGCGCGCCGTTCGCTTGAACGGGGCGCGCCGGGCGATCAAGCACACGCACTCCGTCGCCGAGGCGGCAACCCGCTGGGGGTTCTGGCACTTCGGCCGCTTTGCCCACGACTACAAGGCGATGTTCGGAGAGCTGCCGTCGGAGGCATTCCGCCGTTACCACAGCCGCGCGGCTCCGAGGATTCCGGACGACGAGGCCGCGGCCCGCCCAAGCGCGCAGAAAGATCATCGTCGGTAGAGATCGTCTCCGGGAGAGATCGGTGCGCGGGAGGTGCCCGATCCGCATCCTTACATCGCCGCAGGCGTTCGGAACCGAATCTCGGACCCGCTGTTGAATGCGCGTGAGCGCATCGGGACTGCGGACTATTCGCTTCAGACCCGGAATGCGCCGTCGAACCGACCGCAGGAGACCGCCATGCCGCGAGGAGCGAAGAGCAAGTACACGGCCAAGCAGGAACGCAAGGCCGACCACATCGCCGAGGGCTATGAGAAGCGAGGCGTGAACGAGACGGAAGCCGAGCGGCGCGCCTGGGCCACCGTCAACAAGGATGATGGCGGCGGCAAGATGCCGGGCGGCTCGGGCCGCGGCAAGAAGACGGGACGACCGGCCGCGCACAAAGGCGGAGAGCTCGGCGGACGCGCCTCGGCCGCCCGTCCCGCCGCCGCGCGGCGCGCCTCCGCCCGAAAGGCCGCCGCAACCCGCAAGCGCAGCGCATCTTAGCTGCGATCGTGAGCCTCCGGCGGCACGACACCGCCGGAGCTCGCGTCAGGTCCGATCAGTCGTTGTCGGGCCGCGTGTCCAGGATCTCGCCCGTCGCCGGATGCGCATGTCCCTCGACCCGGGCGCCGGACGAATCGATGGCCTCGAACTCGTACATGCCGTCGTCCGCCTCGATCTCGTGGATCTTATAGCCCTTGGCCTCGATCTTCTGGACCACCTCGGACACCGGAAGCCACTGGTCGCGCGGGACGTTGAGCGGTCCGACATAGTCGTCCTCGCCGGCAAGCGCGGGCACTGCGAGGGCGAGCGAAAGGACGGAAACGGCGAAAAGCGTCTTCATGGGTTGGTCTCCACTTCTGTTGCAGGGCGTCTATGATCATGGTGCGTTTATGATCTGGTGTCCGGCGCCCGCCGTGGCCCGGACGCCGCATCATTGCTCCCCGAGGGCTGATCGCTTCCTGACGGGCGGCGTCAGGCATTTGTCAGCCCGGAAAGCGCACTTGATTTCCATGAAGAGACCCTCGCCCGTCCGCCTTGGCCTCCTCGCCGCGGCCGTCCTCGGCTTCGCAGCTCCAACGCCCGTCAGCGGCGGCGACGACGCGCGTGACCAGGAGATCGCGCGCCGCGCGCTCAGGGAAGGACGCATCCGCTCCCTCTCCGAGATCACGGAGAAGGTACGCCCGCATCTGCCGGGCAAGATCCTCGGCGTCAAGCTCGACGTGGAGGACGGCGGGCGCATCGTCTACGAGTTCGACGTCATCGATCCCTCCGGACGCCTCAAGGAGGTCGAGGTCGATGCCGCAAGCGGCGCGATCCTGAGCATCGAGGACGACGACTGATGCGCATCCTCATCGTTGAGGACGAACCGGCGATCGCGGCCAGCATCTCGGCCGCCCTCGGCGCATCGGGCTACCAGACGCGCACCGCCGTGGACGGTGAGGAGGCCTGGTTCCTGGGCGATACGGAGGCTTTCGATCTCGTCGTCCTCGACCTGGGGCTGCCCGGGATGGACGGCCTCGCCGTCCTGAAGCGCTGGCGCAGCGCCGGGCGCGAGATGCCCGTCCTCATCCTGACCGCGCGCGGCACATGGCCGGAGCGTGTCGAAGGCATCGACGCGGGCGCCGACGACTATCTCGCCAAACCCTTCCGGATCGAGGAGCTCCTGGCCCGCGTGCGCGCCCTGATCCGCCGCGCCGCCGGACACGCGTCTCCCGTGCTCGCCGCCGGCCCGGTCTCCGTCGACACCCGCCAGATGCGCGTCATGATCGACGGCGCCAACGTCGCCGTCTCCCCGCTCGAATACCGCCTCATCGCCTATCTGCTGCACCACAAGGGCCGCGTCGTCTCGCCGGGCGAGCTGATCGAGCACCTCTACGGCGACGACGACGCGCGCGACGCGAACGCGCTCGAGGCCGTCATCACGCGACTGCGCAAGAAGCTCGGCGCGGACGTCGTGCAGACGCGGCGCGGGTTCGGCTACGTCATCGGGGCGGAAGCCGAATGACGCTCCGCTCGCTGCGCCTGAGGCTTCTGATTGCGGGCGCGGTCTCGACCGCAATCGCGCTCGGCTTGGCCGGCTATGGGTTGACGGTGGTGTTCGAGCGCCACGTCGAGCGGCGCATCGATGCCGAGCTTGTCGTCCACCTGAACCAGATCACCGCGCGTCTCGAACGCAGCCCCGCGGGCGGGCTCGCGCTCTCCAACGAGCCCGCCGATCCTCGTTTCGACCTGCCCCTCTCCGGTCTCTACTGGCAGATCGTCTACGAGCAGTCGGGAACCGTTCTCCGTTCGCGCTCGCTGTGGGATGCGGAGCTCGACCTGCCCGCCGAGGTCGCGGTCGACGACACCATTCACCATCATCGCATCCCCGGCCCCGGCAAGGCGGAGCTCTATCTCCTGCAGCGGCGCGTCGAGCTGCCGGCGCGCATGGGCGGGGGAACGGCACGCATCGCCGTCGGCTGGGATTCGGCCGAGATCGCCACCGCCGTCCGCGAGTTCGCGCTCGACCTCACGCCCCTGCTCGCGATCCTCGGCGCGTTGCTCCTGGCCGCGAACTGGATGCAGGTCACGATCGGCTTGAGCCCGCTCTCCGCCGTCCGCACCCGTCTCGCCGCGGTCCGCTCGGGCAAGAGCCAGCGCATGGGGTCGGGGTTTCCGGACGAGGTCCGCCCGCTCGCCCAGGAGATCGACGCGCTAATCGACGCGCGTGACGCGGAGCTGGCCCGCGCCAAGACCCGCGCCGGCGATCTCGCCCACGGCCTCCGGACCCCGCTGCAGGTCCTTCAGACGGAGATCGAGCGCCTCGCCAAGGAGGGACAGACCGACGTCGCGCTGAGCCTCTCGACCGTGACCCGCACCATGCAGCAGACCGTCGAGCGCGAGCTCGCCCGCGTGCGCCTCGCCGCCTCGCGCAGGGCGGCCGAAGCGAACGTGGCCGCCGTGATCGATCCCGTGGTGCGCGTCGTCCAGCGCACCCCGGAAGGCCAGGAGCTCGACTGGATCGTCGACGTGCCGCCCGCCATCGTCGCGCCCATCGACCACGACGATCTCTCCGAAGCCGTGGGCAATCTCATCGAGAACGCCGCGCGCCACGCGCGCCACGCAGTCGCGATCACGGCGCACGAGGATGAGCGATCCGTCTCGCTGACGGTCACCGACGACGGATCCGGCATTCCGGAAGGCCGGCTCGAGGAGGCGCTCCGTCGCGGCGGGCGGCTCGACGAACGCGGCTCGGGCGCCGGCCTCGGCCTCGCGATCATGAGCGAGATCGTCGAGTCGTGGGGCGGCACGGTGACGCTCGCCGACGGCAAGCCCGGCCTCTCCGCCACGCTGCGCTTTGCGCGGCCTCCCCGCGCTTGACGCCCGCGCCTTGAAGTCTGACAGTTCGCTGACAGGCTGCATCAGGGTCGCGTCAGAGCGCCTCTGCAAGGATCCAGGCATCGGGGTTGCACGTTCCTCGCAGTCCCCACGACGCAAACAGAAAGAGATGACACATGCAGAAATTCATGACGCTCGTTGGCGCCCTTGCCGTCTCCGCCGCCGCACTCTCGACCGCAGCCACCGCCGACGACCGTCCGGCGACGGCCGCCGAGGAGGCTGAGATCGGCAGCATTCTGAAAAACGCCGGCTTCACGTCCTGGAGAAAGATCGAATTCGACCGCGACGACCGTAAATTCGAGGTCGACGATGCCCGCCACACCGACGGCAGGGTCTACGATGTCGACATTCGCGACGGCCAGATCATCAAGCGCGAGCTTGAGGACTGATCCCGGCTGAGCCGGTGAGGCATAACCAAAGGGCGCGAGGCGTGAGAGACGCCTCGCGCCCTCCCGTATTTTTCAGGAGGGATCCTCAGGCGCATTTCTTCCTGGCGAGGAGCGCCTTCAGCGCGTCGCTCTCGGCTTGCGCCCTCTGGAACTCCTGTGTGGCCTTGAGGCCGTCGTCGGGGCCGCCGAACATGCGCCCCAGCGCGGAGCCGACCGTCTGAGGCTCGCTTTCGCGTTCGAGGGCCGCCTGCTGCGGCAGCACCTGCATCTGCCGGCTCAGGATCTCGAGCCGCTCCTCGATCTGACGGCACGCGAGCTTTTCCTCCTCGGTGCTGACGACATAGGCGCCGTTGGCCTGGTATCCGGCGCGCGGCACGCCGGCGATGTCCTGAACGGACGCGCATCCGCCGATGAGAGCCAGCGCACCGGGCGCGAGCGCGAGAAACCAATGGCCGGCCGCATTCGAAACCATGAAAGCCCGCCCCCCGTCGGCACGAGCGAAGCGGCGCGGTCCTTCCCGATGGCGGAGACCGCGCCAACCTGACAAACAGCCCCTATCCTCGTCCGATAAAGGGCATCTTCGTGGCCATCAGTGTCATGAACTGCACGTTGGCGGAGAGCGGCAGCCCGGCCATGTAGACGACCGCCTCGGCGACGTGCGCCACGTCCATGCGCGGCTCGGGCCGGACGCCGCCGTCCGCCTGGAGAACGCCCCGCGCCATCGGCTGGGTCATCTCGGTGTCCGCATTGCCGATGTCGATCTGCGAGCAGGCGATGTCGAAGGCGCGCCCGTCGAGGGAAAGCGACCTGGTCAGCCCCGTCACAGCGTGCTTGGTCGCCGTATAGGGTGCCGAGAACGGCCGCGGCACGGCCGCCGAGATCGAGCCGTTGTTGATGATCCGGCCGCCCATAGGCCGCTGCGCCTTCATGACGCGGAAGGCCGCCTGCGCGCAGAGAAACGTCCCCGTCAGGTTGACGGCGACGACCGCATTCCATTGCTCGGGCGTCAGCGCATCGATGGGCACCGCGGGCGCGGACGCCCCGGCGTTGTTGAACAGCACGTCGATCCGGCCGAACGTCGCCTGCGCCGTCTCGAAGAGATGCGAAACGTCCCGAGGCTCGGTGACGTCCGTCGCGACGACCAGCGCTGCGCCTGACCCGTCCCCGAACGAAGCCGCCGTCTCCTTGAGCGCCGCCGCCCGCCGTCCGGCGAGCACAACCGTGAAGCCGGCCTTCGACAGCGCCACGGCGACCGCGCGCCCAATGCCGCTTCCGGCGCCGGTCACGACAGCCACCTTGCGCGCGTCGGTCATCGAGGATGCGCCGGATCAGCGCGTCGGAACGGGCTTCTCGCCCCGGTAATCGTAGAAACCGCGGTTGGTCTTGCGGCCGAGCCACCCCGCCTCGACGTACTTCACGAGCAGCGGGCAGGGGCGGTACTTCGAATCCGAGAGCCCCTCGTAGAGCACCTGCATGACCGCAAGACACGTATCGAGGCCGATGAAATCGGCAAGCTCAAGCGGCCCCATCGGATGGTGCGCACCGAGCCGCATGGCCTTGTCGATGCCTTCGACGGTGCCGACGCCCTCATAGAGCGTATAGACCGCCTCGTTGATCATCGGCAGCAGGATGCGGTTGACGATGAATGCCGGGAAGTCCTCGGAGACCGCCGTCGTCTTGCCGAGGCTCTCGACGAACACCTTGGCAACGGCGAATACGTCGTCCTCGGTGGCGATGCCGCGGATCAGCTCGACGAGCTCCATCAGCGGCACCGGGTTCATGAAGTGCATGCCGATGAAATGCTCGGGCCGGTCCGTCGTCGACGCGAGCCGCGTGATCGACAGGGACGAGGTGTTGGTCGCGAGCAACGCCGACGGCTTGAGCTTGGGACACAGCTCCTGGAAGATCTTCCGCTTGACCGCCTCGTCCTCGGTCGCGGCCTCGATCACCATGTCGCAATTGTTGAACGCTTCAAGGCCGGGCGCGAACTTGATGCGTGCCAACGCCGCCTTCACGTCGGCCTCCTTGACGAGGCCCTTGCTGACCTGCCGCGCCATGTTCTTTTCGATCGTCGCCAGCGCCTTGTCGACGGCTTCCTTGCGGATATCGTTGAGAAGCACGTCGTACTTGCCGAGCGCGATCACATGGGCGATGCCGCTGCCCATCTGGCCGGCGCCGATCACTCCGATCAGCTTGATGTCCGGGACTGGCCTTGCGTCCGGTTTACCCTTGCTTTCGGCTTTCACTGCAACATCCATGGTGAATGTCCTTTTTGTCCCGGCGCCGCGGCCCTAGAGGCCGGCTTTGCCGAGTTCCGCGTCCAGTTCCGGCAAAGCTTGAAAGAGATCTGCGACAAGTCCGTAGTCGGCGACCTGGAAGATCGGCGCCTCCGCATCCTTGTTGATGGCAACGATCACCTTCGAATCCTTCATGCCCGCGAGGTGCTGGATCGCCCCCGAGATGCCGACGGCCACGTAGAGCTCCGGTGCCACCACCTTGCCGGTCTGGCCGACCTGCAGGTCGTTCGGCACGAACCCGGCGTCGACCGCCGCGCGCGAGGCGCCCATCGCCGCGCCGAGGCGCTCGGCGATCGGCTCGATGTATGTCTTGAAGTTCTCGCCGTTGCCCATGCCGCGGCCGCCCGAGATGACGATCTTGGCGGCGGTGAGCTCCGGCCGGTCCGATTTGGTGAGCTCCGCGCCGACGAACGACGAGATCCCGACCGGCGCCGCCGCCGTCACGCTCTCGATCGGGGCCGAGCCGCCCTCGGGCTGCGCGGCGAACGCGGCCGTGCGCACGGTGATCACGCGCTTGGCCTCGGGCGACTGCACCGTCTGGATGGCGTTGCCGGCATAGATCGGCCGCTCGAACGTATCGGGCGAGATAACCTTGATGATGTCGGAGATCTGCATCACGTCGAGCAGCGCGGCGACGCGCGGCAGCACGTTCTTTCCGGCGGCCGTGGCCGGCGCGACGATGGTGTCGTAGGCGCCGGCGAGCGAGACTACAGTCGCCGCCACCTCCTCCGCGAGCCCGTTGGCGAGATGCGGGGCGTCCGCGACCAGCACCTTGCTGACGCCCTGAAGCTTGGATGCCGCCTCCGCGGCCGCTGCCGCGTTGTGCCCGGCGATCAGCACGTACACGTCGGAGCCGATCTCCTTGGCCGCCGTAAGCGCCTTGGCCGTCGCACCGCCGAGCGCGGTGTTCGTGTGCTCGGCAAGAAGAAGAACGGCCATCAGATCACCCCCGCCTCGGTCTTGAGGCGGCGCACGAGCTCCGCCACGTCAGCCACTTTCACGCCGCCCTTGCGCACCGGCGGCTCGGCGGTCTTGAGAACCTTGAGGCGCGCCGCGACGTCCACGCCGAGATCGGCGGGCTTCTTGACGTCGAGCGGTTTCTTCTTGGCCTTCATGATGTTCGGCAGCGACGGATAGCGCGGCTCGTTGAGACGCAGGTCCGTGGTGACGACGGCCGGCAAATTGAGCTTCACGGTCTCGAGCCCGCCGTCCACCTCGCGCGTGACGGCGACGGCGCCAGATTCCGGCGCGACCTTGGAGGCGAACGTACCCTGCGGCCAACCGAGCAGCGCCGCGAGCATCTGGCCGGTCTGGTTGCAGTCGTCGTCGATAGCCTGCTTGCCGAGCACGACGAGATCCGGCTTTTCCTGCTCGACCACGGCTTTGAGAAGTTTTGCGATGGCGAGCGGCTCGACCGGCGTGTCGTCCGCGGTCTCGACGAGCACCGCGCGGTCGGCACCGATGGCGAGTGCGGTGCGCAGCGTCTCCTGGGACTTCGCCGTCCCGATCGAAGCCACGACGACCTCCGTCGCCGTTCCCTTTTCCTTGAGCCGCACGGCCTCTTCGACCGCGATCTCATCGAAGGGGTTCATCGACATCTTGACGTTGGCCAGTTCGATCCCCGACCCGTCCGATTTAACGCGGATCTTGACCGCAAAATCGACGACGCGCTTCACCGCGACAAGTATCTTCATGGTGCGCGGCGCTCCCCGGCGCCCTGCCTTTTTCTGGTCATTGCTGTCCTGGTTATTGTGCGGTCCCGAATTGTGCCCGTAGAGGCCCGGTTGAACGCCCCTCAGCGCCGCCCGCCTCCGTTTTCTGTCACTCAGCGCATCGTGTTACCTGGCGCGTGTCGTACCTGGATCCGTGCCGCGGCGTATGGCGCTCAGGGCCCTTCGCAAGTGCGAGAGCGGAAACTACGAGCCGAGACCGTGCAAGTCAATGCGCCCAACGGAGAGGTATGCACCCCTTATTGAAGGGCTGAGGTCATGACCTGGAGCCCCTCCCCCGTCACGCTCCAACCCCGAGACCCTTGTCGAACAGCCGCACGCCCGGCCGCCGCAGCACGACGACCAGCACCGCCCCCGCAACCAGGCCGCCGATGTGGGCCCACCAGGCGACGGGCCCCACCTGCGGCAGGAGCACCATGACGACCTGGATCAAAATCCAGAACCCGAGCGCGAACGCCGCTGAAATCCGGAGCGGAATGGCCTTGAGCGCCAGCACCCAGACGCGCACCCGGGGATGCAGCACCAGGTAGGCCGCGATGACGCCCGCGACCGCGCCGCTTGCGCCAATAAGCGGAACCTCCGATGTCGGATCGATCCACCCGTGCACGAGCCCGGCGAACACGCCACACGCGAGGTAGAAGATCAGGAACTTGAAGTGTCCCATGGCGTCCTCGACGTTGTCGCCGAAGACCCAGAGGAACAGCATGTTGCCGGCAAGGTGTAAGATGTCGCCGTGGAAGAACATGTAGGTGAGCAGCGTCAATCGCTCGGGGACCTGCAGCCCCGCCGTCTCGACCGCAACCGGCAAGAGACTCGTGTCGAAGAGTTCCCGGGGCACGATCGCGAAGCTCGCGATCGCCACCTCGTCGAGCCGCGTGGCCTCAAGGAAATAGACGAGCACATTGGCCGCGATCAGGAGCACGGTCACCCACGGAAACCGGATCGCTTTCAGCGGGTTCTCGTCGTGCAATGGAACAAACATCGCTCCCCCTCGCCTTCGATTCGCCCTCCGGCGGTCAGCGGTTTTGCCCGGGCACCCAAAGCACGTCGCTGCGTCCGCGATCGTTCACATAACGCCCTGCAACAAAAAGAAAATCCGACAGGCGGTTGATATACTTGAGGGCCGCGGGGCTGACCGGCTCGTTCTCCTGCGCCGCCAGCGCAACCATCTCCCGCTCCGCGCGCCGGCACACCGTGCGCGCCACGTGCAGCGCCGCCGACGCCGGAGATCCGCCGGGCAGAACGAAGGACTTCAATGGCTTGAGCTCGCTATTCATCTCGTCGATCTCGGCCTCGAGACGCACCACCTGGTCGTCCGAGACGCGCAACGGCTCGAACTTGAGCGGCTCGCCACGATCCGGAACGCAGAGGTCCGCGCCGAGATCGAAAAGGTCGTTCTGCACGCGGCCGAGCTTGGCGTCGAGCCCCTGATGGCCGGCGAGATGGATCCGCACCATGCCGATGGCGGCATTGGTCTCGTCCACCGTGCCGTAAGCGGTGATTCGCAGCGCATTCTTGCGCACACGCTCGCCCGTGCCGAGGCCGGTCGTGCCGGCATCGCCGGTTTTCGTATAGATCTTGTTGAGCTTGACCATGGAGCCGATATCCCCCCGTCCGGCGCCCACACTAGGCCGTGAGGCCACCGGTGAAAACCGGTTTTACGGCGTTGTCCGGCGGTGAGCCTCTGGATGTCTAATGCTGCTGCACGTAGGCGTAGGCGACCAGGAGAACGATCGCAACGAACTGCAGCCCGACCCGCCAGCGCATCAGCGTCTGGCTGAGATTGGGGCTCTTGCCGCGGAACATCACCCAGAGCCCCGCGAGAAGCACCAGCAACACCGCATACATGGCTCCGGTGGACAGATAGGACAGTGCGGTTTCCATCGGCGGTCGGCCTCGAAGTGCGGGATGACGGATGGGCGGAATATAAGATATCGCGGGCGCGAATGCCATGAAGCTCCTGGATGAGCCCACCCCGCGGCTGCGACGCGTGGCCCGGCCGCCTTCGGGGACCATCCTGCCCTAATTCTAACCACTTATCGGCGCGTGGTAGCCGAAGGGTCGTGCGGGGGACTCGCGATCCTCAAATCTCGCGATCCCGTGTCAGGATCCCGTGTGAGACTGTGCGGAAGGACCGTTCCCGCGTCTGGAAGGGATGCCCCGGCACCGGAGCATCATCTTTCGACGGATAAAGTTGCGCCGGAGCATTGATCTGGCGCGCGCGTGCTCTAAGACCGTCGTCTCGGGACGACTAAGGGGCATACGGGGACATGGCAGTCGGCCGGATGGGCGAGGGCGTGAAGCGAACCGGAGAGACGACGCATCGGGCAGGATGGCGCGCTGGCCTCGCGGCGGCGGCGATCGGCGTTGCGGCGATCGCTCCGGGCCTGGCGACAGTCACGCGCGCCGGCGCCGAGACCCCTAAGACCGCAGACGAGGCGGCCCGGAAGCTCGAGCAGGAGAAGAGCGCGCTGGCGGTCAAGGAGAACCGCGGACGCGAGCTTCAGAAGGACGTCACCAGCATCGTCGACGAGCGCCGCGAGATCAACGCGCGCCTGCTCGAGACCGCCGCGCTGGTCCAGAAAAGCGAAGAGCAGATGACCGCCATCGAGACGCGCCTGGCGGTCTTCGAGCGCCAGGAGCTCGAGGTGCGTGCGTCTCTTTCCCGCGAGCACGGCAAGATCTCCGGCATTCTCGCCGCCCTCCAGCGCATGGGCCGCAATCCGCCCCCCGTCATCATCACCCGGCGCGAGGATGCGCTCGAGATGGTTCGCAGCGCCATGCTGCTCGGCGTCGCCTTTCCGGGGCTGCGGGCGGAGGCCCAGGCGCTCACCGTCAAGCTCAACGAGCTCGTGAGCATCATGGCGAGCATCCGCAAGGAAGGCGAGAACCTGCGCGCCGAGCGCGAGCGCCTGACGACCACGCAGACGCGTCTCGCAAGCCTGCTCGATGCAAAGAAGCAGTCGCTCGCCGAGCGCGAGGCCGAGTTGAAAGAGGTGCGCGCGGCGACGACCGAAATCGCCAGGAACGTCACCGACCTGAGCGAGCTCATCGCCAAGCTGAGCCGGCAGGTAAGCCCGACTCCTCCCGCCGCCGGCGGGCCGGAAAACGCCGGCCGGGGTGAGGTCGTCGCCGTCCTGCCGCCGTCGCCCTCGGCGGGGGCAGGCGCTGACGGCGTGCCGGGCACGGCCGGCGCCGTCATCCGCGAAGCCGCCATCGACGCGGCGCCCGCCGATGCCGCCCTGAGCGGCGGGGAGGAGGTCGCCATGCTGACGCCCCCTGCCGGCGGCCGCCAGACGCCCCGATCCGTGGTCGAGCTGGCGCCCACCGCGACCGCGCTGAGCCCCGGCAAGCCCGACCGCATCACGCCCGCCATCCCCTTCCAGCTCGCCAAGGGCAAGCTGCCGATGCCGGCCCGCGGGCGCAGGGCCTTGGGTTTTGGCGACAAGACCCAATATGGAGGAACGTCGAAGGGGATCGTGCTCGAAACCCGGTTCGGCGCCCGGGTGACCTCGCCCTGCGACGGCTGGGTGGTCTACGCGGGCGAGTTCCGCAGCTACGGGCAACTCTTGATCATCAACGCCGGCGGCGGGTATCATGTCCTGATCGCCGGACTGTCGCAGATGGACGTCGGGCCGGGGCAGTTCGTGTTGGCTGCCGAGCCGATTGGGACGATGAGCGGTGCGCCACGCACGGCACAACTGGCAACCGGGAAAACCGGCTTGGCCCAACCGCCGCCCAGCGCGCCCGTACTTTATATTGAATTCCGTAAGGACGGTGAGCCTATAAACTCGGACTCCTGGTGGGCCGCCTCCTCATAAGAAGGTACTGGAATGATGCGCAAGACCGACCTCGTGTTCTGGACGTTTCTGACGATGACGGGTCTCGCGGGTGCGACCACCGTGTTCAACGTCACGCAGACGTACTCAGCGAACTCGCCGAACTCCGAGCTCTACCGGCAGCTCGACCTCTTCGGTGACGTCTTCGAGCGCGTCCGGTCCGATTACGTCGAGAAGCCCGACGACACCATGCTGATCGAGAGCGCGATCAACGGCATGCTGGCCGCTCTCGACCCGCACTCCTCCTACATGAGCCCGAAGAACTACCGCGACATGCAGGTGCAGACGCGCGGCGAGTTCGGCGGTCTCGGCATCGAGGTCACGATGGAGAACGGCGTCGTCAAGGTCGTCTCTCCGATCGACGACACGCCCGCCTCCAAGGCCGGCATCCAGGCCAACGACCTCATCACCCACCTCGACAACGAGCAGATCTCCGGCCTGACCCTCGAGCAGGCGGTCGAAAAGATGCGCGGCCCCGTCAACACGCCGATCACGCTGACCGTCGTGCGCAAGGGCAAGGACGAGCCGTTCGACGTCAAGATCGTCCGCGACTTCATCCGCATCAACGCCATCAAGGCGCACGCCGAAGGCGACATCGCCTACGTCAAGGTGACGACCTTCAACGAGCAGACGCACGCCAACCTGGTCAAGGCCATGGACGCCCTGAAAAAGGAGATCGGGCCCAAGCTCAAGGGCTTCGTCATCGACCTGCGCAACAATCCGGGCGGCTTGCTCGATCAGGCCATCGCCGTCTCCGACGACTTCCTGGAGCGCGGCGCCATCGTGCTGACCAAAGGCCGCAACAACGAGGAGACGCAGCGCGCCCAGGCACGGCCCGGCGATACGGCCGGCGGCAAGCCCATCGTCGTGCTGATCAACGGCGGCTCCGCTTCCGCCTCGGAGATCGTGGCCGGCGCCCTGCAGGACCACAAGCGCGCGACCATTATCGGCACGCGCTCGTTCGGCAAGGGCTCGGTGCAGACCATCATCCCGCTTGGCGCCAACGGCGCCATCCGCCTGACCACGGCGCGCTACTACACGCCGTCCAACCGCTCGATCCAGGCCAAGGGCATCGACCCCGACATCGTCGTCGAGCAGGAGCTTCCCGACGAGCTCAAGGGCAAAACGTCCGAGAAGCCCCGCGGCGAAGCGAGCCTGCGCGGCCATCTGAGAGGCGAGGGCGAGAAGCCGGCCGTGACCAAGGAGAACGAGCCCGACGCCGCCGGCGAGGCCGTGGAGGAGCAGACGCCGCCCAAGGAGGAGTCCGGCTCGTCGGCCTACGTCCCCAAGGAGCCGGAGAAGGACACCCAGCTCCAATACGCCTTGAAGTTCCTGCGCGGAGAAGCCGTCGGCGAGACCGTGGCCAAGCCGGCCCAGCAGCCGGCCGGCGACGCCCAGACGACGGAGAAGAGCGCCATCCCCAACTAGGCGCTCCTGATCCAGGATCGGATCACCCGAGATGGGCGCCTTTCCGGCGCCCATCGTCGTTTCGGAGCACTCCTGAAAGCAGCAGCAATGGACGCTACAAATCTTCCCTACCGGCCCTGCGTCGGCATCATGGTGCTCAATCGCACCGACCGGATCTGGGTCGGCCAGCGCGCCGACACGCCCGGCGACGCCGAGGGGCGCGGCACCTGGTGGCAGATGCCCCAGGGCGGCATCGACGAGAACGAGGATCCTGCCCGCGCCGCGCTCCGCGAGCTCAGCGAGGAGACGGCCATGACGTCCGTCGAGATCATTCGCGAAACCCCGGGATGGCTGACCTACGATCTGCCACCGCACCTGCTTGGCGTGGCCTGGGGCGGCCGGTACCGCGGCCAGCGCCAGAAATGGTTCGCCATGCGCTTCCAGGGCGACGACAGCGAGATCGCGCTCGGGGTACCGGGGACGCCGCACGCCGAGTTCATGGCGTGGCGCTGGTGCGGCCCCGACGAGCTCGCCGAGGCCGTCGTGCCCTTCAAGCGCGAGGTCTATCTCGAGGTCCTGCAGAGCTTCCGGCCCATCTGGACCGGCAACGCAGGGTAACCCCACACCCCGGACCGGAGCGCAGCGGCCGCATGGTGTCCTGCGCCACTGCCGTCCGACAAAAAGCCGTTGCTTTTCCAGGGTAAAAGAATCTGATTTAGGTCAGATCAAGGGCCCGGGGAGGGGGCGGGCCGAACCCGTGAAGGCAAAAATTCTGGTGACGATGAAACACGCAGCTAACGATCAGATCCCGGCGCTCGAGGAGCTCCCCTACAGACCCTGCGTCGGCATCATGCTCCTGAACAGGGAGGGCCGCGTCTGGACCGGCCGCCGCCTGCCCAAATGGGCCGGCGACAAGTCCGCCTACGTGTGGCAGATGCCGCAAGGCGGGCTCGCCAAGGGGGAGGAGCCCGTCGATGCGGCCTTCCGCGAGTTGCGCGAGGAGACCGCCGTCACGAGCGCCGACGTGATCGCCGAGATCCCCGAATGGCTGACTTACGATCTGCCCGCCCCGCTGCTGGGCGTGGCCCTCAAGGGCAAGTACCGCGGCCAGCGCCAGCGCTGGTTCGCCATGCGCTTCCGGGGTGAGGACAGCGAGATCGACATCTGCCCGCGCAGCGGCAAGGCCGAGTTCGATCGCTGGTGCTGGCGCGACATGGCAGAGCTGCCGGCCTTGATCGTTCCGTTCAAGCGGCCGATTTACCAAACCGTGGTCGAGAGATTTGCGCATCTCGCGCAAAGCTGAAATGAAGAGGGACGGATCACCGCGCCCCTGATCCCTGTCAATTCTGCGCTTCACCCTGTCACTTGGCGATCCCGGGGCATGATCTGCTTCTATAGAGCGATCGCGTCCGTACGCCTGAGTTCCTGGACCTTTCCTGCCACTCCCGCTTTTCCGTAGAGTATGCGCCCCATGTCCACACGTACCTTCACGAGAACGCTTCCTCCCTTCAACGACGGCGCCGACTATCAGTCCGGCCAGGCGTTCGACGCCGAGGAATACAACCGCATCAAGGAGCTCTGGCTCGATCACATCGCTGCCGAGCATCGGGGCGACATCCCGGGCCTGATGGCGACCCTCACCGAGGACTGCGTTTATACGATCCTGAACAACGGCAAGGTCTGGCACGGACACGAGGGCGCGACCCGGTTCTACGACGCCTTCCTCACGGGCTTTCCGGAGAACTGCTTCTCCGTCGTCAACGTCTTCATCGGCCCGCAGGGTGTCGTCGAGGAAGCGCACATCAACGGCGTGCCCCACGGCGAACTGATGGGGCTTACCTCCACCGGCCAGCCGGAAGAGTTAGATGTCGTGCTGCTCTTTCCGTGGGAT
>NZ_DAITQL010000010.1:0-76939 GCF_036833075.1 Hyphomicrobium sp.
GGTCTCGCATCCCCTGAGCACCTGCCCGGCAGTAGCCGGGCCCCCGGTTCTCAGGGGCCGATAAGGAGGAGGGTCAGGAGGCCGGCGGACAGCACCGCGTGGCCGGGCGCGAAAGCGCCGGTCCGGGGCCTGTCGGAGCGGGTGGACGTGCGGCTCATGGGTGAGCGTCTCGGCCAAAAACAAGTCTGTTGCGTTGACACTTACGCGATGCCCCCCCGGGAGCGCAAGAGGCCGGGCCGAAGAGCCGCGCCCCGCGCCGGGCTCCGCGGCCCTTTTTCAGGTGCTCTCCCGATTCCGGACCGGTCCCGCACCGTCGTCCTCACGGGCGGAGGAGCCGCGCGAGGGAACCAATCACGCGCTCCTGAATCAATGGGTTGTAAACTCGAAGAACAGGAAGGGAGACCGACATGGCCAATGCAAAGACCGAGGCAAAGCCCGCGGAGATGGCCGGCGCAGCTTCCCGCGAAAAGCCCGCAAAAGGTGAGCCCCGCGCCCTGCCGACCGTCACGCCGCATCTCGTCGTTGCCGGCGCGGCGAAGGCGATCGCGTTCTACGAGAAGGCGTTCGGGGCCGAGGAGATCATGCGCCTCGAAGGCCCCGACGGCAGCATGTGGCACGCGAGCATCAGGATCGGCGGTTCCCCCGTCATGCTTGTCGACGAGTTCCCGGCCATGGGCTCGGTCGGGCCGCTCACCCTCAAGGGCTCCCCCGTCTGCATTCACCTCAATGTCCCCGACGCCGACGCCTTCGTCGAGCGCGCGGTGGCGGCGGGCGCGACAGTGACGATGCCGGTCACCGATGCGTTCTGGGGCGACCGCTACGGCCAGATCGTCGACCCCTTCGGCCACAAATGGTCGGTCGCAACGCACGTCAGGGACATGACGGTCGAGGAGATCAAGGCGGCGATGCCCGATATGTCCGGGTGTGGGTCCGGGGCGCAGACGGCATAGGCGAAGCGAAGGCAGTCGCGCGTTGCCTCTGCCGAAGAACGTTAGGCGAGGTCAGACGTCGATCGTCCCCTCGGACACGCGCACGGCCGAGCCGCCGATGCGCACCGAGGCGAGCTTCCCGCCGGCCGCGACGAGCGTCAGCACGATCTGGCTCGGCCGGCCCATCTCGTAGCCTTGCTCGACGATGCGCCGGTGCGTGCCGTCGCGCAGGCGGTCGGACTGGTGCACGATGCCGGCAAGCCCGACGGCCGCCGACCCCGTCGCCGGGTCCTCGGCAATCCCGATCTGGGGCGCGAACATGCGCACGTGGAAGGCGCTGGTCGTATGCTCGCACTGGCGCGTGTAAACATAGACGCCCGAGATGCCCTGCTGCTCGAACGCGCGCTCCCAATGGCTGCCGTTGACGCGGGCGCGCCCGATCGCCTCGAGCGATGCGACCGGCACGAAGGCGAACGTGTTGCCCGCGGCATAGCAGATCGGCGCGTGGTTCTCGAAGCCGACCTCGCTCGGGATGAGGCCGAGGCCGGCGGCGAGCACGTCGACCGGCGGCAGCACGCCGGCCTCGGCCGGCAGCTTCGGTGCGTCGAACTCGGCGAACGCGGCACCACCGGTTCTGAGCCGCGCCCCGACGCGCACCGTACCGATGGCCTGCTCGAGAACGACGAGCGCGTCCCTCTCCCCATTGTGGGCCGGTGCGTTGAGCTCGGCGAGCAGAATCGCCGTGCCGATGGTCGGATGGCCGGCGAAGGGGATCTCGCTGCGGGGCGTGAAGATGCGCATCCGCGCCGAGTGGGCCGGGCGCGTGGAACTCTGTACGAACACCGTTTCCGAAAGATTGAACTCCCGCGCGATGGTCTGCATCTGGTCGTCGGAGAGGGTGTCGGCGCCGAGAACGACGGCCAGGGGGTTGCCGCCGAAACGCCGGTCGGTGAACACGTCGAGCGTGTGGAACTTGAGCGCCATTGAAAGTCCGATGAATGGTTCGATTGACCGGTCTGAGAGCGGCCGCACTCTGCCCTATCCGCCGCCCCGCTCCAAGCGGCGTGGATGCCTCAGGACGGGATTTTCAGGCGCGGAAGCCCGGCGAGCAGCACCCGGGCATAATCCAGCATGGGCAATCCGGCGGGGACGTCACCCGGCGTGACGAGCCGGAGATCGGCAAGCTCGCTCTCGCTATCCGATGCGATGTGCGGGCGGGCCGCGTGCAAAAGCGCAGGGCCGGGCAGGGGCGACAGGAACGGAACGGCAATGGAGAGCACCGGCCCGGCGCGGGTGACGATGTAGCCCTCGCCGCGTGCGACCGCGGGCGGCGCGAGCCCCGTCTCCTCGGCGACCTCCCGCGCGACGCTTGCATCGATGTCGATCGCGCCGTCTTCCCGGACGTCTGCGGCGTCGATGAACCCGCTCAGCGGATAGCAGAGACCGCTGTTGAGGTTCCCCGCTCGCTGGCGGCCGAGCAGAACCTCGCCGTCGGCCGAAAGAATGAGCGCCGAGCCGAACCCGTCGAGAACGCTTTCGTCCCGAAATCCCGTCTCGCGCCAGTAGAGGAAGCTCTTGAAGTCGGTGCGGACGAATTGCGCCGAGAGACGGCCGCCGGCCGAAACGGTGCAACTCGTCACCACGAAGACGGCGCCGTTGAAGAAGCCCGGCGTCTCGCGGACCCGCCGCGCCCAGTGGACTTCGATCTCGCTGCGATGGCGGTCGGCGAAGGGCCACGTGCCGCCCGTGACGCGAAGATCGACCCCGGAGACGGTAAAGACCCGTTCCTCGCCGTGAGCCCACATGACGACTCCCTCTTCGCTTCGCACGCCCGCCTGTCTCGACGAGGAGGCCGGAATTCCCTACAAGCGCCCCGACAGGACCGAGACGTAGCACAGGATCGTCTCGGAATGAGCCTCGGTGCGCACACGTGTGTGACGGCCGCAAAGACCGCGGGATCCAGCCATCCATGACTCTCGACAGCCAGACCCCTGACGCCGTGAGCGGCGACGAAACTGGTGCCCGCCTCTATTTCGAGGATCTCGCCGTTGGATGGCGCGTGACGACCGGCACGCTCACGCTTGACGCGGAAGCGATCAGGCGCTTCGCGGCCGAGTTCGATCCGCAGCCCTTTCACCTCGATGCGGCGGCGGCGGAGAAGAGCTTCTTCGGCGGCCTCGTCGCCAGCGGCTGGCACACGGCCGCGCTCACCATGCGCCTCCTGGTGACGAGCGGTCTGCCGATCGCGGGCGGTGTCATCGGTGCGGGCGGCGAGGTCGCGTGGCCGCGGCCCGCGTATCCCGGCGACACGCTCACCGCTGTCTGCGAGGTGATCGCGGCGAAGCCCTCGCGCTCGCGGTCCGACCGGGGCATGGTGACGGTGCGCAGCGAAACGCTGAACCAGAAGGGCGAGGTGGTCCAGGTCATGACCGCGCGCCTGGTGGTTCCGCGCCGCCCAGCCTGAGGCGCGCAAACTGTTACATCATAGCATCAGTGCCGCTGATAGGCGGTCACGGAAAATACGATTGGCCCGGCCCGGGGACCTTGCGGTAGGTTTTCCTCACAAGACAGGCGGATCCGAAACCCTCCGCTGCCAACCCAAGGAGAAGACTCATGAAGACCTGGATGAAGCCCTCGGTTCGCGAGCAGGAAGTCGGCCTCGAGGTGACCTCGTATCTGCCGGCTGAGATCGACCTCGTCTAAGTCGATCGCATTCGAACGAACGTGGGCGGCGGTCGCGAAGCGGCCGCCGCTTTGTTTTTGGCCTCGCCTGCCGGAGGTGAGATGCGGACGGTCTTCGCGCACCGGCGCCCTGCGAGCTCACGACGGCTCGGGCATGAAGCTGACGGCCAAGTCAAGATGTCGCATCGCTGGAGGCGGAGGCTGTCATGCTGCTGCCGCACGCCTGCAGTTAGATCATTGTCGGGCATGAGCCCGGCTCTCGAGCAGTTGCGTTGCGAGGGCCGAGAGATGCACGAAGCCGGCCATGGAAGTTTCCCTGGATGAAAGGAGATGATGCGGAAACGAAGGCGCGAGCGGAGTG
Organism: Hyphomicrobium sp.; assembly: GCF_036833075.1. Lineage (GTDB taxonomy): Bacteria > Pseudomonadota > Alphaproteobacteria > Rhizobiales > Hyphomicrobiaceae > Hyphomicrobium_C. Next base: position 3,973 of record NZ_DAITQL010000010.1, read on the forward strand.
TGTCGATTTCTTGACGCGTCGTTTTTTGCGGCGCGTCATGAGATTGTGAAGAATATATCTTCGATTTTCACTTTGCGTGTCGCGCTGCGCGGTGTCTACTCGCCGCCACGAGGGGCATGAAAGCGAAAGTCTGCAAGCGCAAGCCGCTGAAGCCAGACGGGGGAACCGGCGCGGAGCTTACGAGTTCACGTCGGGCCACTGAGCCGAGAATGAAGCGTAACGGAGTAGCCGCCTCATGAACAACTCAGCAGCTCCTTCCAATGTGTCGACGAAGCAGGCGTCGACCGTGACTTGCCTCCACTTCAAGAACCGCCACGCGGCCGAACCGCTTCCGATCCGTTATCCCTGGACGGAAGAGCTTGAGCGCCGTCGCAAAGCCGTCGCCCGGTGGAGGGGAAACGACTCCGGCCTCAAAGAGACGATGATGCGCGAATGATCGCGCGGACGTAAAATCCTTCAACACGCGACGCGGATCCGCGCCTCAGCCACTCGGGCGCGGATCCGCTTTTTACCGCTTAATGGTGGCTGTGGCCGTTATGGTCGCCGCTCTTGTGGTCACCGCCCTTCTTCGCGCCGAGCGCCCGGACCGGGAGAACCACGTCGCCGGTCGCGCCGCTCTTGAAGGTCAGCGTCACGGTCACCGTCGCGCCCTGAACCAGCGGCTCCTTGAGATCCATGAACATGAGATGCATGCCGCCCGGCTGGAGCGTGACGTTCCCGCCCGCAGGGATCTCGATGCCGTCCGGCAGGTGACGCATGCGCATCACTCCGTCGGTCATCGTCATGTCGTGGATCTCGCCGCGCCCCGCGACGGACGTCTTGATCCCGACCAGCGTGTCCGCGGCGCTTCCGGTATTGCGGATGGTGAGATAGCCCGCGCCGACTTTTGCGCCGTCTGCCGTCGCGCGCGTCCAGGCCCCCTCGATGGCAAGGGATCCGATGGTCGCGGCCCCGCCCTCTGCTGCGGCGGCCTTCGCATCGCCGTGGCCATGGTGATCGTGCTGAGTGCCCGCCGCGCTGTTATCGGCGATCCGGAGCACCGCAGCCGGCGCCTTGAGATCGTGCGGATCCTGGCCGGCGGTCGGAACCTCGGTCCACCGCTCCTCGCCCTTGGCGCACTCCTGGACGACCTTGAAGTAAAGCGCCGTGTCGGTGAGCTCGCGGGCGATGAAGCCGTTGGCCACGAACTCGTCATAGTAATCGTCCGGTAGGTCTCCGTCCGACCATTCGATCTGCCGCACGCCCTCGCTGACCGAGCCGTGATGGGTGCCATAGCTCTGCGCGTAGGCGCCGCGCGTGGTCTTGAGGGTCCAGCCCGGCTTCGGCATCGGCTTCACGCCGACGAACCCCTCCGGAACATCGACGCGCACCGTGTGTGTCGCCGTCCCGTCGCAGCCGTGCGGGACCTTGAGCACGGCCTTGTAGAAGTTGCCGCGGGGGGCTTCGCCGCGTTCCAGGGTGACATGCGCGTGGGCCGGGGCGGCGGCGAGAATGAGGAGCGCGGCCCAGGCTGGGACTTTCGATGTGATGGTCATGATAAGCCTTCCGTGTCTGAAAGAGGGAGGGGGAGTGCGAGAGTTTGTGAGGGTGGGTGGATCCGCGTGAGGGTCACCACCTCACCTGGAGCCCGCCATAGATGGCCCGCCCCGTGCCGGGCTCGAAGAGCGCGCTCGTGCCGTCGGCGGCCGTCGCGATCGAGCTCGACGCGATGTAGGCTTTGTCCGACAGGTTGCGCCCTTCGAGATAGGCCGTGATCGGGCCTCCGTTGTCGAAGCCGATCTTGGCGCCCCAGACGGCATACGCTTCGGTCTCGAGCGAGTTGGCGCTGTCGACGTAGTAGGCGTCCGGCACCCACTCGACGTTCGGACCGAGGTAGAGGCCGCTCGGGTGCTTGTAAAGCAGCTCCGCCCGTACGAAGTGCCGCGGCGCGCCGGGAATCTCGTTGTTGCCCCAGAGCGGATCGTCGTCATAGCGGAAGTCGCTGAGCGTATAAGCGGCGGTGAGCCAGAGCTTGTCCGGATCGGCGCCGCCCGCGATCATCGATTTCATCACCGCGGCACCGAAGCCGAGCTCGATACCCTGGTGGATCGTTTCATCGGCATTGCCGACCTGGCATGTGCCCATCGCCGGATTGCTCGTGAAGCAGAGCAGCTCGTTGTCGATGTTGGCGCGATAGAGCGCGAGATCCCAGGTGAAGTCCTCCGTCCGCCCGCGCGTGCCAATCTCGTAGGTCGTGGCCCGCTGCGCCTTGACGTCTGCAAACGAGATGTCGAGCGAGGCCACGCTTTCGCCGAAGCTCGGCACCTCGGCGCTGCGCGAGATGTTGCCGAACATCTGCCAGTCGCGCGTCACGTCCCACAGCACGCCGCCCTTTGGGCTCCAGATGTTGAACTCGGTTTCTCCGGGCGTGGCGCCGAACACGACGCCCCGCTCGCGCGTCGCATGCAGGAACTGCGTGCCGGCGATCAGCGCCACGTCGGATCTCACATAAAAATGGTTCTCGAAATAGGCGCTGAGGTTGCGGGAGGTGTCCTCGGCATCGACGGTCTGCGCGCCTTTGTGCCCGCCGGCATTGACGTACTGGCGCACGTCGGTCGTTCCGTTGTGGATGTTGAGGCCCGCGATCGTCCGGTTCGCGAAGCCCCCGATGCGGCTCTCGCCGGTGATGCGCGCAAAGCCCCCGTAGTCGTCGTAGCGATAGTCGAGCCATTGGTAGATCGGATGCATCAGGTGGCGGTCGACGTTGAAGGCGCCGAGCTCGACGAAGGTGCCGGGCGCGAGACGCACGGTCGTCTTGTTGGCGATGCGCACCGTATCGATGTTGCGCTGGTAGTCGTTGAGGACGTTGCCGGCGGCCGCCGTCCTGGGGTCCGTCAACGCGGCGTGCTTCGTCACGCTGCCGGGAATGCGCTGATCGACGTCGTTGGCGTTGAGATAGAACCGCGTCTCGATGGCCTCCGTGAGCCGGTAGCCGACGTTGAGCGATCCGCGCACGCTTTCGCCGTCGCTGTGGTCGCGGAAGCCGTCCTGCTCCTGCCACGTGCCGGCCATGAAATAGTCGACCGGCCCGGAGACGCCGCCCGAGCTCGCCGCGAGCTTGTGGAAGCCGAAGCTGCCGGCATCGACGCGCGCGCCGAAGAGGTCCGCGTCGTAGCCGGTCGCCATCACGAAGTTGATCGCCCCGCCGAGCGCGTTGGCGCCGAAGCGCAGCGCATTGGCGCCCTTGAAGACCTCGATGTAGCGATAGGCCGTCGGGTCGATCTCCTGGAAATCGCCGTAGCCGTCCGCCGTGTTGATCGGGATGCCGTCCATGAAGAGCTGGATGCCGCGCAGATGGAAGTTGCGCGAGAGCCCCGAGCCGCGGATGGAGAGGCGCGAGTCCTCGCCCCACTTCGGCTGCACGAAGACGCCGGGCACGTAATCGAGCGCGTCCTTGATGGTGACCGCCGGCGTCGAGGCCTTGTAGGCGGTGTCGGGCACGACCTCGACCGCGCCGGGGGTGCGCTCGATGTCGGCCGTGGCTTCGGCCGTCGTCGGGACGCCGAGGCTTCCCGAGCGCGTGCCCGGCGCCGGTAGCCCGGCCTCGCTGGCCGCTTCCACGGCTGCTTGCTGCGGTGCGCCGGACGGAGAGAGCGGGGCGGTCTTTTTCACCGCGGCGGCCTTGGCCTTGGGCGTCGTCGTGACGACGTTGACCGGCGGAAGCTCGGTCGCGCCCTCGGTGCTCTCCTGAGCGAGCGAGGGGAGCGCCGAAAGGCAGAGGCCGGCCGCGGACAGCGCCGCGAGTCCTCCGGCATGGAAAAGAAGGGATGCCCCGGGCAGTTCCCGTGGACGGCGGAACGTTGACATGACGGCAGTCCGGATTTGGGTCTGAGCGCGCGGCCCACGCGCACGCTCCAGCTAACGGAACGCAACGCAGGGCGACAGATGACAAGCGGAATCAGATCGATGCGGACGGGGGAGGGCCTCGGGCCGACGTGGCCCCAGGCTTGGGTGTCTCGGCAAAAACGGCGACCGCCATCGTATAGGTGACGGAGGCGTATTCGGCTTCGCCGACGAGGCTCCTGGGCTCCGCGGCCGCCAGGGCCGCCGCACCCGCGGCGGCGAAGGGGCAAAGCCCGGTATCGACGGACTGCGGTCTCGCCGGAGCGGGCGTGCCGTCGGCCTCGGCGGCGATCAGCTTCTGCCCTGCGCTCGTGCAGATGACGATCTCGGGTGCGCCCGAGGCGGCTGCGACCTGCACCATGTAGCCGGCCGGCAGCAGGCTGCGAAGAGCCAGCACGGCGAGCAGAACGATGTTGGCGACGGCGCGGATGGACACGGGGAGACAAACCCTGATACTGCCGGAGCAGACCCCCAACCCTAGAAGCACCCGCCGGCCTTGGCAAGGCGCGCGGCACTCGAAGCGCATCGGGCGTGCCGTGCGCGCCACGGTGCGCGAGCCTCTGGCGGCTGGACGCTCTCAAAGGTTAAGATCGCCCCAGATGATCAGGCAAATGAGAACAAGAATATGAGATCTCGCGTTTCGGCCGCCGCATGGGGCCTCTTTGCGGCTGTAGCCTTGGTGGCGGCTGGTACGGTCGGTCCGTCGATGTTGTCACGCGCGAGCGCCGGGGCGCAGCAGCCCGATGTCGACACCGCCCTGATCGTCTCGGTCGACGTCTCGAACTCGGTCGACGAGCATCGCTACAAGCTGCAGATGGAAGGCATCGCCAAGGCGCTCGAGGACCCGGACGTATTGAAGGCGATCCTCAACGGTCCGCAAGGCGGCATCCTGTTCTCCATGGTGACCTGGGCCGACAAGCCGAAGCTGGCGCTGCCGTGGCTGCGCATCGCGAGCGCGGCCGACGCGGCGGCCGCGGCGGCCAGGGTGCGCACCCTGCCGCGTCAGACGGGCGAGTTCACGTGCGTTTCGGGCATGCTGCGCTCGATCTCGGACAAGGTCGTGCCGCAGATCCCGGCCAAGGCGCTGCGCATCGTGGTCGACGTGTCGGGCGACGGGCGCGAGAACTGCAACCCCAATGAGCCGCCCGCCCTGGTGCGCGACGAGCTCGCCGCCGGGGGCGTGACGGTCAACGGGCTCCCGATCCTGGAAGGCGAGGAGGGGCCGGTCCTCGAGCAATGGTATCGCGACAACGTCATGGGGGGCCCGGGGGGGTTCGTCCTGCCGGCCGACGGCTTCGATGACTTCGGCCGCGCCATCCGCCAGAAGTTCATGATCGAGATCAGCGGCCTGCCTCTGCCGATCAAGGAAGCCCGCGCCTCAGACTGAGCGCAGCCCGAATCATCACGGCCACTGCCCACTGCTTGCGGCCTGCCCGCTGCCCGCTGCCTCAAATATCGTTCATGGACGACGGCTGGCACGTCCAGCGCCGGATCTGCCACTGCGGATGCTCTTCGGCCCATTGCGCGAAGTAGGGCGGCGCCGCCATCGCGCAATGCAGGGCGTCCATCGACGTATCGAGCGGGATCTTGAAGTCGCGGCACTGGGTCGGATCGGCGATCAGGCAAGCCGAGAGGATGATGCTGAGCATGCATGCGTCTCCTGGTGCCGGACACGGACGCGTCTAGTCACCTTAGGTATTACGCGCCAGCCGCGAAGCGGTTTCAAGTCCCGCCCGTCTCAGGCCGTGAGCAGGATCTCGCCCTTGCCGATCGTCGCCCGGTCGCCCGCGAGCTTGCGCACCATCCCTGGCAGAGCCTTGGGCGCGAGCGGACCCAGCGTCTCGGCAATATAGCGCGAGAGGATGCGCAGGATCACCGGGTCGATGCGGCCGCAATCGGCAAAGGTCGGCAGAAGCGCATCGACGGACGGTCCGATCAGCGTGCCGCGCCGGAGCAGCGGACCCGGAAGCGGTCCGAAGCCCGCCTCCGTCCAGAGCGTGCCGCCGACCATGCGCGAGCCGGCCGCAGCGCCGAACTTGCCCTTGGCCACCACCACGCCGCGCCGCATGCGCTCGCCGGCGCGCTCGCCCACGGTGCCGTCGATCAGAACCGTGCCGCCGAGCTGGCCGAATTTGTCACCGGGCCGCGCACCGCCGAGGTAATCGCCGGCCGAGCCTTTGACGTGGATGAGGCCGCCCTTCGCCGTCGAGGCGAGATAGGTGCCGGCGTCGCCGCCGATCTCGATCTTGCCGCCCCTCATGCCGCGACCGGCATGGTTGCCGACCGCGCCCTCGACCCGGATCGTGCCCTCATCCAGTTCGGCGCCGACGTAGTCGAAGAACGGCGAGCCGCCCGAGATCGCGATCGTGTCGCCGGCCGTCCCGCCGACCGTGAAGATATCGCCGACGCGCGGCGCATGGGGATCGTCGCCGAGCGAGAGCCGCTCGACGTCGCCGAGGGAGAGCCCTGCGAGCTTGCTCGGAAGAAGCGCGGAGAGGTCGAGCGCCGCGGTCGGCGCGGCGCGCAAGGTGAAGCTCAGCGTGCTCATGGCAGCAGATCCTTCAGATGATAGTGGTGCTGTCCGAGCTTGCCGCCGTAATTGCCGGCGGAGACCCGCGTGACGCCCTTGGCCGCACCGACCTCGATGATCGTCTTGAGGCCTGCGCGCATGGCATCCGCCACCGCCTTCGAGGTGAGACCGTCGATGACGATCTCGAGCACGGCGATGGTGTCGGGGCTGCACTCCGTCGCCACCGCGCCCTTGAGCGTCGGGCAGAACGCATCGTTGGTGGAGGCGATGGCGCCCTTGTACTTGGATCCGACCTTCGAGCCTGAGCGTACGATGCCGCCGGGGAACGGCGTGATCACGTCGTCCACCTTCGCGATGGCGGCGACGGCCGCTTCCGTCGCTTCGAGAAGCCCCGCCCGGTCGCGGCCGAGGATCAGGAGGTTGCCGCCGCCCACGGCCTCGGTCGTGAAGCCGCAGACGTCCTCGATCACGAACTCGCCGTCCATGACCGGCACGCGCCAGAAGCGGCGCTTGCCGAGCTTCTTGGCCGTCTGCCACCCGTCGCCGAAGAAGCGCGGGCCTGCGGCGAGGCGGAGCGTCGTGGGGCTGTCGAGGCCGTTGTAGCAGGCCGATCCGGGGCTCGTCAGCACGCACTGGCCGACGCGGTTGAGGAGTTGCGGCGCGAGCGCATCGGGCGAGAACCCGAAGATCAGCACGCGTACGCCGGGCCGTCCGTCCGGCGTCTCGTCGGGCGAAAGCTCGCGGTCGATGCCGCACTCCGCCCCGCAGCCGATGACCGAGGTTCCGAACCCCGTCATCACCTCGGCCGAGATGCGGGCCCACTTGAGCGTGTCGGCGGTGATCACGAGCCCGAGCCCGCTCATGCCGAACGCCTCGGCAAAGGTATCGTCGATGGCGACGCCGTTTCTTGTCATGGCGCTCATGGTCAGGAGGTCCTCGGTCCGCACGGCTGCACGATCACGCAACCGCAATTTCCGCCCGTATGGCCGCAGTTGCTGTCGACGATTTCCTGGTCCGAGATGCGGAAGTTGTCGAGCTTCATGGTGTGGTAGCGGTCGAAATAGGCGTTGAGCGGCTTCTCGATGGCCCGGTCGTAGTCCGGCCGCACCACGTGCGTCGCTCCGGCGACGACTTTGACCACGCGGCCGTCCCTGACGATCAGTTCGCCGTTCTTGAAGACGAACAGCGGCGTCTTGAACATCGCCTCGCGGTCGGCAACGTCCTCGTAGACGGTGATGTCGGCGTTGGCGCCGACGCCGAGGTGCCCCATATCGCGAAGGCCGAGGCTCTTTGCCGGGCCCGCCCGCGTCATGATCGCGATCTCGTAAAGCGAGTATTCGCGGTCGAGCGTCTTCAGGATGGTTGCCTTCTGCGCATCCGGGTGCAGCTTTTCCAGCATCTCGTTGCGGAACGTCCGGTCCATGAGCAGCCGGATAAGGTGAGGATAGAAGTAGAACGGTGCCCCGTTCGGGTGATCGGTGGTCATGAAGATCCGCCACGGATCGTTGACGAGCAGGAACAGCTCGAGTCCGATCGCCCACTGCAGCGCGTTGACGTAGCTCTTGTCGCGGTACTTCATGGGCACCACGCCGCAACCGGCATCGCATTCGATGTCCATCACAACCCACTTCTTCGGGTTGGCGGACTTCGTGTTGCCGTACTGGCGCATGGAGTCGCCGGAGGCCGTGCACGTCTGGCCGAACAGGATCTGGCCGATGTCGATCGAGACGTTGGGGTTCTGGTTGAGCAGCTCGGCGATCTGCGGTGCGCCCGACGAGAACTTGAGGTCGCCCTCGGTGCCGTAGCTGTGGAACTGGATGTGCGTCAGGTGGAGCGGCAACCCTTCCGCGCCGCGGATCGTCGCCAGCGTGGAGCCCATGTTGCCCGGTACGCCGAGGTTGCAGCCGTGGATGTGGATCGGGTGCGGAACGCCGAGCTCCTTCATGCCGCGCGCGAGCGCGAGAATGACGTCGCGTGGCGTCACGCCGTAGTAGACGTGCTTCTCGTCGAGATCGAGGGCGCGCTGGTTGAACTTGAAGGCGCTGATGCCGCCCGGGTTGACGATCTTGACCGCGAGCGCCTGCGAGGCATGCATCGTCCAGGCGATGTAGTCTTTGATGAAGGAGAAGTCCTTCTTTTCGACCAGTGAGCGCAGGAAGAAGTCGTCGCTGCCGAGCATGACGAACGCGCCCTTGTCGATCATGGGCGTGTCGCCCATCTCGAGGTGCGCCTGGCGCGCGTTGGCCGGCAGCATCGCCGGCTCGAAGGCCGCCGTGTAGCCCATCTCCGCATAGCGGTAGCCGGTGGTCATGGTCGAAGGCACGGCGTGCCCGCAGCCCGAGCGGAGGAGGTCCGTGCGCGCGACGGTGTCGCGCTGGTGATCTTCCGGCAGCAGCATACGGCCGATGGTCATCTTGCCGCCGCCGATGTGGCTGTGGGGATCGATGGCGCCCGCCATGACGACGCGCCCGTTGAGCGCGTGCTCGGCGTCGATGCGCGTCCCCGGCGGGGGCTGGGCCACGATGCGCCCGTCCTTGGCGTAGATGTCCCGGACCTCGCCGTCGATCCCGTTCATGGGATCGTACACGGTTCCGCCGGTGAACTTGATCAGCATCTCTTGGGTCCTCGAGGCGGAGATTAAAGCGCGAGTTCGATAGCGGCGAAGATGTCGGACGCCTTGGGCAGGCTCGAGCGGCCGAGATCGCGGAGCGGCAGCGCGACGACGTTGTCGACGCGGATGATGCGCCCGGCGTGATCCGCGCCCGGCGTGCCGACCGGGATGAACACCTTGGGCGGGCTCGGAAGCTTGAGGCCGGGCGTGCCGAGCACGACGGTCGGGACGCGCGTGGCCGGCGGTCCGAGGTCCGGCGAGAAGGAGGCGAGCCAGACGAGCAGGTCGCCCTCGCCGTCGGCCAGCATGCGCGGGATGGCGTAGCGCATGAAATCGTAGTCGGGCTTGCCGCTGGCGAAGGAGACGCGCAGCGGATAGCCGCTCTGCCATGACGCAACCGCTCCCGCCGAGGTGGCCCCCTCGTTGCCGCCCAGCGAAAGGCCCGCCGCGCGGCCCTTGACGTTGAGGTCCTTGACGAGATCGGAGATCGTGCTGACGACCAGGTCCGCGTTCGGGAAGTCGAAGCTCACGGGCGCCCACACGAAGACGGGATAGGCGGCCGACTGGCAGCGCGAGGCAAGCGCGCGGATGTCGGCGGCCGGCACGCCCGCAACGGTGTCGGCGGCGACCGGAGTGCCGCGCACCTCCGCCGCCAGGGCCGCGACGACCTCGCCCACGCGGTCGAGGTCGCAGGGAAGCGTGATGACGTCGCCGATGCGCGGGCCCTTGACGGCAGACTGGTCGAGCCCTTTGCCGACGAAATAGACCGTCCGCTTCGCCGGCGTTTCCGAGAACAGCGACTGCTCGACGTTGATGATGCGCTCGAAGAAGCGCGGATGCAGCTTGTGGAGGTCGCTGCTAAGGACGACGATGACGTCGGCGCGGTTGCGGGTCTCGGTGAGCGTCGACATCACCCAGCCGCGCGTCTGCAGCACGTGGAAATTGCGATACTGCCCCTCCGACAGTGCATGGTCGACGACGCCGCCGGATTTGTCGGCAAGCGCCATCACGGCGCGAATGCCGTCCACGTCCGTGCCGAGGCCGCCGTAGAGCGGCAGCGAGGAGGCGCGGATCAGCTCGGTCGCCGCCTTGATGGCGGTGGCGAGATCGACGTCGCGGCCGTCGACCTGCGGCTTGGCCCCGTCCACCTGACGCTCGAAGCCGGCCACGGCCTTCGCACAGCCGTTTTTCGTGACACGCAGACCGTTTTCATCGAGGGCAAGCTCGAGATCGTCACAGACGAGACCGCAGAAAGGGCAGGCGACATCGGTGATCGCGTTGGACTGGGGGGGAGTGCCCGGGGTCTGGGCTTGCGTCCAATTCGTCATGTGGCAGCGGTCTCGTGATTTTGATTTGGCGCGAAACCAAAGCATGGACGGCGCGGCAAAACAACAGGCGATGATGCTGCGCCGCGGGGCGGCCGATGCGCGCATCGATTGCACGGTTAGAGAGTCTTAACTATTGTCCGGCGCCGGCTCGGGGTAGCGTGAGCCGGCGACGAATTCCGGAGGACTGTTGATGGTTAGATTATTCGCTTCGTTCCTGGCCCTTGTCTGCCTCATGCCGCTCGCGGCGTCCGCGCACGGTCCCACGCGTCAGAAGGTCGTCGAGACGGTGGAGATCAACGCGCCGGCCGACAAGGTCTGGGCCGCGATCGGCGACTTCCAGGATATGAGCTGGCATCCGGCAATCAAGAAGACCGAGGGCACCGGCGGCAACGACGTCGGCGCAACCCGCACGCTCACGCTCGACGGCGGCGGGCAGATCTTCGAGAAGCTGACGAAGTACAATGCCGAGGGCAAGGTGCTCGGCTACGAGATCACCGAGGTCGACGTGAAGGTCCTGCCGGTGACGAACTATTCAGCCACCATCACCGTCACGCCGGAGGGCGACAAATCGACGGTCGAGTGGAAGAGCGCGTTCTATCGCGGCTTCGTCAACAACGACCCGCCGCCGGAGCTCTCCGACGAAGCCGCCGTCAAGGCCATCACCGGCGTGTTCCAATCCGGCCTCGCCGCGCTGAAGGCGAAGCTGGAAGGCGGCTGATGCCGGCCGGGCTGCGCCTCCGAGGCGTCGCGCTGGCTCTGGCCCTCGCGGCTGCGGCGGTGGCGCCGGCGGCGGCCGGTTCCCCGGCCGCGCGCGAAGCCTACGTGACCAATCAGACGGGCGACTCGCTTTCGATCGTCGACCTCCGGGCCGGCACCGCCGCCCCCGAGATCCGGATCGGCGGCAAGCCGGCCGGCGTCGCCGTCGCGCCGGACGGCCGCTTCGCCTATCTGACGTCGCCGGAAAGCAAGGAGCTCGTCGTCTTCGATGCCGGGACGCGCGCCGTTGCCGCGCGCCTCAAAGTGGGCGAGGGCCCGCTCGGCGTCGCTGTCCATCCGGCGGGCGACCGCGTCTATGTCGCCGACTGGTACGAGCACAAGCTGTTCGTCGTCGATCCGGTCGCGGGCACGGTGACGGCCAGCGTCGAGGTGGGGCAGTCGCCCTCGGGCGTGGCCGTGACGGCGGACGGCACGCGCATCCTGACCGCCGACCGCGACAGCAACCAGGTTTCGATCATCGACGCGGCAACGCTCGTCCGCACCGGGACCATCGCCGTCGGCCAGCGCCCCTTCGGCATCACCGTCGATGCTGAAGGCCGCCGCGCCTATACGGCGAACGTGGCAAGCGACGACGTGAGCGTGATCGATCTCGCCGCCGGCCAGGTCATCGGCTCGGTCAAGGTCGGCCACCGCCCCTATGCCGTGGCCCTCACCGGCGGGCGCGCGTTTGTCACCGACCAGTACGGCGGTACGGTTACCGTGTTCGACGTCTCGACCCTGGCCGTGGTCAAGACCATCGAGGTCGGCGCGTATCCGGAAGGCATCGAGGCCGATCCGACCGGCGCCGCCGTCTATGTGGCCTGCTGGGAAGCCAACACGCTGGAGCGGATTGACACGGCAACTCTAACCGTGACGCAGCGCATCCCCGTGGGCGACGGCCCGCGCGCGTTCGGCCGCTTCCTCGCGCCCGGGCCGTGAGACCGGGCGCCGCCCTGACCTCAGGAGCGGTGTCTGCGTAGGTCGCCCAGCCCCCCCCCGCGCCTTTCAGAGAATTCATGTTCCGGACATTGCCCGGGGGCGGGGAGAGAGGATAGAAGAATTCCCGAGAAGGTTGCCGATCTGGCACCCGTAAGAAGGAAAACGGAACCATGTTGAAGCTAGTTCGTGTGTCGGTGGCGCTGGGCCTGACCCTGCTGCCAGTGGCCGCTGCCGCAGCGGGCGATCAGAAAGCGTTGCCGCTCCTGTTCGAGAGCCGCCAGCTCGATCTCGTCGACAAGGGCGCGGAGGTCACTTACCGCTTCGAGAAGACCGGCTCCGACGAGCGCCTGGTCGGCAGGAATTACGCCGACGACATCCGTCTTGGCGTCGCCAAGATCGACGACAAGGGCGGTCGCGACGTCGTGTTCAAGGTGTTCACCGGCGACAACGCGCGCGATCCGCAGAATTGGCCGGAGCTCACCATCAACCCGCTGTTCATCTGGTATCTCGACCGCAGCGTCGCCACGTTCAACGCGCTGGCCGGCGGCAACCAGATGTACCTCAAGCACAAGATGCGCGAGGCTCTGGGCAATGCCACCGCCGAGGAGATCAAGACAGACTACAACGGCACGCAGGTCGATGCCTACAAGGTGACGGTCGTCCCGTTTGCCGACGATCCGAGCGCCTCCAAGATGCAGGGCTTCCACAATTCGGCGTTCACCATCGTCGTCAGCAACCAGGTGCCGGGTTACTTCGTTGATCTCAGCGCGAACTTCGTGAGCGCCGAGGCCGCTGGGCCGGAGCTCAGGGAGCACATCAAGGTCGTCGGCACAGGAGACGCAAAATGATGAGAAAGCTGACCAAGATACTGGCGACGGCGGGCGTGGTTCTGCTGGCGGCGGGCGCCGCGGCGATCGGCGAGGAAAGCGCCGAGCACAACACCGCAGCCAAGCTCGTCAACGACTACCCGACGGCAACCCGCGGCGACTACATCTACGGCTGCATGATGGTCAACGGTGCGACCCGCGACGTGCTCGACAAGTGCGCCTGCTCGATCGACGTCATTGCCTCCGTGCTCCCCTACCAGGAGTACGAGGAGGCCGAGACCATCATGTCCGTGCGCCAGCGCGGCGGTGAGAGCGTCGCGTATATGTATGCGCCGGCCATGCTGGAGAAGGTCAAGAACCTGAAGCGCGCGCAGGTCGAAGGCGAGATCCGCTGCTTCTGACGGCGCCGCGGGCTGTCGTGGAAATGCAAAGGGCGCTTCGATCGAAGCGCCCTTTTAGTTTGTCTCTGTGCGCCCAGCCGTGGATCCTGGTCCGGAACGCCCGATCGATTGATGGCCGAGGAACGCGCCTCAGGAGCCCTTGGGCCCGGCCTGTCCCTTGAAGATTTTGCCGTCCGTGTCCTCGGCGGTCACCTCGAGTGTATTGTCTCCGCCCGCAGCGTAGGTGAAGCGGATGTTGGGGTCCTCCGAGAGCGAGATGCCGCCTTCCAGGCGGAACACGCGCTCGCCGTCGCGCGCGACGTCGATCACGCGCAGGAACTTGGCGGGAATGTAGTAGCCGGTGAGCTGGTTGAGCTGCAGGCCCGAATACTGCGGATGGCGGATCTTGATCTGCCCTTCGCTGAGCCCGCCGGCCGTCGCGGCGAGATGCTTGATCTGCATTTTCCCCGCCTCCGCAAGCACGGCGTCCGTGTCCTTGAGAGCGGGCGCCGAGCAGCCGCCGGCCGCCTTCACGAACCGTGTGGCCATCGCCAGCCTGCCGTCGTCGGTCTCGACGATCGCGCGGACGTTGGAGTACATGTCGACGCGCACGCGCGTTTCGATCACCCGCTCGCCGTCGCCCGCTGCCGGACCGAACGTGAGATCGGCAACGAGCGGAGCCGGGTTCTTGTCGATCACGAGAAGCAGCCTCTTGATCGATCGCGCGGTTGCAGCCGGCAGGCTGATCTTGAGCGGCACCAGGGCCGCGTCATCCGCCCGGTAGGGCGCTTCGAGCACGACCACGGAGTGATCCTCGACCACGGTGCGCGCGCCGAAGAGATCCGTCTGCAGCGACGGCCAGATATCCTCCGCGTCCGCCTCCGCGGATTGCGCTGCGACCGAGCTTGCGACCGCGATCAAGCTGGCAAGCGCGAGCCCTGCGAAGCCGCGCAGAAAGCGCGTGCCGTGCGCTCCAAGGTTCGGGTGGGCCATGGTGTCCTCCGGTTCTGGCGCCTCGGGCGCCTCGTTCCGCTCGGCGGCGCTATTCCCATTCGAGCTCCGCGAACGCCGCCGAGACGTTGCGGACATGATAGTCCTGGAACAGTTTCCATGCATCCTTTTCGGAAAGCCCGACCGTTGTGGTGGCCTCCGAAAGGGACCGGTTTTCCTTGATCAGAACGCGGATCTCGTCGATCAGGACCGCAAGATAGCGCTGGATTGGCTTTGCGGCGTCGGGCCAGGGCATCGAAACCGGGCCGTGGCCGGGAACGACGCGCTGAGCCGGCGCCTGCATCAGAGTATCGAGCACGGCCTGCCAGCCCAGGATGGAGCCGTCGAGCGTCGGCACGTGCTCCGAGAACACGAGGTCGCCGAGGAACACCGTGCCCGTTTCGTTGTCGCGGACGGTAAGGTCGTTGTCGGTGTGCGCCGTCTTCTGCGGCTCGAGCACGATGGTGCGCCCGCCGAGATCGAGCGTCGTCGGCGCGTCGATCGCCAGCGTCGGCAGCACGATCTTCGTTCCTGCGAAGACGTCCTCGCCGAGCGCCTCCTTGTTGATCGCGATGTAGCGCTCCGCCCGTGCGCTCAGGCCGCGCGCGAGCTTGTGATGGCCGACGAACGCCGGTTGGTCGGCTTCGAAGGCGGCGTTTCCGAACACGTGGTCCGGGTGCATGTGCGTGTTGATCACATAGCGGATGGGGAGATCCGTGGCCGACCGGATAGAGTCGCGAAGCCGGGCCCCGACCCGGGCGCTGCCGCCGGTATCGATGACGGCGACCGCATCGCGTCCGACGATGAAGCCCGCGTTGGCGATGTCGCCCTCGTTTTCGGGCGTGTACTCGGCGACGTGCCCATGATGAGCATAAACCCCGGGCGCGATCTCGCCGGCGAAAGAGCGGGCCGCGTCGGACGTGGCGGCCAGCGCCTTGCGGCTCGCGGCGGATGCTACGACGGAAAGCACGGCCAGCATCCCGCCGTCGCGCAGGACGGAGCGGCGGTCGGGTCGGAAGGCGTCATGCTTGGACACGGGCTAAACAACCTCCTGTTGCGGCGAGGGGGATGTAAGCCCCGGCGGACCTGCGCGCAATGCGGAGTATGTGACGGCGCGTGCAGGAACTCGTCAACGTCGAAATTAGGAAAACATCCTGGATTTCAGATGGTTGAGGGTGACGGACACCTGATCTGTCATATTTGCAGGGGCAAAAATTATGCATATTACGGATCGCCAGTCAATGACATGGATTGGAGACTTTCACGAATGGAATTTAGGCGTGCGTCGCAGCATTTGATACTGCGACGCAAGAAAGTTCGATAAAATGGCGCAAGAAAAGGGTCAGAAAGCTTGTCCTATCGGTGTTGCAAGAAAAAATGATCTCACGGATTGTCTTGCGGACCTCACGAGAAAGTGTCTAAAAGAAAGTCACGGTAGCGATGGCTTCAGGCGGCTCGACAGTGCAAGGGCCTCCATTCGCAAGTCAGCGGAAAACAAGGGAAAAAATCCCGACAACCGTAACTGGGCTGTGACACGCTGTCGTTCGCTGCCGCTTGCAAGCGTGGCAAGAACTTTAAGGAGGAAGCGCGATGCGCAGAAGTGCACTCGCATGCGGGCTGCTCGCCACTGTCGCTCTGACTTCGCCGGTTTCGGCGAATGACGAGGTCAAAAAGGCGATTGCTGACCCGAACAACTGGGCAATTCAGATGGGTAACTACGCCAACTGGCGTTACTCGGAATTGGACCAGATCAACACGTCGAACGTTAAGGACCTCAAGGTTGCCTGGCAGTTCTCGACCGGCGTTCTTCGTGGTCACGAAGGCGGCCCGATCGTCATCGGCGACCGGATGTATCTCCACACCGCATTCCCGAACAACGTGTTTGCCCTCGACATCTCGGACCCGGTTGGCCCGAAGATCCTCTGGAAGTACTCGCCGAAGCAGGACCCGTCGGTCATTCCCGTCATGTGCTGCGACACGGTGAACCGCGGCGGCGTCAACATCGTTGGCGATACGCTCGTCATCGGTCAGGCCGACACCAGCCTCGTCGCGCTCGACACCGCGACGGGCAAGGAGAAGTGGAAGGTCGTGAACGGCGATCCCAAGAAGGGTGAGACGCACACGGGCTTCACGATCGTCATCGGCGACAAGGTGATCATGGGCACGTCCGGCGCCGAGTTCGGCGTCCGCTGCCACGTCACCGCCTACAACCTGGCCGACGGCAAGCGCGCTTGGCGCGCCTACTCCATGGGCCCGGACTCCGACATCCTGATGGATCCGGAGAAGACCCTGTCGCTCGGCAAGCCGGTCGGCAAGGACTCCTCGCTCAAGACCTGGACGGGCGACCAGTGGAAGATCGGTGGCGGCTCGACCTGGGGCTATGCCTCGTACGATCCGGATGCCCACCTCTTCTACTACGGCTCGGGCAACCCCTCGACCTGGAACCCGGCTCAGCGCGCTGGACCGGACGGCAAGCAGATCGATCAGAAGTGGTCGATGACGCTGTTCGCTCGTAACCCCGACACCGGCGTGGCCGCCTGGGCTTACCAGATGACCCCGTTCGATGAGTGGGACTACGACGGCATCAACGAGTCGATCCTCACCACCCAGAACATCGGTGGCCAGGACCGCAAGGTTCTCACCCACTTCGACCGTAACGGCTTCGGCTACACGCTCGATCGCCTCAACGGCGAGCTGCTCGTTGCCCAGCCCTACGACGAGGACCTGAACTGGTCGACCGGCGTGGAGATGGACAAGTCGAAGCCCAACTACGGTCGTCCGACCGTCGTCGCTTCGAAGTCCACGTTCCTCAACGGTCCGGACGTCAACACGAAGAACGTCTGCCCGGCAGCCCTTGGCTTCAAGGACCAGCAGCCGGCCGCCTACTCGCCGCTGACGAACTTCTTCTACGTGCCCGTCAACAACGTCTGCATGGACTACGAGCCGTTCAAGGTTTCGTACACGCCGGGTCAGCCGTACGTTGGCGCCACGCTGTCGATGTTCCCGCCGCAGGGTAAGACGAACACCGGCCACTTCACGATCTGGGATGGCGCTGCTGGCAAGATCGTTCACCAGCACGATGAGCCCTTCTCGCTCTGGTCGGGCATCCTGACCACCGCTGGCGGCATCGCCTGCCACGGCACCCTCGACGGCTACTTCAAGTGCCGCGATCAGAAGGACGGAGCGGAGATCTACAAGCACCGCCTGCCGTCTGGCTCGATCGGCAACGCGATGACCTATGCCATCAACGGCAAGCAGTACATCGGCATCTTCTCGGGTGTTGGTGGCTGGGCCGGCATCGGTCTTGCGGCTGGCCTCGACAAGCCGACGGACGGCCTGGGTGCGGTCGGCAACTACGCGGGCCTCAAGCAGTTCACCGATCTCGGTGGCACGCTTACGGTCTATGCGCTGCCCTAAATGGCACGTTGAGAACAGTTCAGCCGGCGCGGGGAAACCCGCGCCGGTTTGTTGCTGGAATGTAATCTTCTAAACGCTTGCGTGACGGGAACAATGTCACCATCTTTTGAGGATTAATCCGGGGATCTTGGCCGTATTGTGAGATCCCTGGCGTTGATGCTTGTGGTGTCCTGCAAGGACGCTAGGGAGAGATTCAAAAAAATAAGGGGAAGCGCGTGAACAGAATTGGTTTTGGTTTGTTTGTTGCCGCGGGCTTGGGCATGGCGGCTCTTTCGTCAGGCATTGCGGCGGCTCAGGATAAGAGCCCTCTTCCGGATCCGGTTCTCGACAAGAAATATCAGGAAGGCAAGAAATTCGAGGACGGCAAGTGGATGCTTCCCGATGGCACGCCGACCTACAACGTCATCCGCGACGAAGCGAATACCGACATCGTCAAGCAGGTCGACTGGAACACCTACTCGGGCTGGCGCCGCTATCATGGCGAGTGCCACGTCTGCCACGGGCCCAACGCGGAAGGCTCCACCTTCGCTCCGGCTCTGCACGACTCGCTCAAGACCATGACCTACGAGAAATTCCTGGAGATCGTATCGAGTGGTCAGGTCCGTGACGTTGCGGGCACCAAGTACGTGATGCCGGCGCTTGGCGATAACCCCAACGTCATGTGCTACATCGACGACCTCTACATATACCTCCGTGCCCGCTCGACGGATGCTCTCCCGGGTGGCCGTCTCAGCGCCGACCAGCGCGCCGAGAAGCCCAAGGAGGCCGTCGAGGCCGAGAAGAGCTGCATCGGAGATTAAGGCCGGCAGTTCGGCGACTGCCTCAGAAAAAAAGGAAATGCACATATGAGGATACGCGCCGTACTTGCTTTTGCGTTCGGTAGTCTGGTCGCCGCTTCCGGCGGCGCCAGCGCCGCCGAGGGCCATCTCGCAGACGCTGTGAACCGCACTGTTCTCCGCGTCTGCGCCACGCCCGCCAACCTTCCCTATTCCGACGAGAAGGGCGAAGGCTTCGAGAATAAGATCGCGCAGATCTTCGCGGAGGAGCTCGAGCGCAAGGGAGTGGAGTACACTTGGTTTCCCCAGGGCATGGGCTTCGTGCGCAAGACGCTTTCGGAGAAACGCTGCGACCTCATCATGGGAACGGTGCAAGCCGACGAGTTCACGCTCAACACCAACCCCTACTATCGCACGACGTACGCGCTCTTGACGAAGAAGGGCTCCGGTCTCGAGGACATCACCTCGATTCTCGATCCCAGACTGAAGGGCAAGAGAGTGGGTATTCAGGCCGGTGCCCCCGCCGCCGACTACGTGGCTAAGGCCGGCCTTATGCCGACGGCCAAGTCCTACCTCTTCATTGTCGACACGCGCTATGAGAACCCGATGCAGGACATGGCCAACGATGTCCGCTCCGGCGAGATCGATGTCGGCATTCTCTGGGGTCCCCACGCCGGCTGGTATGCCAAGCACGGCGGCGAGGAGCTTCATGTGAGCCCTATGCTCGAGGCCAAGCAGCCGGGCCTGCCCAATCTCGAGTACCGCATCACCATGGGCGTGCGCGCGAACGAGACCGCCTGGAAACATGAGATCAACAACGTCATCGCCAAGCGCCAGGGCGATATCGACAAGATCCTCTTGGACTACGGCGTGCCGCTCGTCGATGAGGACAACAAGCTCATCACCCAGCCCCGCTATCCTACCAAGAGCACGAACTGACGCGCCGCGCGCGCGTCAGTCGTCTTTTCCGTTTGGGTTTGGCAGGCGTCGACGGCGAACCTTCAGCAGAGCCTGCGAGCACGAAATGGAAGCCGGGCCGTGTCGATAGGGGAGCCGAAGAGAACACCGATGCGGCGTGCGGCGTGCGGGCTTTTGGCCGCCGCCGCGCTCTGCCTCGGGTTGGCCGCCGGCGTTGTCCGTGCGGACGAGATCACCGTGCCCGAGCCCGACGGCTACCGCACCGACGCCTACCGTGAGCCCGTCCCCAAGACCCTGACCGGCGCCCGCGTCATCGGCGCGGATGAGGCGGAGACCCTGCTCAAATCCAGCGCTGCGGTCTTTCTCGACGTCTATCCGCGCGCGCCCAAACCGCCGAATTTGCCCGCAGGCACCGTCTGGCGCGATCCGACCCATATGACCATCGAGGGGGCCCATTGGCTCCCCAACGTCGGCTACGGCGTGCTCTCGCCGGAATTCGAGGCCTACTTCAAGTCGCGCTTGGCGAGCCTCACGGGCGGCGACCTCGCGAAACCCGTGGTGTTCTTCTGCCTCAAGGACTGCTGGATGTCGTGGAACGCCGGAAAACGAGCGTTGAGCTGGGGCTACACGAACGTGATCTGGTTCGCCGACGGCACGGATGCCTGGCAGCAGGCCGGCTTCGATCTCGTGAAGGCGACGCCCGAACCCTGACGGGTCGGTTGGCGGCCGTCCGTTCGTCAGGTCGACATCAGGCCGCGGATGGTGCGCGTGAGCGCATAGAGCCGCTCCTCGATCAGCACCGGCAGCTCGCAGGCCAGTGGAATGCTCGACTGGCGTTCCTGGAAGATGCGCTGCGCCCAGTTGAACTTCTCGCGTAGCGCCGCGATCTCGGGCGTGTCGTCCACCGTCGTTCCGGGCGGCTGCTTGCTCTCGAGCTCGCCGATCGCCGAGCTCTGCCGCTCAAGCTCCCGCGCGCGCTCTTTCTGCGACTTCTGGTACTTCTCGATGCCGCTCATCACGCTGCGGCGCTGGCTCGCCATCTTGTCGAACAGGCCGGCGAACAGCATGACCAGCTTCTCGTCCCGTTGCTCCTTGGGCAGCCCGTCGGCGTACTTGGTGATAGCCTGCTCCGCCTCATCGACGGGGATGCGCCGGGTCGAGAGAAGCTCGATCAGGTCCGCCATGCCGGGCTCGCGGAACCATCCCTTGACGCCCTCGATCGAGGGGCCGTCCCAGATCGCGGCGACGGACAGCGTCTCCACCTTGCGCTGCACGCACGGCCAATCCTTGGTCAAGTCGATCGGCGGCGCCGTAGCCTCCTTCTCGCCCTGGATCTCGGCTTGCGGCATTTCCGCGGCACCCGCGAAAAGAGGGAGAGGCCCGGCAACGAGGGCCGCCAGCAGCAAAGGCGCGCGGAGTTTCAAAGCGATCCTGGTCATGTTTTGCTCTCGTTTTTTTCCAGCCCCGCCGAAAGGCCAAGCGTGATGTCGGGCTCGGGATATCGAAGCTCAGGCTGAGCCGCCGGGTCCGCCTCGCCGCGCGATCAGCCCTTTCGAGGGGTTATAAGCGTACACGGCTGCAGCAAGGAAGAGCACCGTATAGGCTGTGACAACATAAAGGTTGGTAAGGTCGAGCGAGCCGTCCTCGAGCCGCGCCCCGATCTGCCCGTAAAGGGCGAAGCGGATGAGCTCGACCGCGTAGGTGAAAGGGTTAATCAGACAGATCTGGTAGAGCAGCGGGCTGCTCTCGCGGATGCGCCAGAGCGGATAGAGCGCCGACGATGCGAAGAACATCGGGAAGATGACGAAGTTCATCACGCCCGCGAAGTTCTCGAGCTGCTTGATCACCGACGAGATGAAAAGCGCGAGCGAGCCGAGCATGAGGCCGGCGAGAAGCAGAGCCGGCAGCACGGTGAAATAGTTCATAGAGGGCGCGGGGAGCTGCCAGTAATAGATGACGCCGGCCAGGATGACGATCTGGGTGAGCGCCGCCGCGGTAATGGCGCGCCCGATGAAGGTCTCGGAAAAGGCTTCCGTCGCCGCGTTGAAGATGAGCAGCGTGAAGAGGAGCGCCGGAACCGCGAGCAGCGCCAGATGGGCGGGATAGGAGATGTCGGCCTCCCAGAAGTAGAAGATGCCGAGGAACACGTAGGCTTGGATCGCCGCCACCGCGACGCCGCCGAGCAGCTTTGAAAGCAAAAGGAACGAGCGCGGGAACGGGCTGACGAGAAGGGTGCGCATGGCGCCCGTCTCGCGGTCGTAGACCATCGACAGCGACGACTGCATGGCGTTGAACAGCAGGATCATGCCGACGAGCCCCGGCACGACATAGACCTCGTAAAGCACGTACGTCTCGTAAGGCGGGATGATCGAGACGCCGAGCACCTGCCGAAAGCCCGCCGCGAAGATGAAGAGCCACACCAGCGGCCGCACGAGGGCGGAGAAGAAGCGCTCGCGCTGGTGCAGGAAGCGCAGCACCTCCCGCCAGACGATGCCGCGGAAGCAGGCCCAGTACCCGAGCAGGCCGAGCCGGCGCGGGCTTTCGGCTGCGTAGCGCGCCTCGATGGCGCTGTCGGAGCGCACGATGTCGACGGTCATGCGGCCTCCTCGTCGGTCGATGTCGTGCCCGTGATGATACGAAACGCCTCACGGGTGGATTTGGCTCCCGTGTGGGCGAGGAAGCCGGGGAGCTGGCCCGAAAACAACACCTTGCCTTTGTGCAAGACGATGACGAGGTCGGTGTCCGCAATCTCGTCGATGAGGTGCGTCGCCCAGAGTACGCCCAGCCCCTGCCGCTGGACGAGACCCCGCACGATGTTGATCACGCTCTCGCGCGAGCCGATGTCGAGCCCGACGGTCGGCTCGTCGAGCAAGAGGCAGCCGGGGCGATGCATCAGCGAGCGCGCGATCTCGACGCGCCGGCTCTGGCCGCCGGAAAGGTTGCGGACCTTCTCGTGCGCGCGGTCCGAAAGGCCGACGATATCCAGCGCCTCCGCAGCGCGCCGCTTCGCCTCCGGACGGCCGAGCCCATGCAGCGCGGCGTGATAGAGGAGGTTCTGCTGCAGCGAGAGATCCTGATCGAGCGTCTTCGACTGGAACACGACGCCGAGCCTCTGCAACGCGGCGCCGGGTGTGCGCCGCACATCGTTGCCGAGGATGCGGATCTCGCCCGTGACGTTGTCGTAGAGCCGGGTGATCAGCGAGAAGAGGGTCGATTTTCCAGCGCCGTTGGGGCCGAGCAGGACCGCGAACGTGCCGCGCGGCACCGTGAGCGAGACGGTGTCGAGCACGCGCTTCTCACCGAAGCTGTGGCTCACGCCGCTGACGACGAGCGCGTCCGGTTGAGATGGGGCGGAGCCCTGCGGATGAGGGGCGGCATCGGTCGTCACGGTGTGTCACGCTTTCCGGCCGCGTCCGTGCGGACGCGGCCCGCGAGGGGACTGGCAGGCTCGGAGGCTATGATCGCGCACGCGTGCGCGCCCGTCGACCTGTCGCTGAAGAGGGAGCCTGGCGCCGTCACGATCGATGGGTCCTGTCTCTCCGGTTGAAAAATCGCCAGGTGCGCCGCGGCTGGCGTCGTGTCCGTCAGTTTGCGTCTGCCCGGGGGGGAGCGACGACCACGCCCCAGGGGTAGCGGCCGACCTTGATGGACTTGATCACCTTCTGCGCGGCGACGTCGATGACGGAGACATCGTTCGACGTGCCGTTGGTCGTGAAGAGCAACCGCTCGTCGGGCGTGAACCCGAGGTTCCAGACGCGCTGGCCGACGAGGAGATACTTCAGCACCTTGCGCGTCGCGACATCCACCACCGCCACGCGGTTGGCCGGCCCGAGCGCCACGAACGCCGTCTTTCCGTCGCGGGTGATGCGCACGCCCACCGGCTGGATTGCGTCCTTGGTGATCCCTTGGATCTCGAAGTTGATCTTCCCGAGAACCTTGCGCGTCGCCGTGTCGATCACCGTCACGGTGCCGCCGATCTCGGCGCTGACCCATACCTGCGAGCCGTCGGGCGTGAACTCCGCGACGCGCGGGCGGTTGTCGACCAGCACGTTGTCGATGCTCTTGTAGGTATGCGCATCGATGAAATGCGCCATGTTGGTGGTTTCGGACGTATTGACGAGGATCTTTCCGTCCGGGCTCATTCCCATGCCCTCCGGCTCCACGCCGACCGGCACGTCGGTGACGATGATCCCCTTGAAGATGTCGACCACCGTCACGAGGTTGTCGTCCTCGTTCGACACGTAGAGCGGATTGCCTGACGTATGCAGGATCGGCAGCTCCGGATCCGGCCCCGAAGGCAGGTCCTTGATGAATTCGAACGTCTTCGTGTCGAACACCTGCAACTTGTGATCGTCGCTCACGCTCACGATCACCCACTTGCCGTCGTTGCCGAGAATGATGCCGCGCGGACGATTGCCGGTCTTGATCGTATGCACGACCTCGAGCGTCTCGCTGTCGATGACCGAGACGGTGTTGTCCTTCTCGTTGGATACGAACACGTTGTAGGCGAGCGCGTTCGAGGTGGCGAGCACCAGCAGGGAAGCGGCCAGTGCGAGAACCCGGCCTTGCCGTTGTGTGGTCACTTAGAAGCTCCTTGGTCGGTCGTGCGCATCATTTCTTGAAGGCGGTGCATTTGGTCTCGGGCTGGTCGACGCCGAGCGTGTCGAGCTCCGTCACCTGGTGCAGGAAGCCCGGTTGGGGCGACACCGAGACCAGCATCTTTGCCGTCGCGACCAGGATCGGCTGGCGGAGCTGTCCGTTCCAGGCCCGGTAGGTGACCTTCTGCCCCTTGAAGGCGGCAAGCTCGAACTCCGCCGACCGCATGTAGGGGATGAGCACCTTGGGATCGTTCGTGTTCGTGCGCGTCGCGGCCTCTCCGACGCTGCGTACCGCCACCCAGACATTGTAGTCGAGCGGCCGCATGGTGCGACCCGCGAGGCGCTTGAAGCGGTTCTGAAACTGTGTGCCGCCCCAGAGCTCGATCGCCGGATGCCAGGGCGTTGCGACAAGCCCCGCCGTGCCGATGACCGGACGCGGAATCCAGGTTCGATAGGGGAAGTACTCGCCGAACAGCTCTCCCTCGTCCGCGACCACCACGACGTCGTGATCCGGAAGGCCCTGCATGAAGCTCGGGATCTGTTGCTGGACCTGCTCGAACCCGCCGTCGGCGCGGCGGCTGCCGGGATCGTAGTCGAACGTGCGCTCTTCGACGATCTTGTGCCCGAAGCGCTTGGCGGTCCGCCGGACTGCGTCGGCATAGAGCTTGTCTTCCGGCGTGGGGCCGATCACGAGCGCCCATTTGCGCCACTGCTTCCAGGCCATGTACTGGCCGATCGCATCGGTCAGCATCGAGCGCGACGGCGCCGTGTGCTTGACGTTGACGCGGCATTGCTCCTCGCGCAGCACTTCGTCCGGAGCCGACGTGTTGAACACCACCGCATCCGTGTCCTTGATCGCATCCGCGATCTTGAGCAGCGTGTCGGCCGAGACGTCCGCGACGACGTAGGGAAGCCCCTCGCCGACGCGCTTCTTGATCTCGGCCACGAGATCCTCGGGCACGGCGCTCTGAACGACGTCGAGCGTGAACGTCTGCTTGAGGAAGCGGCCCGTGGTGTTGTTGTCGGAGATCGCGAGCTTGGCCCCGGCGACGCCGTCGTCGGGCGGGGGGATGTCGAGCAGCGACAGGGGCGGCAGACGACCCTCGCGGATCTCGCGCGCCATCAGGATGGGGATCTTCAGAAAGGTCTCGTCGGCCGCCGCCGTTGCGTCCGGCGCGGCGGGCTGGGCGGCAGGCGCCGGCGCGCCGTCTTGCGCACCGGCAGGCAAGGCAAGGACTGGAAAGGTCAACAGCAGGGAGGCGCTCAGGAGGCGGATCCCCCTAAGGAAGGGGACGCGCGGACGGCGAGCAACGGACCGGGCGGGCCGAGGCGCCGACCCAGTTGAGACCTGCATAACGTTGTCCTCCCGCGGACGTTCCGGCAGCGCCGACCATACCGGTATATTGTAACATCTTCCCGGGGAACATCGCATCGAATTGCCAATTGTCAAGTTGGCGCCCGCCGCGCCTCTCGGTTTTGTGACGGCCTGTGAGGCGGACCCTTCGGACATTGCACTTGCAAATCCCGGTCGAGCGAACGCACGTTATAGTGTAAGCAAATGCGCCCACTTTGGAGGATGACGAACCAGCATGACCCTAAGTCGAGTGGCGGCTTGGCTTACGATGACGATCGCGATGATGACGATGGCTTCGGCTGCCGCGTCGGCGGGTCAGAGGTTGGCGATATTCCCGATCGATATGTCGATGCCGGCCTCGGAGGAGGATTATTTCCGGGGCGTCACGGGCCCGACTCCCGCCGAGCAGGCGCGGCTCGACATGGCGCGGTCCGAGTTCGAGAAGCTGCTCGCCGCCGACGGGCGTTACGACATCGTCGACCTCGGTCCCCTCAAGGACGAGATCGCCGCCGCCCAGCCGATCTCCGAATGCAACGGCTGCGAGATCGACATCGCCGCCAAGGCCAAGGCCGACCTCGTCATGACGGCTCTGATCGACAAGATCTCCGAAACGCACCTGAGCTTGAACGTATCGATCGCCGACGTGGCCCAAGGCAAGCTCGTCAGCAGCGCGAGCGTCCTGATCCAGGGCAACACCGACGAGGCGTGGCTTCACGGCGTGCGCTGGCTCGTGAGGAACAGGCTTAAGGCGGAGGCGAGCGCGCAATGATCGACCGCCGTCGTTTTCTTGCGCATGGAGGAGCAGCCGTCGCGGTTCTCGCGCTGCCGGGTGGGCTCCGTGCGGCGGGCGCGCCGTTGCGTCTCGGGTCGGTGAAGTACGGGTCCCTCTCGTGGGTCATCGAAACCATCCGCAGACTGGAGCTCGACAAGAAGGCCGGCCTCGAGATCAAGGTCGTCGATGTGGCGTCCAACCAGGCTGGGCCCGTTGCGCTCCTCGCCAACGGCGCCGACGTGATCGTGTCCGACTGGACCTGGGCCATGCGCCAGCGCGCCCTCGGCGAGAAGCTGAAGTTTGCGCCCTATTCGTCGGCTCTCGGCTCTCTCGTCGTGCCGGATGAGAGCGCCATTAGGGGGATCCAGGATCTCCAGGGGAGGACGCTCGGGGTGGCGGGCTCCGCCATCGACAAGAGCTGGCTGCTGCTGCGTGCCTACAGCAAGCGCACGACCGGCCGCGACATCGCAAGCTTTGCGCGTCCGTCCTTCGGCGCCGCCCCGCTCCTC
Organism: Hyphomicrobium sp.; assembly: GCF_036833075.1. Lineage (GTDB taxonomy): Bacteria > Pseudomonadota > Alphaproteobacteria > Rhizobiales > Hyphomicrobiaceae > Hyphomicrobium_C. The sequence continues at coordinate 30,560 of NZ_DAITQL010000010.1, forward strand.
GCCGAGGAGCTCCGCTCCGGACGCATCGATGCGACCCTGAATTTCTGGACACACGCGGCGCGCCTCACCGGCAGCGGCTTCCGGGAGATCCTGACCGTGAGCGACATCATGAGGAGCCTCGGCATCGATCCCGTGCCGTCGCTCGTCGGTTTCATCTGGAAGGAAAGCTACGAGGAGGCCCACGGCGCCGAGATCGAGCGCTTGCTCGAGGTCGTCGCGGAGGCCAATGCCGTGCTCGCGACCGACGATGCCGCCTGGGAGCCTCTCCGCCCCCTCGTGAAGCCCGCCTCCGATGGCGAGTTCCGGGCCATCGTCGCCGCCTACCGCGCCGGCATTCCGAAGCCCTGGGGGCCGCGCGAGCTGGAATCCGCCAGGAAGCTGATGGCCGTTCTCGTCGAGGCGGGAGACGCGGAGCTGATGGGCCACGGCACCGAGTTCGACGCGAATCTGTTCCGCAATGCAGCGACTTAACCCGACACCCCGTGCGAGCGTCGACGAGCCCTGGCAGACCCGGGTCGCCTGGGGCCTGGGATCGCTGATGGGCTTCCTCCTGTTCTGGGAGGTGCTGGCCCTCTTGATCCAGCATCGCCATCTTCCGCCGCCCACGGTCGTCTTTTCGGCCATGGTGCGCGAGGCTGAAAGCGGCGAGCTCGGCTATCACATCGCCATGACGCTGTTCCGCGTCGCCGTCGCGTTCGTGTTTGCGATGCTGATCGGCTCGGCTATCGGCATCGTCATGGGCCGGAACGGACGCATCGACCAGGCGTTCGACAGTTGGCTGATCCTGTTCCTCAACCTGCCGGCGCTCGTCATCATCATCCTCTGCTACGTCTGGTTCGGGCGCACGGAGGTTGCGGCCATCATCGCCGTCGCCGTGAACAAGCTCCCGAACGTGGCCGTCACCGTGCGCGAGGGCGCGCGCGCTCTCTCCCGCGATCTGGCGGAGATGGCCCACGTGTACCGCTTCGGCCCCTGGAAGACGCTGCGCCACGTCACGCTGCCGCAGCTCGCGCCGTTCTTCCTGGCGTCTGCGCGCACCGGCCTGTCGCTCGTCTGGAAGATCGTGCTGGTGGTCGAGCTCCTGGGGCGCTCCGACGGCGTCGGCTTCCAGCTCGGGACCTATTTCCAGATGTTCGACGTATCGATGATCCTCGCCTATGCGCTGGCCTTCATCCTCGTCGTCCAGGTCATCGAGTTCGCCGTCCTGCAGCCCATCGCCGCGCGGGTGAACAAATGGCGCAGATAGGCGAGCGTGCGGCGGGGCCGGCGGCGGGTGGCCTCGAGGTCCGAATCGACCGCAAGGTCTTTCCGGCCGCGGGGTCGCGACCCGCGCAGCAGGTTCTGCGCAACATCGCCATCGACATCGAGCCCGGCTCGTTCGCCGTCATCACCGGGCCGTCGGGGTGTGGGAAGTCGACGCTGCTCAACATCATCGCCGGCCTCGATCACGACTTCGAGGGCAAGGTGACGCTCGGTGGCCCCGATACGAAGGTGGGCTACATCTTCCAGTCCCCGCGCCTGCTTCCCTGGCGCACGGTCTACGAGAACATCGCCCTCGTGCTGCCCGACGGCGATGCCCGTCACGCGCAGATCGACGACATGCTGCGCCAGGTGGGGCTCGAGGGCTTCGGCTCGCAGTATCCGGAGCGCCTGTCGCTCGGCATGCAGCGGCGGGCGGCGCTCGCGCGCGGGTTCATCACCGAGCCCGACGTGCTGCTCATGGACGAGCCGTTCGTCTCGCTCGACGACCCGACGGCCCAGGCCCTGCGCGAGCTTCTGATCGGCCTCTGGAACCGGCGCCCGACGACGGTCGTCTTCATTACCCATGATCGCGCAGAGGCGGTGATGCTCGGGACCCGCATCTTGCGCATGTCCGGCTCAAATGCGACTATCGATCAGGACGAGACCGTGCGCCTCTCGCCGTCCGAGCGGACAGACAGAGACAAGGTGCTCGCCGAGCAAAGGCGCATATTCCACGAGACCTGAGTCCCCGAGAGACTTCCATAGACATGACGACGACGAGAGGACGGCCGTGACGCACCGGTTCGTCCGCCTTCTGGCCAGCGTGACGTCGGAGGCGGAAGCCCGCCTCGCCGCGCACGGAGGCGCCGACATCATCGACTGCAAGGACCCGGCCGCGGGCGCGCTCGGCGCCTTGCCGCACGCTGTCGTGGCGCGCATCCGCGGCGCCCTCCCGGCGCACATTCCGGTGAGCGCCACGGTGGGCGACCTCGTCGCCGAGCCGCAACCCGTTCTGGAAGCCGCGTGCGCGATGGCGGCGACCGGCTGCGACCTCGTCAAGGTCGGCTTTTTTCCCGGCGGCGATGCGCTGGCGACCGTCGCGCATCTCGGCCGACACCTCGCCGGGCGCACGCCTGTGGTCGCGGTGCTGATGGCCGACGCGCCGCGCGACCGCGCGCTCGTGCCGGCGCTGGGCGAAGCGGGCTTTGCGGGCGTCATGCTGGACACGGCGCGGAAGGACGGCCGCACGCTGCTCGACCATTGCCCGCCCGGCGCGTTGCGCGCCTTCATCGCCGAGGCGCGCGCGGCGGGACTGTTCGCGGGGCTGGCCGGCTCGTTGCGCCACGCTCAGGTACCGGAGCTGCTCGCGCTCGGCGCCGACGTTCTTGGTTTCCGCGGCGCCCTCTGCTCGGCATCCGACCGCCGCTCCGCGCTCGACGCTGCGGCGCTCGCCGACATCCGCCGCGCAATCCCCTTCGCGCCCACGTCTCCTCCCCCCTTGTGGGGGAGGGCGGGAGGAGGGGAACCCCAAACGCTAGCAGCGTTCAGGACTCCCTACACCCCTGACCCCTCCCCACGTCGAATGGAAGACTCGCCTTCGACGAGAGGGGGAGGGGAATGCGTCGCGTTGGAACGCATCCCATGAGCAAGACGACATCAGACGCGTGTGAAGCTTGGGCCACCGCCAAGGCGCCCGCAACGCTTGGCCGCGACTGCATCTTCCTCAAGGACTGGGTGATCGACTGCAACATCGGCGTCTATGCCGAGGAGAAGGGCGTCACGCAGAAGGTGCGCCTCAGCGTCGACGCCTATCTCGCGCCGCACGTGCGTGCCGCTGGCGACGACATGGACACCGTGCCGTCCTATACCGACATCATCGATGCGGTGGCCGACATTACGAGCGCGGGCCACATCAACCTGATCGAGACCTTCGCCGAGGACATCGCCGCGCGCCTCCTTAAGGATCCGCGCATCGACGCCATGCGCATCTGCATCGAGAAGCTGGAGCGCGGCCCGGTACGCGGCGTCGAGATCTTTCGCACCCGGCCGGGTGGCGTCGCATGACGCCCGTCGTCCTCAAGCTCGGTGGCAGCCTCGCAGAGAGCGGACGGCTGCGCCGCTTGCTTTCCCTCGTCAGCCGCGCGCGCCGTCCCGTCGTCGTGGTGCCGGGGGGCGGTGCATTCGCCGACGCCGTGCGCGAAACGCAAAAGAAGCTCGGCTTCTCCGACGAGGCCGCCCACGACATGGCGCTGCTCGCCATGCACCAGATGGCGGATGCGATGATCGCGCTCGCGCCGCGTCTCGTCGGCGCCGAATCGCTGATCGGCATCACGCGCGCCTGGCACCGCCGCCGCATTCCCGTGTGGCTGCCGGCGAGCCTCTGCGCCGGCGACCGCCGCATCCCGCGCGATTGGTCCATCACTTCCGACGGTCTTGCCGCGCGTCTGGCGGAGCGATTGGGCGACGTCGAGCTCGTGCTCGTCAAATCGCGCGCCGTGCGCAAGACGGCCTCGGCCAAGACCCTGGCGCGCCAGGGCATCGTCGATCCCGTGTTTCCGCTCATCGCCGAGCGCGCGGATCTCGCCTGGCGCGTGCTCGGCCCCAACGATGACGCCGTGCTCTGCGATCTGTTGGACATTGCGGCACGGGATGCGCGCCAGAATCCGGCGGGCCGCCGCGGTGCCGCGCGGCCGACGGTGCGTACAACGCGTGGCAGGTAGCCGCGCAAGCGGAGGAAGCAGAAATGCCACGCATCGTCGAAACCATCGTGACGACGACGGACGCAAAGGGCATGCCGCACATCGCCCCGCTCGGCCTGATCGAGGACGGCGACGGTTGGATCGTTGCCCCCTTCAAGCCCTCGCGCACGCTCGACAACCTCAAGGTCAACCCCTGCGCGGTGGCGAGCCATACGGGCGACGTGCGCGTCTTTGCGGGCTGCGTCACCGGGCGCCGCGACTGGCCCACGGTTCCGGCGGACGTGGTGAAAGGCGTACGGCTCGCGGATGCCGTGTCCCATTGGGAGCTGGCGGTGGAGCGCGTGGCCGACGATATGCAGCGCCCGCGCTTCCGGTGCAGGATCGTGCACGCTGCAAGCCACGCCGTCTGGAGCGGCTACAACCGTGCCGAGGCCGCGGTGCTGGAGCTGGCGGTTCTGACGACGCGGCTCTCCATGTTGCCGCCGGAGAAGATCGACGCCGAGATCGGCTACCTCGAGATTGCGATTTCGAAGACGGCCGGCCCGCGCGAGCGCGAGGCCTGGGGCTGGCTCATGGACCGTGTGGCCGCCTACCGCGGCGGCGATGCGGGCGCCGCGCTTAAGACGTAGCGGTCTTTATGCCGGCGCGCCGAGGACGACCTTTGCGCCCGCGCGATGCCGCGTGACGAGGAACGTGCCGAGCGCGATCGCGAGGACGATGAACCCGCCCGGCATGACGACGGCTGCAAGGATGGTGAGCGTGGTCTTCATAGGGCTCCCCCTGGGAAGTCTTTTTGCTCATTCTGGGGTGAGTCTAGCAGGCACGCATTAGAGTCCGGTTCAGCCGCCGCATAGGATCGGAGGAAAACTTTTAACGGCTGTGTAAAGGTTCTGTTTGCGCTGCAATAAGCTTACGCCGAGCCGAGCAGCAGGGCGACGGCGACGGCGGGCGCCGCGTGCGTTGCACTCTGACGGCAGGATGCGTCCGCTTTCACAAGCTCGCCGAACGCGAGCGCGTCTCGTCCGAGACGATGCGCAACGGCGGTGGCGTCGGACGCCCCGATGCCGGCCACGACGACGGGCGCGTGCTTCGCAAGCGCCTGGCCGGACAGAACCTGGAACGCGCCCTCGACGATCGAACGGATCTGTTCCTCGCGGAGCCAGTCGGCGACGAGCCGCCAATCCGCGTCCCCGCCGTCTGCCGCGTCCCGGCCCAGCATGCGCGCGAGGCGCGTGATGCTTTCGGCAACGGACTTGCCCTTGCCGTCGGCGGTGGCGTGCAGGTCGATGCCGTCGAGCGGCTCGCCGCGGATCCGGCGCACGTCGGCCATGGTTGCCAGGTACTCGCGCGCGAGCGTGACCCATTGCCCGCGGAACGGCGCGCGCGCCGCAATGCCCATCACGGCCGTGCGTGTATAGCCCGTGTAGACGAGCTCGCCCGTCGTCTGGCGCTCCGCGTCCGTGAGCCCGCGTGGTTGCGGCCTGCCGCCGGCGATGGGAATGATGTCCGCCGTCGTGGATCCGAAATCGATGAGCAGGGCATCGCCGAGCTGCGCGCCGACCAGTGCCGCCGTCGCCAGGAAGTTCGTCGAGCCGACGTCGCCGGGCTGCCGTCTCGCGTCGTCGGCACCGCCGAAGCCGCGCGCCCCCATCCAGAAGCGAACGTCGCCGAGCTGCTGGCCGAGGCGCGCGACGAGCACCTCGACGCCCGTCTTGCGGTCGGGAAACAGATCCGACAATTCGCCGGTCATGGTCACGGCGAAGCGCGCGGCCCTGTCGAGCATCGGGCGGGCCCCCGCGAGCGCGGTGTCGAGCTTGTCGAGCCCCTGCCACAGTGGGCAGGCGAGCTGGCGCACGTCCACGGGACGCCCGTCCTCGACGAGCGCGACCTTGAGATGTGCTCCCCCGACATCGAGGCCGGCTGTGATGGTCATGCGTGATCCTTCCCCTGGTTCGTCCCTGTGTTACATCCCTTGCGAGGAGAGGGAAGCCCATGGAGGTCATTCCGGTTATCGATCTGCGGGGCGGCGTGGTCGTTGCGGCCCGTCGCGGCGAGCGCGCGCGCTACCGCCCGCTCGAAACGCCGCTCGCGGCAAGCGCCGATCCCGTCGTGGTGGCGCTCGGGCTGAGGTCGCTTTACCCTTTTTCGACGCTCTACGTCGCCGATCTCGACGGCATCGAAGGCCGCGGGCCCGACCTCGCGACGCAACACCGCCTCGCCGCGGCCTGGCCCGGCGAGCTTTGGCTCGACGACGGCACCGCAGGTTCTGACAACGCAGACGTCGGGCTTCCCCCCACCCCAGGAGGGGGGGATACCCAACGCACGCAGATGCGCATTCACCCCGTGCTCGGATCGGAGACCCTGACATCTCTCGCCGACTACGAATCCGCGCGCAAGGCCGCTGGCGCCACGCTCTCCCTTGACTTCCGCGGCGACACGTTCATCGGCCCGCCCGGCTTGTTGGACGATGCGGCGCTCTGGCCCGGCCGCGTGATCGTCATGACGTTAGCGCGCGTCGGCAGCGGCGAAGGCCCCGACACGCAGCGTCTCGCGGAGATCGTCGCGCGGGCCGGCGCGCGCCGGGTCTACGCGGCCGGCGGCGTGCGCCACGTCGCTGATCTGCACGCCTTGCGCGCCATTGGCGTTGCCGGCGCGCTGGTCGCGACCTCGCTCCACGACGGGCGCCTGTCGCGGCGGGATCTGGAAGAGGTCATGACGTAGGCGAGCACTTTTCCGAATAAGGGCGCGGCGCAAGCTCTGCCGCCGCCGGAAGGACGTCAGAGCGTCGCGTAGAGCGTCGAGGCCGCGAAGACGAGGATCGCCGCGAGCGCGATGCGTAGGAACCAGTCCGGCAGCCGTCCGGTGAGACGCGAGCCGATGGCGATGCCGGGCAGCGATCCCAGGAGCAAGAGGCCGAGCAGGGTGAAGTTCGTATTCCCCATGCCGAGATGACCGAGCCCCGAGACCAACGTCAGCGGCACGGCGTGCACGATGTCGGTGCCGATGAGGTGGCGCGTCCTCAGCGCCGGATAGAGCAGCGTCAGCACCACGACGCCGATCGCGCCGGCGCCGACCGACGTCAGCGTGACGATGGAGCCGAGCAGGAGCCCGAGCAGGATGGTGGGTATGGGGCGCACGGCAGCGTGCGCCGCCTCCGCCGCGGCTTCGACCCACTTGCCGCGCATGAGAAAGGGATAGACGAGGATCGCCGCCGAGCTCAGGATCAACGCTGCCACGAGCGCGGTCTTGATGACGTGCGCCATCGTCGCGAGGTCCGGCTCAAGCCATTTGATGAGCGCCAGCATGGCGATCGACCCCGGGACGCTGCCCGCGGCAAGCCAGCGCACGATGCGCCAGTTCACGTGTCCGTACGTGTGATGCGGCGCCGCCGCGGACGCCTTGGTGATCGAGGCGAAAAGCAGGTCCGTGCCGACCGCCAGCGCGGGCTGGATGCCGACCTGCGTGATGAGGAACGGCGTCGTCAGCGACCCCGCGCCGACACCGGTCATGCCCACCAGGAAGCCGACGCCGAATCCGCCGGCGACGATGAGGGGCCACAGAACGAGGAGGGAAGTATCGATCATCGGCGCCGTCGCCCGCTAGGTCATGAACTGGATGGCGCGTTGACGCGAGGACTTTTGTGTCGCTGGCAGGAGCGAGACCGCCGCAAACCTCCCCGGCTTGCAGGCTTTCGCGGCCAACCGGCCGTACGAAAGGGCCGCGCCGCTCCGGGGTGAGCAGGACTCATCGATGCGCCATCCCGTCATGGGGTCAGAGCCTTGTTGAGGGTCCTGATGAGCGTGGTGGCGCTGAGTCCGATGATCACGCAGCCGACGGCCAGCATCAAAAGCTTGGGCGGGATGCGCTTGGCCGCCAGCGCCGCAAACGGCGCGGCGATGATCCCGCCGATGATGAGCCCCGCGATGATCGGCCAGAGGCTCAAGCCCACGGTGAGGAAGAACGTCGTCGAGATCGTGAGCGTCACGAAGAATTCGGCGAAGTTGACCGAGCCGATGGCATAGCGCGGCGTCGCCCCCTGCCCGAGCAGGCTCGAGGTGACGATCGGCCCCCATCCGCCGCCGCCGATGGCGTCCAGAAGCCCGCCGAAGAAGCCGAGCGGCGCTACCGAGCGCGGCTCCGGCGTTTCCGGGGGACGCGTGGCGAGCGCCTTGCGGATGATGACGAGGCCGAGCAGCAGCAGGTACGCGCTGATGAAGGGCTTCAGCGTGTCGCCGTCGAACTCGGAGAGCGCATAAGCGCCGATCGCGCCGCCGATAGCGCCGGGGAGGGCGAGCCGCCACAGGAGCTGCCGGTCGACGTTGCCGAGCTTCCAGTGCGCAAGACCGGAGGCGCCCGTGGTGAACGTCTCGGCCGCATGCACGCACGCGCTCGCCGTCGCCGGCGGCACGCCGGTCGAGAGGAGGACGCTCGTTGCGGTGACCCCGTAGGCCATGCCGATGGCGCCGTCGATCATCTGCGCCACGAAGCCGATGGCGACATAAAGAAAAATCTCATCCATGATGATAGGCGGCGTCTCCGTGATTACCGCCAACCGATAGCAGACATCGTTTAGATCGAATAGTCGGCAGCGCTTTCGATCTCGACGTTGATTCCGGCTGCTCTGAGGATCAGCGCCACCTCGTTCGCCCGTCGCCGGAACTCTGCCTCCGATTGCGGCTGGTCGCTGAGATCGGCGTTGAGCCCGCGCTCGAGCATGGCGCGCGTCAGCACGAAGGTCGTCTCGTCGGCTTCGGCCGCTTCCGGATTGGCGACAGTCACCACGCCGCCCGCAACGGAAGCCCCCGTGATCGCGTCGACCAGCATGAAGCTGCCCGTCTCGGGGGCGTCCGCGAAGGTGTCGATGGCGGCCGGCCGGCCGAGCGCGATGTCGCCGAGGGCGATGTCGTTGGTTCCGCATACATCGGCGGGATGCGTCTCGAGGGACTCGAGGTCGAGCAGCGCGCGGATCTTGAGACTCGAGACCGGCGTGAGGTCGGTCGCGGTGCGCAGGAGATAGGAGCCGCGCGGGTCGTAGGGCGTCTCGCTGAGCCAGACCATGCGCGCTTCGACGACGCGGGCGGTTACGGGCCGCGTGTCGGCCTTGGAGAGCACGGCGCCGCGCGCGACATCGATGTCGGTGTCGAGCTGGATGGAGACGGCTTGGCCTTGCGCGGCCTGCTCCAGGTCGCCGTCCATGGTGGCGATGCGCAGCACCTTGGCGCTGCGCTTGGAGAGCGCATCGACGATCGTCTCGCCCACACGCACGCTGCCTCCGCTGACGGTCCCCGCCAGTCCGCGGAAGTCGTTTCGGGAATCGCGCAGCACCGTCTGCACCGGGAAGCGGAACGGCCCCGTGGGCTCGGTGACACGGCTCGGCAGGCTTTCCAGGTGCTCGAGCAGCGTCGGGCCGGGATACCAGGGCATGTTCTCGGACGCGCGCGCGACGTTGTCGCCGGAGACGGCAGCGGTCGGGATCGCCTTCGCCTCCCAGAAGCCGAAGCGCCACGAGAACGTCTCGAAGTCGGCTTCGATCTTGCGGAAGGCGGATTCGGACCAGTCGACGAGATCCATCTTGTTGACGACGAGGATGACGCGCTTCACGCCAACTAGGTCGAGGATCGCTACATGCCGCCGCGTCTGCTTCTTGATGCCGTGGCGCGCATCGATGAGCAGGATGGCGACGTCGGCGTGCGATGCGCCGGACGCCATGTTGCGCGTGTACTGCTCGTGACCGGGGCTGTCGATGACGACGAAACGCCGGTGCTGCGTGTCGAAATAGCGCCAGGCGATGTCAATGGTGATGCCCTGCTCGCGCTCGGCGACGAGGCCATCCATGAGCAGGCTGAAGTCGGGATTGCCGCCGTCGACGGTCTTGCCGCGGCGCAACGTCTCGCGCTGATCGTCGTAGAGGTCGGTCGCATCCCACAGCAGGCGCCCGATCAGCGTCGACTTGCCGTCGTCGACCGAGCCGCAGGTGAGCACGCGCAGCATGCCCGAGAGCTCGGGCGCGATCTTCTCGAGATCGGGCGCTTGGGACGAGGGTGCGGACGTCTGATCCGAGACGACCTTGAGCGGCACCTTCGTCTCCTTGCCTTTCGACTTCTGAAGGGTATTGGGCTGCGCTGACATCTTAGAAATACCCTTCCTGCTTCTTCTTTTCCATGGCGCCCGCCTGATCGTGGTCGATGAGGCGCCCCTGCCGCTCGGAGGTGCGGGCCCCGAGCGTCTCGGCAACCACGCTCTCGATGTCGGCGGCATCCGACTCGACAGCGGCCGTCAGCGGATAGCAGCCGAGCGTGCGGAAGCGCACGCGCCGGGTGACGACCTCCTCGCCCGGCTTCACCGGCAGGCGGTCGTCGTCGCGCATGAGAAGCTGCCCGTTGCGCAGGATGGTCGGGCGCTCGGCGGCGAAATAGAGCGGCACGACGTCGAGCTTTTCGCGCAGGATGTAGCGCCACACGTCGCGCTCGGTCCAGTTGGAGAGCGGGAACACGCGCACCGTCTCGCCGGCGCCGAGCCGGCCGTTCAGGAGCCGCCACATCTCGGGCCTCTGCCGCCGCGGATCCCAGCGGTGGCCCTCGGCGCGGAACGAGAACACGCGCTCCTTGGCGCGGCTCGCCTCCTCGTCGCGGCGCGCGCCGCCGAACGCGGCGTCGAAGGCATATTTGTCGAGGGCCTGCTTCAGCGGCACCGTCTTCATGACGTCGGTATAGACCGAAGGCGCGTAGTCGACGGGGTTGATGCCCTTCTGGGCGCCATCCTCGTTGGTGTGCACGATGAGATCGAGATCGAAGTCGCGCGCGGTCTTGTCGCGGAACGCGATCATATCGCGGAACTTCCAGCCGGTGTCGATGTGCAGCACCGGGAACGGCAGCTTCGCGGGCCAGAACGCCTTGCGCGCGAGATGCAGCAGCACCGTCGAGTCCTTGCCGATCGAGTAGAGCAGCACGGGCTTGCGGAACTGCGCAGCCGCTTCGCGGAAGATGTGGATGCTCTCGGCCTCCAGGAGATCGAGATGCGAGATCGGCTGCGTCATGCGTGGGCCTCTTTCGGCTTCGGGCGATTGTGCAGCCCGCATTCTTTTCCGTCCTCGTTCTCCCACCACCAGCGCCCCGCGCGGATGTCCTCGCCGGGGCGGATCGCGCGCGTGCACGGCTGGCAGCCGATCGACGGGAAGCCGCGCGCATGAAGGGGGTTAACAGGAACGCTGTTGTCGGCGATGTAGGCTTCGAGCTGCTCGAGGCTCCAGTCGGCGATCGGATTGAGCTTCACGAGTTGATGCTCTCCGTCCCAGGATGCGAACGGAACATGCGCGCGCCCAGCCGACTGGTCGCGGCGAAGCCCGGTGATCCAGCCTGCTGCGCCGGCGAGCGCCGTGTTGAGCGGCCGTACCTTGCGCACGTCACAGCACGCCTTGCGCGCCTCGATCGACTGGCGAAAACCCATGATGCCGTCGCGCGCCACCAGCATCTCGACGTCGGCAGCGTCCGGGAACACGACGCGGATCTTGAGGGGCGCGTAACGCAGCTCGCTCGCCTCGATCGTCTCGAGCGTCTCGGGAAAGTGCCGGCCCGTATCGAGCGTGAACACGTCGAAGGAACGCTTCGAGGCCGCGATGGCATGCAGCACCGCCTGATCCTCGAGCCCAAGGCTGGTCGAGAACGCGACCCGTCCCGGGATGGCGTCGGCGATGGCCGCGAGACGCGCCTCCAGGCTGTCGCACCCCGCCAGGGTCGCATCGAGGTACGCCGCAAGCGCTGCGCCGTCGGGATGGGGCGTCGAAAGCGCGTTGCTGGCTCCGGTTGCGCGGCCGGCGTGCACCCGAACGTTGGCCTTGGTCATGGAAGTCCTCCGCTGACCGGAACCTAATGAAATCATGTTTCAAGATAAAGGGTAAGAAACAAATAAAAATAGGATCACATTCCGAAAGGATGGTCATAGAGAAAAATTGTTCCACAACCGGTTCCGGCGCAAAGTTTTCTTGCGGAGCAGCATCTTCAGCTCAAGGGCATGCTTCCTGCGGGCGTCGGGGGCGTCCTACCAGCTCCCCGTATTGGGCATCGAAGCCCAGGGCTCGGCCTTCGGCAGGGCCGCACCTTTCTGCAAGAGCTCGATTGAAATCAGGTCCGGCGAGCGAATGAAGGCCATGCGGCCGTCCCGCGGCGGCCTGAGGATCGTGACGCCGCCCCGCGCGAGCCTGTCGCAGGTCGCGTAGATGTCGTCGACTTCGAATGCCAGGTGCCCGAAATTGCGCGCCGAGCCGTAGTCCTCCGGGTCCCAATTGTAGGTGAGCTCGACCAGAGGCGCCCAGTCCGCCGCGGCCCGCGTCTGGTCCAAGGGGGCGGCCAGGAAGACCAGCGTGAACCGCCCCGCCCGGTTCTCGATGCGCCGCATTTCGATGAGTCCGAGCAGCCGGACGTAGAACGCCAGGCTCGCATCGAGGTCCCTGACGCGGATCATCGTATGGAGGAAGCGCATGTCATTGCCCTGTTGTTGCAGAATAGACACGAGAAACATCCCGTGAACATTGGCAGCGAACCCATCCAACCCGGCAGGATCGCTCGCGTTTCGACGCCCCACCGTGCCGGCGGAGGTTATCCCCAGAGTGAAAGCCACACGGGCGAGCCCGTCAATGCGCTGCCGGACGAGGGCCGGACGCCCGAAGAGCGGGAATTATGCTCCGAATCACCCCTGGCCCGGAGAGGCCGGCCGGGAGCGAAAACGCCGCCTTGCGAGCCGCCGTTCTGCCGGCCCGGGCCCCCGCGAAGAAATTTTCTCGGACTTGGGAATATTAAAAAATAATAAACGCGATCAGTCTCTTGGAGTTCATCACTCATGTGGACACCCGTTGCGCGGAACGGGTCCGGAAGTGGCGGCTTCCTGCGGGGGGCTGGTCTCGGAGATCGCAGATGGTATTCTCCGCTCCGTCACACGAGACACGACGCCGGTCGATGTAGAGGGCAGAGACCGAACGGCTGTCGAAGTGACGTTGAGTTCAACGTAGGCCATGAACGTAGGCCAAGTAAGGCGGGGTAAAATTATGGGGGATTCCAAGCTACCTCCGGAGTTTCCGGGCGGCGGAGTATTGGCTGAAGGCGATCTCGAGCGCCTGGAAGAGGGTGGTCTCGAAGTATTCGAGATCGCTGGAATCATTAAGTGGTTTGACGTCGCCAAGGGATATGGGTTCATCGTTCCCGACAACGGCTTGACCGACGTGCTGCTGCACGTGACCTGCCTGAGGGCCGGTGGCTATCAGACCGCCTACGAGGGGGCCCGCATCCACTGCCAGGTCCTGAAGCGCCCGAAGGGCATGCAGGCGTTCCGCATCCTCTCGATGGACGAGTCGACGGCGATCCACCCCTCGCTGCTGCCGCAGCGAACCCACGTCCACGTGCAGCCCGAAAGCGATTGGGAGCGCGTGATTGTGAAGTGGTTCAACCGCGTGCGCGGCTTCGGCTTCCTGACCAAGGGCGAGGGCACGCCGGACATCTTCGTCCATATGGAGACCCTGCGCCGCTTCGGCTTCACCGAGCTGCGTCCGGGCCAGACGGTCCAGGTCCGTTGGGGCATGGGCTCCAAGGGCTGTATGGCCGCGGAGCTGAAGCCGGACGGCTCGTCGACGGGCCTCACATCGTCTCATTGAGGGAGCAGCCATTGATCGGCGCCGGCGTCCATGGTGATGTCGGCAGGCCGATCAGAAGGATGCACCGATGAGGACTGCGCGCAAATCGCGAAGGGCTGCCGCTGGGGTGGCCCTTCTGCATTCCATGGCCGCGAGCCTGGGCGCTGTAGTCTCTTTCGCCGTCGTCCCTGCGGGCGATGCCAGCGGCGGAACGCCGGCCGCCGAGCACCGGGCCCCGCACGAGGAGCGCCTGGAGCTCGTGACGGCCAGCGGCGTCCATGTGCTCGACGTCGAGGTCGCCGCCACCCCCGAGAAACAGGCGCTCGGCCTCATGTACCGCACGAGCCTGCCCGATACGAAAGGCATGCTGTTCCCGCACCCGGAGCCGCGTGAGCTTTCGATGTGGATGCACAACACTTACATCCCGCTCGACATGGTCTTTATCCGCGCCGACGGCACCGTCCACCGCATTGAGGCGCGCGCCGAGCCGCTGTCGGAGCGCATCATCGGCTCGAACGGCCCGGTGCTGGCCGTGCTCGAGATCGCCGGCGGCAACGCCGAGCGGCTGGGCCTGAAGCCCGGCGACAAGGTCCGCCATCCTGCGTTTGGCTCGGCGCCGGCCCCGTGAGGGGATAGACGAGGGGTACTGACGAGATGCCGCCGGTTGGAGCGCTTGACCGGCGAAGCGCGAAGCGGCACATCATGCGGCGAGCCCATGGGCGTCCGCAACGATGGTTTCGGGGCATAGCTCAGCCTGGTAGAGCGCCTGCTTTGGGAGCAGGAAGTCGCGAGTTCGAATCCCGCTGCCCCGACCAACGATGTCAATGAGGTACGCACATTCCGCGGCGCCATTCTGAATTCGGGTGAGCGTTCGGAGACTTGAACTCGGAGAAGCTGCGGAACGCCAGCCCGTTCGTGGCTCTCGTCGGCCGGGCCCTAACCGGCAATGCCGCTGCCGCGCATGCCGGCCACGCCATGAAGAGTCAGTCGAGCTGTTCAAACGCGGTCAGGACACGAGCGAGCAGGTCATCGGGATCCGTTGTAACGTCCGCCTCCTGAAAGATCACGATCGCCAGCTGTTCCCGGCGCGGGTTGTCGAGACCGGTCCCAAGGCGCTCGCGGGCGCGCTCGTAGACGAGCTGGAGCCGCGCGATCTCGACGTCATCGTAGGATCGGGCCGGCCTCGCGCGGTAGAGATAGTTGATCAGCTTCGGCATGACGGTCCGTTCTCTCCGATCTTCTGCGCCACCAATATAGTCCGTATCGCGACGAGCAAGAACCCCGGAGCGATGGTCACCGGTACGCTGTCCATCGCCGAGGGGCGGGAACGCCGCGAACGGCCTCGCCATGCTCAAAATCGCCGGCCGCCGCCGAAGCCTCGAACCTTGCCGGTCGGCGGTCGAGGTCACAGGCGTGGCGAGAGGAGCATGCGTCCATAGAGGATGACGAATCCGCCGAAGGCTCCGATCCAGCCGACGCCGGAAATCGGCAGCAAGATCGAGGTGGCTTGCGGGTAGAGACCTGCAAATATCCGCGCCGTCGCCGCCACTAGGACCAGCGCATAGAGCACGACCGTGCCAGCCGGCGCCGTCAGCGGCCTGCCGGTGTGGCCGCGCGAGACCCGCGTCATGACGCCGATCATCATTGTGCCGATGGCGCCGGCAGTCCAGGCGTGGAGGCCGGCGGTCGTAAAGTCATAATCGTCCCACAGCACGCCGAGCCCGGCGAGCAGGAACCCCAGTCCAACGAACACGTACGCGACGTGCAGGATGGCAAGCAGCGGCTGGGCACCCGTCCGCTGCGGCTGCCAGCGTGCCTGGCGCAGGATGTTTGCGGCGGCCGCGGCGAGCATGAGGCCGGCGACCAGCGGGCGGCCCCACGCAATGTCGTCGAGCGACGCAACGCCCACCCAGCCGAGCAGAGCCGCGCTGCTGAGAAGAACCGTCGCGAGATCGATGCGATCGAATGCGGGCGGCAGCGGCGCGCCCGCCCGGTTGGCTTTCAGCCAGTTGGTCGTGAACGTCGGGATGATACGCCCGGAGATGATGATGACGAGAAGCAGCGCCAGCGCCACGGCGACGGCCAGCGCATGCCGCGGCCGCCCGAACTGCCAGATCTCGTAGTGAAACAGTAGATCGGCGGCGGCGAGAGCGACGAGCACCAGCACGACCTTCAGATTGCGCCGGTTGCCCGCGAGCGCGATCTCGCGCCCGATGACGGCTGCCAGCACGATCGGGAAGGCGGCCGAGAGTGCGCCGACCGTGGCCGGATCGAGATGCGCCGCAAGCGCAATTCCAAGCCGCCCCGCAAGCCAGACACCCACGAGACCCGCGAGCGGCCAGCCGGCAATCGGGCGCCGTCCTGTCCAGTTGGGTACGGCCGTCAGCAGGAAACCCGCAATGATCGCCGGCACGAAGCCGAACAGAAGCTCGTGCGCATGCCAGGCGGCCGGCGCAAAAGCGGCGGGCCCCGCGATGAACCCCAGGAACCACGGCACCCAGATTGCGATCATGGCCGCGGCGAAGAGTGCGCCCAGAAGAAAGAACGGGCGGAAGCCAAGGCTGAGCACGGCGGGCTTCCAGCGACGGGGCGTGTCGGAGATCGTGGTCATGGCGTTTTCAACTCCCGTCGTGCTGGAACGTAGCTTGATCGCGGATGAACGGCCAGTAGACCCTGAGCCAGAGCAGGAAGGCTGCGCCCCACAACAGCGCGACGAGGGTATAGGGCGGCGCGGGCATCACCTCGGTCGGCCAGATCTCGGGACCGACGCGCAGAGCCATGGCCGCGACCAGCAGCAGCATCGCGATCCGCGTGCGGCGAACGAAAACGAGCGCCTGGCCCGTATGCCGCAGGCCGGCAATGGAGAACACGGCAAGCACGCCGAGGCCGAGGCCGCCCATCAGCGCCATATGCAAACCGGGAAGCTCCGATATCGGCAGGCCCAGGCGCGAGGCTCCGACCAGCATGAGGCCGAGGCCGGCGAAGGCGCTGGCTCCGGCGAGCGCCAGGATCTCGGACCGCGCGCTCTCTCTGCCGATGAACGCTTCGGCGACTCGGTCCATGAACGCCGCGCCGGCAGCGATGAGGAGATAGCCGGTGGTGGGCGCCGAGAGGCCGGCCGCATCCGCGATCACCAGCACGGCCACCAAGCCCGGGGCGAGGTTCACGCGCCCCGGATGAGGCCGGAACGGCGAGGTCTGCTCCGTGGGATCGAGCACGAGGTTCGTGACCGGCACCGTGACGCGCGCCAGCGCGATTCCCAGAATGCCGATGAAGATGAAGCCCGCGAGATGCGTGGCCTGCGTCGCCAGCGCCATCCTGGCCTCGATATCGAGAAAGGCATAGCGCGTGACCGCTTCCGCGATCAGGAGGCACGTCACCCAGAAGAGGAAGCTTTTGAGTCGCGTCGTGCGCTTCTCGAGCGAAATCTTCGCGATATAGAGCACGAGCACGCCGAGCCAGAGGAGATCCGCAACCGCCCCCACGACGCCGAGCGCCTCGAAGCCCAGAAGCCCGATCAGGCGCGCGGTGCCCCATAAGCCGGCCAACACCAGCAATATGCGGCCGCGAAGCCGCTCGGTATCGGTCCACTCGGGGACGGCGGTGGTGATGAAGCCGATGAGGGCAGCGCCGAAGGTGCCGATGATCATCTCGTGCACGTGCCAGAGACCGGGTGGGATCGCATGTGCAAGCGGCAGCGAGAAGCCGAACGCCACCACCCACAGCAGCGGCCACGCTGCGGCATGCAGGGCCGCGAGCGGGAAGAAGAGTCGAAATCCCTCGTCCGTCAGCACGTCGCGGGCCGCGAGCAACGCATCGATTTTTCGGGGCCGGGCCATGGTCATGGGATGCTCCGCCCTTCGCGGTCGTAGATGTGGGCGAACAGCGGGTCCTCTTTCAGATAGGCCTGCACGGTCGCGAAAACGGCGTCGTCGTCCCGCGCGCTTTCGGGCAGGGAGATGAAGCGCTCGCCGGCAATGCCGCGCACACGCTCGTCGATCACCAAAATGCGGTCGCTCACCCGTACCGCCTCGGCCAGGTCGTGCGTCACGAACAGGCCGGCGAACCGGGTCTGGCGAGCGGCGGCGATGACGAGATCCTGCATCTGCCGTTTCAAGGCGACGTCGAGGGCCGTGAACGGCTCGTCGAAAAAGACGAAGTCGGGCTCGACGACGAGGGCGCGCGCGATCGCCGTCCGTTGCCGCATGCCACCCGAGAGCTCGATCGGATACTTGCTGAGATCACTCGGATCGAGCGAGACGAGGTCGGCGGCATGCCGCGCGCGCCGGCGCCGCTCGGCGCCCCGAAGGCCGGCAAGCCGCAAGGGAAAGGCAATGTTGTCCTCTGCCGTCGCCCACGGCATGAGGCGCGGCTCCTGGAAGATCATGCCGTGACGGGCATACGTGCGCGTCACACGGCCGCGCAGTGGCTCGATGAGGCGTGCCGCGATGTGGATGAGGGTGCTCTTGCCGCAGCCGGAGGGTCCCACGAGTGCCACGATCTCGCCCTCCCGCACGTCGAGCTTCACCCGCTCGAGCACGGTGCGGCCGAAGTAGGCGTGCGAGACCCCGTCGAGGGAAAGTGCCGTCATCGCCGGACGCCCCAGGGCCGCGCGGCCTCTCGCCAGCGCTCGAGCTCGGCCCGCACCGGCTGCACGACGCCATACTCGACGATGAAGATCACGGCCACGATGATCACGACCCAGGCGATGGATTGCGCCACGTCCAGGTTGGAGCGCGACATGGCGAGCGCAACGCCGATGCCGTCGATATTGGCGAGCAGCTCGGCCATCACCGCGACCTTGAAGGTCGAGCCGAGCGCCACCGCAAGCGCTGGGAAATACTGGCCGGCGACATGGCGGATCACGATCGTCCAGAGCCGCTGGAAGGGACCTGCACCGAAAACCCTGGCCATATCCTCGAGCGCGCGGTCCCGCGTGGCGACGGCCTCCGCCACGTTGGCGAAAACGAGTGGGAACGCCGCCACCACCGTCGTCGTCAGCACTGTGCCCGTGCTCGATCCGAACCAGATCATCGCCAGCACGATCCATGCGATCGGCGGCACGCCCATGATGATCGTCAAAAGCGGGCGGGCGAGACGCATGGCCGCCGCCGAGTAGCCGACTGCAATTCCGAGCGCGCCTCCCAGCACGGCCGTCAGGAAGAACCCCTGTATGGCCCGGGTCGAGGTGGCTTCTGCCAGCCGCCACGTGTTCTCGGCGCGCAAGAGCTCGCCCGTGGCCGCGAGCGTCGTCAGCGGCGACGGCAGGATGAAATCACCGTACGCCTCATGTCCCTGTTGCCAGATGGCGGCGAAGACCGCGAGCCCCGCCACGCCAACCCAGCCCGACCAGAGAAACCGACCGAGCCGCCCAAGCCGGTCGAGCAGGAAACGCATCATCGCCGCCTCACAGATAGAAGGCCGAATCCGGCAGGCGCCCCCCGATATAGCCTGGGTTGACATCGGCCATGGCCTGCAACACGGCCTCGATAGCAGGCCGTACATCGCGGGCCGGCGTGGCGACGAGGTTGCAGAAGGGGATCGATGCCTCGATCACCGGCCAGGGCATCTGCAGGGGCGCGGCGGCATTATTAGCGGCCCGCGCCGGATGCGCAACGACATCGGCAGCCGCCTTCACGAGTCCCGCCTGCAGGGCCTCGACGACGGGCCCGTTCGCGTCGCGGAAGCGATCGGTCACTATGAGACCCGCCTGCGGCACGGTTTTGTGCTCCCCGGTCATCTTCGCCCATTCGACCTGGAGATCGATCACCCGGTGCACGGTCTTGCCGGCGAGGCTGCCTTTGACGATGGCAGCCGAGGCCGCAGGCTCGGGAATGAGCGCGGCATCGACGCGGCCGAGCACGAGGAGCTGCATGGCTTCGAGCGGCGTCGCCGTCGGGATCTGCTCGAGATCCTTGGCGCCATCGATACCGGCATGCTGGAACAGGCGCGTAAGCAGGAGGCTCGGCAGCTCGTTCGGAAACAGCGTGGCGAGCTTGCGTCCCTTGAGTGCCTCGAGGCTCGTCAACGACGGGTCCGTCGACATCACGTACAGGATGCCGTCGGTCATCACATTCACGAGCCGCACGCCGAGCCCGCGGTTGAAGAGATTGGCGGCCACCGGCACCGGCACGATGCCGACGTCGAAGCTCTTCGAGGTGAGACCGGCGCGGACCTCGTCCACCTGCCGCCATATCCTGAGGCTCGGCTTGCGCACCGCGGCGTCGAGCTTGCCGGTGGCGATCGCATGCAGAACCGTGATCGAGGGGCCGGCCGGCGGTCCCCAAATCTCGAGCTGATCGATGGGTGCGGCGTAGGCCGGCTGTGGCGCCGCCGCACAAACGGCAAAAGCGCCGCAGAGCGACGCGCCACCTTTCAAGATTGCACGACGTGTAAGGCCGCAAGGCCCGGCGGGCCGAGCCTCGCGGCACAGGTCTTTTTTCATCAGAACTTCGCTCTGGCTCCTATGATGAAGGCGCGGCCATCGCCGGGGATGAAGACAGCCTGCTCCGGGCTGCTGACCCTGTCGACGATCAGGGTCGCCGAGGCATACTTCTCGTCGAAGATGTTCGAGACCTCGCCGAAGAGGCTGATGTTCTCCGTGATAGCGTAGGCCGAACGCAGATCGACCAGCGTGTAGGAGTCATTATAAAGCGTATTGGCGTTGTCGACGGGCGTCTCGTCAGGCACCCAGTTCACCTCCGCCTCGACCCAGAGACCCGGCATGACGGTATAGCGCAGCGCCGCGTTGAGGACATGGCGTGGCACGCCGCCCAGACGATTGTCGCCGACCACGGGATCACCGTCGAAGCGATAATCTTGATAAGTGTAGGCCGCCCGAGCGCTGAGGTCACGCGTGATGTCGAAGGCGGTGCCGAGCTCGATGCCGAAGTGCGTGGTCTTGTCGGCGTTGGTGCCGCCGAGTGAAACGCCATTGGCATCGCGCAGGTTCAGAAGCTCGTCCTCGACCCAAGAATAGTAGGCGATCGCGGACCAGGCGAACGCATGCGTCGTGCCCTTCCAGCCGCCTTCGATCGTGGTGGCAGTCTGCGCATCCAGATCCGGGGTTGAAAATACGGCGGCATTAGTGTTTCCCGGCGCGCCACCAAATCCGGCGCTGGCATTCGGACTGCCGTTGACGGTGGCGATGAGATCGTCCTGCGTCGGCGGCTCGAAGCTGCGGCTCACGGCAGCAAAGAGGGTCTGGTCACGCATCAGCTCGTAGCTCAGCGCCAGGCTCGGCGTCCACTCCGAGTACGAGCGGTCATAGCTCGTATCCACGAATGTCCTTGGCCCGGAGACGACACCGCCCGGCGTGAACGCCAGGAACGGCCGCGTGGCCCCCGTGAAGACGTCGTCGTTCTCGCGCTTGGCGTAGGAGTATGCGATGGCCGGCGAGAGCGTCAGGCGCTCGGTAAGCGGGATGTTGAAGCCGGCATGGATCGACAATGTCGTCGAGTCGAACTCGTTGTCGCCGACCAATGCGCCCTTGTCACCGCGGTCGTTGATGAAATACTTCCTGTCAGCGGAGCCGACGACATACTGCCCGGTCACCTCGAACAACGGCAGCGGCCGGCTCGCGTCCGGCGCATAGGCGTAACGCAGCACTGTTGTGAAATCACCGCCCTCCGTGTCACGTACGCCGCCCGAGATCGGGAACGTGAAGCTGTCGTCTGTATAAGTATAGCCGAACCCGACATCGAACAGGTTGGCGCCGTAGCGGGCCGTCGTGCGCGAGCCGATGCGGAACTGTTCGGCCTCGCGGTTGGGTTCGTCGCGGAGCACGTTCGGTCCCAAGCAGCCCGGAGGGCCGGAGCAGTTCTGTTTCGGGTTCTGCTCGAGCAGTGTGCGCGACAGCGGTCCGCTCACGTCAAAGCCGAGGTCGGTGTAGCCGAAGAAGAGGCGCGTCGAGATGTTCTCGTTCACGCGCGCACCCGCGTTGAGGTTGAAGTTGGTGCGCTCGGATTCGTTGTGCTCGCGGAAGCCGTCGCGTTCCGTGTAGCTGAGGCTCGCGTGCGCGTCGAAATCGCCCTGCCGGGCGCCGGCCTGGGCCTGCGTCGCGAAATGGCCGAAGCTTCCGCCTTCAACGCTGACCTCGACGCCGGGGTCGGTGATGCCGGTCGGCGACACGAAGTTGATGGCGCCGCCGAGCACGGTCGCGCCGAGGCGATTGGCGGTGTAGCCGCGATAGATCTCGACGAACTCGGCGCTTTTCGGATCGGCAAAGCCGACGATATAGGAGCCGTCGGCGCGATTGATGGGGAGGCCGTCCTGGAGCACGAGCGTGCCGCGCTCGGACGGGTTCTGCTGCAGGCCCGAGCCGCGGATCTGAAGGCGGGGCTGATCGTTGCCGCCGAAGAAATTCTGCACCACGACGCCCGGCACGAAGGCGAGCATTTCCGAGAGTGACGCCGTGGCCTTCGGGCCCATCTCCTGGTTGGTGACGACATCCGTGCCGCCGGCGATCGCGTCGAGCTTGCGCCGGGCTTCGGCAGCAGGGGTCGACTGATTGCCGTCAGCACCGGCAGCCGCGGCTTCGTCGGCAAGAGGCGATGCCTGTGCGCTCGCCGACGACGTGGGGCCTGTCGCCTTGCTCTTGTTCGCCTTAGGGGACGGCCGCGGCGTTGTGCCTTCGACCACCACGGGGGGAAGATCGACCGACGCGCCCGGCGCGGCGGATTGGCTCAAGGCGCTGGTGGAGCACAGCAATAGCGCGGTCAATCCGGCACCCAAGCCGCCGACGGGGCCGCAGACGCCGATGGAGAGGCCTCGCGACCGTTGAAAGATATCCGTAATATACATCTTTTTGGCGCTCCGGATGGACCTGTTTGTTGACGAAATTAATCCTCTTACGGGGTAAAGGACTTGTCCGAGGACAAATGCGACATTTGAAGTCGTTGGATGTGGCCGTTGGGCCACATCGAGGCGGGCGGCGCGATGCTTACGATTGGTCTTCGTTCACGAAACGCAGCAAGCGGTCGACGTCGCTGATGACGATCTTGCGCCGTTTGGCTTCCACGCCGATCGCCGATAACTCGGCCAGCGCGCGGGAGAACGTCGCCGGCGTCATCGAAAGGCGCGCCGCGATGTAGCGCTGCTCGACCGGGAGCTCGAAACTGCAGAAGCCGGCCTGCTCTCCACAGATCCGATGCAGGAACGCGGCGATGCGCCGCGACGGCGACCATCTCTGGTTCTGCTCGATCCGCGTCACCAGAAAACGCAGCTTTCCGAACATCGCGGAGATGATCGACAACGAGAGCTCCGGCGACTGGATGATGAGATCGCGAAACCGCGCCGTGTCGATCCGCGCGAGGCGCAGATCGGTGGCCGCTTCCGCGCTCGCCGGATAACGCGCCTCCCGGGCGAGAACGCCCTCGGCGAACGACTCGCCCGGTCCCACGAGATGAATGGCCGTGCGCCCGCCGTCCGGACCTTCCCGGAAAACAGCCGCCCACCCCTCCAGAACGAAGTAAAACGCCGTCGCCGGATCGTCCTGATGGAAAATGATCTGGCCCGATGCAAACGTCGCGACGGGTGTCGTGGATGCGAAGCGCTGCAGGGCCTCCTCCGAGATCCCGCTCAGGAACAAAGCCCTCCGCAACATTTCAAGATCATGTCCGACGACCATGGGCCGGTCCCTTGCGCAACTCCGGGAGAGCCCTGCGCACAACGAGCTATTCCATACGAAAGATGTACATCTTATACTTGATAAAAAAAGTCAATATATGCCGCTGCCAATCGATCCTGGGTCCGTTCGGCGTATCGGTTGCCGAGCGTCAACCGCGCCCGAGACCGTGCGGGGGCCGCTTCGAATAGGCGCGTTTTTGCAGTTGCGCCCCGCTGAGCGCTCGGCGATTTCAATGGCAAAAGCTGATGCTGAGGGCGGAGGTCCCCGCGACCGTGCAACAGGCCTCGAAGCCGGCCGGAGTCACGGGAGCGTCATGCCGCGATGCCAACCGCGACCGGCTTCCGGCCGGGCTCCGGTGCGCCGCTCACTTCGCCTGAATGCTCTCGAGATAATGCGTGAGCTCGAGGATGCGGACGTGGGTCGGCAGATAGCCCGGCTTGAAATCGTCGCCGCGCATACGCTGCGAGTAGAGCGGCATCTGAAACGTCTCGTGGCCCGCCACCGGCCGTTCGCCGGAGATGATCTCGAACACCTGCCAGAAAGGGAAGGCGCCGCCGTTTCGCGCGCTGATTGCCGTGAGGTCCTTTGCAGGGCGGATCAAGTGCGCGGAGAGTTCGCCGGTGCCCGATCCGTCCGCGGCATGACAAGCGGCGCAGTTCTCTGCGAAGTCCTGCCGTCCCTCGTCGATGACTTTGCGCCGCATCTGCGTGTCTGCGGCGGCCGCATGCGATAGCACGCCAAGCGTCAGACATACGGCGCATAGAAACGACATCCATCCCCACGGATGCCAAATCTGTCTCTGGCAAGTCTGTCCCTGGATCGATCTCGCGCGCGCACGGTACGGCATGTTCAGCCCTCCCGAGTTTTCCAGCGAAGGGCTGATTAAACGATCCTCGCGCACCGCACTCGTTGATCGGGATCAAAAATGCGCGCGCCGAAAATCCCAACGGTGTTCTGCCGGCGGGAACGACTGCGCCTGCTTCAGTAGCGGGACTTCACCTTGAGGTGCTCGTGGTCGGCCTCGACATAGCCGTCGGACTCCTGCCGCTTCGGCAGCTTGACGGTTTCGTCCTTCGTCTTCTCGAACGGGATCAGGCTCAGGAAGTGGGCGATGCAGTTCAGCCGCGCCCGGCGCTTGTCGTTGCCGTCGATGACGTGCCAGGGCGATTTCGGCGTATGCGTCGCAGCCAGCATGGCGTCGCGCGCGCGTGAATAATCGTACCAGCGCCGATGCGATTCGAGATCCATCGGGCTCAGCTTCCAGGTCTTGCGCGGATCGTTGATGCGGGAGGTGAAGCGCCGCGTCTGCTCCTCCTTGCCGACCTCGAGCCAGTATTTCACCAGCGTCATGCCGGATTCGATGAAATCATGCTCCCAGGCCGGGCAAACACGCAGGAAGCGCTCGTATTGCTCGTCGGAGCAGAACCCCATGACACGCTCGACGCCGGCGCGATTGTACCAACTGCGGTCGAAGATGGTGATCTCGCCGGCAGCCGGGAAATGGGCGATGAAGCGTTGGAGATAGATCTGGGTCTTCTCGCGGTCGGTGGGCGCGGGCAGCGCCACGACGCGAAAGACGCGCGGGCTTACGCGATCGGTCAGGGCTTTGATCACGCCGCCCTTTCCCGCCGCGTCGCGTCCCTCGAAGACCACCACGATGCGCGCGCCCGTGTTCTGGATCCATCTTTGGAGCTGCACCAGGTCGCCCTGCAGGCGCGCCAGCTCGGCCTCATAGGCACTGCGAGAGAGGGGCGTCTGCGCCGCGTCGGTAGCGGCGGACGGCTCCGGCGCCCCTGCGGCGGCCTGGCTGTCGTCCGCTTTTCTGTTCTTCTTATCTTTCTTGTCTTTCTTTCCCACGTCGCTCTCCCGGTTGTGTCATCCCGAGGGGATGCATTTTATGTCATCCTTAAGGGGTGCATTTTGTGAAGTCCCGAAGGGATGCATGGAGCGCGCGGCCGTAAGCACATGCCGCCGGTGTCTCGGTTGCGCATGGCTTGCATCGCATCGATGAAAAAGAGTGAGCAGCAGGGCGCCGTCTCCGAGCGGGCCCGCCAGAGCGACGGGATTGAGCTGGCGTCGTACCCATCGTTGCGCGTCCTGATCGCCGGTTCCGTCCCGGCAGGGTCGAGGGAAAGATCCTGTCGATGAAAGGTCAAAACGGAGCCGCTGTCCAGCGCGAGCCTGGACCTGTCGGAGGCGGCCCGAGCCGTGACGATCGCGGTCTGGCCGTGGCTGCGCCTCGGGGGCGGCTCTTCCGCGTCGTCGCGCTGGCGAAGCCGATCCTGCTCCGCGGCAAAGGGGGCTCGCGGGACGGTCCGGCATGTTGCGGAATTGCGTCGCCACGGCCGCTCACGACGCGGCGGCCGGCGAAATCAGGTTGACAGAGGGGTGCAGCTTAAGCTGCATTGAAAAACGTGACGGTGATGCCACGCATGCGGATGCGCGTGCGTGGCGACCAAGAGGGAACACGGTGAGGCGCACGCTTTTCGAAGCTTATGTTTCGAAGCTCATGCGCCGATCCCGTGGCTGCGCCCGCAACTGTTAGCGGCGAGTCCTCTCCTACAGTGCCACTGGCGCTTCATATCGAGGCGCCGGGAAGGCGGGAGGGGGACGCTTGAGCCGTGAGCCAGGAGACCTGCCGGCACGAGTCGCCCATCCCCCGTGCGGTGCGCTCGGTGGAACGGTTACCCGTAGTGGCGGCTGATGTGCAACCGATCGGGAGCAACGTCAGACATGGCCGGGGTCCAGCTCACCCGCTGACAAACGAAACGAGGAACCCGCGGCCGCGGGCAACGCACCCCATCGCGGAGACCCGCGTGTGCAGGCGTTGCACGGGGGGCTCGCCGGACCACCTCGTCGGCCATACCTGCCGGGGCTCTCGTCATCATCCGTGACGGGGGAACTGTTTCGTGACTCATAGAATTGGCATCGCCGGCCGGACCGGCGGAGGCGCTTCGAAAGCTCTGCTGCTGTCAACCTGCGCGTGGATCGGGATGGCGTCGACGGGCGCCGTCGCGCAGGACGCGGGAACCACCTTCCTCGAGGGCATCACCATCTATTCCGCCAACCGCACGCCGACGGATGCGGCCAAGGTCGGCTCGTCGGTATCCGTGATCACCGAGAAGGACATTCAGGCGCAGTCCAAGACCTTCGTGAAAGACTATCTGGAGCAACTCCCGGGCGTGAATTTCACACAGAACGGCGCGCCGGGATCGACAACCTCGATCAGCGTGCGCGGCGCGAACGGGGCCTACGTCAAGGTGCTGGTCGATGGCATGGATCTCAGCGATCCGTCCGCAACGACCACGCAGACCGCGTTCGAGCATCTGCTCGTCGGCGACGTTTCGCGGATCGAGTTGCTCAAAGGCTCGCAGAGCACGCTCTACGGCGGCGACGCGGTGGCGGGCGTCATCAGCATCGAGACCAAGGCTGCGACGAAGCCGGGCTTTTCGCATAGCGGCGGCGCGGAAGGCGGACAGTACAACACCTTCAGCGGTGCCTATACCGCAGGCTATGCCGCCACCGACGGCAGCAACATCTCCTTGACCGTCCAGGGCATCGACACGGACGGCTTCTCGTCCGTCCGGGTCGGAACGGAGGACGACGGCTACAAGAACCTCACGTTCTCGGGGCGCGGCGAGTACATCCTGTCGCCCGCGATGAAAGTGTTCTTCGCGGCGCGCACGCTCGATGCGAGGGGCGAGTTCGACGACAGCTTCACGCCTGCCGACAACGACGATTACACCGATACCGTGCAGCATGCCGGCCGGATCGGGACCGAGTTCTCGTT
This sequence comes from Hyphomicrobium sp., assembly GCF_036833075.1. Classification (GTDB taxonomy): domain Bacteria; phylum Pseudomonadota; class Alphaproteobacteria; order Rhizobiales; family Hyphomicrobiaceae; genus Hyphomicrobium_C. The sequence continues at coordinate 57,541 of NZ_DAITQL010000010.1, forward strand.
GCTGGACGGGGCGTTCCAGAACACGTTCGCGTTTCAGGGCATGAAGGTCGAGCGCGACATCTACGGAAGCAACGCAAGCTGGTTCGAAGGCGACCGTCTCAAGGGCGAATACAAGGGTGTCTTCACGTTCAACGAGCATCTCTCTCTGCTTGGCGGCGCCGACTGGGAGGAGACGGGTGCCGAAAATGCCGGGTTGTCATCACGGAAATCGGCGGATGTCACCGGCGTTTATGCGCAGCTCATGATGGAGCCGATCGACGGGCTCGTGCTCACCGGCGGCGGCCGCATCGACGATCACAGCGCCTTCGGAGAGTTCGACACCTACCGATTGACGGCGGCGTATCTCGTGCCCGGCACGGAGACGAAATTCCGTGCCAGCCGCGGCACCGGCTTCCGCGCGCCGAGCCTGGACGAGCTTTACGGCGAATACTCCTTCGTCGCCAACTACGGCAATCCCAACCTGCAGCCCGAGGAAAGCGAGAGCTGGGACGCCGGCGTCGAGCAGGGTTTCCTCAACGGGAGGATCCGCCTGGGCGCCACCTATTTCGAGCTCGATACGGACAACCTCATTCTGTTCAACTTCGATTGCTTCTCGATGCCGGTTGGCTGCCTGGTCAACGTGCCGGGCGTTACCCAGCGGAGCGGTGTGGAGTTGACGGCCGTCGCACTGGTTACGGACGGCCTCGCGCTTTCCGGAAGCTATACCTACGTCGATACGGAGATGGAGGATGGCTCGCGGCTGCCCCGCGTGCCGAAGCACGATTTCGTGTTCGCTGTCGATATGGTGCCGATGGACAAGGTCGAGATCAACGTGACGGCCAAGTACATCAAGGACTCCATCGACAGCAATGGCCTGGCGCTTGACGACTACTTTCTGTTGAGTGCCAAGGCTGCCTACGAGTTCGCTCCAGGTTGGAAGGCGTATGTACGCGGCGAGAACCTGCTCGATGAGGAATACGAGACGGTAACCAACTTCGCGACGCCCGGATTGTCGGTCTACGGCGGCATAACGATGAACCTGCCGAGCGACTGAGACGCGAAAGGACAGGAGGTTCCGGGGGCCGTTGCTGCTGTATCGCACGCACGCCCCCGGGCCCTTCGTCTTGATCCGCCGCTGTGCCCGGTTGAGACTGCGTTGCAGGATGTATGGAAAGAGCGTGCCTGGGCAATGGCGCCGGACGGCGATGACATGGGAGACGCGAGCCGCACCATCGGCCGCGCGGCAGGAACGGCCGTAAGCGCGGTTGCGTCGCTGATCCTGCACGGAGCGGCGCTGGCCGCCGTCGCCTATTGGGTCGAGTGGACGCCCGGCGCGATCCCGGCCCCGACCGAGGCGGTCAGCATCGAGCTTCTCGAGACCGAGATGCTCGAGGCGGTCGAGACGGCCGTGGCGACGGCGTCCATGGCCTCGCTCGAATCCGTGCAATCGATGCCGGGAGCGGCGACCGAGAGCGCCGCGGTGAGCACCCGCGCCCCGCCCGATCTGACGCCCGTCGCGCCTGAGCGGATCGACGCGAAAGAGGCCACCGTTGCCGTTGCCGAGACCGCGGAAGGCATGAAAACGCTGAAGGGCGCGCTCGAGAGCGACGTGCCGGTCGGCGTCGAGCGGCCTGCCGATACACCTGCGGCCGAGCCGCCTCCGAAGCCCGCCCAAGAGGCGAATGAACGGAAGAAGCCGGTCAAGATGTCGAAGCTCCCCGATCCGTCCGAGCCCCGCAAGACCGACGGCGACGCCAGGAAAAAGGGGGGCGCCTCCTCGCGGGCGGCAAAGAGCACGGTCGGCGCAGCCGGCCGCGTCTCCGCCAGCACGGGGTCTGCCGTCAACTACGCCGCGCTCGTGCGCGCCCGCGTGGCCGCGCGCAAGCCGGCCGGCGGCGGGCGGCGCGGCACCGTGGTTGTGGCGTTCGCCGTCACGCGCGCCGGCGCCATGAGCTCCGCGAGCATCGCCCGCTCCTCCGGCGATCCCGCGCTCGACCGCAGCGTTCTCGCCGCCGTCCGCGGGGCCGGGCCGTTTCCAGCGCCTCCGCCGGGCGTGAACCTGCGCTTCTCCATTCCGTTCCATTTCCGCTGACGGCGCCGGGCCGCAGCATTGAGATGGCCCGCGGCAGAGAGCGTGAAAGCACGCGCCGAGGCACCAGCGGGATTACTCGCTCGCCCGGCAGGTCCTGAGGCCCAGGATGCGGTAAGCCGGGCAGAAGCGCATGAGGGCGGTGGCGATGAGAACGCCGCTGACGAGGAGCGCCCAGGGCGTGATCGTACCCGCGACGACGAGGGCGGCGAGTCCGAGGCCGATCGCGATGCGAAGGAACCGGTCGATGGAGCCGATATTGTGGGTCATGGCGTGCCTCCAGGGTTGGAAGGCTATCATGACGCGGGACGGAGGCGATGATCTGTGATCAAGTCACAGACCGGAAACGAGAAAAGTTTTCCATATTTGGCCAGATTCTTATGATCTGGCACCGGCATCGCCAGCGCCGTGCGGGCGCCGCGTCTTTCCATGAGACCGATCGAGAGGACGACATGAGCTCAACGCGCTTGAGGCAGCACCTGGTTCGCGCGGTCGCGGCCGCAACGCTCGGCCTCGGTCTCGCGGGCGCCGCGGTGGCCGCGTCAGACACGATGCCGTCCGACCGCGCCGCGCTCGACGCCTACATCCGCGATTACCTCATGAGCAACCCGGAGGTCGTTCGCGATGCGCTTCTCAAGCTCGAGGCCGACGAGCAGACCGCAAACGCTAAGCTCGTGCTGCGCGCGCTGAAAGGCGACCTCTACGACGCCGGCTCGCCCGAGATCGGCAACCCCGACGCGAAGGTCGCCATCGTCGAGTTCTACGATTACAATTGCTCCTACTGCCGCGCGACCTATCCGCAACTCAAAGCCTACCTCGCGGCCAACCCCGACACCAAGCTGGTGCTGAAGGACATCGCCAGCCTCGGAAAGGAGTCGGAAGGCGTGGCGCGGGTCGTCATCGCCGCAGCGAAGCAGGGGAATTTCGCGGCCCTGCACGATGCCCTCATGACGCAAAAGGGCCAGATGACAGAGGCGCGCGCCCTCGAGATCGCCGCGAAGCTCGGCTTCGATATCGAGCGGATCAAAAAGGAGGCCCGCTCCTCCGAGACGGGAGACGCCCTGACACGCGCCCAGGATCTCGCCGACCGCCTCAACGTTCCCGCAACTCCGCTCTACATCGTCGGCCACAAGGGCATCTCCGGCGCGCCCGACGACCTCGTCGCGCAGCTGACCGAGGGCGCGGACGAGGTTCGCAAGTCCGGCTGCGACGTCTGCTGATGGCGTGTGCTGAAGCAGCCCTCAGGGCGTTGTCGCAAGCTGTCTCAGGCGCTCGGCATCGTGGACATCGATGGCCCCGCGCGACGTCGCGATCCAGCCGCGCCGCTGGAACTCGTTGAGCTGCCGGCTGATCACCTCGCGGGCCGTGCCGAGCTCGGCCGCCAGTTGCTGGTGCGTGAGCTCGATGCGGCGTGTGGCGCCGCCAAGCTCGAGCAGCCGCTGGGCGAGCCGCACGTCGACGCGGGCGAACGCGACCTCCTCGATGACGCGAAAAAGGTTCGTGATGCGGACGCTGAAGGCCGTGAAGACGAACCGGCGGAACGCCGCCGACGTCGCGATCAGCTCGTCGAACGTCGCGCGCGGAATGGCGACGGCATCGACCTCCGTCTCCGCGATGCCCTCGGCCTGGTAGTCCTCATAGCCCATGAGGCACGCCGTGGTCAGCGCGCAGCTCTCGCCCCCCGAGACGCGATAGAGCACGATCTCGCGCCCGGCATCCGAGACCTGCTGCACGCGCACCGTGCCCGCGAGCAGGAGAAGGTAGGCTTGCGGGGCCTGTCCCGCCCCGAAGATCCGCGTTCCGGCGGGAAGCCGCACGACCTTGCTGGCGTCGATCAGCGGCTTTGCGACCTCAGGCTCGAGCGCCCGAAGTCCGGGGAATGCGGCAATCCAATCGCTGATCATGACGCCCGGTCTGCTGCGGCGGGAAGCCCGGCATTTCGTCACAGGATCGGATGAGGCGCAAGGGCGCGCCGGCATGCCGCTTGATCGTGCCCCGCCCCTGCTCCGTCTTAGAGCGTTTCCACAGCGGTTCGGTATACGGAAGCGTGTCTGAACTTCGGCCGTCCATGCGGAGCATGGCTCCGCCCTGATGCCGGGATGACGTTATAGGCGCAGGAGGCGGCAGTCTAAACTCAACGTCACTCCGGCGAAGGCCGGAGTCCAGCCACGCCGATTGCTCGCACGGCCATGCTTCTTACCCAAGTCGGAAAGACCCTAGGAGACTACTGCCACGTTGCGAAGGCGGCGGCCTGGCCGACGGCCGTTCCGGCGCCGTCCGTGAGGTTCCACACGGCGGCGTTTGAAATGTGAAAGCGCTTGCCGGTCGCGGAGATGCGCACGCCCGCATAGTCCTCGATGATGCCGTCGCGGCTGACGCGCGCGAGAAGGCGCATGCGCTCCGCCTGCAGGAGAGGCTCGGCGGAGAAGCGGGAGGCAAGGCGTGTGAAGGCGTCGAAGTCCATTTCGAAGAGCGCGAGCGCGGCTCTGTTCCCGAAGAAGAAGACGGGATCGGGCTCCGTGCCGTGGGCCACGATCGCAAGCGGAGCCGACCACAGCGTGTCGATCGGATCGCCGCCGCCTGGAACGAGCGCCCGGCCAGTCAGCCGCCGGTAGCTGTCGCCGATGCAGAGGACGCGGCTGCGGTGCGCGGGGGTGAGGTCTGGACAGTCCATGGTGTCGCCGATCCGCCGGAGGGTCGCGTGCCGCTGGGCTCAGAACCGCGACAGGCGGAAAAGAGAGAGGTCGAATGGCGGAGTGCGATCCATCGCAAGATCCGCGAGGATCTCCCCAATCGCCGAGGAAAACTTGAACCCATGCCCCGAGCACGGCGAGGCGACGATGATCTCCGGCCGGTCGGGCAGGCGATCGATGACGAAATGCTCGTCCGGCGTGTTCGTGAAGAAGCACGTGCGAAGCGCGAGCACGTCGCCGTCCGCATCGGGAAAGAACGCCTTGAGCCCGCGGCGCAGCGCGTCCTCGTCGGCCGCGTTTGGCTCGCGCGCGAGCGTGTCGGCCGGCCCTCGCTCGCCGAGGTGATGATAGAGACCGATCTTGAAGCCGGGCACGCCCCAGACCGGAAACTGATAGAAGTGGCCGACGTCGCTCTTGAGGTTCGAGACGGGAAAGCGGCCGAGCCGGAAATGCTCGGGGCGCTTCGGCCGGAACCAGCCGAGGGTCTGCCGCTCGGGCACTGCCACCGGTTTCAGCGCCGGCACATACTCGCCGATCCAGGCGCCCGTGGAGAGCACGAGCCGTCGCGCCTCGTAGACGCCGCGATCCGTGCGTACGCGCACGCCCTCTCCGTGCGGCAGCGTATCGAAGCCCTCGATGGCCTCGCGTGCACGCAGAACCGCGCCCGCATCCATGGCAAGCGTCGCCGCCGCCACGATGGCGCGCTCCGACGCCACGAAGCCGCCGTCGGGCTGGAGCACGGCGACGAAGCCGTCCGGAAGCCTGTAGCCGGGATAGCGCGCGTTCACCTCGGCGGCGGACAGGACTTCGTGAGCGAGGGCATGTTGCCGGCAGCTCGCCAGGGAGCCTTCGATCACGGGCGAGCCCTCCGCGCCGATGTCGAGCGATCCCGTCACGTAGAGAAGCTGCTCGCCGGCCAGTTGCTCGGTCTCGCGCCAGAGCGAATAGGCTCGGCGCAGCAGGGGGACGTAGGAGGGGTGCTCGAAGTAGGCGAGGCGGATGATGCGATGGACGCCGTGCGAGGAGCCCATCGCGTTCGGGATATCGTATCGGTCGAGACCGAGCACGCGCTGGCCGCGCCGCGCCAGATGCCAGCAGGTCTGCGCGCCCATTGCGCCCACGCCCGCAACGATCACGTCGAACTTGGTCACTTTGTAGGTCTCGATGATGGGGAGCGCGCGGGCTCCGGCTGCCGTATGGCCGAAAACCACGCATCAAGGCCGGTGCGGTGTCAAGAGCGCGAGCCGTGCAAAGCCTTGAGCGTGCTGCCGGCCCATTGCGGGCTCAGGTCACGCCGTGCGTCTTGAACCACGCGAGCAACTTCGCCCATCCCTCCTTCGCCGGTCCCGCGCGGTAGCTCGGCCTGTAGTCGGCATGAAAGGCGTGCGGCGCACCCTCGAAGACGACGATCTCGCACGTCCTGCCGGCCTTGGCACACGCCGCCCGCATCGCGTCCACCGTATCGGGCGGGATGCCCGGATCGGCGCCGCCGTAGAGGCCGAGCACCGGCGCCTTGAGGTCGGCCGCGATGTCGATCGGGTGCTTCGGCGTCAGCGCCGATGCCTCGCCGGCGAGCCGTCCGTACCAGGCGACGCCGGCCTTAAGCCTGGGGCTGTGCGCGGCATAGAGCCATGTGATGCGCCCGCCCCAGCAGAAGCCGGTGATGCCGAGTCGGTCGGCGTCGCCGCCGTCGGAGGCGGCATGCGCGGCGGTAGCATCGAGGTCGGCCATCACCTGTGCGTCCGGCACCTTTGCGACCACGGCGCGGACCTCGTCGATGGTCTTGAGGCCAGAGACGTCCCCTTGCCGCACGTACAACTCCGGGGCGATCGCGAGATAGCCTTCCTTCGCGAGGCGCCGGCATACGTCCTTGATGTGCTCGTGCACGCCGAAGATCTCCTGCACCACGAGCACGACCGGAAACGGGCCGCCCTGCGCGGGCTTTGCGCGATAGGCGGGAATGGCCCGATCAGGTGCCGCCACCTGCACCTCACCGGCATCGAGACCCTGCGTATCCGTGGTGATGGCCGTTTCGGCGGCCACCGGCTGGGTCGCAAGCGCAAAGCCCGTTGCCAGCGTCGTCAGCACGGCCTCGCGCCGCGACGGCGTGAACTTCGGGAACAGGCTCAGGAGGTCGGCGGCGAGGTTGGCCTCATCCGCGCCGGAGGCGGGTGGCGTGTCTCGCGGATCGGGACGGGTCATGTCGAAGGCTCCCCCATCGCGTGTCGCCTAGTGATCGCGGAAACATGGGGGACGTTCGTGCAAGGATCAAGCGCCGGCTGCCTTCGGACGGGCGGCTCACCTCTTGCCGCGCGGCTTCGATGTTCCCGCGCGCTTGTCCGCCGCGCTTTCCCGCGCTCCTTCCTTGAGCGCCCCGCTGTTCTCCTTCCGCCGGCGCCGGTGCGCCTCGAGTCTCGCCTGCTTGAGCAGGATGGCGTCGTGGTTCGGATGGCTTGGGTCGAGCTTGGTGAGGGGCGCCGCTGGCTTCTTTTTCTTTTTCATCGGGACCTGGACGGGGGCGGGCAATGGAACGGGATAGTGTTCCATATTACCGGGAAAAATTCCCAACCAAAGCCCTCGGCCTGAAAATTCACAGGCCCTGAGGTTGGCATCCATCGGGAGGGCGCGGGGAGCAGCCCTTTGAAAGGTGACGCCTTCCGGAGATGCGCGGTCAGCGGAGGATCGCCACCACCCGCGCGGGCGCTGCGGACGCACCGACGATCTTCAAGGGAAACACCGCCACCTCGAAGCCGGAGGCGGGCAGCGCATCGAGGTTCGTGAGTTGCTCCATGTGCCAGTAGGGCCGGCGCTGTCCGACGCGGTGCGCTTCCCAGAAGAGCGACGCATCGCCCGTCGCGCGCGACTTGGCGATCTGCGCGCGGAACGGCAGATCCCATCCCCACTGGTCGATGCCCATGACGGTGACGCCGCGGTCGAGGAGCCACTCGGTCGCGGCCGCGCTCATGCCGGTCCCGGTTTTCCAGAACGCCTTGGTGTCCATCAGCCGGTCGCGGCCGGTGCGGATCAGCACGATCGTGCGGTCGGTGAGCGTCGCGCCGGAGGCGGCGAGCGCCGCCTCCATGTCGGCAACCGTGATCGGATCGTCATTGGCCTTGTGGGAGAGATCGAGCACGACGCCCGGCCCGATGCAGCGCTCGAGCGGGATCAAGTCGATCGTCGGGGCAGGCTCTCCCGCGGACGTCGGCCCGTAATGCCACGGCGCGTCGATGTGGGTCGTCGCATGCACGCCGAGGCTCACGGTGTCGTCCGCCCAGCCTGCGAAGTCGCGCGGAAAGAGGCGGAACGGCAGCCCGAGCAGCCGGACGAACGCCTTCGCCATCCAATGCGGCTTGTGACGGACCTTGACCCGCATGAAAAACGGGTCGTCGCGGTTGAAGCGCACGGGCTTCGAGAGATCGATGACTTTCATGGCGAGCCCTGATCCTCGCTGGCGATCCGGTTGCTGAGCGTGCCCACGCCCTCGATGGCCAGCGCGACCGTGTCGCCCGGGGCGAGCAGGCGTCCGGTCTCGATGCCGCTGCCACCGGGGAGCGTGCCGGTCGCGAACACTTCCCCGGGAGTTAGCCGTTCCGAGCGCGAGACGTGCGCCAGCGCTTCGCCCAGCGTCCAGCGCGGCCCTGTCGTGCACGGCTCCGAGACGAGGTGCCCATTGATGCGCACCGAGCCCTTGAGCGCGTCCCATCGCGGCAGGATCTCGTCGGCGCTGACGACGACGCCCGAGATGGCATTGCGGAAGTGCTTCGATTTCTGCGGGCCGAACCCGGAGCGCATCTCATCGCGCTGCACGTCGCGCGCGCTGAAGTCGTTGATGACGACGAAGCCCCCGATCGCCGCCTCGGCCTCCGCGGGCGTGGCGTCCAAAATCGCGTGTGCGAGCACGAAGCCGAGCTCGAGCTCGTAGTCGAGCGCGCGGGTATAGGAGGGGATCGCGATCGTCTCTCCGTCGCCCGCGAACGCGAGGTGATTGCCCATGTAGTAGATCGGCTGCCGATACCAGAGACGGTGCGGCCTGAGCAGCGGGAACGGCGGCCCGAGCACGCGCTCGTAGGCGCGCACGACCGGCCACGCGCCGGGCAGGAACCGGCGCACGAAGCCGCGGGCCGCATCGATGGCATGGCGCTCATACAGCATGAAGTCGCGGAACGAGCGCGGCGCGAAGGGCAGCACGGGCCGGCGCGTGACGGAGGGCGCGTGCGCCAGCGCCGCGGCGGCCTCGGCCGCTTGCTGCCGGATGTCCTCGGGCGCCCCGAGGAGCGCCACGATGTCACTCGATAAATGCGCGATGTCGGAGGGGGAAAGCGCCGGCGACACGGCCCCCAATGCCTGCGCCGCATCCACCCAGCCGTCGACGGCCGCGATCTCGACCGCGAGTGCCGCGCCGTCCGTCACGCGCCGGAGCTTCATGGAGGGTCCTTTGAGGTTAACGCTGCCGCACCGCTGGTTCGTGTCCCCGGTTCATGCGCCCGTTTCAGGCCTTATGGCTGGCACACCCCGAGGTCCGTTTCAATTCCGGGGAGGCCGCGCCGCTGACGCGGTTGCCCGCGCTCCTCTGCCGTGCCATGCAGCAGGCGACCCGCAAGCATCCCGCAAAGCCCATGCCGACAGCCTGGATCGAAACACCGTGCCCCGCTCCGTCCGCACGCCACGAGGCGGCCGCCCGCGCGCGACAGGCAGCACTGACCAAGCCGCCCGGATCGCTGGGCGTTCTCGAGACGCTGGCCGTCACGCTCGCGGCACTGCAGGCGACCGACCGCCCGCGCGCGGCGCATGCCCCGGTCATTCTCTTCGCCGGTGATCATGGGGTCGCAGCAAAGGGCGTCTCCGCGTATCCGGCGTCCGTCACCGTCGAGATGCTGAGGAACTTCGCCTCGGGCGGAGCGGCCGTCGCGGTGCTCGCCCGCGAGCTCGGCGTGCCGCTGACCGTCGTCGATGCCGGCACCCTGGCGACGGAGCCGATCGCCGGAACCGTCGTCGACAAGCCGCGGTGCGGCACGCGGGATTTCACGGTCGAGCCCGCCATGACGGACGGGGAGCTGGCCGCGGCGCTCGCGGCCGGGCGCCGCGCCGTGGCGGCGGCCGGGCCGGCGGACCTCGTGCTCTTCGGCGAGATGGGCATCGGCAACACGACATCCGCGGCAGCCGTCGCGGCAGCCCTGCTCGGCACGGCGCCGGCCGACATCGCCGGCGCCGGCACGGGGCTCGACGCCGAGGGCATCGCCCGCAAGGTTGCGGTGATCGAAGCCGGCCTCGCGCGGCACGGCCTCGATGCATCGAGTGATCCGCGCCGTATCCTGGCTGCGGTCGGCGGGCTCGAGATCGCAGCACTCGCAGGCGCCATCGTGGCGGCCGCGCAGGTCGGCCGCCCGGTGCTCGTCGACGGCTTCATCGTCACCGTCGCCGCGCTCGCCGCGACGCGCCTCAACCCGGGCTGCATCCCCTGGCTCATCTACTCCCATCGCTCCGCCGAGCGCGGCCATGCGCACGTGCTCGCCGCGCTCGGCGCACGTCCGGTGCTCGATCTCAACCTCCGCCTCGGAGAAGGCTCGGGAGCCGCGGCCGCGCTCGCCGTGCTGCGCCTTGCCTGCGCGCTCCACAACGGCATGGCGACGTTCGAGGAGGCGGCCGTGTCGGGCCGCACCACGCCGTGACGGCCGTCGACTTCCTGCGCCACGGCGAGACGGACGCCCCTGAGGCCCTGCTGGGCCGCACGGACGCGCCGCTGGCTCCGTCCGGACGGGATGCCGTCGCGCGTCAGATCCAAGGACGCGCATGGGCCGCGATTGTCGCTTCGCCCTTGGGGCGCGCGCGTGCCAGCGCGGAGATCGCCGCCGACGGGCGGATGATCGAGACGGACGCGGACTGGCGCGAGATCGATTTCGGCGATTGGGACGGTCGGCCGCGCCGCGAGATCGCCGGTGATGTGCTCCTCGGCGCATTCTATGCCGATCCCGATGCCAACCCGCCGCCCAACGGCGAGGCGATGCGCGCCGTGCGCCGGCGCGTCGCCTCGGCCCTCGAACGCCTCGCCGCGCGGGAAGACGGCCCAGTGCTGGTCGTTGCCCATGGGGGATCGATCCGCATGGCGCTCTCCGTTCTGCTCGGCATTCCCCTCGAGCGCCTGTGGGCGATCCGCATCGCGTGCGCGACCCTGATCCGCGTCGAGCTCGGAGCCGATCCCGCGCAAGGGCTCTGGGGAGAGATCGTCGAGATCGTCCAGCCGCCGCCGGCCGGGGGCCAGCGATGACCGGCTTTCTCGTCGCGCTGGGTTTCCTGACCAGGCTGCCGGTGCCGCGGGCCGCATCGGGCGAAGCGGCTGCGCTCGCCAGCGCCGCGCCGTGGCTGCCGGCCGTCGGCGCGCTCGTCGGCCTGCTCGTCGCGGTCGCGGTTGCGCTGGGCGCGGTCGTGACGCCGTGGATCGGCGCGCTCTTCGGGCTCCTCGCCTGGGTGCTCGTCACCGGCGGCCTCCACATCGACGGCCTCGGCGACGTTGCGGACGCGCTCGGCGCCGCGCACGGAAATCGCAACCGCTTCGTCGCGGTCGCGCGCGATCCGCACCTCGGCAGCTTCGGCGCCATCGCCATCGCGCTGCAGCTCATGGCGAAGCTCATCGTGCTGGCGGCCCTGGCCGAGCGCGCGACATTTCCGGAGCTCGCAGGCGGGCTCGTGCTGGCGGCGGCCTGGGCGCGCTGGGCGACGCTGGTGCTTGGCCGCGCGGTGCCGCCGCTGACAGAGGGAATGGGCAGCCGTCTCGCGGCGGGCATCGCGACGCGCACGGTCGTTCTCGAGGGGGCCGCACTGGCGCTCATCTCGCTGCTCGTCGCGCCGGTGCTACTCGTCGCGCTCCTGTTGGCGCTCGCCTCCGCGCTCTACTGGCACGTCCGCCTGGGCGGCGTGACGGGCGATTGCCACGGCGCGAGCATCGAGATCACGGAATCGCTGCTGCTGCTGGCGCTCGTCGCGGCATGAGCGCGTGTTTCGCAGGCCCGGGTCCTGTGCTAGGCAGGTCCGACCGCCTTCGACGGTAAGGCCCGATGACGCTCGCGCTGGCATGTCTTGCACTCCTGATCGAGGCTGTTGCGGGCTATCCGCAGGCGGTGGTAGCGCGCATCGGCCATCCCGTGACCTGGATCGGCGCCTTGATCTCGCGCGCCGAGGCGGCGTGGAACGAGGGGCACCTGTCGTTTGCACGCGCGCGCATGCGCGGCATCCTCGCGCTCGCGACCGTGCTGCTCGTCACGGGGTCCGCCGCGCTCCTCGTCACGCACGGCCTGAGTCTCGTGCTGCCCACCTTCGCCGCGCTCGTCGTGGAAGCCATTCTTGCGAGCACGCTGCTCGCCGGGCGCAGCCTCGACGATCACGTGACGGACGTCGCCGAGGCGTTGGAGAGCCGCGGCCTCAAGGGCGGCCGGGAGGCCGTCGCGCGCATTGTCGGCCGGGATCCGGAAACGCTGGACGAAGCCGGCGTTTCGCGCGCCGCCATCGAAAGCCTCGCCGAGAACTTCTCCGACGGCGTGGTCGCGCCATTGCTCTGGCTGATCGTCGGCGGCCTTCCGGGATGCGCGCTCTACAAGGCCGTCAACACTGCCGACAGCATGATCGGCCACAGATCGGAGCGCTATCTCGCCTTCGGCTGGGCGGCCGCGAAGCTCGACGACCTGGTCAATTTGCCCGCGTCGCGCCTGTCGGCACTCTGGTTGGTGGCGGCCGCGCGCGTGACGCCGGGCGCCGATTGGCGCCGCGCCGCATTGAGTGCGCTGACCGACGCACCGCGCCACCGTTCTCCGAATGCCGGCTGGCCGGAAGCGGCGATGGCCGGCGCGCTGGGCCTCGCGCTGGCCGGCCCGCGCAGCTACGCCGGCAAACGTGTTGACGACGCCTGGATGGGAGACGGCCGCCGCGATGCGACCGCCGCCGACATCCACCGCGCCCTCAGGCTCTACCGCATGGCCTACGTTCTTCAGGCGGCGACGGTGGGCGTGCTCGCCCTGATCGCCGCCCTGATCCTCATGTGAGGGAGCGGGCCCCTCTCGAGTGAGGCGGGGCTCTCCTGCGCCTATCCTATGCGGCTCACACCACGCCAAGCGCGCGCATGGCTTCCGCGACGCGGATGAAGCCCGCGACGTTGGCGCCAAGAACGTAGTTTCCGGGCGCGCCGTACTCCTCCGCCATTTCCGCGCAGCGATCATGGATGCCGTTCATGATCGTCGCGAGGCGCTGCTCGGTCGCCTCGAAGGTCCAGGAATCGCGCGAAGCGTTCTGCTGCATCTCGAGCGCGCTCGTCGCCACGCCGCCCGCGTTCGCGGCCTTGCCCGGCCCGAACAGCACGCCCGCGTCGAGGAATACGCGCACGGCGTCCGGCGTGCACGGCATGTTCGCGCCTTCGCCGACGGCGACGACGCCGTTCTTGACGAGGGTGCGTGCATCCTGGCCGTTGAGCTCGTTCTGCGTCGCCGACGGCATCGCGATGTCGGCCGGCACCTCCCAGATGCGGCCGCCCGGCACGTAGGTGGTTCCGGCGCCGCGCGCGGCGGCGTAGTCGGCAACCCGCCCGCGCTGCTTCTCCTTGATCTCCTTGAGCAGCTCGAGATCGATGCCCGCCCCGGTGTCGTCGACGACGTAGCCGTCGGAGTCCGAGCAGGCGATGACCCGCCCGCCGAGCTGGCGCACCTTCTCGATGGTGTAGATCGCCACGTTGCCGGCACCCGAGACCAGCACCTTTTTCCCTTCGAGGCCCTGGTTTCGCCGCTTCAGCATGCGGTCGACGAAATACACCGCGCCGTAGCCCGTCGCCTCGGTCCGCACCCGCGATCCGCCCCAGATGAGCCCCTTGCCGGTGAGCACGCCCGACTCGTAGCGGTTGGTCATCCGCTTGTACTGCCCGAACATGAAGCCGATCTCGCGCTGGCCGACGCCGATGTCGCCCGCCGGCACGTCCGTGTACTCGCCGAGGTGGCGGGCGAGCTCCGTCATGAAGGACTGGCAGAAGCGCATGATCTCGCCTTCGGACCGGCCCTTCGGATCGAAGTCGGAGCCGCCCTTGCCGCCGCCGATCGGCATGCCCGTGAGCGCGTTCTTGAAGATCTGCTCGAAGCCGAGAAACTTGATCGTGCCGAGCAGCACCGTCGGATGAAACCGGATGCCGCCCTTATAGGGGCCGAGCGCCGAGTTGAATTGCACGCGAAAGCCGCGGTTGATCTGCACGCGGCCCTTATCGTCGATCCACGGCACGCGGAAGATGATCTGCCGCTCCGGCTCGCAGATGCGCTCGATCAGCGCGTCTTCCGCGTAGTCGGGATGCTTGGCGATGACGGCGCCGAGCGAATCCAGGACCTCGCGTACGGCCTGATGAAACTCTTCCTCCCCGGGATTGCGGCGCAGCACGTCCGCGTAGATCGGTTCCAGTTTTTCGTCCAGCATTCGGCAGTCTTTCCCAGCTCTCGTTCGATCGGCATACAAAAAGGCGGGGCACACGCCCGCCCGTTGCCCCCGGATGGGCCGGGGGGTCGAAGGTGCGCCCCGTGTATACGGAAACCGAGGGGTTTGCACAAAAAATAATCAAGATGCTCGATTGTTGATCTGCCAACGGATCTTATGGCCGGAGAGCTGCGCAACGGACCCCTGCGGGCCGTCATCCCGGCGCCTTGAGGGTGAGGGGAAGCCCGGCCGCCATGAGCACGACATGATCCGCCAGCGCGGCGACGGACGCATTGAGCCGGCCCTGCTCGTCACGGAAGGTGCGGGCGAGCGCGTTGTCCGGCACGATGCCGAGGCCGACCTCGTTCGAGACCAGCACGATTGGTCCGGCTGCAGCCTCGAGCGCGCCCAAAAGGCGCGCCCGCTCCGTCGCCGCGTCGCGCCCGCTGAGCATGACGTTGCTGAGCCAGAGCGTCAGGCAGTCGACGAGCATGGGTTGGGGATTGACCGCCTCGGCGCCGATGAGGTCGGCCAGCGCGAGCGGCACCTCGCGCGTCACCCAGCCGGGTCCCCGGCGTGCGGCATGATGCGCGATGCGCTCGGCCATCTCCGCATCCCTGGCTTCGCCGGTCGCCACGTAAGTCCATGGACCGGGCTCGGCCGTGACGAGGCCCTCCGCAAACCGGCTTTTGCCCGAGCGCGCGCCGCCAAGGACGAGCGTGAGACGGGGAAGAGGCACGGCGGTCGGGCGCGGGTTTGAGGTCGTCATGATCGCGGGTCGCGTGAAAATCGCCTTTGTTTGACAGGGTTTGAGCGCAAAGGCTATGCCAATCGGCAAAGGAAGCCCCTCTCCGGGGCCACCCAACCGCACGGCAGCACACGGCCTTGACCACTCCTTCCGAAACGACCGCTCTCTCCGAAACCGACGGCCGCGCTGCGGCGGTCGCCGCGACGATCTTCGTATGCACAACCTGCCGCCGCAAGCGCGCGGACGTGCCGGAGGGCTACGACCTGCCGGGCCAGGGGCTCGCTCTCGCGCTCGAACGGGAGGTCGCGAGCCGGCAGCTGACATGGCTCACCGTCACGCCCGTCGCGTGCCTTGCCGTCTGCCGCCGGCCCTGTACGGTGGCCTTTGCAGGTCCCGGCAAATGGACCCATATCGTGGGCGATCTCGACGCCGAGGCGCACCTCGGGGATATCGTGTCGGCGGCCGTCGCGTTCGCGCGGACGCCCGACGGCATCGTGCCGTGGCCCGAGCAGCCGCAGGCGATCCGCAGAGGCGGCGTGGCGCGCGTCCCGCCGCTCGGATGGAAACCCGGCCCGGAATAGCCATGGCAGAGCCCTTGAACCTTCCGCCGGACATCTTTCCGCCGTTTCCGGACATGGCGCCCGGCGAGGTCTGGCTGGTGGGCGCCGGGCCCGGCGATCCTCGCCTCTTGACCGTCATGGCCATCCATGCGCTGCGCGTGGCCGACACGATCGTCCACGACGCGCTGGTCGATGAGCGCATCTTACGGCTCGCTCGCGAAGGGGCCGAGATCCATTTCGCAGGCAAGCGCGGCGGCCGCCCGTCGCCGTTGCAGCGCGACATCAACGAGCTGATCGTTGCCGAGGCGAAGAAGGGGCGCCGCGTTCTGCGCCTCAAGGGCGGAGACCCGTTCGTCTTCGGCCGGGGAGGGGAGGAGGCCAACGCGCTGGTGCGCGCGCGCATCCCCTTCCGCATCGTACCGGGCCTCACCTCGGGCCTCGCCGCGCCCGCGCTCGCCGGCATCCCCGCGACGACACGCGAGACGAACCACGCCGTCATCCTTGCCGCTGGCCACCGTGCTGAGGGCGACAGCGCGGCCCGCGCCTGGGAGGCACTCGCCGCCACCGGACAGCCGATCATTCTCTATATGGCGCTGGCGCAGCTTGACGAGATCGTGGCGGCCTTCCTGCGCGGCGGCCTGAGCCCCGACACCCCCGCCGCCATCATTTCGCACGCAACGAGCACGGATGAGCGCATTGTCGAGACGCGCCTCTCGGATCTGGTGCGTGACGCCAGATCGAACGCCATCGAAGCGCCGGCCGTCATCGTTGTCGGGGCCATCGCTGGCCTGCGCGCCGTCCTTGCCTCCGGCATGGTGAAGCCGTGAGCGCGCCGGGCATCATCATCGCGGCGCCGGCCTCGGGATCCGGAAAGACGACGGTGGCGCTGGGTCTCATCCGCGCGCTCGCCCGGCGCGGACAGGCCGTGCAGCCGTTCAAGTGCGGCCCCGATTACATCGACCCCGCCTTCCATACGGCCGCCGCGGGCCGCGCCTCGTACAACCTCGATACCTGGGCCATGCGCCGCACCGTCATCGACGCCGTCGTCCGGCGTGAAAGCGAGGATGCCGCCATCGTGATCGCCGAGGGCGTCATGGGAGTGTTCGATGGCGTAGCGGAGCCTGGTCAGACGAGCCACGCCTCCACCGCCGACCTCGCCGCGTTGACCGGCTGGCCGGTCGTGCTGGTGCTTGACGTATCGGCGCAAGTGGAAACGGCGGCCGCCGTAGCGCTCGGCTGCGCGCGTTATCGGCCGGATGTCGAGGTCGCGGGCGTCATCCTGAACCGCGTCGCGGGCGACGCGCATGCGCGAATGATCACGCCCGCGCTCGCCAAGATCGGGATCGCGTGCTTTGGCGCGCTGCCGCGCCGCGACGACCTCGCCCTGCCGGAGCGCCACCTGGGTCTGGTGCAGGCGGCCGAGACAGGGGACCTCGATGCACGCCTCGACCGCATCGCTGATGCGATCGCGAATACCGTCGATCTCGATGCCATCCTCGCCGCTGCGCGTCCGGCGCGGACGTCGCATGCCGAAGCTAGCGCGCCGCTTCCGCCACCGGGGCAACGCATCGCGCTCGCGCAGGATGCCGCCTTCGCCTTCACCTATCCGCATATCGTTGCGGGTTGGCGTCACGCCGGCGCCGACGTGGTTCCGTTCTCGCCGCTGGCCGATGAGGCGCCCGACCCGGATGCGGACGCCGTATGGTTGCCCGGCGGCTATCCGGAGCTGCACGCAGGCCGTCTGGCCGCGGCGAGCCGCTTTCACGACGGCCTCAAGACGCTCGCCGCGAAAGGGCGCGCGGTTCACGGAGAGTGCGGAGGCTACATGGTGCTGGGCGCCGGCCTCGAGGATGCAGACGGCGTGCGCCACGCCATGACCGGTCTGCTCGGCGTCGAAACCTCGTTCGCGAAGCCACGGATGACACTGGGCTACCGCCGCGCGCGTCTGTTGACTGCGTCCGCCCTCGGTCCGCCGGGCACCGAAATCATGGGGCATGAATTCCGTTTCGCAACCGTCGCCGCCCATGCCGAAGACCCGCTGCTGGCCGCTGTGGAGGCGAGCGGCGCCGCGGTCGCCGAGCGCGGCGCGCGGCGTGGCACGGTGACCGGGACATTCCTCCATGTCATCGACTGGGCGGCATGATGGAAGCCGACGCGACAGACCCTCCAGTCTTCGGGCCGGAGTTCATCGCAGCCTTCCGCGACCTCGTGCTCTGGCGCCGCGACGTACGCCGCTTCCGGACCGACCCTCTTCCCGAGGCGCTCATCGCGCGCCTTATCGGCCTTGCCTGCCACGCGCCGTCGGTCGGCAATGCGCAGCCCTGGCGGTTCGTGCTGGTCGAGGATCCCGCCCGCCGCGCCGCGGTCCGCGCCTCCTTCCACCGCGCCAACCGGTCCGCCCTCGAAGGGTACGACGGCGAGGCGCGCGCTCTCTATGCCGGGCTCAAGCTCGAAGGCCTCGACGCGGCGCCCGTGCAACTCGCCGTGTTCGCCGACGAGACGACGGAGCGGGGCGCCGGCCTCGGCCGTCAGACCATGCCCGAGACGCTGCGCTATTCGGTGGTCGGCGCCGTTCACACGCTTTGGCTGGCCGCGCGCGCCGAGGGCGTCGGCGTCGGTTGGGTGTCGATCCTCGAACCGGAGGTTGTGACGCGCGTGCTTGAGGCCCCCGCCGATTGGACGCTGGTCGCCTATCTATGCCTCGGCTGGCCCGTCGAGGAGCACCTCGACCCCGAGCTCGAGCGCGCCGGCTGGCAGGCGAGGGCGCGCGCGGCGGACTTCATCCTGCGCAGGTGATCCCCGGCCGCGACGCCGGGCGCGCTTGTCTGCAGCCGCGGCCGGGGGTATGCACCAGGAACCGCCATCGAGAGACGAGGCTGCCCCGTGACCGCGCGCATTTTCAAACCGGCCAAGACCGCCATGCAATCGGGCACCGCCCGCACCAAGGATTGGGTGCTCGAGTACGAGTCGTCCACCCCGCGCCAGGTCGATCCCCTGATGGGCTGGACGAGCTCGACGGACACGCGGACCCAGCTCCGCCTCGCCTTCGACACCCGGGAAGAGGCCATCGCCTACGCCGAGCGCAACGGCATTGCCTATCGCCTGGACGAGCCCAAGCCACGCGGGCTCGTGCGCAAGTCCTATGCCGACAATTTCAAGTTCGGCCGCCTCGGCGCCTGGACCCACTGACGCTACCTCGCGTCCGTGCGGCGGGGGCCTGGGCGCGTCCGGTTCCGTCTGATATAGACCGGATTGCGCGCGGCCGATGGCGTGGTCGGCACGATCCCGTAGCTCAGCCGGATAGAGCAGCCGCCTTCTAAGCGGCAGGTCGCAGGTTCGAATCCTGCCGGGATCGCCATCCTCCCCAAATTGGCATTGCTCGTCTACGTGATCGTCGAAAGGGTCTTACGCCCGACAACTGAGATCCTGTCGGGGCTCATCAATCGCCTCGCCGACGACAACCTGCTGCACCGGCCCGCCACTCAAGTTGCTGGCAACTGGAGCTGCCAGCCCATGCATCAGGGAACCACGGCATTTGTCCAATCCGTTCCATCCAGGAGCGCCGCAGACAGGTTCGCGCTCCGAAGGCTGGCATCCCGGAAGATGGTCCTCGTAAGGTTCGCGCTTTGCAGATTGGCGCCATCAAGCTGAGAACCGGAAAAATCGGCGAAGCTGAGGTCGGCGCGCTCGAGAATGACGCCCTTCATGGTTGTCTTTACGAATTTCGCCCCTCGCAAGATTGGTCCACGTATGTTTCCTTGACTGTCTCGCGGATTGAGCCCGCCGAACCGTGCGCCGGTAAGATCGGCACCGGTGAAGTCGCTGTAGTCGAAAATCCCTTCGAGCCATGCGCGCTCAAGGTTTGCTTCCCGAAAAATTGGGGCCTCAGCTGCGT
>NZ_DAITQL010000011.1:0-74060 GCF_036833075.1 Hyphomicrobium sp.
CCGTTGTTGTGGATGCGCTCGATCCAGGATGCCTTCGAGAACATGAAGCCCTCGCGGCGCAGCCAGTCGATGATGTCGTTCCTCTGCGTCAGGCCCTCGGCGGCGATGGCGGTCATCCACTCGTCGAGCGCGCGGCCGGTATCGCTCTTCAACGTCTCGAGGAACTGGCGTTCCCGCTCGCCGTAGTCGATGCTCACGGCCGCTCCCTCGTCAGATCCATCGGCGTGTCTGCGCCTTGTAGCCGCGATAGGCGTCGCCGAAGCGTGCCTCGAGGTGGCGCTCCTCCGGCAGGACGGCAAGCCAGGTGACGAGGGGGATATAGGCCGCGGCGAGGATGACGAACCAGATGTTGTGCGTGATCTCGGCAAGGCCGAGCAGGATCAGGGCGTGAGCGAGGTAGATCGGGTTGCGGCGGAAGCGGTACGGGCCATCTGTGACCAGCACGTCGGCCGCCGCGTCGGGCCGGATGGTGGTGCCGTGGCGCTTGAGCGTCCAGGCCGCCCAGGCCATGAGCACTAGTCCTGCAGCTCCGAGGCTCAGCCCTGCGACATGGGCCATCGGGTCGTCCTGGCCGGGCCAGGAGAGCGGGGCCAGATAGCTTGCGGCGACAGCGGCCGCGACGATGGCGGCCAGCAGGATGGGCGGCCACGGGCGTGCAGCGGGCGGGGCGAGGGGACCGGGTTCAGAGGCGCTGGTCATGGCTCGATCTCGGCAAGGGTTCGCGACCGGTGATAACGGGCTCGGGTCCGCCAGGCAAATTCGTGTGCGGCAAAGCCATACTTTTATCCGTAAGCGGCATTACGAGTGCGCGGGGATCAGCGGTTCATCGGCAGTTCAGGCCGGGCGCGCTATCTGCGGTCCGGTGCATCAGGAGGGGAAACATCATGACGACCAAGTCCATGTTCGCGCTTGCCGTCGCCGCTGCGCTCGCCGTCGGGGCCGGAGCTCCGGGCGAGGTGCAGGCCGCCAGCTACGGCTGCTTCAAGGTCACCGCAAGCCATCTCAACATCCGCGACCGTCCGTACAGCTCGGCCGAGGTGATCGGCGTCGTCAACCGTGGCGACATCCTCGAGCAGCGCAAGCTCATCTGCACGCCGCGCGGCTTCTGGTGCGCGGTTCGAAAGGGGTCGCTCGAAGGCTACGCGGACAAGGCGAACATGCGGAAGATCGCGTGTCCGTAACCGCGTTGCGCGCGCCTTGAGCCTATAGGGATGCCGTTCACGCTCGCCAAGATCCTGGCGCTCCTCGTGCAGCCGTCGTCGCTCGCCATTCTCGCGATCGTCGCGGGTCTCGTGATGATGCGCGGCGGGCGGGCGAGCCGGCTCGGACGCGGGCTCGCCTGGGGCGGCGTGCTGGTCTTGACCGTGGGCGGGCTCACGTCCGTCGGCAACCTCCTGGTCCTGCCGCTCGAGCAGCGCTTCGCCTCCGTGGCGCCGCCGGCCGCCTCGGAGCGTGTCGACGGGATCATCCTGCTCGGCGGTTTCGAGGACGGATGGGTCTCATCGGGGCGCGGCGGGCTCGGCCTCAACGAGGCGGCGGAGCGGGTGAGCGAAGGCTTGCGGCTCGCGCTACGCCACCCCGAGGCCAGAGTAGTTTTCACCGGCGGCGCCGGCACGCTCCTGGCTCCCGGCGTCGAAGCGACCGGGCCGGTTGCCGATTTTCTGGCGGAGGCGGGCGTCGCGCGCGAGCGGCTGATCCTGGAGGGCCGCTCGCGCACGACATTCGAGAACGCGATCTTCACGCGCGATCTCGTCGCGCCCCGGGCGGGCGAACGCTGGTATCTGGTGACGAGCGCCTATCATATGCCGCGTGCGATGGGGCTCTTCCGCAAGGCCGGGTTCGACGTGATCGCCTATCCGGTCGACTATCGCACCCGCGGGCCCGAGGACGCGCTGCGGCTCTTCGAGCGCATTCCGCAGGGACTCATGCGGCTCGACCTTGGCGTCAACGAGTGGGTCGGGTTGCTCGCCTATCGCGCGCTCGGCAGGACCGACGCGCTCTTTCCCGCGCCCTAGACTCGTGACCTCACAGCGTTCGCTCCGGCACGTCAGGATTTCTTGAGCGGGCGCGTGTGCGGCGGGTCCTTGGCGCCGGGGGCCAGCTCGGCCTCCAGGTCGAAGTTGGGGCAGTTCTTCTCGGCCAGGCGCTGGTTGTAGGCTTCGAGCTGGGCGCGGTCGCGGGCATAGCGCGCGTAAGGGTCGCTGCCTTCTCCGGAGCCGCCGTAGACCGGCTTGGCCGCAACCTGAAGATTGCGTGACAGGCTCGTCGCCTGCGTGCGTGTCTGGAAGTCGCGGATCTGCACGATGCGCACGGCCATGCGCCCCGTGAGCTTGCGGCAATCGAGGGCCTGCTCCTCGGGGCTCAGCGTGTAGCCGCCGGCGGACGGGAGTCGCGCCACGGTCTCCGCGGCAGGTGTGACCGAGGACGTCGGCGGTGCGATGCTGGCGGTCTGCGAGGCGCAGGCGCCGAGCAGCGCCGTTGCGACGGCCAGGCCGAGAGCTCTCGATGGGCGTATCATTCAGGGCCGGATATCGTTGTGTGGCCGTAGTCTATAAAGGTTCACCCGCTGGGTGGCGACATTTCGGACCCGGTCCGGCAAAAAGGCGGCGTTACGAAGTTTTTTCCGACGGCGTGGCGTGGACGACAAAGCCGCTCCAGTTGACCCCGATCCGTCCGGCGGGCTACGCCTCGTCTCTCCTGATGTCGGGTGCGGCCCTTCCGGCGGCGACCCTGTGGAAAGAGGCGCGCATGAAGCTTGGCTCGGTTCTCCGCGATGGTTGGGGGCGCGCCGCCGCCCCGCTGGTTGGAGCGGCCCTGGTCCTCGGCGTCGCCGTCTTGCCGGCCGGCGCGGAAGAGGCTCCGAAGAACCTGTCCTGCTCGTTCGAGGAGGGTGCAGCGTGGACCTACGATGCGGGCAAGTTCCAGTCCAAGCCGTCCACCCCGCTGAGCTTCGGCATCGCCGACATCGATCTCGAAACGCAGACGGCGACGATCAAGGCGGCGCCCGACGCCAAGCCCGGAAAGCTCAGCGTCGTGCGCGCCATCAACGCCAACCACTTTATCGAGGCGGTCAACGAGGGATTCCTCAACCTCACGACGGTCTACGACAAGGACGCAGCGAGCGGACGCTATCCGGCCGTGCATTCGCGTCACGGCGGCGTTCTCGGAAGCCCCGTGTTCGGCCAGTATACGGGCTTCTGCACGGATGAGTGAGGCGCGTGCCCTCGCATGAAATTGCACATCGTCAAACTCTGCGTCGGAGCCACCTCGATCGAGGATCTTGCCCAATGGCAGGAGGAGCGCTTCCGCGCGCGGACGGCGCGGGGCGAGGCGGCGCGCATCTATCACGCCACGCTGCAGACGCCGAAGCGCCAGGCGGAGCTCGAGGGCGGCTCGCTCTACTGGGTGATCAAGGGGGTCATGCAGGTGCGCCAGAAGCTTCTCGGCTTCGAGGAGGGCACGAAGGAGGACGGCTCGCCCTGCTGCCTGATCCTGCTCGACCGGACGCTCGTGCCCGTGCGTCCCGTTCCGCGGCGCGCGTTCCAGGGTTGGCGCTATCTTACCGAAGACGATGCGCCGGAGGATCTCGGCAAGGCAGGCGGGGATTTCACCGACCTGCCACCCGAAATGCGCCGCGCGCTGATCGAGCTCGGCTTGATTTAGGCGCGGCATTCAGGGCGCGTCGGGTTCCGAGGGAATCGGTGCGCGCCCGGGGTTCCGGTGAGACTCATCAACCTCGGGCTGACAGGAGCCCGGTGCGACCACGATCCGGAGGTACCCCGATCCATGACACGGCCCCCTCTCACGCGCATCATTCGCGAGCTTCCGAAGCTCGTCCCGTTCGTCGGGCCGGAGGCGCAGGAACGAGCACGCGGGCGGCCGTTCAAGGCCCGGCTCGGCGCCAACGAGAGCCTGTTCGGGCCGAGCCCGGCGGCGGTCCGCGCGATGGCCGGGGCAGCGGCGGAAAGCTGGATGTATGCGGACCCCGAAAGCCATGATCTGCGCGCGGCGCTGGCGCGCCATCACGGCATCGGGGCGGACAACGTGGTGATCGGCGAAGGGATCGACGGGCTCCTGGGGCTTGCGGTGCGAGCGGCCGCCGAGCCCGGATCCGTCGTCGTCACGTCGGACGGGGCGTACCCGACCTTCAATTTCCACGTTGCGGCCCAAGGCGCGACGCTGGTCAAGGTCCCCTACCGCGGCGACCGGGAGGACCTCGAGGCCCTGGCGGAGGCGGCGCGACGGCATGGCGCATCGATCCTCTACGTTTCCAATCCCGACAACCCGATGGGCTCGTGGTGGGAGGCCGGCGACATCGCCCGTCTGATTGCTGCGCTTCCTGGCGGCGTGCTGCTGCTGCTCGATGAAGCCTATTGCGATACCGCGCCGCCCGGCGCCGTCCCGCCGGTCGACGTGTCCAACCCGCAGGTGCTGCGGCTCAGGACATTCTCCAAAGCCTACGGGCTCGCGGGCGCGCGGATCGGGTACGCCATGGGGGAGGCGGATCTGATCGCCGTGTTCGACAAGGTGCGGAACCATTACGGGATCAACCGCGCCGGACAGATCGGGGCCCTGGCGGCGCTCAACGACCAACCCTATCTAACGCAAGTGGTCGGCAGGATTGGCCGCGCGCGCGACAGGATCGCCGACATCGCCCGGCGCCACGGGCTTGCGCCGCTTCCGTCGGCGGCCAATTTCGTGACCATCGACTGCGGTGCGGACAGCGCCTTTGCGCGCGCCGTGCTGGACGAGCTTCTGGCGCGGGACGTGTTCGCCCGCAAGCCGGGCGTGGCGCCACTCGACCGGTGCATCCGGGTTTCCTGTGGGCGCGATGAGGATCTTGCGATCTTCGAAAGCGTTCTATCGGAGGCGCTCCCGGCGGCCCGGGAGAAGGTGCACAGAAATAGTTGAGCCGGCCTCGGTCCGGCGCATGAATTCGGCCGTATACCTAGGGAACTGCCGGCCGAGGCCGGTGTGCGAGGAGAGGAAATGGGGAGACCGATGCAGAAAGCCACACGTAGCATGCTTCTCTCTTCAGGATTGGCCGGTCTCTTGGCCGCCCTCACGCTGACGCCGGCTGCCGCCGATACGGATCTGGCCGGATCGTGGAAGGGTGGCGGAACGGTGACGTTCAGCTCGGGTGCGAAGGAGCAGGCCCGCTGCCGCGCGCGGTTCAGCCCCAGCGGCGTACGTGCCTACGACGTCAGTGCAACGTGCGCCACGCAATCGGGCACTGTCTCCCAAACGGCGTTCGTGCGCGGACGGGGCGGCTCCTACCGGGGCACGTTCTACAATCCCGAGTTCGACACCTCGGGTAAGATCCAGATCTCGGTCAGCGGGCAGAGCCAGGTCGTGCGACTGACCAGCAGCAAGGGCTCGGCGGTCATCCGGCTTTCGCGGTAGCCGGCCCTTTCATCCTGTCCATGCGAGGCATGTCTTCGCCTCTCCCTGCGCAGCGCGGCACTTCCATGGCCGTGACGCGGAAAAGGTCGCGCGGGGGAGCAGGATTGGGCTCCGCCTCGGTTGAGCGGCTTCAGGGAGCGCGCACCTTTTCGGGCACGCTCCCTTTGGGCCGACTTATTTGCCGGGCCCTTCGAACAACAACTGGAACGAGCCGGCGGAAGGAGTCTTCTTGTTCGCCTGCCGCTGAGCCGGGCGGCGCGGCCGGGACGTGCGCTTGGCCCGCTCGGGCCGTGCGGCGGGCGCGGCTGCCGGCTTGACCGGCTCTGCAGCGTCGGCGGTCTCGCCGGCGGGGTTTTGCGGGACGAGGCCCTGGGTCTTGGCGGCCTGAGCCGGGGCAGGGAGACCGGCGGTCACGAGCGAGCTGCCGTCCGTCTCGATGGTGGCGTTCTGTGCGACGAGGCGCGAATAGCCCCACGGGCCGGTGACCGCGCAGTCGGCAGTGCAATCCTGTGTTACCTCGACTGAGCCGCCGGCCGGGATCTTGTAAACGGCCTCCTCGGTGCCGGTATCGACGCCGATCGACACCTCGTCGGACGACGTGTTGTGGACGGTCAGGGCGGCCACCGGAATGGCCGCCACGGACAGCAGGGCGCAGGCGGCGATGGCGCGCGTCATCAGGCTCATGGTCGTCTCCCTCGAGTCTCGGATCATGGCTGCGGCTCGCGACGCGCCTCGCCACGTGTGGGGTACATGGCAATCAGCATAAATAATGTATGCTTAATAATTTACTTAAAATTACTGCGTTTGCAACTTAGATATACAATTTATGTAGCTGATTTGCCTTATTTTTCCCAGATCACCGATGCGTGGTGACGGCGACCCACTCCGGATCCTCCTGCGCTCGCCGCTCGAACGACAGGAAGTCGTAGTAGCCGCACCGGCCCTTGCCGGGGAACGAGCGGCAGACGGCGGGGCGCGCCTTGTAGATCGTGCAGCAGCGCTTCTCGGTATCGAAGAAGCGGCAGATGGCGCCGAAGTGGCGGTCACGCTTGCGTTTCATGGCGTATTTGCGGCCGTGGGCCTCCCGCGTGAAGGCGCGCCGCGCCTCCTCGAACGCCATGCCGTGATGGCGGGCGAGGCGCTCGACGTCGCGCTTGTCGAGGGCGATCAGCGGATAGGAGCAGCAGTAACCGGGACACTTCTTGCAATCGTACACGCAGGCAAACCCGTCTCGAGGATATGGCTCAGAGCCTGAGCTCGCGGCGGCGCCGCGGTGTGGCTCGCAGCGGTGTCCGCCGTGGTGCGGAGAGGCTCGCGCGCGGTCCGTCGGCAATCCCGCCGTCCGCGCGTCTCCCTCGGCTTCTGTTAGCTTCCATTGCCGCCGGGGGCAATGCCAAAGCCTGTGCTTTGGTCAAGGATAGGGGCGACGTGCGACAAGGCCCTGGGCGAGGCAGGGCGCGGACAAAGGGCGGGTGCGGTGAGATACGCCCCCGCGCCTCTCCGCGCGACACACTTTCTCCTTTAATGTCGGCGCATGTCAGGGCGCTCTGATCGTGTCGAGGGATCCCGAAATGACGGAATTGGCCCGTGGCGCGCCCGAGGGGGAAACGCCCGTCAACCCGTATAGTCTGCTCGAAGCCGTCAACCGTTCGAGCGACACGGCGCATACGAGCTGGCTCATCTTCCTCGCCATCATGGCCTATTTCGTCATTGCGGTGGCGGGGGTCACGCACAAGGACCTGCTGCTCGAGACGCCGGTCTCGCTGCCGATCCTCCAGGTCGACATCCCGCTTGCGCAGTTCTTCCGCTTCGCGCCCATCGTGCTCGTGCTGCTGCACGTGGGCGTCGTGTCGCAGCTTGCGCTGCTCGCGCGCGAGACGCTCGAGTTCGACCATGCCATCCGGCTGCTCGAGGCGACCGACAAGCGCACGCATCCGCTCCGCCTCGAGCTCAATACCTTCTTCTTCGTGCAGGCGATCGCCGGGCCCTCCCGCAGCCGCGTGATGAGCGTGCTCCTGTACGGCATGAGCTGGCTGACGCTCGTCGTGCTGCCGGTGTTCCTGCTCATCTACATCCAGGTCGTGTTCCTGCCCTATCACGATGTGCGCATCACGTGGACGCATCGCTTGGCGCTCCTCGTCGACATCGCCATGCTGGTATCCATCGGGCTCTTCCTCATACGCGCCGAGACGAGCTTCAGGCAGGCGTTCCTGCGTGCCACGTCGGCGTATCCGGGGAGTTTCCTCGCCACCGTTCTCGTGCTCCTGGCCGTGTGGGTGGCTTCGTTCTTCGTCGCGACCATTCCCGGCGAGATGGCCGACCGCTTCACGCAACGCGCGCTCGGGTTCGACAACGATGACGAGACCGGGCAGCCGCGCTTCGTTTCCGGCTTTGCGGTTCCGTTCCTGACGTTCGGCTCGGACGGATCGCTGCTCGGACTCTTCAAGCGCAACCTCGAGGTGGTCGATGCCGATCTCGTGCCGGACAAGGACCTGACGCCCGGCGAAACTTCGATCAGCCTGCGCGACCGGGATTTGCGGTTCGCGACGCTCGACCGTTCGGATCTGCATCAGGCGGACTTCACGGGCAGCGATTTGCGCGGGGCCTCGTTTGTCGGTGCGGACCTGCGCGGCGCCTCGTTGCAGTGCTCGGACATCACGCAGCTTGTCCTGACGGACGATCGCGACGCGCTCAATTGCACGACGGCGCGGCGTGCGCGGTTCACGCGCGCACGCCTCGACGGGGCGCGCCTCACGGGCACGGACCTGCGCGGAGCCAGGCTCGACGAGGCCAGGCTCGAAGACGCCGATCTCAGCTACGCTCTGCTCTACGGCGCCAACTTCGCGTCCGCGCGCCTCGACAAGGCCGATCTCACGGGCGGCGTCGCGGCGCAGGGCGCGAACTTCATCGTCGCCAACCTGGAGGGCGCCGATCTGACGGGCGCGGCGCTCACGGGGGCGGACCTCTCGAACGCCGATCTCACGGGTGCCGTGCTGGCCCATGCGCAGCTCGACGCGGCCAACCTCAGCGATGCCAAGCTCGACGGGGCTTCGCTCTATCGCGCATCGCTGCGGGGCGCGGCGCTCGGCGGGGCCAGCGTGGCCGGCGCCGACCTCAGGGACGCAAAGGTCTGGCGGACGGTTGCGCCGCTTCCGGATCCGGACGCGGTCGCCGATCTCAGCGGCCTCCGCATCGTTGCCATGACCGAAGCCGACGCCGGCGATCTCAAGGCCGCGGTCGCGCGCATCCCCGGCCGCCGCACGAGGGCGCGCGTGGGGGAAGCGATCGCGCCGCTAATCGAGGCTTCCGAAAGTGCGGCCTGGGAAGGATCGGCGGACGACGCGGCCTGGCGCGACCTCGCCGTGGCCGGCGCGCAGACCTCCCCGGACCTCTACAAGTCGCGGCTTACCGACTATCTCGTGCGCCAGTCGTGCCGTCCGCGGTGGAGCAACGGGTCGGTGGCGACGGGGCTTGCGCGACGCGCGCAGCGGCCGGAGTTCCAGGGCGATCTCGTGGCTGTCTACGATCGGCTCGTCGATCGATCGTGTCCGGCGTCTGGGACGATCGCGCCGAAAGTGCTCAAGGATCTCTCTGTGGCGGCCGACATCGCGCGGGGCGGGTAGCCTCGTCGTTCGCGCTTGCTTGCGTTGCTGTATGGCTGTAGAACATAACACGAACATTACGTGCGCCTGCAGCCGTGTCGAGAGGTTTGCATGTCCGTGAGACGTATGAGCCACGCTGGCCAAGCCGGTGCAGATGCGCCGGAATTTTGAGAAAGCTTGGGACAACGATGGCGCTGGGCACCGGCCCCGTTCGCGTCCGGGGGCCGATGCGGGTAGGGTGCTGCAACTTGAGTCGCCCGGCCGGCGGAGCCGCGCCGGGCAGATCTCCATCGCCACGGCCGTCGGGCCTGTCGCCAGCCGACGTGCGGACGCCGGACAGGCGCGGACACGGGCGCAGGGGCCAGACGCGGATGCCAGACAGGGCGCGAATACCAGACAGGGAGTGAAGACATGGCCGGATCGGTCAACAAGGTGATCCTGGTCGGAAACCTCGGGCGCGATCCCGAGATCCGCCGCACGCAGGACGGGCGTCCAATCGCCAACCTGCGCATTGCCACGAGCGAGTCGTGGAAGGACCGCAACAGCGGCGAGCGCCGCGAGAAGACCGAGTGGCATTCGGTCGTGATCTTCAACGAGAACCTGTGCAAGGTCGCAGAGCAGTATCTGCGCAAAGGCTCGAAGGTCTACGTCGAGGGGCAGCTCCAGACCCGCAAGTGGCAGGACCAGCAGGGTCAGGATCGCTACTCGACCGAGGTCGTGCTGCAGGGGTTCAACGGTCAGCTCACGATGCTCGACGGCCGGTCTGGCGCGGGCGGCGGGCTCGGAGAAGGCGGGCAGTCCGATTACGAGAGCGATAGCGGCGGGTTCGGCGGCGGCGAGCCGAAGCGGGCTCCGCGCAGCGGTGGCGGCGGCTCCAAGGGCGGCGGTGGCCTCGACAAGCCCTTCGACGACGAGATCCCGTTCTAAGTAGTCGGCAGTAGGCAGGGTGACCGGCAGGTCGCGCGTGCTATCAGCGGTGCTTGTGTTTGGCGCGCTTGCGGCCTTTGCGGCTCGATCGTAGAGCCGGGGGCGGCGTGCGCGGCGGCTCGGTCGGTTCGGGCGGCGGCACCGGCGTGTTTGTGACCAGCGGCGAGGCCGGGGTCTCCTCAACCGATGCAGCGTCGGGTGTCGGCACGTGGGCCGGCTCGGGTGTAGGGGGCGCCGGGGCTATCCTCGGCGGGCGGCCTGCCAGCACGTCCTCGGCGCGGGCGTGATCGCGCGCCGATTGCCCCTCGATGAAAATGTGGCGCACGGCCGGCGTGTGCGTGTGGATGGTCGCCTCGATGCGCGCGACGGCGGCCTCGATGGCCGCGGCCGTCACCGCGTCGTCGAAATCGACGCTCGCGGCGACCAGGATGTCCGACGGCCCGAGTTGCATGGTGCGGATCTCGTTGACGGCGCGGATCGGCCGGCCGGGCCCCATCTCCGCGACGATGGCCTCCTGGATGTCTCGGCGCACGCTCGGGGCCGCCGCCTCGCCGACGATCAGGCTGCGAATCTCGACGCTCATGAAGGCAGCGACGGCGCCGAGCAGAAGACCGATCAGGATCGCGGCGTAGGCGTCCGGCGTCGACGAGCCCGTGAGGTCCGAGAGCGCGATGCCGGCGGCGGCGATGAGGATGCCGGCCAGCGCGGCGACGGTCTCGACCAGTACGGTGAAGAGGGCGGGGTCCTGCGAGGCGCGTAGGGTGGCGAGGGCAGGAGCCACGCCGTGCCGCCGTTTGAACGTGCCGATGGCCTTCGCCGCCGCCATGGTTTCGAGCGCGAATGCGACCGCGAGCACGGCGTAGTTGACGAAATGATCGGTGACGGGACGCGGATCGATCAGCTTCTGGACGCCCGCGTAGAGGGCGACGCCGGCGCCGAGCGAGTACAGCAGCACGGCTGCGGCGAAGCCCCAGAAGTGGAGCTCCCTGGCGTAGCCGAAGGGACGGACGGCGTCCGCCGGCTGCCCGGCACGGCGGAGGCCGAGCAGGACCAGCGCCCGGTGGCCCGCGTCGACGAGCGAGTGCACCGCCTCGGACAGCATGGCGGAGGAGCCGGTCCAGGCAGCGGCGACGAACTTCGCGGCGGCGAGGCTGAGATTCGCAGCCAGCGCCACCACGACGACGCTTGTCGAACCGCCCGCTGCCACGCCCTGCTCCCGCCAGATCCCTAGATGAGGTCCCGTATCTACGCGACTTTCCGAACCGCAGAAAGAAAAACCCCGCCGCAGGGTTGCTGCGGCGGGGCCTCGTTCGATGGCGACCGTCGGGATGATCGCCGCTTCGCTTACGGATTGGCCGGAGCGGGCTCGGTTGCGGGCGGCGCGTCGGGTGCGGGGGCGGGCGCCGGCTCGGTGGACGAGCCGCCGACGGCTTCCTTCGCCGAATCGATGGCGCCGGAGACGGCCTCCTTTGCCTTATCGAGGGCGGGGCCTGCCGCCTCCTTCGCAGCGTCGAGCGCCT
Source organism: Hyphomicrobium sp. (assembly GCF_036833075.1). Taxonomy (GTDB): domain Bacteria; phylum Pseudomonadota; class Alphaproteobacteria; order Rhizobiales; family Hyphomicrobiaceae; genus Hyphomicrobium_C. The sequence continues at coordinate 11,453 of NZ_DAITQL010000011.1, forward strand.
CCTGTGCCTTTTTCTTGGCCTCGTCGATCTTCGGCTTCGACTTGTCCGAGAACTCGTCGACCTTCTCCCGGGTGCGCTCGAAAAGCGATTTCGCCGGTTTCTTGCGCACGAACTCGGGCGCGGTGTCGATGGTGTCCTTGGTCAAGTCGGGAAGCGACACCACGAGCTTGCCGTCCTTCTCGTCGAACTGGAGGGAGGAGAGGGCGACGCCGATCTTCTTTTCGGCCCAGCCGAAGTAGCCGCCGGTGCCCATGACGACGCCCACGACCTGGTTCTGGTCGTTGACGATCAGGTCCTCGATGTCGGCGACGATGGTGCCCTCCTTGCCGTGGACCTTGGCCCCGATCAGGTGGTCCTTGGCCAGGTATTCGGTGTCGGACTGGGCGGGAATGAAGGTCGTGTCGGCCCACGCCGCTCCGACGGGGGCCGTGGCGAGCATGAGGGCGGCGAGAAGCGAAAGGCGTTTCATGTGGTTCGGTTCCTAAGGAGGCGATGATCCGCGCTGAACGTGAGGGTCGGCGCGGCCTCTTTCAAGCAGCGAAACATGATGAGCCAAGGGCGGGGCAGGCGAAAACGCGACTTTTTGACAAGCGGCTGGCTGCCAGGGGACGGGGAACGCGGAAAACGGGGCTTCGTTCCCGGGAAAGGGGGCAACAGGCAGCATGCAGGCTTTGGGGGGGGGCGATTCTGGGGAGGGGAGGTTGTGGCACCCCCGCCAGCATTGCGGTGGCGATGGCGGGTCGGGTACACTTCGGCAGTTCGAAATCCACCCTCGGCGGCGGACGGGCCGCATCTCTCTCGCCCGCCATGCGCCTGAACCCAGGACTTCCACATTGAACGACAGCAGCGACCAGCCGGGCGCGTCTGGCCCGAGCGATATTCGTCCCGTCCTCATCCAGGACGAGATGAAGCGCTCCTACCTCGAATACGCGATGAGCGTCATCATCAGCCGTGCGCTTCCCGATGTGCGCGATGGGTTGAAGCCCGTGCACCGGCGCATCCTTTACGCCATGCAGCGGCTCGGGCTCGACTGGAACAAGAAGCACATGAAGTCGTCCAAGGTGGTGGGCGACACGATGGGCGACTTCCATCCGCACGGCAACCTCGCGATCTATGACGCGCTCGTGCGTCTCGCGCAGGAGTTCTCGATGCGCGTGCCGCTGATCGACGGGCAGGGCAATTTCGGCTCCGTCGACGGCGATCCGCCGGCCGCCGAGCGCTACACGGAAGCACGCCTCTCCAAGATCGCGCAGTTCCTGCTCGACGATCTCGACAAGGAGACGGTCGACTTCAAGCCGAACTACGACGACCGGCTCGAGGAGCCCGTCGTGCTGCCGGCGAAGTTCCCGAACCTGCTCGTCAACGGAGCGGGCGGCATCGCCGTCGGCATGGCGACCAACATCCCGCCGCATAACCTCGGCGAGGTGATCGATGCCTGCATGCTCATGCTCGATCATCCCGAGACGACCGTCGACGACCTCACGCAGATCATTCCTGGCCCGGATTTTCCGACAGGCGGCCTGATCCTGGGGCGGGCCGGCGCGCTCGCGGCCTATCACAAGGGCCGCGGCTCGATCATCATGCGCGCCAAAGTCGAGGTGGAGGAGATCCGCAAGGACCGCGAGGCTCTGGTCGTTACCGCAATTCCTTACCAGGTGAACAAGAAGACGCTGATCGAGAAGATCGCCGATCTCGTGCGCGAGAAGCGGGTCGAGGGCATCTCCGACATCTGGGACGAGACCAACCGCGAGGGCATGCGCATCGTCATCGAGCTCAAGCGCGACGCGATCGCCGACGTCGTGCTGAACCAGCTCTGGCGCTACTCGGATCTGCAGACGACGTTCGGCGCCAACATGCTGGCGCTCAACGGCGGCAAGCCCGAGCAGCTCAACCTGCGTGACTTCATCGAGGCGTTCACGACGTTCCGTCAGGAAGTCGTGACGCGGCGCACGCGCTACCTGCTGTTCAAGGCCCGCGAGCGTGCGCACGTGCTGGTCGGTCTCGCCATCGCCGTCGCCAATATCGACGAGGTGATCAAGCTCATCCGCTTCTCGCCGTCACCGGCGGAGGCCAAGGCACAGCTCATGGCGCGCGACTGGCCGGCCAAGGATATGGCGCCGCTGATCGAGCTCATCGCCGATCCGCGGCACGGCATTTCTGCGGACGGCACCTACAGGCTCTCCGAGGAGCAGGCGAAAGCGATCCTGGAGCTGCGCCTCGCCCGTCTGACGGCACTCGGACGCGACGAGATCGGCGACGAGCTCAAGAAGATCGCCGAGGAGATCAAGGACTATCTGGCGATCCTGTCGTCCAGGCTCCGCATCATCGATATCGTCAAGGGCGAGCTTCAGGCGATCAGGGACGAGTTTGCGACGCCGCGCAAGACGGAGATCGTCGACATCGAGGGCGAGGTCGAGGACGAGGACCTGATCGCGCGCGAGGACGTGGTCGTTACCGTCTCGCATAAGGGCTACATCAAGCGCGTGCCGCTCTCCACTTATCGCTCCCAGCGGCGCGGCGGCAAGGGCCGCTCGGGGATGTCGACGCGCGACGAGGATTTCGTCACCCAGATCTTTATCACCTCCACGCATACGCCGGTGTTGTTCTTCTCCTCGCGCGGCATGTGCTACCGCATGAAGGTGTGGCGGCTGCCGGCCGCGACCCCGCAGGCCGCCGGCAAGGCGCTGATCAACCTTTTGCCGCTCGTGCAGGGCGAGGTCATCACGTCGATCCTGCCGCTGCCCGAGGACCAGGAGACCTGGTCGCGGCTCGAGCTGATGTTCGCCACCCGGAGCGGCGGCGTGCGCCGCAACGCGCTCTCCGATTTCGAGAACATCAACCGCAACGGCAAGATCGCCATGAAGCTCGATCACGAGGAGGGCGGCGAGGCCGACCGCATCGTGTCGGTCGCCATCTGCTCACCCGAGGACGACGTGGTGTTGACGACGGCGCAGGGCCGCTGCATCCGCTTCCTGATCAAGGACGGCGTGCGCCTCTTCAAGGGGCGCGATTCTTCGGGCGTGCGCGGTATCCGGCTCGACGACGGGGACGAGGTGATCTCGATGGCGATCCTGACGCATGTCGAGGCGTCGCCCGCGGAGCGCGCCGCCTACCTCAAACAGGCGTCGCAGATCCGGCGCAGCGAGGGCGGCGAGGAGCCCGAGACAGTGGAGGTCGACGCCGATGCCGAGGACGGCGAGGAAGCTGGCGCGACCGAGCTCACGCCCGAGCGCTACGCGGAGCTTTCCGCCAAGGAGCAGTTCGTGCTCACGGTCTCGGAGCGCGGCTTCGGCAAGCGCAGCTCATCCTACGAGTATCGGACGAGCGGGCGCGGCGGCAAAGGCATCGTCGCCATGGTCGTCAACGAGCGCAACGGCAACCTCGTGGCCTCGTTCGCGATCGAGCATTCGGATCAGATCATGCTGGTGACGGACGGCGGGCAGCTCATCCGCTGTCCGGTGGACGATGTGCGCATCGCGGGGCGCAACACGCAGGGCGTGCGTATCTTCAAGACAGAGGATGAGGAGCGCGTCGTCTCGGTCGAGCGCATCTCCGACGACGGGTCGGACGGCGAGGAGGGTGACGGCGCGGAGGCGTAATGCCCCGCGCAAGGGCTTCGCATCTCGCGCGGCAGACGCGAGTTTCCGGCGTGGCCTTCTTTTGCGGAGAGCTATTCGCGCTTTCGCGAATTAAATGCGGCAATTCCAACTCTACCGCAGATGAATGTATCCGTATTTATACTGACGCATTTATGCGGGTGCGTTTGTGCTGAGGCATACAATCGGACTTTTCTCTTTACTTTCGTTAGAAAGTATTGATTAAGAGATCGTCAACCCCTTCCTTCCCATAGAAAAATCGTTTTATATCAATGAATTGTAGAATTTGTTGATGGGCTGCTCTTGTGGCCGTGCTGCAACCTGAGGGGACGGCGGAGCATCCAAAACCCCTGCCATTTGTTGACTTGAAATGTTGAGTATATTTTTCTCGATCCTGCATGGGATTGGCGGACGCTTCTCAGAATTCGCCCCCTGCGTTTTTTCAGGGCGTCCCTAGGGGTAGGGATTTTGGGTGGGGAATATCATGACATCAGCTCGCGAGCCGGCGAACGCGCCGCATTGCGTGATGCTTGGCGCACAAATTTCCGAAGGGAGCCTTTCCGCGGGAGCGGATGGGCGCAAGGACCCGTCGTCGGCGAAGCTGTTCACGGCCTTTGCCGTGCTGGCGGCCAGCCCGGCGACCGTGGCGCAGGCCCAGCAGGCGGCCGAGCCGGCTGACGACCTCCCTCCGCTCGTCGTCGAGACCACCGCCAAAAAGAAGAGCCAGGCCGTCGCCAAGAAGAAGGCTGCGCCGGCGAGCCCGGTGCCGCAGGCGCCGCCCGCCGTCGCGCCAGTGACCGAGCGTCCTACGACGCCGCCGCTGCCGGGACAGGCCGGGCCCGTGGCGCCCGGACAGTTCAACGCCGAATTCGTCACCTCGCCGAAGGTAACGGGCCCGCTGCTCAATACGCCTCAGACCGTGACGGTCGTACCCGGCACGATCATCCAGCAGCGCAAGACGACGAGTCTGATCCAGACGCTGAAGCAGACACCGGGCATCACGATCGATGCGGGCGAGAATGGGTTCGCATCCGGCGGCCTGCAGTTCGGTATCCGCGGGTTCAATTCGATTGGCAACGTGTTCGTCGACGGTACGCGCGATAACGGCGCTTTCCCGCGCGATATGTTCAACGTCGCGCAGGTCGAGATTTTCAAGGGCCCCGCTGCCGATAACGGGCGCGGCGGAGCGGGCGGCTATGTCAACATCGTCACCAAGACCCCAGGGCTCGAGGATTTTGTCGAAGTTCAAGCCGGCATCGGTTTCGACGAATATGATTCCGAGATGCGTCGTCGTGCTTCGACCGACGTGAACCAAAGCTCGGGGAGCACCGCAGTTCGGCTGAACGCGTTCATCGAGGACGGCGGTGTCGCCGGGCGCGACCTCGCCGAGGCAAACGCCTATGGCGTCGCGCCGTCGTTGGCATTCGGTCTCGGCACCGAAACACGTGCGATCTTCTCCTATGAGCATGTCGAGCGGTATGACGTGCCGGACGCGGGTGTTGCGTTCAACCGCCATCCGTCGACGCACGCAACGCGTATCTATGGTGTCGGCGTCAAGGGGGCGGGACCGAGGCCCTATATCAGGAACCTGCCTCGCGATACGGCCTTCGGCATGTCGTCCGATTTCGACGATGTGACTGCCGATGCGGTCATGGCTCGCTTCGAGCATGATTTGTCGGACAGCGTGACAATCACCAACCAGACCCGTTGGGCCAAGGTGGATCGTGAGGCTGAGTATCGCATCCCGGGTCAGGGTGACCAGCTTCCCGTGCAGGCCCTCAACTACTACGATCGTCAAAACGAGACCTTCACAAACCAGACCAATCTGGCGGCCAGGTTCTCTACGGGGCCGTTCCGTCACACGCTGTCGACGGGCGTGGAATATTCGCACGAGGAGTCTGACGGTTTCCGCTTTTCCCCGACGGATCCGAGCCGAACCAACGTCGATATCGACACCATCGCCGGCTATCTTTACGACACGATCGAATTGAGCCGGCACTGGCAGTTGGTTGGTGGTCTGCGCGTCGAGCACTACGATGCTGACATCACCGCGAGATTCGACGATGGCACTCCGGGCGACTTCGACGGTGTCGAAGAGACCGATACCACTGTCGGCGGAAAGATCGGCATCGTCTACAAGCCTGTCCGCGAAGGCAGTCTCTATGCTTCGTACGGTACGTCGGTTCTTCCTCCCGGCGCGTATCTGTCGAACCCCGACGTCTCGCGTCCCGGAAACCCCGCTGACGACACAGCTTCGTTTCCCGGCTTTATTCCGGGTGCCGATCCCGTGCGGATGCACAACTACGAAGTCGGCGTGAAGTGGGATTGGCTGGGCGGCAAGCTGTCGACGACGGCGGCACTCTTCCACACCGTCAAGGAGAACGTTGCGTTCGGAGATCCTACGAACATCGTCTATGGCGAGCAGGAGGTTCAGGGCATCGAACTGGGTATTGCCGGAAACCTGACCGATCGGTGGAAGGTGTTTGGCGGTCTCACGGTGCTGGATAGCGAACGCAAACACGGCAGTGAGGTCGATGCCGTGCTCGCCGGCGACTACACCGGTCAGGGCGGTGCAGATACGCATCCCGATTGGAGAAACGTAACGACCACGAATGGCGACGAGCTGGCCTTCACGCCGAACGTCTTCGCAACGCTCTGGACGACGTACGACGTGACCGATGCCTTTACTGTCGGCGGCGGTTTCCAATACGTGGGTGAATCCTGGATCGGCCGGCCGGACGACGCAACCCGCGTCATTCCGAACGGAAAATTCGGCAAGCTGCCGGATTACTTTCTGGTCAACCTGTATGCCTCCTACGACATCACCGAGAACATCGAGCTCTCGCTCAACGTCGACAACGTGTTCGATGAACTCTACCTGACGTCGACCAACTGGAACGGCCGCTGGGGCTATCTCGGCCCGCCGCGCACGTACTGGCTCAACGCCAACGTTAAATTCTGACTTTAGTCGGAAACAATATCTCGACATCGCCGGCCCGGGCGTGCTTGTTACGCCCCGGCGGCACGGCTTTTTACCGAGACCTATGATTCACGCTTCGGACGGATAGGATCCAAGCGGTCATGGCCTAAAGACAGGATTGCCGGGCTTGCCCGGCAATTTGCGTTTTCTGGAGTCGACGATGCTGGTCACCATCCCCGATGTGCTCAAGCCCCAGGAAGTGGCGCATATCCGCCGCGTGCTCGAGGAGACCGACTGGGTGGACGGGCGCGTCACGGCGGGTGACCAGGCCGGGACGGTCAAGCGGAACCTGCAGGTGCCGGTCGACTCGCCGGTCGCGCGCGAGCTCGGAGAGATCGTCCTGCGGGCGCTCGGCACCAATTCCGGGTTCATGACGGCGGCGCTGCCGTTGCGCGTGCTGCCGCCGATGTTCAACCGCTATGACGAAGGGATGACGTTCGGGGCGCATGTGGACGGCTCGATTCGCGCCGTGCCGGGCAGCGGACAGCGTCTCAGGACTGATGTGTCGTCGACGCTCTTTCTCACGCCGCCCGAAGACTACGACGGTGGCGAGCTGGTCGTGCACGACACGTACGGCACGCATACCGTGAAGCTGCCCGCGGGGCACATGGTCGTCTATCCGGCAACCAGCATGCACAGCGTGACCCCGGTCACGCGTGGCAGCCGGTGGGCGTCGTTCTTCTGGACGCAGTCCATGATCCGGGACGACTGGCGGCGTCATATGCTCTACGAGCTCGACAAGTCAATCATGAGCATCCGCGCGCGGATGGCGGACGACGATCTGGCGGTGGTGGGGCTCACGGCGCATTATCACAACCTGATCCGCCACTGGGCGGAGACCTGACGCTGTGACGGCCCGCGCGCCCGCCCCGGTGTGTCTCGCGGACTACGAGCGTCTCGCCGCCGGGCGCCTCGATGCCAATGCGTGGGCCTATTTCTCCGGTGGTGCGGCCGACGAGATCACCGCGCGGTGGAACCGCGAAGCCTTTGACCGGCTCGCCATCATGCCCCGCGTTTTGGCCGGCGGTCCGGGCGGCACGACGGGCCTGACGCTGCTCGGCCACGCGTATGCGCATCCGATTTTCGTCGCGCCGGTCGCCTACCAGAAGCTCGCGCATCCGGAGGGCGAGCTCGCGGCGGCGGCGGCGGCGGCGGCGCAGGACGCGTGCATGGTGCTCTCGACGCTGGCGAGCGTGACGCTCGAGGCGGCCGCCGAGACCGGCGCCACGTGCCGCTGGTTCCAGCTCTATCTTCAGCCCGCGAGGGCGGCGACGCTCTCGCTCGTGCGCCGGGCGGAGGCGGCCGGATACACGGCTCTTGTCGTGACGGTCGATGCGCCGGTCAACGGCGTGCGCAACCGGGAGCACCGGGCGGGCTTCGCACTGCCGCCGGGGATCGCGGCGGAAAACCTCACGGGAGCCGCGCCTCCGCCGCCGCTCGCGCCCGGCGCGAGCGCGGTGTTCGACCGCTTCATGGCGGCGGCGCCGACGTGGGAGGACGTGGCGTGGCTCCGCTCCGAGACGACGCTGCCGATCGTCATCAAGGGCGTCCTGTCGGCAGAAGATGCCGTGCGCGCGATCGAAGCCGGGGCGGCTGCGATCGTCGTCTCGAACCACGGCGGGCGCACGCTCGACACGCTGCCGGCCACGATCGACGTGCTGCCGGAGGTCGCGCGTGCTGTCGCGGGACGCGTGCCGCTGCTGCTCGACGGCGGGATCCGGCGTGGTACGGACGTGCTCAAGGCGCTGGCGCTCGGTGCGTCGGCGGTCCTCGTCGGGCGGCCGGTGGTGTATGGCCTCGCGGCGGGCGGGGCCTACGGCGTGGCGCACGTGCTCCGTCTTCTGCGCGACGAGCTCGAGATCGCGATGGCGCTTTCAGGCTGCCGCACGCTTGCGGACATCGGCTCCGATCTCATCTGGCGGGCGTCCGCTCCGCCGTCAGCCGAGCGCTGAGACCGCTGCCGTCTCGGCAGGCGCGTGCATGCGGGCAATGGCGGAGGCGAGCGGGCAGGTGCGCACCAGCGCATCGAACCTGGCGCAGAGGAGCCGGTTGCGACCGGCGGGGCTGTAGAGCCCCTTCGCACGCATCCGCGAGACGATGCGCGAGACCGTGTCGGCGTTGAGAGCCAGGTGCTCGGCTATGTCCACGCGCGACAGCGGCATTTCGAACAGCAGGCCTGATGGAGTCTCCCTGCCGGTGCGGAGGGCGAGCTCGATCATCAGCGCGGCCACGCGCTCGTCACCCGTCAGCCCGGCGACGACCGCGTTGTGAAGCGTCGTCCGCGCCGCCTGATCGGCGAGGCGATCGGCGATCCCGTGTGCGAAATAGCCCCTTTCGTCCAGCAGGCTCTTGACGGCCGGCCAACGCAGGCGCCAGACCTCGCCGGTCTCGGAGGCGGCCGTGATCTCCAAGCCTTCGATCGGCGGCAGCGCGCTCGCGCGCACGAAGTCGTCGGGATAGAGGAGGCTCAGCACCTGATGGCGCGTGTGCGGGATTGGCGCGCGCGTCAGAAAAACGCCTTTGCGGATCAGGTACACGCTTTCGTCGGGCTCGAATGCGAGCGCCAGCCTCTGGCGCTTGCGCGTAGCGACGCGAACTGCATGCGCTTCGAGCGGCCCGGAGACGACGTCTGCGACGTTTTTCATCATGCGGATGCGAGCGGCTTCGATCCCAAGAGTTTTAATTCTTCCGCGGGTCCGCGCCGAATCACCTTGACCAAGATCAAGAATGCCCGCGGCCGCCGGCCGCTGTAGATTCCGTGGTCATGCAACTTTCGCGCGATCTTGCGCGATGGCGGAGCTTTCTCCCCCGCCGCCGCCCGCGCGCCCACTTAGACGCGGAAAAGCGTCCGCCTGCGGTTTGCCGCTCCGGTGGCGGTTGAATTCTGCGTTGCGGCCCGGCTACATAGCATCATGAGCAGAACAGGCTTCTACTCGGGATCGTTCGATCCCGTCACCCTCGGTCATACCGACATCATCGCGCGCGCCGCCAGGCTCGTGGACCGGCTGGTGATCGGCATCGGCGTGCATCCCGCCAAAGCGCCCCTGTTTTCGGACGAGGAGCGCGTCGAGATGCTCGAGGCGGAGACGCGCGCCATCGCCGCGACGGCGGGCATCGAGATCGACGTCGTCACGTTCTCGGACCTTGCGGTTGCGGCCGCGCACCGGCTCGGGGCGGGCGTGATCTTCCGCGGGCTCCGGGACGGCACGGACTTCGACTACGAGATGCAGATGGCCAACATGAACGGGCAGATGGCGCCGTCGATCGAGACCGTGTTCGTCGCCGCTTCGCCCGAGGTCCGGCATATCGCGGCCAACCTTGTTCGCCAGATCGCGTTGATGGGCGGCGACGTGACGCCGTTCGTCTCCAAGGGGGTTGCGCTCAGGCTGGCGACCACGGCCCGGGCCAGGAAGGCCTAGCCGCAAGGGCGCGGTTGCCGGGACCGGCACAAAAGGCGATAACGTCCACGCCGCCCCGGCCGAGCCGGGCAACGGCCAAAGCTTCAGGGGGCGCCCATGCAGGGTTTCAAGGTTCTGGCCGCGCTGGCGTTGGTGCTCGGCTTTGCCGCGTGCAGCTCGTCCAACGGACAGATCGCCGTGCCCGCGCCTCAGGGCCAGAGCGGCGCAGTGACCACGGGGGCGATCGCGGACGACCCGGCGAATACCGTCATCATGGAGCTCCGGACCGGCAAGGTGACGATCCGCCTCCGTCCCGATCTTGCGCCCGGCCACGTCGAGCGCATCAAAAAGCTCGTCAACGAAGGGTTCTACGATGGCCTCAAGTTCCACCGCGTGATCCCGGGCTTCATGGCGCAGACGGGCGATCCCAAGGGAACGGGTGCCGGCGGCTCCAAGTATCCGGACCTCAAGGCCGAGTTCTCCGCCACCCCGTTCGAGCGCGGGACGCTCGGCGCGGCGCGCACCGGCGACCCCAACAGCGCCAACAGCCAGTTCTTCATCTGCTTCACGCACGTGCCGCATCTCAACGGCCAGTACACGGTGTTCGGGCAGGTGGTGGACGGCATGCAGCATGTGGATCAGATCGCCAAGGGCGAGCCGCCGCCGAAGCCCGATACGATCATCAAAATGTACATGGCGCCGGCAGCGCCCTGAACCCGTTCTCACACCCTGGCGTTGTGTGACGGCGCGGCCGCCGCGAAACGCCCGTTCGTTTGCATCTCATTGGAGCTCTCACTCATGGCCGACATCAAGGACCCCGAGAATACCCTCATCATCGAGACGACGCAGGGCCGGGTGGTCATCGCGTTGCGTCCGGATCTGGCGCCGAACCACGTGGCGCGCATCAAGCAGCTGGCCCGCGAAGGGTTCTACGACGGGATCGTGTTCCATCGCGTGATCGACGGCTTCATGGCGCAGACGGGTTGCCCCAACGGCAGCGGAACGGGCGGCTCGACGTATCCGAACCTCAAGGCCGAGTTCAACGCCGAGCCGCACGTGCGCGGCGTGTGCTCGATGGCGCGCGCGGCCTCGCCCGACAGCGCCAACAGCCAGTTCTTCATCTGCTTCGACGACGCCACGTTCCTGGACCGGAAGTACACCGTGTGGGGACAGGTGATCGAGGGCATGGAGAACGTCGACAAGATCAAGCGCGGCGAGCCGGTGCAGAACCCCGACAGGATGGTCTCGGTCAAGGTCGCGGCCGACGCGGCATAAGGCGGCGTCCCATGTCGTTGCAGACCGCGACCTTCGGCGCCGTCGCCTTCCTGATCGGCGTTTTGCTCTCGGTTCAGGCTCCGATCAACACGATCGTCGGCGCGAGGCTCGGGCATCCGCTCGCGGGAGCGGTGTTCTCGTTCGTTGCGGGGACCATCTTCCTCGTCGCTGTGATGCTGCTCACGGTGCGTACCGAGATCGCCTGGTCCGAGATCCGGTCGTTTCCTCCGTGGCTTTGGCTCGGCGGGGTCTTGGGCGCGATCTACATCACGGCGGCCATTGTGCTGACGCCGCGGATCGGCGTCGGCGCGCTGATCGCGCTTGCGATCACCGGCCAGGTGGCGGCGAGCCTCGCCCTCGATCACCATGGCCTCCTCGGCCTGGACATCCGCGAGATCACGCCGGGGCGGGCCGGTGGCGCCGCGCTGGTCGTTCTCGGAGCGCTCATGGTGTGGATCTTCTAAGTCATTTGGTCCCGCGGCGCGGGGACGGTACGGGAGAGTGCGATGCCGGTCGGGTCGTGGGCGCTTTGGAACGTGGGGCTCGCGGGGTTCCTGGGCGCGGCGGGGGTAGCACTCTCCGCGGTTGCAGCGCACCGCGTCGCCGATCCTGGGCTGGCTACGGCCGCGCTGTTTCTCATCCTCCACGGCGCGGCGGTGGTCGGGCTCTCGGCGCTCGCCGGCGCGACGCCCTGGCCGGCGGTGTTCCTTGCCGCGGCCTCGCTCATGATTTTCGCCGTCACGCTCTTTTCCGGCGACGTGGTGGCGCGTGCGCTGCTCGGGGGGCGGCTCTTTCCCATGGCGGCGCCCATGGGCGGCTCGCTGCTCATTCTCTCGTGGAGCCTGGCCGGGCTCGCGGGGATCGTGGGCGCGATCCGGGGCGGGCCGTAGAGGGATTGACGCTGTCTTGTCGCAGGGGTTCCTCCCGGGGGCGACTTGCGGCTATGACAGGCGCCCATGCGCACCGATCTTTTCGACTTCGATCTCCCGGACGACCGCATCGCGCTTCGGCCCGCCGAGCCGCGCGATGCGGCGCGCCTGCTCGTGGTCGATCCGAACGCGGCCGGGCCAGCGCCGACGCTGTCCGACAAGGCCGTGCACGATCTCGCCTCCCTCCTGCGGCCGGGCGATGCGCTGGTGCTCAACGACACGCGCGTCATCCCGGCCGCGCTTTCGGGTGTGCGGGTGCGTGGCGACCTGCGCTCGGGCGTAAGCTTCAACCTCTTGAAGCGTGTCGGCGAGAGCCGCTGGCGGGCGCTGGCGCGTCCCGCAAAACGGCTCGCCGTGGGGGACCGGGTCCGGTTCGGCTCGGAGAGCGAGGGCATGGCGTGCCTCATGTCGGCGCTCGAGGCCACCGTCGCGTCGCGCCTCGAGGCAGGTGAGGTCGAGCTCGCGTTCGACCTCTCGGGGCCCGACCTCGATCTGGCGATCCAGGGCATCGGCGAGATGCCGCTGCCGCCCTACATCGCGGGGCGGCGGGCGGCGGACCTCAGCGACCGCGCCGCCTACCAGACGGTCTATGCGGCGCGGGACGGGGCCGTCGCGGCGCCCACCGCGGGGCTGCATTTCACGCCGGACCTCTTTGCGGCGCTCGAGGCGCGGGGGGTGGCGCGCCATTTCGTGACGCTGCACGTCGGCGCGGGCACGTTCCTGCCGGTCAAAACCGACGACACGGCCGACCACAAGATGCATGGCGAGTGGGGCGAGGTCACGGAGGCAACGGCCGATGCGCTCAATGCCGTGCGGGAGGCCGGCGGGCGCATCGTGGCGGTCGGTACGACGTCGTTGCGTATTCTCGAAAGCGCGGCTGCGGACGGGACCATCCGGCCGTTCGCGGGCGACACGTCGATCTTCATCACGCCGGGCTATCACTTCCGGGCGGCCGACGTGCTGATGACCAACTTCCACTTGCCGCGCTCGACGCTGTTCATGCTGGTGGCCGCGTTCTCGGGTCTCGAGACCATGAAGGCGGCCTATGCCCACGCGGTGGTGTCGGGGTACAGGTTCTATTCGTACGGCGATGCGTCGCTTCTTTTCAGGACCGGCAAGGAGGTCAGCCATGGATGAGGATCTGGAGGCGATGGACCGAGCGGGACTCGTCGAGGAGGTTCGCAAGCTGCGCGCCGGAATCCGCGCGCACCGCGACAGCACGGGGCACGACCTCTGCTGGCATCATCCGGCGCTGTGGGGGCTCTTGCCGGAGGCTCTCGATCCGGCCATTGCGGTGCCGCCGTGGGAGAAATTCATGCGCGGCTGCATCCACTACCGCGCCTCGCTCGACCGGCAGAAGCCCGACGCGCCCATCCACGACAAGGAATTCGATGGCTGACACCGACACGTTTCGCTACCGCCTCGCGGGGACGGACGGGGGCGCGCGCCGTGGCGAGATCGCGACGCCGCGCGGGACGATCCGCACGCCCGCGTTCATGCCGGTCGGAACGGTGGCGACCGTCAAGGCGCTCTATCCGGAGCAGGTGCGGGACGCGGGCGCGGATATCCTGCTCGGCAACACCTATCACCTGATGCTGAGGCCCGGTGCGGAGCGCGTCGCCAGGCTCGGCGGCCTGCACGCGTTCATGCGCTGGGAGAAGCCGATCCTCACCGATTCCGGCGGGTTCCAGGTCATGAGCCTGTCGAAGATCCGCAAGATCACCGAGGAGGGCGCGCTGTTCCAGTCGCATCTCGACGGATCGCGTCACATGCTGTCGCCGGAACGCTCGATCGAGATCCAGTGCCTGCTCGGCTCCGACATCCAGATGCAGTTCGACGAATGCATCGAGCTGCCGGCGGAGCGGCGCGAGGTCGAGCGCGCGATGGAGCTGTCGCTGCGCTGGGCCGAGCGCTCGCGGCGCGCGTTCGAGGCGCAGCGGGCGAGCGGTGGCGCCGGGCCCGGACAGGCGCTGTTCGGCATCGTGCAGGGCGGCACGGATGCGGCGCTGAGGCGCCGCTCCGCGGAAGCGCTCGTCGGCATGGATCTCGAGGGCTATGCGGTCGGCGGGCTCGCGGTCGGCGAGGGCCACGATCTCATGCTGGCGACGCTGGACGCGACGCTGCCGTTTCTGCCGGACGACAAGCCGCGCTATCTCATGGGCGTCGGCACGCCGCTCGATCTCATCGAGTCGGTGCGGCGCGGCATCGACATGTTCGATTGCGTGCTGCCGACGCGGAACGGCCGGCACGGCCTCGCCTACACCTGGGGCGGGCCGGTGAACCTGCGCAACGCCGTGCACGCCGACGATCCCCGCCCGCTCGACCCCGAGAGCTCGTGCCCGGCCGCGCGCGACTATTCGCGGGCCTACCTGCATCACCTGATGAGGTCCGGCGAGTATCTCGGCGCCATGATCCTGTCGTGGGTGAATACGGTGTTCTACCAGGACCTGATGGCGGCCATGCGGGCCGCGATCGAGGCCCGTCGCTTCGATGCGTGGGCGGAGGAGACCAAGGCGCGGATCACAGGCGGCCGATCGCCCGGCGCGTGAGCCTGCCGGTGCGTCACGACGGCGGAGCGGCGTCCACCATCTCGCGGGCAAGCCGGTGCTCGCGATGGACGAGATAGACGCCCGAGGCGACGATCAGCGACGCTCCGGCGAGCGTCCAGAAATCCGGGAGATCGCCGAACACCGCATAGCCGAAGGCGACCATCGTCAGGAGCTGCATATAGAGGAACGGGGCGATGGCGGACGCGGGCGCCAGGCGGTAGGCGTGCAGGAACAGCCAGTGGCCGAGGCCGCCGAGAACCCCGAGCGCGCCGAGAAGCGCCCAGGAGAGCATGTCAGGCGGGGCGTGCCAGTCGGCGATCGCGAAAGGGATGCCGGCAAACGTTCCCACGAACATCGAATAGAAGAGCGTGACGAGCGGCGGGTCGAACTCCGCCATGTGCCGCGTCAGCAGCATGAAGAGGGCGTAGACCAGCATGGCGGCGAAGGCGTAGAGCACGGCCGGGTGCATGACGCCGAGGCCCGGCCTCACGGCGACGAGCACGCCCACGAAGCCGACCAGGACGGCGGCGATGCGGCGGCGGCCGACCCATTCGCCGAGCAGGGGCCCCGCGAGCAAGGCCACCACGAGCGGCGCCAGAAAGATGATGGTGATGGTCTGGTCGAGGCGCATGTACTGGAGCGCGAGGAAGTTGAAGGCTGTCGTTCCAACCATCAGGACCGAGCGCACGAGCTGAAGCCCGGGGCGGTTGGCCGTGAACAGGGCTTTCGCGCTCATGATGCCGAAGGCCGGGACCAGGACGAGCAACAGCAGGAACTGGACGATGAAGCGCGACCAGACGATCTGCCCCATGCCGAGCCCCGCCCGCGTTGCGAGGAACTTGGCGGATGCGTCGAGCCCCGAGAACAGAGCGACCGCCATCAGCATGAAGCCGATGGCCCGGAGGCGCTGGCGGGCCGGATCTAGGGACTGGACGGGCTTGTGCATGGGGCTCGGGCGCGTTTCGTGCGCCTCTCTTACTGCATGACGCGGGGAAAGCGACGCGGCATTTTCCCGGAGCCGTTCTGCAGCGCCGCGCGTAGCTTTCCCGTGACACGTCCACCGCCGACCCAACCGCCTTGACCCGGCCTCCGCGCCCTCCTAGAAAGCGCTCTCTTCAACGGTGTCGTCCCCCGCTACTCCGCAGGACGGCTTCGGGCCGGTAGCTCAGCGGTAGAGCACGTGACTTTTAATCATGGGGTCGAGGGTTCGATTCCCTCCCGGCTCACCATCTGTCTGGAATGCATAGCGTTCTCAATGCGTTAAGCGCCCTGTCCATCGGTGGAGTGGCCCGCATTCTGCCGGCCGATGTCAGGTGACGCGGATGAAGCGCGTCAGCTCGGAGAGCAGATCGTAGCCGTCCCAGACAGGGTCGAAGTCGAGCGCGGAGCCGATCGGTGTCCAGCGCGCAACGCCGAGCGTGGTGTTCGCCGCGGCGACCTTGCGAATGTCCTCGGTCCGAAACCCGAAATGCGTCACGGTCTGGTCGCGGGCGCGGAGGTGTCCGGTGAGGGCCTCGAGGGTGGGGATGAAAACCACGGTCAGGAAGCCGCCGCCGACTGTTTGCTCAGCCCGCTCTTCCCGCGTCGCGATGGCGCTGGTGAGCGCGCCGTTGCGCCAGGCCACCTCGGACGACGCGCCGGCTGCGGCAGAGGAGAAGGCGTGCACCATCTTCGTCATCTGATGTCCGGCCGGCGCGGCATGGCCGCGATCGAGGGCGATGCGGGCCAGCGTCTCGAGCAGCGCCTTGACGGCGGCGAGATGGCGGGACGCTTCACCGGTGACATAGAGACCGTGCGGCGAGGAGCAGGCCATCTGATCGAACACGAAGATGTCGTTGCAGAGCCGATGCGCGAGATCCTGGCGCCCGGATTCGTTTAGGCCGGCAAGCGCGTCGCCATCAAGAACGCAGAGGGAGACGCGGTCGCCGAACCAGATCGATTTCCCGCTGTTGCGGAGCGGCAGGCTTTCGAAGGCTTCGATCTTCGCATCACCGCCCCAGACGATCCGTGCGTCGCTCTGAGCGGAAATGAGGCGTCCGAGGTCGCTCGTGGACGGATAGTGGATGAACATCTGCGAGCGGTCGTCTGCCCTATCGAGAGCGGCCAGGATGAGATCGCAGATCCCGCGCAACTCGGGGCTGATCTCGCGCGGCAGGCGCACGACGTTGGCGTTGCCGGCAAGGAAGGACAGCAGCCAGGAATAGAGGAACACCGTCTCGACGTTCTTCGGCGGCAGGTGGAAGACGAGGCCGCGCGGCCGCGAGATCGTTTGGGCGGGATGCCTGAGAGCGAAATCCGTCTCCAGACGGTTGAGGGCGGCGCGGCGGATCCAGAAGCCGAAGTGCTTGACGGAGGCAGAGGCCGGCGCCTTGCGCGCGAGGATCGCGTCGCTGACGGAGGCGACGAGAGCGACCCGCTCGGCAGCGAACGGCACGACCAGTCGGGAGCGGCAGGACTCGAGACGCTCGCAAAGCGCCGTCGCGTCGATCTCCGCCTCCTCGCCGCCGGTGCCGAACACTGTGATGAGCGCGCTCACGCCGTTTCGCATCCTTAGGCCGCGCTGGCGGCAATCACGTCGCTGCAGCCACGCAACTCGGTCTTCGCGACCCGGCCGGCGATGGCAACGGCCTTGCCGAAGCGGTTCTCTATTCCCGTGTCGACGGCAAGGATCGCGCCCCGGTCCTCGGTCAGCACGCTGTGGCCGGGATAAGACCTCGGCAGCAGCGAGACCACCTGCACTACGCCCTCCTCACCCGGCTCCGCCGGCTCCCAGCTTCCGGGGCGGCGCACGATCACGTCGGTGAAATTCGGAGGGTAGAGCAGTCCGCCGGGCCCTTCCACGAACATCGAGCCGATCTGCTCCACGAAGCCGTAGAAATTATAGATCCGGGAGAGATTGAAGCGGGCGCGGAGCGCCGCGCGGAAGCTCGCATTGGACACCTTTCGGGCTTCGAGATTCTTCCATCCGCCCGAATGGATGAGGATGGCGTTGGTGAGGTCGAGTTCGCCATCGCGAAACCGCTCGTAGAGCTTCGTCCAGACCAGGTAGGTGAAGCCGAAGACGAGGAACGGCTGGCTGCCGTTGGCACCCACGAAACTGCGAACACGCTCCAAGTCGGTTTCGAGCGCGGAATCGAGCGCGAACGTTGCCCTGGCGCCGAACTTCATCATGCCCAGCACGCCCGCGCCGCGCGCCGTCATATCGGTCGGCTGGAGAACGTCCTTGGTGTCGATGGCGAGGAACGGCAGGCGCCGATCGCCGAGAATCGGACGGAAGGTGGCGATCAAGGCGCGCGATTGGCGCGTCGCCGTTTCGGGATCGACGACGATGCGGCTCGGCGTCTGGCCGGTGGTGCCGCTGGACCGGAGAACGAGGGAGGGCGTGGCGGTCGAGGACAGCTCGCGCTTCTTAAACAGGCCGACGGGAAGGAACGGCACCTCCTCGATCGCACGGTAGATCCGCGGGCCGCCCCAGGCCGCGTCGACGATGCGCGCGTAGTCGCGGCAGGTTTCATAGTGGAATTGCGCGAGCTCGTTGAGCCCGGGGAGAAGGAGCGCTTCCTTCTCCGCCTGGCGCAGCGAATAAGGCGGGGCCGCGAGCAGGCGCTCAAACATCCGCCATCTCCTTCAGCCGTGCGTAGTCGATCTTGCCGCTCGGCTTGCGCGGCATGTCGGGCACGGCGCGCACCGCGAAGCTGGCCGCCGGAATTCCGCAGGCCAGCGCGATGGACTTGAGCCGCGCCTTGGCGCCGTCCGGAATGGCTCCTTCGAAGCCCACGACGATGCGCTCTCCACGGTCGATGCAGGCTGCGGGGCCAAGCGGCGCAATCTCCTTCTCGATGTCGTCGAGGCTAAGCCGGAGCCCGGCGATCTTCGCGAACCGCGCCGCGCGCCCCGAAAGGAACAGATACCCGTCCCGGTCCAGCCATCCGAGATCGCCGGTCTCGAGGCGCCCGCCCAGGAGATCGCCCGCCGCGAGATCGTTCCGCCCCTCGGCGTAGCCCATCATGACGTTGGGGCCCTCGTAGACGAGGGCGCCAACCGTGCCGGCCGGCACGGACCTGCCGTCTCTATCGACGATGGTGAGCTTGCCCTGGGGGAGCGCGATGCCGACCGATCCCAGCTTCTCCTGCCATCGCGCATGCGGCAGCGTGGTCATGCGCGGTGCGGCTTCCGTCTGCCCGTACATGATGAAGACCCGTGCTCCCCGCGCCGCGGTGTGCCCGAGGATCGCCTTCTGGAGTCGCGTGTCGAGGTGTCCGCCGGCCTGGGTGAAGGTGTCGACCGAGGCCGGAACGGCGTCGAAGCCGAGGCGTGCGAGCACGGAGTAGTGAAACGGGACGCCGGGGAAGTGCGTGCCGCCGCACGCCTTCACCTTGCCCCAGAAGCTCGCGGACGTCACCGTGTCATCGAGCATGGCGATGCGCCCGCCGGACACGAGATGGGAGGTGACGACGGAGAAGCCATAGGAGTAATGCAGCGGCAGGTGAGCGATGGCCACGCTCCCCGTGTCGAGCGCGAGGCTCGAAGCGATCTGCTTTGCGTTGGTGGTGACCGCCGTGCCGGAGAGGCGGACGAACCTGGCGCTGCCCGTCGTCCCCGACGTGAGCAGGAGCACCTGCAGATCCGGCGCGATCATGGAGCCGGGGCCTCGTGCCTTGCGGCTCGCGAGGATGAGGCCCTGCGCGGGGCTGGTCGCGATCTCCCAATCCTCGGGATGGCCGCTTGCGCGGCGGATCCATTCCGCCTCATCGAGGCCGGCAACGATGTCCGGACGGTAGAGCGCGCAGAGGCTGTCGAGCCGGTCGGCCGGCAGGCCGGGATCGATCAGTGCGACCGTATGTCCCGCCGCGGCGGCCGCAAGAAACGCCACGAGAACGGCCGGGCGATTGTGCGCCAGCAGAAACACGAGCGTTTTGCCGGGCCGTTCGAAGCGGGCGGCGACGGCCATGCATTGCGCCCGCAGCGCGTCTTCCGTCTGCCAGCGCCCGGTCGTGTGGTCCCATAGGAGCGGCCGGTCCGGCCCGTGGGTCCGGAGAGGAAAGAAACCTCTGCAGCTCGCATCGATCATGGGGTGCTGCCTGTGCTCAAAGGAACCATGTGCTCAAAGGACCATGCCGCCGTCGACCCCGAGCACCTGGCCCGTCACGTAGCGCGACAGATCGGAGGCGAGGAAGAGCACGGCATCGGCAACATCTTCCACGGTTCCGGCGCGCGCGAGGCCGATCGATCCGAGCGCCTCGTGTCTCACCTCCGCGCTGAGCGCGGCGGTCAAGCCGGTTTCGATGAAGCCGGGTGCGACGGCGTTGACGCGGATGCCTTTGGGGGCCAGCTCCTTGGCGGCGGCGAGCGTGGCGCCGACGATCCCGGCCTTGGAGGCTGCGTAGGCGAGTTGGCCCGTTGCGCCTTTCAGGCCGACGATGGACGACAGGTTGACGATGCTGCCGCCGGTGCGCGCCATGAGCCGGGCTGCGGATTGAATGAGGCGGATCGCGCCGGCGAGGTTGATGGCGAGCGTGCGGTCGATCTCGTCGTCGGAGATCATGCCGATAGGGGCTGGGCGCATGATCCCGGCGTTGTTGACGAGAATGTCGAGGCGCTTGTGATGCGTGAAGATCGCCCGCGTCATCTGCCCTGCCGCCTCGGGTGCGCCGACATCGCCGGGCAGAACGGAGATCCGCTGCGCCTCATCCTTTCCGAAGGCCTCGAGGATGCCGTCGTCGATCGCCCGGGCATTGACCGCGACGCTGGCGCCGGCCGCGGCCAGGCGCTGCGCGATCGCGAGCCCGATGCCGCGGGATGCGCCGGTCACCAGGGCCACCCGCCCGGAGAGATCAATTCGCGGCATATTTGCCCATGATCTCGACGGCCTTGTCGAAGCTGCTCATGTCCAGGATGTCATTGGCGTCGAGCATCGTATCGAACTCGCTCTCGAGCGCGGCGACGAGTGTCATATGGCCAAGGGACGTCCATTCGGCATAATCCCTGTAGACGAGGCTCGACCGGTCGATCCCGTCGTCGATCTCCAGCGCCTCCTTGAAGGCCGAGAAGACCCTGTCGTGCACGCTCATCGGTATGTCCCATCCAATTACGATTTCGCAGCCTGGAATTCGTCGGGATCGAGCCGCCGCTCGAGAAGCAGCACATCGTGCGCTCTGCCGGCTGCGTCGATGAAATGCGCCGCGAGCGTTCCGACGATGCGGTAGCCCGCCATCAGGTTCATCTGGATCGCCGCGAAATTATCGATGCGGATCTCGGCCAGGAGCTTCCGGAGGCCGAGGTCGCAACAGGCGGCGCGCATGAGCTCGCGCATCGCGATCTGGCCGACGCCGGGCCGTCGCGCGCGCGCCGAGACCGCCACGGCGCCGTAACCGTTCCTGTTGCGCCGGTTGACCTGGCTCACCTGTATGAAGCCCACGGCATCGTTCGCATCGCCGTCGGCGATCACGCGGAAGAGGCCTCCCGGCTCGCGCGTGCGCCGATCGATCCATTGCCTGACGGCGTCGTCGTCGGTCGCCTCCGGGATCGCCATGAGCATGGCTTGCATGGAGACGTCGCGACGCATGGCCGCCAGCGCGCGGAAGTCTCCCTCGGTTGGAGGTCTGAAGATCACGATCCATGCTCCAGGGCGTGGCTGCCCGTTTGGAGCGAAAAATAAGCGATTCTCCGCGTCCTCCGCAGACCCGCGAGGGGTGGCGGCGGGCATGGCGCGATCCGTTCGGTCGCAACCGGTCCGCCGATGCAAGGGAGACGCGCTAGGTCGCTGGAATCAAAGGAAGATGGGTCGGGTCCTTCAGTCCGAGGGCTTGGTCTCGGGATTGCGGACGACGAGGACATCGCACGGCAGGGTCTCGACGAGACTTTGGGCGACGCTGCCGATCAGGATGTGGAACATGGCGCTGCGGCCGTGGGTGCCGAGCGCCACGAGGTCGATCCCCTTCGTGTCCACATACTCGGTGAGAAGCCGGTCCGGATCGCCGTATTCCAACACCAGCTCCGGCCTGGCGCCGGGCTGGCCCGCGAGGCCGGATGCTTCGAGGAACGCCTCCGCGTCGCGGTGCGCGGCTTCGTGGAATTGCGCGCGGTGGGACGCCGCGTCGGAGGCCATCAGCGCCAGCGGCGCGTCGTAGGCATGGAACAGCGTGAGCCCCTGGCGCGGGAAGAAGCACCGGGTGGCCTCGAGTGCATGGCGCGAGGACTCAGAGAAATCCGTCGCCACGACGATACGGGCGTAGGGACGGCGGGCGCGCTTGCGGACGACGAGCACGGGGCGCTCGGAGCGTCTCGCGAGGCGCGCGGTCGTGCCGCCGAGCACGAGGCGGCCCAGAAGCTCGTTGCGCGCCACGCCGGTCACGATGAGGCCGCAGTCGTGCGTGCGCGCGGTCCTGAGGATGGCCTCGGCCGGGTCTCCGCTTTCGATGACGACCGTCGCATCCCCCGCGATGTCGCTCATATCGGCGCGGGCCCGCATCTCGGCCAGGCTCCGCGCGTTCGGGGGGCGGCGCCAGGACGGTTGTGCGTCACTTTCGTCGGCGACGGGGCTCGCGTCCTCCAGGACGTGGACCACGACGAGCCCGGCCTCCCATTCGCCGGCGAGCGCAAGGGCGCGGTCGAGGGCGCGGTCGCAGCGGGCGCTGAGATCGGTGGCGAGCAGGATCTTCTTCGGCGGGCCTTGCATCCAGCGTCCGGCAACCATGGTCACCCTCCTTTCATGCATAGACTTTCAGTACGCCCAGCCGGCGCATGACATGCTTCTCGACTTCGAGGATCACCATGGCGAGCGCGCCGACGGCGATGATCAGAAGTCCATCCGTGAGGCCGATGGGGCGGGTCGCGAACAGCCTGTGCATGAGCGGCAGATAGGTGAAGGCGAGTTGGGCCGCGATGACGACGGCAATGGCGATCAGGACCGGCGGCGTTCCAAGCGCGCCGCGCCAGGTGAACGATGTCATGTGCAGGTAGCGCACGTTGAAGAGGTAGAAGATCTCGAGCACGACGATGGTGTTGACGACCATGGTGCGCGCGGTCTCGACGTCGTAGCCGCGGCCGAGCGCGTAGAAGAAGATAGTGAGCGCGCCGGCGAGGAAGATCAGCGACACGAACACGATGCGCCAGACGAGGAACGGCGAGAGAAGCCCGGCGCCGGCCGGCCGCGGCGGGCGGCGCATCACGTTCGGCTCGGGCGGCTCGAAGGCCAGCACGAGGCCGAGCGTGACGGTGAGGATCATGTTGATCCAGAGGATCTGCACGGGCGTCATCGGCATGGTGAAGCCGACCAGGATCGCCGCGATGACCGTCAACGCCTCGCCGCCGTTGGTGGGGATGGTCCAGGCCGTGACCTTCTGGATGTTGTCGTAGACGGTGCGCCCCTCGTGCACGGCGGAAACGATCGAGGCGAAGTTGTCGTCGAGCAGCACCATCTGCGAGGCATCCTTTGCGGCCTCGGTGCCTTTGTGCCCCATGGCGATGCCGACGTCGGCCTGCTTGAGGGACGGCGCATCGTTGACGCCGTCGCCCGTCATGGCCACCACGGCGCCGTCGGCCTGGAGCGCGCGCACGATGCGTAGCTTGTGCTCGGGGCTGGTGCGCGCAAAGACGGCCGTTTCTCCGACCGTCTCGCGCAGTGCCTCGTCAGGGATCCGGTCGAGGTCGTGGCCCGTCAGCACGCGAGGGTGCTCTCCGAGGCCGAGCTCATGGGCGATGGCGGCGGCGGTCGCGGCGTGGTCGCCGGTGATCATCTTCACGGCGATGCCGGCGGAGCGGCATTCGGCGATGGCGGCCACCGCCTCCTCGCGCGGCGGATCGATGAAGCCGACGATGCCGAGGAAGACCAGGCCGTGCTCGACGTCGGAAAAGGCGAGGCGCGCGGCCGTCTCGGGCGCGGCCTTCCTGGCGAAGCCGAGGACGCGCTCTCCCTCGGAGGCGGCGGCCGCGATGCGCTCCGTCCAGTAGGCGTGGTCGAGCGGGGCTTCGGCGGAGCCGTCGGCCTCTACGGCGCACATCTCGAGCACGCGCTCGGGCGCGCCCTTCACGAGGATGACCTTCGCGCCTGAAGGGTCGTCGCACAGCGTCGCCATGAAACGGTGCTGAGAATCGAAGGGAATCTCGTCCGCCCGCACCCATTCGGCGCGGACGGTCTCGGCGTCGAACCCCGCCTTGACGGCGAGGGCGACGAGGGCGCCCTCCATCGGGTCGCCGTTCACCGCCCATCCCTTGGCGCCGTGGTGCAGGTGCGCGTCGTTGCAGAGGAGGCCTGCGCGGATGAGGGCGCGGGCGGCCGCACGTCCGTCCTCCCTTTCTGCGCTGCCGGTGTAGGTCAGCGCACCTTCGGGGGCGTAGCCGGAGCCGGCGACCAGGACCTCGCCGCGGGCCACGACCACGCGGCGGGCCGTCATCTCGTTGCGCGTCAGCGTGCCGGTCTTGTCCGAGCAGATGACGGAGGTGGCTCCCAGCGTCTCGACGGCCGGCAGCTGGCGGATCACCGCATTGCGCGCCGCCATGCGCCGCACGCCGATGGCGAGCGTGATCGTGATCACGGCCGGGAGGCCTTCCGGCACCACGCCCACCGCGAGCGCGACGACGGCGATCAGGGCGTCGGGCCAGGTGAAGCCGCGGGCCAGCACGGCGAAGGCGAACAGCAGCCCGGCCGCGCCGATGGTCACCCACGTGAAGCGCCGCCCGAATCTGTTGATCTGCCGCAGCAGCGGCGTCGTGATCTGCTCGACGCCGCTCAACAGCGTGCTGATCCGGCCGATCTCGGTCTCAAGGCCGGTGGCCACCACGACGCCGGTGCCCTGGCCCGCCGCCACCATGGTTCCCGAATAGGCCATGCACCTGCGGTCTCCGAGGGCGGCGTTCTGCTCGACGGGCGCCTCGGTCTTGGAGGCCGCGACCGATTCGCCCGTGAGGGCTGCCTCGTCGATCAGGAGCGCGCGGGCCTTGAGCAGCCGGAGATCGGCGGGGACGCGGTCTCCGGCTTCGATGAGGACAATGTCGCCGGGCACGATCTCGCCGGCGGGGATGCTCGCGCGGCGCCCGTCGCGCAGCACGTTGGCGCGCGGCGAGATCATGCTGCGGATGGCGTTGAGCGCGTCCTCGGCCTTGCCCTCCTGGATGAAGCCGACAATGGCATTGACGAGGACCACGGCGACGATGACGGACGCATCGATGAAGTGTCCGAGGCTCCAGGCCGCCACCGCGCTCGCCAGGAGGAAGTAGATCAGCGCGTTGTTGAACTGGGCGAGGAAGCGGAGCAGCGGCCGGCGGGCGGCCGGGGGCGGAAGCTCGTTGCGGCCGTGGCGTGCAAGGCGCTCCGCCGCTTCGCCGGAGGCCAGTCCGGCCGCGGTGCCGGCGAGGCGGGCGAGAACTTCGGCCGTGTCGCTGGCGTGGTCGGGTGAGCGGGTCGGGGCCGGCGCGCTGGCTGGGTCGGCTCGATCATCCATCCGCCTGAAGCTCCTTTCGTTTCCGCACCATAACAGGTGCGTCCGCGAAAGCGGCCATTGAGCCGGATCAAATTTAGGCGGGCTCGATTTTCTTACCCCGCCTCCGTCAGGAGTGCGGAGGCCGTGCCAGCCCTGACGTCATTCTCCCTCGGTGCGTCTCTCGCGTTGCGTGCCTGCGGCGTGCGCCATAGCCCGGGTCGACCGAGCCGAGCGCGACCTGGGGCTCGTCGATGCCGTTCATGGTGCGGATGCAGACATCCTTCCATAGCGGCCGGGTCATGTGAACGGACGGCTCCCAGAGCGACATGCAATCGGCGAGTGTGGGGCCGCCGCCCACGGCGACCGCCACGCCGCTGGCGCCGCTGCTCTGCTCGAAATTCTGTTCCGCGGCGTCTTGCGGCTCGACGATAGGGTCGGTGGGCGGCGTCGGCGGCACAGCCGTCGGGACCGGCGCGCTCCAGATGGGGTCGAGGTCACCGTTCGAGACGGTGTTGCGCGAGCGGGCGGTGGCCTCGCAGTTGACGCTGACCTCTCCCTCGCATTGCGTGGCGACGCTGGGCGGCAGCGTGGAGATCGTCGGTCCCGTCGCCGGCAGCGTATCGCCGGCGCTGCCAGTGCCGGGCGTTGCGTTCGCTGCCATCCCGGCCGGGCGCCCCGGCGACGTTGCCGTGCCCGCCGTGTAGGCTGGTGAAGCCACCATGCCGGCTGAGTGGGCCGGCGACGTCGCCCTCGACGCTTGTGCCTGCAGTGACGCCGGAGCGGCCATGTGCGACAGGCCGCCGGCACCGTGTGCGGAGGCTGGTCCCGCCGCCGCCGCCAGGAGAACGCCCGCTGCAAGGCGGGCCACTATCACTGTCCGGTCGCGGGTGGCCATGGTGCACCCTCCTTATCGAGGCAGTTCATAAGAATGACATGAGGATGCGCCATGTCTGTTGCCCAGGGGGCGGGCTGCGGCATGTGGGGTCCGATCGCTTACAATTGCGTAAGGGGCGGCATGCCCAGCGGCGCAAGGCCGCTGTCGCCGCGTCCGGGCGGCGGCCGTGCGCACCTTGCGGTCGCCACGGGTCGCCTTTAGGGTACGGCCGACGCGAGGCTCAGGCGTAACGCCCAGAGGCCGGCCTTTCCGAGCCCGCATCATCTCCCGTCGCTCTCGGGCTTGCGCCCCCGCAGCCGAGCTTTCGCGGTTGGGGGACAGGTCTGCGGGCCCGGACGCCCGATATCAGCCATGGAGGATTTTCGTGCCCGCGAGCGCCAAGACCTGGATCGTCGAGACGGAGTGGCTTGCCGAGCATCTCGATGCGCCCGACCTCATCGTCTTCGACGGCTCGTGGCATCTGCCGAACTCGGGGCGGGACGCCAAGGCGGAGTATCTGGCGGAGCATATTCCCGGCGCGCTGTTCTTCGATATCGAAGATCTCGTCGACGAGACGTCGCCGCTGCCGCACATGCTGCCGCCGACTCCGAAGTTCGCCTCCCGCATGAAAAAGATCGGTGTCGGCGACGGCATGCGCATCGTCGTCTACGATACGTACGGCCTGTTCTCGGCGGCGCGCGTGTGGTGGACGTTCCGGGCCATGGGGCATCAGGACGTCGCGGTCTTGAACGGCGGCCTCAGGAAATGGAAGTCCGAGGGGCGGCCGCTCGAGGACATGCCGCCGGTGACGCGGACGGCGCGCCATTTCACGCCGCTGCTCAACAACTCGCTGGTGCGCGACATCGACGACGTGAAGGGCTATGTGGCGCGCGGCGACATGCAGATCGTCGATGCCCGGCCGAAAGTCCGCTTCGAAGGCACCGAGGCCGAGCCGCGTCCGGGCCTGCGCGCCGGGCATATCCCAGGCTCGAGGAGCGTGCCGTCGGCCACCATCGTCAACGCGGACGGGACGCTCAAGTCCAAGGACGAGCTCGAGCGGATCTTCCGCGAGGCCGGCATCGACCCGCAGAAGCCCGTCGTCACCACGTGCGGATCGGGCGTCACCGCCTCGATGCTGTCGCTCGCGCTCAGCGTGATCGGGCAGACCAACGCGGCCGTCTACGATGGGTCGTGGGCCGAGTGGGGGCAGGAGAGCCTCGATACGCCGGTCGAGACCGGACCCCCCAAGTAACGGGCCGCTCGAAGGTCCGGGTCAGGTTTCCGGGAAATACTGGAAGACCCAGGTCTCGGTGAGCGCGCGGTCGCCCTTGCGCAGGTACATGCGGATGTCGACGGGCTCGGGGCCCGTGGCCTCGAGGTCGAAGAGCGCGCGCCAGCGGCCGCGCTGATCGACGACGGGGTGGCAATAGTCGTTGCTCAGGATGCCGCGGGACGGCGTGACCATGATCTCGACGCCGTCGTCGCGCCCGAGGTCGGCCAGCACCTTGCCCTGGAAGTCGACCACGAACTTGCGAACGCCTTCGGGCCGCTTGTGGCCGGGCCGTCCGCCGACGCCAGTCCACGTGCCGATGGTTCTTGCGAGCGAGCTCGGGAACGGGATGTCGTCGAGCCAGCGCAGCCGGTACCGGTAGGTCCGGGTGGCGCCGGCCTTGAACGGCTCCTTGGGCCACCAGTAGGCGGCGACGTTGTCGTGGATCTCGTCGTCCGTCGGGATCTCGAGCAGATGCACCTCGCCCTCGCCGAAGGGGTCGAGGGGCTCGACCCACACCGATGCGCGGCGCTCGTAGAAGACGCTGTCGTCCAGGTAGTGGACGAAGTCGCGGTCGCGCTGGAGCAGGCCGAAGCCGCGGATGTCGTTATCCACGAAGGCGTTGCTCATGACGCGGGGCGGGTTGTTGAGCGGGCGCCAGATGCGCTCGCCGGAGCCCGTCCACATGGCGAGGCCGTCGGAGTCGTGGATCTCGGGGCGCCAGTCGACGATCTGGCGGCGGCTCGTCTCGCCATACCAATACATGCTCGAGAACGGCGCGATGCCGAGACGGGCGATGTCGCGGCGCGCGAACAGGCGGGCCTCGATCTCCATGTCGATGCGCGCCACGTTGCGGGCATCCACCACGCGCCGGGCCGTCATGCGGTAGGCGCCGGTTGCGCTCTGGCTGTCGAGGAGGGCGTAGATGACGACGGTGTCGCCCTTCGTCCGGTCGCTGTCGAGCCAGAACTCCGTGAAGCGCGGAAACTCCTCCGGGGTCGGCGCACCGGTGTCGATGGCGAGCCCCCGCGCCGACAATCCATACTGATTGTAGGGGCCGGAGGTGCGGAAGTAGGAGGCGCCGAGAAAGGCCAGCCAGTCGGTCTTGAGGTCCGGCGCCATGACGCGGAAGCCGGCGAAGCCCACGCCTTGCGGCAATTCGCGGGCCGGGTGGTCGTCCGGGATCTCGAACAGGCCGGTGTCGTAAAGCACCTCGTGGGCCACGTCCGCCTTCACGAGATGGATCTTGATGGGCTCGCGGGAGAATTTCCCGAGGTGGAAGAGCTGGACCGGGAGCTGGCGGCGCGAGTCCAGCATCAGGCTCATCTCGGGGCGGTAGCGGATCTTCTGGTAGGCATCGTAATCGATGCGGTCGAGAACGTCGGGAGCGACCGGGGGGGCGGGCTCCCAGGGGTGCCCGGCGGCCGTGGCGGCGCGCTCGGCCAGGAGGTCGAACGTGAACGGCTCGGCCGGGCCCAACGCGGCGCCGGGCGGAGCGAAGGTGTGGCCGTCGGATGTGCCGGCGGTCACGGAGCCGATGCCGTTCCATGTTGCCGCCAGCCCGGCGGCCGCTCCGGTCAGGATCTGCCGGCGGTCGAGATGAGAGCCCGTCACAATCGTTCTTTCTTCTGTCGTTGTGGCGTGTTTTCGCCCTGTCCCCTAGCGCAGATCATCGGGTCTGGCCAGCCGCCCGCCGTGACGGGCGGGTCCGCCGGATCGGAAAAAGAGGCATGGGAGAAGGGCATGAGGAGGGCTACGGTCCAGGCGCCGGGTGCCTGGGTACGCTTGGCGCACGCCGGCGGCATGCCTCATGTGTGCCGTACCGCGCATAGTGCAAGGGCCTCCCGCGCCGGCCGCCGGCCGGGACCGTGCCGGCTCCGTCGCCGGTCCCCGGCACCTCGGGCGAATACTCGGGCCGGCGGGGAGCGAGAGGCGCCATGGCGCGTTAGTGAAGCGCACATCTTCGATTGATCTTCGGGGGCAGGCGCTAGTATATGTGCCCGTCCTGGCGCGGCCTTCCGGCTCCGAGTGGGCCGGCTTCCCTGATTCTGCTGGTCCAACGGGGCTGGGACGCAAGGTTCCCGGCGCACGGCCGATGTGCCCAGGCCCTGATCGCGGGCGTGGCGGAATTGGTAGACGCGCTGGATTTAGGTTCCAGTGGCGAAAGTCGTGGGGGTTCGAGTCCCTCCGCCCGCACCAGGGCCTACCTGAGGGATCGGATAAGGTTTTCTTGCCCCTGGCGGGGCGATGAGCATTCAGAGCGAAGCGAAGGCAGCACGTCATGCAGGTTACGGAAACGAGTTCGGAAGGCTTGAAGCGCAAGCTCAAAGTCGTGGTCGGAGCGGACGAGCTCAGCGAACGCTTCTCGCAGCACCTCGACCGCATCAAGGATCAGGTGCAACTCAAGGGCTTCCGCAAGGGCAAGGTGCCGGTCGCGCACATCAAGAAGGTGTTCGGCCGCTCGGTCATGACCGACGTGCTCCAGGAGACGATCCGCGAGACGTCGAGCAAGGCCATCTCCGATCGCAAGGAGCGCCCGGCGATGATGCCGGACATCGCGCTCACCGAGAACGCGGCCGAGATCGAGAACGTGGTCGCCGGCAAGGCCGACCTCGCCTACGAGATGAGCTTCGAGGTGCTGCCCGAGGTGACGCTCGCGGACTTCGCGTCGCTCAAGCTCGAGAAACTTATCGCCGACGTGGACGACGAGCAGCTCGACAAGGCGCTGGCCGAGCTCGCCGAGCGCAATCAGGTGTTCACCGCCGAGGACGGCCGTGCGGCGGAGGAGGGCGACCGCGTTACGATCGACTTCAAGGGGACCATCGACGGCGTGGCGTTCGAGCGCGGCTCGGGCGAGAATCTGCAGCTCGTGATCGGCAACGCCGGTTTCATTCCCGGCTTCGAGGAGGGGATCAAGGGCGCGAAGAAAGGCGAGAGCCGCGACGTCAAGGCGACGTTCCCGGCCGAGTACCCGGTTGCGGACCTCGCGGGCAAGGACGCCGTGTTCGCGATCACCGTCAAGGAGGTCGAGAAGCCGGTCAAGGCCGAGATCAACGACGAGTTCGCCAAGTCGCTCGGCACGGAAGGGCTCGACAGCCTGAAGGGCCTCATCTCGGCGCAGATCAAGCAGGAGCTCGATCAGGCGTCGCGCATGAAGCTCAAGCGCGAGCTTCTCGACGTGCTCG
The DNA here is from genome assembly GCF_036833075.1 of Hyphomicrobium sp. GTDB lineage: Bacteria > Pseudomonadota > Alphaproteobacteria > Rhizobiales > Hyphomicrobiaceae > Hyphomicrobium_C. Next base: position 41,930 of record NZ_DAITQL010000011.1, read on the forward strand.
AGCAGACGCATTCCTTCGAGCTGCCGCCGACGCTGGTCGAGCGCGAGTTCGATGCCATCTGGCGGCAGGTGACGGAGGGCCTCACGCGCGAGGGCAAGTCGTTCGCGGACGAGGGCAAGACCGAGGACGAGGCCAAGGCCGAGTATCGCGCCATCGCCGAGCGGCGCGTGCGGCTCGGGCTCGTGGTCGGCGAGATCGGCGATAAGAACAAGATCGAGGTCACGCAGGACGAGATGCGCCGCGCGCTCATGGAGCACGCCCGTCGCTTCCCCGGCCAGGAGAAGAATGTCTACGAGTACTTCGAAAAGACACCGGGCGCGCTGCAGGAGCTGAGGGCGCCGATCTTCGAGGACAAGGTGATCGATTTCGTGCTCGAGGTGGCGAAGCCCGCGGAGAAGAAGGTCTCGCGGCAGGAGCTGATCGACAGCCTGGAGAAGGTCACGGACGCGTAGGACAGCCGCGCGGGGTATGGGAGGCGGCGTTTTTCCGGCGCCACGACAGGCCTCCCCATGCCGGGGGACTTGAAGTCACGCGCTGCTATGCTGATCTGATGTCTCTGCTGCCCAATCCGATTCGGCGGTTCGAGGTCCCGGCTCATGCCGGAGCGGGACCGATTGATTGATTGATCGTGCTTCTTCGTCGGATGACCACTTCGCCTGCACTGGGAATGGCCTTCTGGAAGCACACTGAGGAGCAAAGACCCCATGCGCGATCCCGTCGCCACTCTCACCGGTTCCTTCTGGCCCATGGTCGTCGAGCAGACGGCGCGCGGCGAGCGGGGGTACGATCTGCCGTCGCGGCTTCTGAAGGAGCGCATCATCTTCGTGACCGGCCCGGTCGAGGACCACATGGCCGCGTCGATCTGCATGCAGCTTCTCTTCCTCGAGGCGGAAAACCCGAAGAAAGAGATCTCCATGTACATCAACTCGCCCGGCGGCGTAGTGACGGCCGGCATGGCGATCTACGACACCATGCAATTCGTGAGGCCGCCGATCGCGACGCTGTGCATCGGGCAAGCGGCCTCCATGGGCTCGCTCCTGCTGTGCGCCGGGCACAAGGACATGCGCTACGCGCTGCCGAACGCCCGCATCATGGTTCACCAGCCCTCGGGCGGGTTCTCGGGGCAGGCGTCCGACATCGAGCGGCATGCCGAAGACATCATTAAGATGAAGCGCCGCCTGAACGAGGTCTATGTCAAGCATACCGGGCAGTCGTACGAGATGATCGAGAAGACGCTCGACCGCGATTATTTCATGACGGCGGACCAGGCGAAGGATTTCGGCATCATCGACCGGGTGCTCAACAAGCGCGATGACGTCGATCCGGGGACCGGAGAGGCTAAGACCTCGTAATTCCGGCTTTTTCAGGCGGCGGTGTGCCCCACCGTCGCACCTCGGCGTCAATCCCGGCCATTTCCGCCCGGGGCTTGTATGCTGCCCGCGCGGCCGGTTTACCGTCAAAGGCGTGCGGCACTGCACAAGAAGCGCTGCACAACGGCGCGCCTAAGTACTTAACCGCATACCGGCAGGCGCCCTGGGCTGGCAACACTGTGGTAATCAGGTTCAAGGGTTCTGCTGGCACGGGAGAAGCTTTAATCGAATCTTGATCTCGGAGACCCTAGCGTGTTGAGATCAAATACGACGGTTTCGTACCTCGCGGCGGGCTTGGCCGTAGATGCTCCCAAAGGCCCGGTCGGGCCGTTCGTTCCGGATCTGCCGGGCGCATTTTCCGACTGCGGGTGAGAGAACAGAATGGCTCAGGAAAAGAACACTCTTTACTGCTCTTTCTGCGGAAAAAGCCAGCACGAGGTCAGGAAGCTGATCGCCGGGCCGACGGTGTTCATCTGCGATGAATGCGTCGAGCTGTGCATGGACATCATCCGCGAGGAGAACAAGAACACGCTCGTCAAGTCGCGGGACGGTGTGCCGACCCCGCAGGAGATCTGCACCGTTCTCGATTCCTACGTGATCGGTCAGTTCCATGCGAAGCGCGTGCTCTCGGTCGCGGTCCACAATCACTACAAGCGGCTCAACCACGCGGCGAAGAACAACGACGTCGAGCTCGCCAAGTCGAACATCCTGCTGGTTGGCCCCACGGGCTGCGGCAAGACGCTGCTCGCGCAGACGCTGGCGCGCATCCTCGACGTGCCCTTCACGATGGCGGATGCGACGACGCTCACGGAAGCCGGCTACGTCGGCGAGGACGTCGAGAACATCATTCTCAAGCTCCTCCAGAACGCCGACTACAACGTCGAGCGGGCGCAGCGCGGCATCGTCTACATCGACGAGATCGACAAGATTAGCCGCAAGTCCGACAATCCGTCGATCACGCGCGACGTGTCGGGCGAGGGCGTTCAGCAGGCGCTGCTCAAGATCATGGAAGGCACGGTCGCTTCCGTTCCGCCGCAGGGCGGACGCAAGCATCCGCAGCAGGAGTTCCTGCAGGTCGACACGTCGAACATCCTGTTCATCTGCGGCGGCGCGTTCGCCGGTCTCGAGAAGATCATCGCGCGGCGCGGCAAGGGCACGTCGATCGGCTTCGGCGCCCGTGTCATGGGCCCCGACGAGCGGCGCACGGGCGAGGTGCTGCGCGAGGTCGAGCCCGAGGATCTCCTGAAGTTCGGCCTGATCCCCGAGTTCATCGGCCGTCTGCCGGTGATCGCGACGCTCGAGGACCTCGACGAGGCGGCACTGGTGCAGATCCTCTCCGAGCCCAAGAACGCGCTCATCAAGCAGTACCAGCGGCTGTTCGAGATGGAGGACGTGAAGCTCACGCTGACACAGGACGCGTTGCGCGCCATCGCCCGCAAGGCGATCGAGCGCAAGACAGGCGCACGCGGTCTGCGCTCCATCATGGAAGGCATCCTGCTCGACACCATGTTCGATCTGCCGGCGCTCAAGGGCGTCGAGGAGGTCGTGATCGGACCGGAGGTCGTGGAGGGCGGTGCGCGGCCGCTCAGGATCTACACCGAGCGCGCCGAGGAGAAGGGCTCGACCGCCTCCTAGGCGCGGCCGCTTCCGCGTAGCGGACCGCGGGGCTCCCTGCGGCACCGTGCGGTGGCGGGGCACGTTATTGATAAGATCCGGGGCCATCCCCATCTTTTGCCAATGACGTGCCCTTCGAGATTGCGGCCCTCGGGTTTCCCAATGAAAGTTGCGACGTGCTTTTCCCGGATTCGGCCATAATGAAGCGGCTTCCGGGGCCTAAAGTAGCCTTTGCATGCGCCGGGGCCGGCAGGCGTCCGGACGGCCTTTCCCGAAGCGCGGCATCCAGTTGATCAAGGTGACGGCGATGAGCGAAGAGAAGCAGACGAAAGACAAGACGGCCGGCAAGGACCATTATCCGGTTCTCCCGCTGCGCGATATCGTCGTGTTCCCGTACATGATCGTGCCGCTGTTCGTCGGCCGGGAAAAGTCGATCAACGCGCTCGAAGAGGTGATGCGCGCCGACAAGCACATCCTGCTCGCGGCGCAGAAGAACGCGGGCGATGACGACCCGGCGACGGATGCCATCTATCAGGTTGGCACGCTCGCTTCCGTGCTGCAGCTCCTCAAGCTGCCGGACGGCACCGTCAAGGTGCTCGTCGAGGGCACCGCGCGTGCGCGCGTGCTGCGCTACACCGACAACGCCAACTATTTCGAGGCCGAGGTCGAGCGGATCCCGGAGACGATCGGCACCAAGACCGAGATCGAGGCGCTGGCGCGTTCGGCCGTCTCCCAGTTCGAGAACTACGTCAAGCTCAACAAGAAGATCTCGCCCGAGGTCCTGGGCACTGTGGCGCAGATCGAGGACTACTCGAAGCTCGCCGACACCATCGCCTCGCACCTCGCGGTCAAGATCGCCGACAAGCAGGACGTGCTCGAGACGACGGTCGTCTCGGACCGGCTCGAGAAGGTCTACACGCTCATGGAGAGCGAGATCTCCGTGCTGCAGGTGGAGCGCAAGATCCGCTCGCGCGTGAAGCGCCAGATGGAGAAGACGCAGCGCGAGTACTATCTGAATGAGCAGATGAAGGCCATTCAGAAGGAGCTCGGCGACACCGAAGAGCGCGACGACATCGCGGAGTTCGAGGAGAAGATCGACAACACCAAGCTGTCGAAGGAGGCCAAGGACAAGGCGACCGCGGAGCTCAAGAAGCTCAAGCAGATGAGCCCGATGTCGGCCGAGGCGACGGTGGTGCGCAACTACCTCGACTGGCTGCTCTCGATCCCGTGGGGCATCAAGGGCAAGGTCAAGAAGGACCTCGAAGAGGCTCAGCAGGTGCTCGACGCCGAGCACTACGGGCTGGAGAAGGTCAAGGAGCGCATCCTCGAGTATCTCGCGGTGCAGGCGCGCACCAACAAGCTCAAGGGGCCGATCCTGTGCCTCGTCGGACCGCCCGGCGTGGGCAAGACCTCGCTCGGCAAGTCGATCGCCAACGCCACGGGCCGCGAGTTCGTGCGCATGAGCCTCGGCGGCGTGCGTGACGAGGCGGAGATCCGCGGGCATCGCCGCACCTACATCGGCTCCATGCCGGGCAAGGTGATCCAGTCGATGAAGAAGGCCAAGCGGACCAATCCGCTGTTCCTGCTCGACGAGATCGACAAGATGGGTCAGGACTTCCGCGGCGATCCCGCGGCGGCCCTGCTCGAGGTTCTCGATCCGGAGCAGAACGCCACCTTCAACGACCACTATCTCGAGGTCGATTACGATCTCTCGAACGTGATGTTCGTCACCACGGCGAACACGCTCAACATTCCTCCCGCCCTCATGGACCGCATGGAGATCATCCGGCTCGCGGGGTACACGGAGGACGAGAAGGTCGAGATCGCCAAGCGCCATCTGCTCACCGAGCAGCGCCAGGCACACGGTCTGGAAGAGGGCGAGTGGGTGGTCGAGGACGGCGCCCTTATGGAGCTGATCCGCCGCTATACGCGGGAAGCCGGCGTGCGCTCGCTCGAGCGCGAAGTCGCCAAGCTCGCGCGCAAGGCGGTGAAGGAGATCCTGACGTCGCCCGAGAAGAAGACGGTGACGGTGACGGCTGCGAATGTGCACGAGTATCTCGGCGTGCCGAAGTATCGCTACGGCGAGGCGGAGCTCGAGGATCAGGTCGGCATCGTCACGGGCTTGGCCTGGACGGAGGTCGGCGGCGAGCTGCTCACCATCGAAGGCGTCATGATGCCGGGCCGAGGCAAGATGACGGTCACCGGCAACCTGCGCGACGTGATGAAGGAGAGCATCCAGGCCGCGAATGCGTACGTCAGGTCGCGCTCGGTCGAGTTCGGCATTCCCCCGAGCCTGTTCGAGAAGCGGGACATCCACGTGCACGTGCCGGAAGGCGCGACGCCGAAGGACGGCCCGTCGGCAGGCGTGGCGATGGCGACGGCGATCATCTCGGTGCTCACCGGAATCCCGGTCCGCAAGGATGTGGCGATGACGGGTGAGATCACGCTGCGCGGCCGCGTGCTGCCGATCGGCGGCTTGAAGGAGAAGCTGCTCGCGGCGCTGCGCGGCGGCATCAAGACCGTTCTGATCCCCGAGGACAACGTCAAGGATCTCGCCGAGATCCCCGAGGAGGTGAAGAAGAAGCTCGAGCTCGTGCCCGTGGCGCGTATGGAGGATGTCGTCAAGACGGCCCTCGTGCGTGTTCCGGAGGCGATCCAGTGGGAGGAGCCAAGGGATGCCGCGGCGGTGCCGGCCGACGGCAAGGAACCCGACTCGCGGGTGACGGCGCACTAGGCCGTCGCTCGACGCAGCGTGATCCTTCGTGAGGTCGTGATTGCGCTTGCCCGATCATAAAAGATCATCCTTGGGCGGGCCTTCGGTTGATGTCCGAAGGCCCGCTTTTCGTTGGTTAATCCCATGTCCCTGAAGCGAACGCCCGGAGGCGCGGAAAGCCCGTTTTTTAAGGCTTGTGGGGACTTTTTGCCCCTTGACGGCGCCCGGCATTAAAGGCTTTTGTCGCCCACACTCCTTGCCGATGCAGCGATCGCGCGAAGGGCGGATCGATCGGCACGCGCCAGCAGCGCGGTCTCAGCCGGTCTGGGCATCTCCAGAATTCATTCCAGTCACGAGGACGGAACAATGAGCAAGAAAGATCTGATCGACGCCGTTGCCAGGGAATGCGATCTCACCAAGGAGAAGGCTGGAGTTGCCGTCGACGCCGCGCTGGCGCACATCCGCAACTCGCTCAAGGCCGGTGAGGAAGTGCGCATTCCGGATTTCGGCACGTTCAAGGTTGCCAAGCGCAAGGCGCGCGAGGGCCGCAATCCCGCGACGGGCGCCACGATCAAGATCCCGGCCTCGCGCGTTCCGAAGTTCAGCCCGTCGAAGGGGCTGAAGGACGCGTTGAACTGAGGACGACGGACGAGGGTTCGGGTTACAGAACGCGCTCCGGGAGACTGGGGCGCGTTGTTGTTTGGGGGAATGGCAGGGAGTGAGGCAGTAGGCAGTAGGCAGTAGGCAGTAGGCAGTAGGCAGTAGGCAGTAGGCAGTAGGGGTGAATGCCTGGCTGTTGCCTGTTGCGCGTACGACAGCTAAGGAGTGCTAAGACAGGGCGGTTAGCTCAGTGGTAGAGCGCTTCGTTTACACCGAAGATGTCGGGAGTTCGACCCTCTCACCGCCCACCATTGTTTGCCTCACGCGCACCGATCCGATCGCTGGCGCGATCGTGCGCACTCCGGCGGGGCGCCGCTCGCGACGGGGCGCCTTGCTCCCCGACCCTTCGGGTCGAAGGGATCCAAGAAGGTCTGTGGGGCGTCTTGACTTGGGGACCGCGAACACGTATCTCGTCGCTTCGCTTTGCGTTTCCGGCCTTCGAGCTGCTGGGACGCGGATTGCGGGAGTAGCTCAGTTGGTTAGAGCGCCGCCCTGTCACGGCGGAGGCCGCGGGTTCAAGTCCCGTCTCTCGCGCCATTTTTTCCAGCGACACAAGCTGAAAGAAGCATCGTCCAAGAGCCGCGATGCTCTGTGGATGGCCGACAGTCCATGCGGAGCATGGCTCTGCCATGACCGCGGGTCGCCTTGCTCCCCGTCCCTGCGGGCCGACGGGTAGCGCCGCCGGGCGCCTTTGGCGCCGGCGCGCTGCGTGGGCGTGAAGGGCTTACGTGACCCAGGTCAGGGTGTAACCTGTGCCTGCGGCAGAGAGACGGGTTGCGTGTTGATCGCAGGCGCCTAAGTCTAGTTGGTGAGTGCGAATTCAGGGAGCACGGAGAACCGGGATCGGCCCTCGGTAGATGTTGCGCGCAAGGGGGGCGATGGGTTAACACCGATGGCCAAATTCAGGGCGCGAAGCGTCCCGACTGTCGGCGTCCGAACCTCGGAAGGGCGACACTGATGACAGATCTCTGGACCGAATACCTGCCGCTCGCGGTGTTCATCGCCGTGGCCCTCGTCATCGCGGTGGCGCTCATGGTTGCGCCCTTCCTGGTGGCCTACCGCAATCCCGATCCCGAGAAGGTCTCCGCGTACGAATGCGGCTTCAACGCCTTCGACGACGCGCGCATGAAGTTCGATGTCCGGTTCTATCTCGTGTCGATCCTGTTCATCATCTTCGACCTCGAGATCGCGTTCATCTTTCCCTGGGCGGTGGCGTTCGGCGACATGGCCGCGCTCGGGTTCTGGTCGATGATGCTGTTCCTTGGCGTGCTCACGGTGGGCTTTATCTACGAGTGGAAGATGGGAGCGCTCGAATGGGATTGATCGTTCCATCGGAATTCAGTTTCGACAAGGCCAGGGAAGGCGCCACGGGCGGAGCCGCAGGCGCGCTCGTCAAGCCCGGCGATCCGTTCTTCAGCGAGATTTCGAACGAGCTCGGCGACAAGGGCTTCCTCGTCACTTCGACCGACGACCTCATCAACTGGGCGCGCACCGGCTCGCTCATGTGGATGACGTTCGGGCTCGCCTGCTGCGCGGTCGAGATGATGCAGGCGTCGATGCCGCGCTACGATCTCGAGCGGTTCGGCTTCGCGCCGCGCGCCTCGCCCCGCCAGTCGGACGTGATGATCGTCGCCGGCACGCTCACCAACAAGATGGCGCCCGCGCTGCGCAAGGTCTACGACCAGATGCCCGAGCCGCGGTACGTGATCTCCATGGGATCGTGCGCCAACGGCGGCGGCTACTATCATTATTCCTATGCCGTCGTGCGCGGCTGCGACCGCATCGTGCCGGTCGACGTCTACGTGCCCGGCTGCCCGCCGACGGCCGAGGCGCTCGTCTACGGCGTGCTGCTGCTCCAGCGCAAGATCCGCCGTACGGGAACGATCGAAAGGTAGGCGGGGCAGCAGGCACCAGGCAGGAAGATGCCGCCATGACCTGCCTGTTGCCGGCTGTCCGTTGCCAGGAACCCTGTCCATGCTGACCGAACTTGAAGCGCACATCTCCTCGAAGCTCGGCGCGGCCGTGCTGGACACGCGGATCGCCGTCGGAGAGCTGACGATCACCGTTCCTGCGCAGGACATCATCCGCGCGCTCACGCTCCTGCGCGACGATCCGGCCTGCCGGTTCGAGGTGCTGATCGACATCTGCGGGGTCGATTGGCCGGAGCGGGCGCTGCGCTTCGACGTCGTCTATCATCTGCTGTCGCCGCGCCTCAACCAGCGCATCCGCGTCAAGGTCCACACCGACGAGGAGACGCCGGTGCCGAGCGTCATCGAAGTGTTTCCGGCAGCCAACTGGTACGAGCGGGAAGCCTACGATATGTACGGCATCCTGTTCACGGGCCACCCCGACCTCAGGCGCCTGCTGACCGACTACGGCTTCCAGGGCTATCCTCTGCGGAAGGACTTCCCGCTCACGGGATACGTGGAGGTGCGCTACGACGACGAGGCCAAGCGCGTGGTCTACGAGCCCGTGAAGCTCGTGCAGGAGTTCCGCTCGTTCGATTTCGAGAGCCCGTGGGAAGGCGCAGACCACGTGCTGCCGGGCGACGAGAAAGCCTCCTCATGAAAGGCACGCTCCAGGTCGGCGACCGCGCGCGGCTCGCGTTCAAGGTGCCGTTACAGAAGACGGTGCCGCATCTCTATCCGGAATCGGCGGACTTCCAGGCCATGCCGGCCGTTTTCGCAACGGGCTTCATGGTCGGGCTCATGGAGTGGTGCTGCCTCGAGGTGCTGAAGCCGCATCTCGACGCGGGCGAAGGCTCGCTCGGCATTCATGTCGACGTGTCGCACAGCGCGGCGACGGTGCCGGGGCAGACGGTGACGGTGGATGCGGAGTGCACCCGCGTCGACGGGCGGCGCATCGGCTTCAAGGTTACGGCGCACGACGGCGTCGAGGTGATCGGCGCCGGCGCCCACGAGCGCATGGTGGTGCCGTGGAGGCGGTTCGTCGGGCGCGTGAATGAAAAAGCAGCGTCTGCAGGTGCGGATCCGATTGCGGCTCCGGGTGCGGAGGCGTAACGGCGTGGACGCGGCAGAAACAGGATCAGAGCGCGGCGTGGGGCCTTGCGGCCTCCGCGGCCGAGGCGACTGAGCGAGGCAGGGCATGGCTGAAACCGAGATCCGTCCGTTCAACATCAACTTCGGCCCGCAGCATCCGGCGGCGCACGGCGTGCTGCGCCTCGTGCTCGAGCTCGACGGCGAGGTCGTGGAGCGCGTCGATCCGCATGTCGGGCTTCTGCATCGCGGCACGGAGAAGCTGATCGAGGCCAAGACCTACCTGCAGGCGATCGGCTATTTCGACCGGCTCGACTACGTGGCGCCGATGAACCAGGAGCACGCGTTCTGCCTCGCGGCGGAGCGGCTGCTCGGCATTGCCGTGCCCCGGCGCGGGCAACTCATCCGCGTGCTCTATTCCGAGATCGGGCGGCATCTCTCGCATCTTCTCAACGTCACGACGCAGGCCATGGACGTGGGCGCGCTGACGCCTCCGCTGTGGGGCTTCGAGGAGCGCGAGAAGCTGATGGTGTTCTACGAGCGGGCATCGGGCAGCCGGATGCACGCCAAGTATTTCCGCATTGGCGGCGTGCATCAGGACCTGCCCGCGGCCCTCATCGACGACATCTACGCCTGGTGCGAGACGTTCCCCAAGGTTCTCGACGACATCGAGGGGCTCCTGACCGAGAACCGGATCTTCAAGCAGCGCAACGTCGATATCGGCGTCGTCAGCCTCGAGGACGCGTTCGCGTGGGGCTTCTCGGGCGTGATGGTCCGCGGCTCGGGCGCAGCGTGGGATCTCAGGAAGTCGCAGCCCTACGAGTGCTACTCGGAGTTCGATTTCGACATTCCGATCGGCAAGAACGGCGACTGCTACGACCGCTATCTGATCCGCATGATCGAAATGCGCGAGGCGGTGAAGATCATGAAGCAGGCGTGCGAGAAGCTGCAGAGTGCGGACGGCGCGGGGCCCGTATCGGCGCCGAACCCGCGCGTCGTGCCGCCGAAGCGGGGCGAAATGAAGCGCTCGATGGAAGCGCTCATCAATCACTTCAAGCTCTACACCGAAGGCTTCCACGTGCCGCCCGGCGAGGCCTACGCGGCGGTCGAGGCGCCCAAGGGTGAGTTCGGCGTCTATCTCGTGGCCGACGGCTCCAACAAGCCGTATCGCTGCAAGATCCGCGCGCCGGGCTTCCCGCATCTTGCGGCCATGGATTTCCTGAACCGCGGCCATATGCTGGCCGACGTCTCCGCCATTATCGGCTCGCTCGACATCGTGTTCGGGGAAATTGATCGCTAGCTACTGATAGACGGAATCCCAAACGCGCTTTGCGTGGATGAACCCAAAACCCGTCTGATCGTCGATGTCGAACACCATCTCTTTGAACGGAGACATATGTTGCAGATCTATCTCGACCTTCCACAGGGCGAGCAGTAGGGCTTGAACGCCGTCGTTTCCGAGAGCATAGCTTTTTCGCTCAAACATATCGTCTACAAATATTTCGTACGTGCAGATATGTGTATTCTCGTCATCCCTCTTGGGAGCGAAGATCCTGACTTCAACTGTCTTGCGCACCTCTCCGAGTAGCGCGCTCAACTTAGAAGTCGCGAACGACAAGTCGGAACTGTCAATTCCTGGGTCGGATGGCATGTTTCTCCTTCTGGGCGCCTAGGGTTCAAGCCCCTCAAAAATCGGGGCGTCGGCGTGCTGTGCGGCGACGCGGCGGTCTTGCTCTGTGCGGACGGTCCAGGTGAAAAGCGGGAGGCCGAGGTCGTCGCGGATGCGCTTTGCGACAGGCGAGGGCAGCGCGCGCACGTCGTAGGCATAGAAATACGGGTCGGCCGGGACGCTCTCCTCGAGATTGGCGAGGGCCGTGCGGCGGGCGTCGCTGAGCTCGTCCGGGTACCAGGGTTTGCCGTCCGGATAGCGATAGGAGCCGGTGACGATGCCGCGCGGCACGCCGGGCGCGAGGTTGCGCATGGCCGCCATGACGGCCGGATCGAAGGACATGAGGGCGAGAGGGCCGTCATACGATGTTGCAAGCATTGCAATGCCGGCCATGAAGGCCGGGTTGGGTGCGCTCCAATCGCTCTTGATTTCCGCGAGCACCGGCACGCGGCCGGCGACCAGGTCGAGCAGCCCGGCGAACGTCGGGATGCCGGTGACGCTCGCGCCCTTGAACGGCAGCCTGGCGGCGCAGCCGGGCTGCAACGCGTCGATACGGCCGCTGCCCGTGGTCAGGCGCTCGAGCTCAAAGTCGTGGAAGACGAGCGGTGTGCCGTCGGCCGCGGGCTGCAGGTCGCATTCGATGCCGTAGCCTTTCGCAATGGCCGCCTCGAACGCCGGGGCCGTGTTCTCCACGATGCCGCTCGCGGCATCGTGGAGGCCGCGGTGGGCGATGGGCCGGAGGAAAGCCTGGCGGTCGAGCATGGGGGCGGGATGTTCTTCGTGCCGATCGGGGAGGAGTGCGGGGGGCTCCCGGGGGGGTGCAGCGGACGGCGGACGCATCTTTTCGGTGCATCCAGCCGCAGAATGGTCCGGGTTTGTTGTTACCCGCCGGATCGGACTTTGCAATGGCCGCGGCTCTCCCCTAGATTCACGGACGGGCTGATGGGATCGGACAGGGAGGCGGTGGCCTCCCTTGGCAACAGGATGAGAAGAATGCGGGATCGTGCTCGAAAGCGGGCGTGGGGCGTTGTGGTGCCAGCCCTGATGGTGTTCGGCGCCCTTCTCGGGCCGGGTGCTGCGGGCGCGGAGCCTGCGCTCAAGGAGGTGGTGTTTGCCCCGCACCGGGCCGTCTACGATCTCTCGCTCGAGAGCGCACAGTCGGGATCGGGGGTGGTGGGCGTCAACGGCCGGATCGTCTACGAGCTCAGTGGAAATGCCTGCGAGGGGTATGCGCAGAGCATGCGCTTCGTCAGCCAGACCCTCAATCAGGACGGCGATACGCAGACGACCGACCTCAGGACGTCGAGCTGGGAGGAGGTGCCCGCACGGCGCCTGCGCTTCTCGACGAGCACGTTCCAGAACGAGATCGCGGCCGAGCAGACGCAGGGTGTCGCCAAGCGCGCGCAGGCGAGCGGGCCGGTGACCGTTGCGCTCGTGCGGCCGGAAAAGCGGGAGGTCAAGCTTTCCGGCGACATCTATTTCCCGATCCAGCACTCGATGGCGATCGTCCAGGCGGCGCGGGCCGGCCGGACCATCCTCGCGGCGGATCTGTTCGACGGATCCGAGACCGGCGACAAGGTCTACTCCACCTCCACGGCCATCGGCCGCCAGCTCAAGCCCGGTGCGGGGCCGGTGGTGTCGCTCGCCAAGGGCACCGCGGATCTCGACCGCGTGCCGTCGTGGCCGATCTCCGTCAGCTACTTCCCGGCGACGCAGGGGCCGGGGGATACGGTGCCGCTTTACGAGATGTCGTACCGGTTCCACGAGAACGGCGTCACCGCCTCGCTGCGCATCAACCACGGCGACTTCGCGATCAAGGGCGAGCTCAAGGAGCTCACCTATTTCGAGCCGTCGCCCTGCAAGAACCCGACGCCGTAGGCGGGCGTCAGGCGTTCCAGAGCCACGCCGCGCCGCGGACGCCGCTGGCGTCGCCCCACTTCGGCGGGCGGATGTCGATGTTCTTGACGTCGGAGAACACGTAAGGCGCGGCGAGGCGCGGCAGATCCTCGTAGAGGTGGGCGAGCTTCGAGAGCCCGCCGCCGAGCACGATCACCTCCGGGTCGAGGAGATTGATGACGTGCGCGATGCCGCGGGCGAGACGTGAGGCATGGCGCTCGAGGCTCGTCAGGGCGGCCGGCTCGCCGAGTGCGGCGCGTGCGACGATCTCGTGTCCCGAGACGAGCTCGCCGGTGCGGCGCTGGTAGTCGCCGGACAGCCCGGTGCCGGACGCCCACATCTCCATGCACCCCTTGCGGCCGCACCAGCACGTGGGACCCGGATGCTCGTCCGGCTCGCTCCAGGGCAGGGGATTGTGCCCCCACTCGCCGGCGATGCCGCGCGCGCCTTCCAGAACGCGGCCGTCGATCACGATGCCGCCGCCGCAGCCCGTGCCGACGATGATGCCGAACACGGAGCGGGCGCCGGCCGCGGCGCCGTCTGTCGCCTCGGAAAGCGCAAAGCAGTTGGCGTCGTTGGCCATGCGGATCGGATGGCCGAGTGCGTGCTCCAGGTCCTCGCGCAGCGGCCGGCCGTTGAGCCAGGTCGAGTTGGCGTTGCGGACGAGGCCGCTGGCCGGCGATAGCGATCCCGGCATGCCGATGCCGACGCTTGCCGTGCCGCCGACCTCCGCCTCGAGGGTGCGGACCATGTCGATCAGCGCTGCCAGCGTGCGCTCATAGTCGCCCTGCGGGGCGAGGACGCGCAGGCGGGCGGCCTCGTCGCCGTCCGGCGTCAGAACGCGGCCCTCGATCTTGGTGCCGCCGAGGTCGATCCCCATGCGCAGGCCGTTTGCGCCTGCCGGGGCGCTCATGCGGGCCCCTCGACGCCGAACGCGCGGGCGAGGGCGGCACGGGCCGGAGCGAGGCTCTCGGGCGGGATGCCCTTCGATGCTGCGAAGACGAGGAGCAGGGATTCGTCGCTCATCAAGTGCTCGAAGACCGCGAGCAGGGTGTCAGGCGCGTCGGCGACCGCCCGTAATCGGTCGGGGCCGATGCCGGTGAGGGCCAGAAAGCGGCCGAGCCGGGGGCCGTCCTCGGCCAGGAATGCGAGGCCCTGGAGCGCCAGGGCGGCGGCCTCTTCGGCGGTGGTTTCGGAGCGTCGTTTCGGCATGTCCGGGCGCCTCCTTTTTTCTTTCTATTTCTGTTAGTTGCGTTGGGTTCCCTCTGTGCGTGGAATGTTTCAACAGTTGCTTAAGCTAAGGGGCGCACACTGCCCTCCATACGGCCCGCAGAATCGGTGCAATTAATTGCAGGGCGTGCAGTGCGGACCTTCGACGATGACCTACCAGGAGACACGGATGGCCGTCGAGGGCCAGAAGCAGGGGGGCAAACCCCGGGCGCCGAAAACGGTGCTGATCGTGGAGGACAACGAGCTCAATATGAAGCTCTTCCACGACCTCCTCGACGCCTACGGCTATCTCACCGTCCAGACCCGCAACGGGCTCGACGCGCTGACGCTCGCCCGCACGCACCGGCCAGACCTCATTCTGATGGACATCCAGCTTCCCGAGGTTTCGGGACTCGAGGTGACGCGCTGGCTCAAAGAGGACGACGAGTTGCGTGACATTCCCGTGATCGCCGTCACCGCCTTCGCGATGAAGGGCGACGAGGAGCGTATCCGCTCCGGCGGCTGCGAAGCCTATGTCTCGAAGCCGATCTCGGTCGCCGTGTTTCTCGAGACGGTCAAGCGTTTTGTAGGGGATGCCTGAGCCACGCGGGCTTCGCCGCGGGTCATGCGTAGTTGAGAGTCGGTCATGACTGCCAGAGTTCTCATTGTCGACGACATCCGGGCGAACGTCAAACTTCTCCAGGCGCGACTTGAAGCGGAATACTTCGACGTCCTGACCGCCAGCAACGGATACGACGCGCTCGAGATCTGCCGGACCAACCGCGTCGACGTGGTGCTGCTCGACGTGATGATGCCCGGCATCGACGGCTTCGAGGTCTGCCGGGCGCTCAAGGCCGCGCCCGAGACCCTGAATATCCCGGTGGTGATGGTCACGGCGCTCGACCAGGCGTCCGACAAGATCCAGGGCCTCGACTGCGGGGCAGACGATTTCCTCACCAAGCCGGTCGACGACATCGCCCTCGTGACCCGCGTCAAGAGCCTCGCCCGGCTCAAGATGCTCAACGACGAGATGCTGATGCGCGTCACGACGAGCCGGCAGATGGGGCTTTCGGACGACGATACGCTGGCGCGCATCCTGAAGGATGGTCCCGGGCGCGTGCTCGTGGTGGACGACCATCCGCGCTCCTCGGTGCGCGTCATGAGCGCGCTCGCCAAGGCGCACGAGGCCGTTCTCGAGATGGATCCCCATGCGGCGCTGATGCGCCTCGCGGAGCAGCCGTTCGATCTCGTCGTCGTCGCGCTCAGCCTCCAGCACTCGGACGGTCTGCGTCTCTGCTCGCAGGTCCGCTCGCTCGACCGGACGCGGCATCTGCCGATCCTCTTGATGGCGGACTCCGGAGAGGAGGCGCGGCTCCTGCGTGCGCTCGACCTCGGCATCAACGACTATCTGATGCGCCCGGTGGACCGGGCGGAGCTGCTCGCGCGCGTCAAGACGCAGATCAAGCGCAAGCGCTTCTCGGACTACCTGCGCAATCAGATCCGCGAGAGCGTCGAGCTGTCGATCACCGATCCGCTGACGGGGCTCCACAACCGGCGTTACATGGAGCGTCACCTCAAAACGCTGATCGCCGATGCCGAGCGCACCGGGCGCTCGCTTTCGGTGCTGATGACCGACATCGACCATTTCAAGCAGGTGAACGACACCTACGGGCATGACGCGGGCGACCTGGTGCTCAAGGAGTTCGCAGACCGCTTCCGCCGCTACACGCGCGGTGTGGACATGGCGTGCCGGCTCGGTGGCGAGGAGTTCCTCATCATCATGCACGACGCCGACAAGGCGCTGGCCCGCCAGGTGGGCGAGCGGGTGCGTGAGTGTGTCGCAGCGGTGCCATTCCAGATCGGCCCCGGCGTCGAAATCTCCGTGACTGCCAGTGTCGGCCTTGCAACCTGGGAGGGAGAAGGCGATACGTCCGAAGCGCTTTTCAAGCGTGCGGACAATGCTCTCTATGTCGCAAAGCGCCAGGGGCGGAATCAGGTGGTTGCCGATGCCGCCTGAGGGCTGAACGCAAGCCCTTCATATCTCGATAGAATTTCATAGGCCTCGGTCCGGCAGAACGGTCCGGCTCGCTTCAGGCGCCGGAGGAGCGGAGAGGCGGAGGCCATTTTGGCCGATGCAGGAATCTGCAATTCCCGCTGGCACTTCGCGGGTTAACCTCAGATCAATCAAAATGTGTGATGGCCACGCAATGGTCAAGCTCTAAACTTGCAATAGCCAATCTGTTCTGCCAGACTTTTGCGGTGGAGGGGAAATTCACAAGAGATTTCACCCGGAAATCGTCACGCTGTCCGTCGCCCCTCGCGCCGACTTTTTCCGGGACAGGCGGTTCCAGCGGCCCGTTCGCCGCATCTCCTCATTGGAGCGGAAAATGCCCAGGAGTCGCGACATTTGAAGCGACTCCTCGAAGATACCGTTCTGCTCCGCTACGACACCAGATGGGACGTCAACGCCCTCTTTGACCCCATCTGGTCACCAGGCCAGGGTCCGTGGCTTTCTCGGAATGCTTACCCCGCTGCCGAGCCGGTTACGGACCCTGGTTGAGGGCCTTCGCTCCAAATACAACTTGGATCTCGGTGCTTGGGGTTCGTCGATTCCGCGCCGCTAAGCTGCGGATCGGCTTCGCCTGTTTCCGGGCCCGTGGCGAGGGCGAAGACCCTTCCCCCCCCGTTCCGCGGCAGGTGCAGGTCCCGTGCGCGGCTTATTTGATCTTCGTTTCCTTGAACTCGACGTGCTTGCGCACGACGGGGTCGTAACGCTTGAAAACGAGCTTCTCCGTCGCGGTGCGCGGGTTCTTTTTCGTGACGTAGAAGAAGCCGGTGCCCGCGGTCGAGAGCAGCTTGATCTTCTGGGTGATCTGCTTGGCCATTGGTCTCAAGACCTCGAAGTGAAATGCGCCTCAAATTCGGATTGGGCACCATACTGACCGCGCTTTCGGTGTCAAGCCGCATGGGCGCGTGTACATTTCACGTTTCGGGCGGCCTTTGGGCGCGGGGCAGGAGCGTGCGCTCCAGGCGGCCGTAGCGATGGAAATAGAAGGGCACGGCGTCCGTATGGGGGCGGTCCATGAGGGCCGCGATGTCCTCGATGACGTGCCGCGTGATCGAGGGAAGTTTCAAGGTCCGTGCGCGCGATAGGGTGAACCAGTCGATATCCAGGAGCTCGCCGTCGCTCCGGTCGGTGCGGTGGGCGATCTCGGAGGCATCGGCCAGGAAGAACCGTGTGTCGTAGCGCCGCGGCCGCCCCGGCGGGGTGATGGCGCGCGCAAAGAAGGCGAGCGCGCCGACGCGTGGCCGGAAGCCTTGCGCCTGGAACCCGACCCAGCCGCCGGTTCGCGCGGGCGCGTCGTGATCCCCGGGCTCGCCGACGATCACGCCCGTCTCCTCGAATGTTTCGCGCACGGCGGCCAGCGCCAGGGCCGTGGCGCGGATGTCGGAGGCGCGGCCGCGCATGGCGATCTTGAGGCACTGCTCCTCATGCGGCGGAAGCCTGTGGCTGCGGGCCAATGCCCTGTCCGCCGTCTCGACGCGCCCGCCGGGAAAAACGAACGTGTCGGGGAGGAAAACCTGATCTGGGCGTCGGCGTCCCATCAGGACGCGTGGGGCGCTGCCGCCCGTGCGATCGACGAGCACAAGGGTTGCGGCGTCGCGCGGTCTCAACGCAACCCGGGCGGGTCGCGCGATGTCGGTGGGGCTCGCGCGGCGCGTCTCCGGCATGGCGTCTACTCCGGGCCGTCAGCGCGCCGACGGATCCGGCATCGGGTCGTCGGTCTCTCCGCCGAAGCCGTGCATGCGCAAGGACCATTGCAGCCCCACCAGCGCGCCCTTCACGCGCGGCAGCAGCCAGAGGCTCAGCCCTACGGTGAGGGGCAGCCAGAGGGCCATGTGGACCCAGGTCGGCGGCGCGACGTTCTTTTCGAGCATGAGCACGCCGCCGACCACCACATGGCCGACGATCACCATGGTGAAATAAGGGGGCGCGTCGTCCGCGCGCTGGTGGTGCAGCTCCTCGCCGCACGCCGGGCAGGTATCGGCGACCTTCAGATACTTATAGAAGAGCGCCCCTTTTCCGCACGCCGGACACTGCTGCCGCCAGCCGCGCAGCAGGGATTCCTTGACGTCACGCTTCGGCTTTGCGTCGACCAGCGGTGCGGTCTCGAATTCGATCATGCGCTTTCCATCCTGTCGGCCTCAACAATAAGGGCTCCGCGACGGCGGATAAAGGCCACACACTGTCCCGTCGCGTCTCAGCGGCGCCTGCCGAAGCGGCGGCGAACCTGGCGGACACCTTTGAGATGGGACAGGGTGCCCGTTTTGCCCGGCGACAGCATCTCGAAGCGGATGGCGCCGGCGGAGGGGATGACCTCGACGAGGCGCACGCTGACCGCGTCGCCGAGCTGGTAGGTTTCGCCCGAGCGGTTGCCGACGAGGGCGTGCGCCTCCTCGACGTGCGTGAAGAAATCCCGGCCGAGCGTCGAGACCGGCACGAAGCCGTCGGCGCCGGTGTCCTTGAGCTTGACGAAGAGCCCCGAGCGCGTGACCCCGGCGATGCGGCCTTCGAAGGTGGCATCGATGCGGTCGGCAAGATGGGCGGCGATCAGGCGGTCCACGGTCTCGCGCTCGGCTGCCATGGCGCGGCGCTCGGCGTTCGAGATCTCCTTCGCGGTGTCCGAGAGACGCGCGATCTCCCGATCCTCCAGGCCGTCGGTGCCGAGCTTCAGGCCGCGGATCAGCCCGCGGTGCACCAGCAGGTCGGCGTAGCGGCGGATGGGCGAGGTGAAGTGCGCGTACTTCGCGAGGTTCAAGCCGAAGTGGCCGATGTTGCGCGGCGTGTATTCCGCCTGGGCCTGCGCACGCAGGATCACCTCGTTGACGAGCTCCGGCACGGGCAGCGTTCTGGCGCGCACCAGGATGCGGTTGAACGCCTCGGGCTTGAGCCCCGTGCCGCCGGCGAGCTTGAGGTCGAGCGTTTCGAGGAACTCGCGCAGGTTCTTCAGCTTCTCCTTCGACGGCTCGTCGTGCACGCGATAGACGGGCGGCATCTTCACCTGCTCGAGCGTCTCGGCGGCGGCGACGTTGGCCTGGATCATCATCTCCTCGATCAGGCGATGGGCGTCGAGGCGCTCGGGAATGACGACGCGAGCGACGCGGCCGTTCTCGTCGAGAAGGATCTTGCGCTCGGGGAGATCGAGGTCGAGGGGGCCGCGCGCGTCGCGGGCGCGGGAGAGCGCGGCGTAAGCCTGCCACAGCGGCAACAGCGCGCTCTGCATGAGAGGCGCGCACTTTGCGCTGACATTGCCGTCGATGGCGGCCTGGGCCTCCTGGTAGGAGAGCTTGGCGGCGCTTCTCATCACCGCGCGCTGGAAGCCGTGGCGGCGCTTCTTTCCGTTGGCGTCGAAGACCATGCGCACGGCGAGGCACGGGCGATCCTCGTGCTCGCGCAGCGAGCAGAGGTCGTTCGAGATGCGCTCGGGCAGCATCGGCACGACGCGATCGGGGAAGTAGACCGAGTTGCCGCGCAACTCGGCTTCCTTGTCGAGGCGCGTGCCGGGGCGGACGTAGTGGGCGACGTCGGCAATGGCGACGATGACGACAAAGCCGCCGCGGTTGTCCGGGTCACCGTCGGACTTGGCGTAGACGGCATCGTCGTGGTCGCGGGCATCGACGGGATCGATGGTGAGGAGGGGCGTGTCGCGCAGGTCCGCGCGGCCATCGGCCGTGAACGCCGTCAGGGCTTCGCTCTCGGCGAGGACGGAGGCGGGAAAGTCATCGGGGAGCCCGTGCGCGTGCACGGCGATGAGGCTGATCTTGCGCTGGTCGTCGGGGTTGCCGAGGCTTTCGAGCACGCGCGCTTCCGACACGGAATGACGGTGCCTGACCGAGAGATCGAAGCGGACGAGATCGCCGTCGCCGGCTTCGCCCTCGTTGCCCGCGTGGACGGACCACGCGCGCAGCTCCTTGCGGTCGACGGGCTCGATGGTGCCACCTCCGCCCTTGCGCGTGCGGAAGATGCCGAGCAGGCGGCGGCGGTCGCGGGGCAGGATCCTGATCGCCTCGGCCTCGTAGGAGAGGCCCTCGACGTCGGGTTCGTCGAGCTCCGTGATGCGCGCGAGAATGCGGTCGCCGACGCCGATGGCGGCGTCGCGCTCGTCGTTGCGCGCGCGGTGCGTGAGGACGAGAACGGCCGGCGGCGGGCCGTCGCCGTCCTTCCAGACGGCGGGGCGGGCGATGAGGTCGCCGTCCTCGTCGCGGCCGGTGACTTCCAGCACGGTGACGGGCGGCAGCTTGCCGCGCTCGCGCAGGTCGCGCTTCGTGCCCGCGAGCAAACCCTCGGCGGCCATCGCGGCGAGGCGCTTCTTGAGGGCGATGCGGGCGTCGCCCGTGATGTCGAATGCGCGGGCGATCTCGCGCTTTCCGGCCGTGCCTTCATGCTCGCGCAGGAAGGCCAGGATTTCCTCGCGCGAGGGAAGCGCTTCGGTGTCGCGCGGCCGCCGCTTGGCCGGCGCGGTGCGGAAGCCTTTGCGTGCTCCCTTCGACGCCGGACGTTTCCCGGGCGGCTTCTTTGCCATCAGGCGATCCCTGTGGTGCATGCGCCGGTTTGGCTCGGCATTGCGGGACGGCGGACGCCTGCTTCTACCCGGACTTGTTGGGACACCGGCCTTCGCCGGTGTGACGTCAGTGGTGGAGTGACCGGTATCCGCCCAGGTTCGTCATCCCGGCGGAGGCCGGGATCCAGATCCGCAGGTTTGTTCTGACACCAGGCGTCCTTGCGCTGGGCCAGCTTTGGGACGCCGACGCAGCGAGACGGTTGGCGCCGGATTGCCATGCTCTCAACCTTCGGCGTCGGCTTTGGCGGCGCTTTTCTTCGCCTTTGTGGCCGGCTTCTTGGCGGCTTTCGGCTTGGTCTTAGCTTTGGCGGGCTTGGCGTCGTCGCCCTCGGCAGCCTTCGTGGTCTTGGTCGCCTTCGGCTTGGCCGCGGCTTTCCTCGCGGGCTTCTTGCCGCCGCCCTTGGCGATGCGCTCCTGCAGCAGGCGCACCGCCTCATCGATGGTGAGTGCTTCGGGGCTCGTGCCCTTCGGCACGGTAGCGTTGACCTTGTTCCAGCTCACATAGGGGCCGTACTTGCCGTCGAGCACCTGGATCTTGCCGCCACCGCCCGGATGCTCGCCGAGGTCCTTGAGCACGGTCTTCGCCGCCGCGCGGCCGAAGCGGCCGCCGCCTTTGCCGGCGCGCTTCTCGGCGAGCAGCGTCACGGCGCGGTTCAAGCCGACGGTAAACACGTCCTCGATGCTGTCGACGTTGGCGTAGGTGCCGTCGTGCTGGATGAAGGGGCCGTAGCGGCCGAGGCCGGCCGTGATCGGCGTGCCGGTCTCCGGATGGATGCCGACCTCACGCGGCAGCGATAGGAGCTGCAGGGCTTTCTCGAAGTCGATGGTGGCGGCGTCGATGCCTTTTGGGATCGAGGAACGCTTGGGCTTTTCGTCGCCCTCGCCCTCGCCGAGCTGGAGGTAGGGCCCGAAACGGCCGCTCTTGACCAGCACCGGCAAGCCGCTCTCGGGATCGAAGCCGAGCTCGCGCTCGCTGCCGGCGCCGGTCGCCTCGCCCGTGAGCTGGCGCGTGTATTTGCAGTCGGGGTAGTTGCCGCAGCCGATGAAAGCGCCGTTCTTGCTCGAAACCTTGAGCGAGAGGCGGCCGGTGCCGCACTTGGGGCAGAGGCGCGGGTCAGAGCCGTCGGGCTTCGGCGGGAAGACGTGCGGACCCAGGAGCTCGTTCAGCGCTTCCAGCACGTCACCGACGCGCAGGTCCTTGATCTCCTCGACGGCCCGCGCGAAGTCGCGCCAGAAATCGCGCAGCACCTGCTTGTACTCCAGATCGCCGGCGGAGATGAGGTCCAGCTTCTCCTCGAGATCGGCGGTGAAGTCGAACTCGACGTACTTCTTGAAGAAGCTCTCGAGGAAGGCGATGACGAGGCGGCCCTTGTCCTCGGGAACGAGGCGCTTCTTCTCGATGCGGACGTAGTCGCGCTCCTGCAGCACGGCGAGCGTGGAGGCATACGTTGACGGGCGGCCGATGCCGAGCTCCTCCATCTTCTTGACGAGGGTGGCTTCCGAATAGCGGGGCGGTGGTTGCGTGAAGTGCTGCTCGGCCTCGATGCCGCGGTCGGCGAGGCGGTCGCCGGTCCCGAGCGGGGGCAGGCGGCGGCTCGTGTCGTCGTCGTCGGAGATGTCCTCCTTGCCCTTGGCGAGGGTCATGACGCGATCGTCGCGGCCTTCGTCGTAGACCTTGAGGAAGCCGTCGAACTGCTCGACCGAGCCGGTGGCGCGCAGGACATAGGTCTTGCCGTCGCGGCCCTTGACCTCGATCTCGGCGGTCGTCTGCTTGAACTCGGCCGATGCCATCTGGCTTGCGACCGCGCGCTTCCAGATGAGCTCGTAAAGCCGTGCCTGGTCCTTCTCGAGATAGCGCGCCACAGACTGGGGTGTGCGCGCCACGTCGGTCGGACGGATGGCCTCGTGCGCCTCCTGGGCGTTCTTGGCCTTGGTCTTGTACTCGCGGATGAAGGGGGCGACGTAACGCTGGGAGTATTCGCGCGCGATCAGGCCGCGGATGGCGTTGATGGCCTCGGGGACGATGGTCACGCCGTCGGTTCGCATATAAGTGATGAGACCCACGGTCTCCCCGCCCACGTCGACGCCCTCATAGAGGCGCTGGGCGATCTGCATGGTCTGCTTGGCGGAGAAGCCGAGCTTGCGGGAGGCGTCCATCTGCAGCGTCGAGGTGGCGAACGGCGCGTACGGATTGCGCTTCACGTCGCGGCTTTCGACGGAGACGACGCGGAACTCGCCCTTCTCGATGGCGCGCTTGATGGCATGCGCCGCCTCGGTGTCCTTGATGTCGAGCTTCTTCAACGCGGTGCGATCGATGGCGTGGAGGCGGGCGGGAAACTCCTCGCCGCGCTCCGTCGCGAGCGTCGCCTCGATGGTCCAGTACTCCTCGGTCCTGAACGCCTCGATCTCGGCTTCGCGGTCGCAGACGAGGCGTAGCGCCACCGACTGCACGCGGCCGGCCGAGCGGGCGCCGGGCAGCTTGCGCCAGAGCACGGGGGAGAGCGTGAAGCCCACGAGGTAGTCGAGGGCGCGGCGGGCGAGATAGGCGTCCACCAGCGGCTCGTCGATCCGGCGCGGCTCGGCGAGCGCTGCCAGGATCGCCTGCCGGGTCACGGCGTTGAAGGCCACGCGCTCGATCTCGAGCCCTTTCTTGATGGCCTTTTTCTGCTGCAGGATGTCGAGCAGGTGCCAGGAGATGGCCTCGCCTTCGCGATCGGGGTCGGTGGCCAGGATCAGCTTGTCGGCCTTTTTCACGGCCTCGGCGATCTCGCGGATGATCTTCTGGGAGCCCTGGTCGATCTCCCAGGTCATCTCGAAATCCCGGTCGGGGGCGACGGAGCCGTCCTTGGACGGCAGGTCGCGCACGTGGCCGAAGGAGGCCAGCACTTTATAATTGGCGCCCAGGTACTTGTTGATCGTCTTGGCCTTGGCGGCCGATTCCACGATGACCACGTTCATGTGCGCTTTCTCTGGCCTCCGGCCGACTGGCACGATTCCGGTGCGCGGGCAAAAAAGCCCAAATTCAACTTAAAATTGTCCGATGCTGCGTGCTGCGCGGGCTGGTTTGCTCGAAACTCGGGGCCGGAACATGGGGAAGGAACGGCCGCCTGTCAAACGGAGGGCTTTCCCGGCGTTTCCGATCGGCCCGCGCGGCAAGGCCGCCATGGCGGCCCCAGGGCCCCGAAATGGGCGGCTCCCGAGGCCTCAGCGCCAGCCTCAGGATCCCCGGCCGGCAGAGATGCCGCATGTATCTCCCACTCGACCCGGACGATGCTGCCCTCCGTGCGTTCGAGCGTCCTTGTGGGCCAGGGCTTTCCACGCGGGGCCACAAATGGATCCGGCCGGACGCCGATTTTGCGCGCAGCAGGTCATTTGTTTCTGGGGTGGCATCCGCAAACGGAATTCGTGGAAATTCTTCGTGGCGCCGCCATTGTCGTTGAAGTTTCCGAAAGAATTTCTTCTCCGACGGATGCATTGGAAACGATTATCGGATTTTTACGCAAATTTTGTTTGCGCACCGATGAAATGCTAATTTTTTGTTTGAGCGACCCTAGACTCAAGCGCGCAGTTCCTAATTATTAAGTATTCCCGATACTTATTAGCGCATGTGAATTTTGTTTCTTCTCAGTGGTTCGGGGAACGCTGTCATGCGCATGAACTCTCTTCCAGTCAAAATATCGCTCGTCGCTGCGGTGGCGATTGCCGGTGTCTTCGGTATTGGAACGTACTTCCTTGCTCAAAACGCCGGCGACGTGATCGATCAGCAGAATAAAGAGATTCAGAACAATATCGCCTACAATCAGGCGCTGGATGCGAGCAAGAAGCTGGATGTGGCGGCCCGGGTGGCCGAGAATATCGCGACCGTCAGCGCGGCGCTGAAATCGCAGGGCGTGGTCGATCGGGCGGTCTTCGACCAGATGCTGAAGGCGCTTCTCGAAAAGAACGGCGATCTCCTCGGCACGTGGACGGGCTGGGAGCCGAATGCGCTCGACGGCCGGGACAGCGAGTTCGCCAACACCGCAGGCCATGACGCGACGGGACGCTATCTCGTGTACTGGAACAGGCCCACGGACACGCTCGTGCGCGAGGTGCTCATGGATTACGACAAGCCGGGCGTCGGCAACTACTACCTGCTTCCGATGCAACACAACCGGGCCGTCGCCATCGAGCCCTACCTCTATCCGATCGCCGGCAAGGACGCGCTCCTCTCGTCGTTCAGCGTGCCGATCGTGCTCAACGGCAAGACCGTCGGCATCGGCGGCGTGGACCTCAGCCTCGACAACCTCAACGTCAGCATGCAGCAGATCAAGCCGTTCGGGACGGGCTTCGTGTCGCTCGTCTCGTCGGGCGGCGTCGCGGTGACGCATCCCAACGCCCAGGCCATCGGCAAGCCGCTCGCCGATGCGGACGCGCCGTCCGCCACGGCGGCCAAGCAAGCGATCGAGACCAACAGCGTCGTGTCGGTCGACGGCATCGGCGCCGATGGACAGCCGTGGCGCTTCCTCGCCACGCCGATCGCGGCCGGCGGCACGACGGATCTGTGGGCGCTCGTGGTCGCCGTTCCGGTGGCCACGCTCGAGGCCACGATCTCGCAGACGCGCGCAACCATGTACGCGCTCTCGGGTGCAAGCATTCTGATCGTTGCCGGATTGTTCTTCGTTGCGCTGCGTGCGCTCGTCGGACGGCCGCTCGGGGCGCTGGCCGCCTCCTTCGATCGCATGGCGGCGGGCGATTTCGACACCGACATCCCCGAGGCCGCGCGCTCCGACGAGATCGGTGCCATCGGCAAGGCCGTGCTGCGCGTGCGCGACAGCCTGCAGGAGAAGGCTCGCCGCGAGGCGGAGGAAAAGGCCACGCGCGAGGCGGCATTGGCCGAGGAGCGGAAGGGACAGATGCGACGCCTGGCCGACGCGTTCCAGCAGGCCGTCGGCGGTATCGTGGAGACCGTGTCGTCGACGGCGCGCCAGCTCGAGAGCGCGGCGATCTCGCTGACCGACACGGCCGAGACGACGCAGCAACTTTCGAACGGCGCCGCCGCGGCATCCTCGCAGACGTCGGCCAACGTCGAAGGCGTGGCCGCGGCCTCCGAGCAGCTTGCCGCGACCGTCACCGAGATCAGCCGCCAGGTGCAGGAAAGCACGACGATCGCCTCCCAGGCGGTGGGCCAGGCGGCGCGGACGAACGATCAGGTCAACGCGCTCTCGGAATCCGCCGACCGGATCGGCGACGTGATCAACCTGATCAGCACCATCGCGGGGCAGACGAACCTGCTGGCGCTCAACGCCACCATCGAGGCGGCGCGGGCGGGGGACGCGGGCAAGGGCTTCGCGGTCGTGGCGCAGGAGGTCAAGGCGCTGGCCGCCCAGACCGCCAAGGCGACCCACGATATCGGCGCGCAGATCGCGGGCATGCAGTCGGCAACCAGCGAGGCGGTGAACGCCATCCGCGAGATCACGAGCACGATCAACAAGATCTCGGAGATCTCGGGTGCAATCGCGGCGGCCGTCGAACAGCAGGACGTGACGACCAAGGAAATCAGCCGCAACGTCATGGAGGCGGCGAAGGGCACGTCGGAGGTCGCGAGCAGCATCACGGACGTGAGCAAAGGCGCGTCCCACACCGGCTCGGCGTCGTCGCAGGTGCTCACGTCGGCCAAGCAGCTTGCCGGCGAAAGCGAGAGCCTGCACCGCGAGGTGGAGAAGTTCCTGGTCACCGTGCGCGCGGCGTAAGCCACAGCAGCGGTATCGTCCGGCTTGACGTATCGCCCCGGCGGGATCTCCTGCCGGGGCTTTCCGTTGCCAATGCCTACGAGGCGGAAGGCTGCGGCGCGGCCACGGGAGCGCCGGCGAGCAGCGCGCGGACGGCGGCGTCCAGCTCCGAATAATGGGAGATGATCGCGTCCGGTTTCAGGGCCGCGATGGGCTCGGTCGCATAGCCGAAGGTGCAGGCCACGACCGGGATCGCCGCCGCGCGGGCGGCCGCGATGTCGATGCCGGTGTCGCCGACCATGACGGCCGCGGCCGTATCGCCCCCCGCCATGCGGATGACGCCGCGGATGTGGTCGGGGTGGGGCTTGCAGACCGGGAAGCTGTCGCCGCCGGCGACGGCGTCGAAAAGGCCGTCGATGGCGAGCGCCTCGAGAAGGCGCTCGGCGAGCGCGAGGCGTTTGTTGGTGCAGACCGCGAGGCGCGCGCCGGCCGCGCGAAAGCCTTCGAGCGCCGCGACGGCGCCGTCGAACGGCCGCGTCTCGCGGGCGATGTTGGGCTCGTAATAGGCGAGGAAGCGGGCCAGCAGCCGGTCGATCTCAGGATCGGGCAACGTCACCCCCGTCCGGGCGAGGCCGTCCAGGATCATGCGGCGCGCGCCGAACCCTACTGCCTTGCGCAAGGTCGCGGCGGGGAGAGCGGGCAACGACAGGTCGGCGAGGGCATGGTTCGTTGCCGCCACGAGATCAGGCAGAGAATCGACGAGCGTGCCGTCGAGATCGAAGACGAGGGTCGCATTCTGCATGGCTTGGTTTAGTCTGTGCCCTCATCATTGGATGGGTATCGACGCGCGCTTTCGTGCGGCCGGCGGGACGCGCCGCAAACCTCCGGTTTGCAAGCTTTCGCAACGAGCCGGCCGCGCAAAAGGAGCCGCATCCCTGCGGGCCGGCAGCCTAGGCGCACCGTGCCGGTCCTGCAAGGTTGCGGCTTGCCGCGGGGCAGCGTCGGCCGGCCGGGGCCGACGCGTCTTGAAGCTTGCCCTGTCGCGGAACGACTGGCAGACAGTGGGTTTTGGAAGGACAACGGATGTCGGTTGATAGCTACAAGCTGGCCGCGGCACGGCGGGCCCTCGGCTTCGTCGAGCCCCGGATGCGACTGGGGCTCGGGACCGGCTCCACGGCATCCGTGTTCGTCGAGCTCCTGGGGGCCCAGGTGCGCGAGGGGCTTTCGGTCCTGTGCGTGCCGACCTCGGAGCAGACGCGCGCGCTGGCCCGGTCGCTCGACATTCCCCTTTCGACGCTCGACGAGACGCCGCTGCTCGACCTCACCATCGACGGCGCGGACGAGCTCGACAGCGAGCTCAGGCTCATCAAGGGCGGAGGGGGCGCGCTCTTGCGCGAGAAGATCGTTGCGACCGCCTCCGACCGCATGATCGTGATCGCGGACGCCCAGAAGCGCGTCGACAAGCTCGGCCGCTTCCCGCTTCCAGTCGAGGTGGTGCGCTTCGGCATTACGGCGACGCGCAACATGATCGAGATGCTGGCCGGTGATTCCGGATGCCACGGCGAGATCACGCTGCGTCTCAAGCCGGACGGCACGCCGTTCGTCACCGATGGCGGCAACCTGATCTTCGATTGCGCGTTCGGGCAGATCGACGACCCCGAGTCGCTCGACGAGGCGCTGAAGTTCATTC
This sequence comes from Hyphomicrobium sp., assembly GCF_036833075.1. Taxonomy (GTDB): domain Bacteria; phylum Pseudomonadota; class Alphaproteobacteria; order Rhizobiales; family Hyphomicrobiaceae; genus Hyphomicrobium_C. The sequence goes on from NZ_DAITQL010000011.1 coordinate 70,078, forward strand.
CCGGCGTGGTCGAGAACGGGCTGTTCCTCGGCATCGCGGATGCGGCGATCATCGGCGGACCCGAGGGCGTCTCGGTGATCGAGGCCAGGTACGGCGAAGGCCAGGAAGCCGTTTAGCGCGCGGGCGGCTGCCGGTTTGCCTCTGCTTCAGGCGTGTCTGGATCCCGGCCTGCGCCGGGATGACGTCGAAGGGGTTTGGCCGCTCCCCGCACAAGCAACGTCATCCCGACATCATGGCGAAGCCATGCTCCGCATGGACGCGCGAAGCCATGCTCCGCATGGACGCGCGAAGCCATGCTCCGCATGGGCGGCCGGGATCCAGACGCCTAATTGGTAAAGACACAAGCGGTGTAGTCGCGCTGCGGCCGCCGGGACGGTTGCGTGGGGCGCGTCGTTCGGTCAGGGTGGCGCCGATCTCCCTTCCTCAGGCTGGCCCTCGTTCCCATGACACAAACCGACTTCGATCTTTTCGTCATCGGCGGCGGCTCGGGCGGCGTGCGCGCGGCGCGCATCGCTGCCGGATACGGCGCAAAGGTGGGGCTGGCCGAGTGCGACCGGATCGGCGGCACGTGCGTCATCCGCGGCTGCGTGCCGAAGAAGCTCCTGGTCTACGCCTCGCGCTTCGGCGACCTGTTCGAGGACGCGCGCGGCTTCGGCTGGGCGCGGGCGCCGGCGATGTTCGACTGGGCGCAGCTCATCGCTAATACGGATCGCGAGATCCATCGCCTCGAAGGGATCTACGAGCGCAACCTCGAGGCCAAGGGCGTGCGCACGTTCAAGACGCGGGCCAGGCTCGACGGGCCGAGTGCGGTCAAGCTCGCGGACGGCGAGCGGGTCGCGGCGGGCACGATCCTGATCGCGACCGGTGGGCGGCCCTCGCGCTACGGCGACATTCCGGGCGCCGCCCACATCGTCACCTCGGACGAGATCTTCGCGCTCGCGGCGCTGCCGAAGCGGATCGTGGTCTGCGGCGGCGGCTACATCGCGGTGGAGTTCGCCTCGATTTTCGCCGGGCTCGGCGTCGAGACGACGCTGATCCATCGCCGCGACAAGGTGCTGCGCGGGTTCGACGAGGATCTCCGCGACGGGCTCATGGAGGCGATGGCGGCGCGGGGCATCCGGCTCATGATGAACGAATCTCTCGTCGGCGTGGCGCAGGATGTCGGCTGCTTCCGCGTGGCGCTGCACAGCGGCGGTAAGATCGAAACCGATCTCGTGCTCTCCGCCATCGGGCGCGAGCCGGCAACGGCTGACCTCGGGCTCGAGACGGCCGGCGTACGGACCGGCGCCAGGGGCGAGATCATCGTCGACAGCTTCTCTGGGACGACGGCCAAAGGCATCTATGCGGTGGGCGACGTGACCGACCGGGCGAACCTGACGCCGGTCGCGATCCGCGAGGGGCACGCGTTCGCGGATACGGTGTTCGGCCGGAAGCCGACGCAGGTCGATCATTCGCTGATCCCGACGGCGGTGTTCACGACGCCGGAGCTGGCGACGGTGGGGCTCTCGGAGGCGGCGGCACAGGCGCTCGGTCACGACGTCGACATCTACAAGTCGCGCTTTCGCTCGCTCCGGGACATGCTGTCGGGGCGCGAGGAGCGCATGCTGATGAAGCTGGTCGTCGACCGGGCGACGGACCGGGTGCTCGGTTGCCATGTGTTCGGAGTGGATGCGGCCGAGATCGTGCAGATGGCGGCGGTGGCGCTCCAGCTCGGCGCCCGCAAGGCCGATTTCGACGCGACGGTGGCGCTGCATCCGTCAGCCGCCGAGGAGCTGGTGACGATGCGCGAGGTGTGGGCCCCGGCTCCGGCGTAGCCGCGATTCAGCAAACGAGACGATCATTGCCCTCCTCCGCGCGGGGAGGAGCTAGGGATGGGGCACAGGGGGCGGGGAGCCCCATGGCCGGGCGCCCCGGAGGTTGCTTTCCCGACCTCCCGCACAAGCGGGGGAGCGGCGTGGCGTGTTACGCGAAGGTTTCTGAGAGAAGCGCATGGATCGATTGAAGGACAAGGTCGCGGTGGTGACGGGCGCGGGCGCCGGCATCGGGCGCGCCATTGCCGGCGTGTTCGCCGCCGAAGGCGCGCATGTTTTCGTCACCGACGTGAACGGTGAGAGCGCGGCCGCCGCCGCCGAGGCGTTGCGCGGGCAAGGGCTCGCAACGACGCCAATGACCGTCGATGTGTCACGCGGCCAGGACGTGTCGGCGCTTCTGCGGGAGGTCGAGCGCGCGTTCGGGCGTGCCGATGTGGTGGTCAACAACGCCGGGCTCAACGTCCGTAGCGACTTCCGGCACCTCTCGGATGCCGACTGGGTGAAGATCCGGGAGGTCAACCTCGACGGCGTGGTGCGGGTCGCGCGCGATACGTTCGGGCTGCTCAAGGCGTCCGGCGCCGGGTCGCTGATCAACGTGTCGTCGATCATGGGGCGGCGCGGCCTGCGCCAGCTCGCCGGATACACGGCGACCAAAGGCGCGGTCACGGCGCTGACGAAAGCGCTCGCCGTCGAGTATGCGTCCTACAACATTCGCGTCAACGCGATCGCCCCGGGCTATATCGATACCGCGCTGACCGAGCGGTTTATCAAGAACCCCATGATCAGCAAGGCGCTGCTCGACAAGACGCCGATGCGGCGCTTCGGGACGCCCGAGGAGATCGCCAGGGCGGCGCTTTTCTTCGCGAGCGACGACTCGGCCTACGTGACCGGCGCAGAGCTCGCCGTCGACGGCGGCATGTCGGCCGGGCTTTAGGGCATGACCTAGCAGGGTTCAAGCCGGAACGGGGGGCGGGCCGGAGTAAAGGGCCACACGTCGATCCGATCGGGTGGGTGATGCGGTGTCCTCGGCAAACGGCTAGCACTCCTCCCCCTGGCGGCGCTATGGTCCAGGAAGACGCAAACGAGCACGGGTGCCCTCATGCGCTACGAAGACGACGATCGCCAGAGCAACAACGTTGAGGACCGGCGCGGCCAGGGCGGCGGATTCCGGTTTCCGGGAGGCGGCGGACGCGGCTTCCAGATCCCGGTCGGCGGGCGCGGGGGCATGAGTTTCACGACGCTCCTGATCCTCGGTGCGATCATGCTGTTCTTCGGCATCAATCCGCTGGAGGTGCTCCTCGGCGGCGGCCAGGGCTTCCCCGACATTTCGCAGCAGATCCCTCAAGAGCAGAAGCAGGTGCCGAAGGGCGACCGCAACCCGTTCGACATTCCCGGGCTGCCGGGGGCCGAGGCGCCGGGCCAGCAGCAGGCGCAACCGGCTCCCAAGGGCGTCGACGAGATGAAGGTGTTCATCTCCCGCGTGCTCGCCGATACGGAGGACGTGTGGAGCCGGGTCTTCAAGAGCTTCGGCAAGACGTACAAGGAGCCGCAGCTCGTACTGTTCAGCGGCGGCACCCAGACGGCGTGCGGCACGGGCATGTCGGCGATGGGGCCGTTCTATTGCCCGCTCGATCAGAAGGTGTACGTGGATCTCGCCTTCTACGACGAGCTCAAGCGGCGCTTCAACGCGCCGGGGGATTTCGCGCAGGCCTACGTCATCGCGCACGAAGTCGGTCATCACGTGCAGACGCTGCTCGGCATCTCCGATCAGGTGCAGCGGGCGAAGGCCCGCGTCAGCGAGCGCGAGGGCAACCGCATCCAGGTGATGATGGAGCTGCAGGCGGACTGCCTTGCGGGCGTGTGGGCCAACCTCAACGATCAGCTCAAGAACCGGCTCGAGCCTGGCGACATCGACGAGGGGCTCAATGCCGCGAGCCAGATCGGCGACGACATGATCCAGAAGCGCACGCAGGGCCGCATCGTGCCGGATGCCTTCACGCACGGCTCGTCGGCTCAGCGCGTGGACTGGTTCAAGCGCGGCTTCCAGTCGGGGCAGATAAAGGTCTGCGATACGTTCAACTCGGGCGAGCTTTGAGACCGGATGGGTTCACACTTCAGGCGGATGGGGCCTGAAGTGATCAAGGTCTAGAGTCGTTCCGAAACATGGTCATG
>NZ_DAITQL010000012.1:0-50590 GCF_036833075.1 Hyphomicrobium sp.
GCAGCAGCGTGTCTTCCATCGTCATTGCGTAAACCTCCGTTATCAACTGAATTGCAACGAAGGTTACGCAGCGCCAGGCTTGATGGCAGCTTATTAGTTGGCAATAATGGTTGACATGGAAAACGAAGAGCACGCAAAGAAGCGCCTTGGTCGCTACTACATCCCCATCTGGGAAGGATGCGACCCCACCGTTTCTCAGTCCATCAAAGATTTCCGCGAACGTTGGAAGCCATACTCCACGTCTTCGCGACGCTACCCCATCGGGCGACTGATCCAGGAAGTGATCGATCCTGCTGTAGCCGCCTACATGGCAACCCTTCCCGTACGTTACTCGGGCTATGTCCCCGGCGCTGGCACGGGTGTGGGCTTCAGCGCGATCATTGGACTGGTAGGACTTGATGCGATGGTTCGCGTGCAGCGCCAGTTGCTACGCCAGTTCATCAAAACGGAAGACCGACAGACGCCAAGGGATCATCGCTTTACCGCGACCCTCGAAGCCTTGATCGAACTGGTTTGCTGCTGTGCCAGCAAACGCCCGCAAACGTCTGCCCCCGCTCAGGGCGTCAGTCTCAATGCGCAACGGAAACACGGCTTCTGCGACTTCTGCGGAGAGCTGACGGAGTTTTCCGCGTTCATGGCCAAGGTTGCGGAACAGCAGGTCAACGATGCGGAGCTTGAGAATCGCAAGAAGCTTGAACTTAGTCACCAGTATTGCGAGGGGCATCGACCCAAGCTAACGAATGGCGAATGGAACCCCGCATACAGACAGGCGAAGCGATCACTCGCACAGTTTGAACTTGAGCTAGCCAGGCTCAGCCAGCAATGCGCGAAGCCGGCAACACCGCAAGTGAAATCGGGCGATCAACTCGTTGACGGCTACTTCTTCCACTATGTCATGCGCCAGACGTTGCAACCTGCAGACAAGGCGGAACTGCGCAACCAGGCGCGGCTGATGGTGGACTCGAAGCTATCCGATCGCAAGAAGCAGATCTTGATGCTCCAGTGGTCTGGACTCAATCAGTCGGAGATTGCGCGAAGGTTGGGCATCGAGCGCCAAGCGGTATCGAAGGCGCTGGCATCAATCCCCGCAATGTTTCACTTGAAGAAGAAGCGCCCCATCCGCTGATTTCTTTTGGTGTCAACTAAAAGGGTCAATCATTAGGCCGAATCGATCCGCATTGACAGGCACCATCAGGCACATATTCGCAAGTGACTGAAGAGGCCAGGGGATGCAGGCAACCACAAGTAAGACACTCATCAACCGGAAGAAGCTACTGGCGATGATCCCGCTGTCTGAGCGAACGATCTTCAACATGGAACAGCGCGGGGAGTTCCCGCGCCGGATCGCACTCACCAGCCGAAACGTCGCCTGGGACTTGGCAGAAATCGAGGAATGGATCGAGGCACGCAAGTCATCGGGCACGCAGGCCATGCGACCCGGCTTCACCCCGTCGGTCGCAGCCACCGCTTTTTAGCCGCTAAAACGCCGCGCCCCTCAAGTGTCAATGACAGCCGAGGCCAAGATCGCCGTTCTGGAGGCGCTGCCTACCTGCCCTCCTCTGACTTAAGCCTTCGGCCGCTTGAGCGTCCATTCGTCGATCATGTCCGCCCAGTCCTGCAACATCGCCGTCCGCTGCTCGCGGTACTCGGCCTTGTTGTAGACGGCCCTGACGCCTCTCTGTTCGTGCGCCAGGCACTTCTCGATCCAGTCCGTGTTGTAGCCAGCCTCGTGCAATAACGTGCTGGCCGTGCGCCGCAAGTCATGCGGCCCGAACTTGGCGAGCGGCTTTCCCTCCTTCTGCGCCAGCCGATACGTCAGCGTCAGCACCTGGTTGAGCGTGGCGCTGCTCATGGGTAGGTCCGAGTCGTACCGCGACGGCAGCACGTAGTCCGATCCACCGGCGAAGGTTTTCAGGGCAATGAAGATGTCCAGCGCCTGGCGGGACAGAAACACCAGGTGCGGATTGCGCCGCTTCATCCGCTCCTTCGGGATCGTCCAAAGCGCGTCGCTGAAATTGATCTCGCTCCAGGTCGCGTTGGTCAGCTCGCTCTTGCGCACCATCGTCAACAGCAGCAGCTTGGCCGCCGCCCGAATGGATGGCGCTGTGCCAATGCGCTCCATGTACTGGTACATCAGGCCGATCTCGTCGGGCGTCAGCGCACGGTCGCGCGGCTCGAATTTGGCGATGGACGTTGGACGCACCAGCTCCGCCGGGTTCTCGACCTTCTGGCCACGCTCAATGGCCCAGCGATAGACCTGCATCACCACCTCGCGGACATGCACTGCCGTTGCCGGCGCGCCGCGCTCCACGATGGCATCGGTCAGTGCCCGCAAGTCCTCGTGGGTAATCTCGACCAGCTTCTGATTGCCGAATTTCGGCTTCAAGTCGCGCTCGTAGACTGAGCGGCGCATGTCGCGGGTGGAGTCGGCCATCTGGTAGCCGCGCAGCCACTTTTCCGCCCAGGCCCCGAATGTCTCCGCGTCCTTGACGCGGGCCTTATCCCGCGCCTTCTCCTTGGCCGGTGACTTCCCGGCCGCGACCATCTTCTTGGCCTCGCCCAACCGCTCGCGGGCTTCCGCCAGGGTGATGCCGCCGACACCGTAGCGGCCGAAGGTGATGGTCTCCTGCCTACCGTGGATCGAGTAGTTGTAGCGGAATGAGATCGCTCCGGCGGCCGTCACGGCTACATAGAGGCCGTCACGGTCATTCACCTTGTAGAGCTTGTCCTTCGGTTTGAGGTTACGCAGCTTGGTATCGGTCAGCATGGTTCTCGCCCTGATTCAGCTCAAATACCATGATCCGAAAATCGGTCTATCCTGGCGTAAAACAACAATAAAATCATTGTGTTACGCCATATCAATACCATGAACATCCGCAAGGTGGCTGCATGGTATCTGCGACTTCTCATGGCACAGAAGCATTCAATGCCATCCATCATGCCATGAAGAATCGGTGCTTGGCGATGCCAAATGTTGCCAGGCAGTGCCGAACAAAATCACAAAAAAGCCCGCAGTGACGCGGGCTTAGGTGTGTTCTCGTGCCACTAGATGCCAGCCAGTGCCAGACGCCCGATCACTCCCACTCGATCGTTCCTGGCGGCTTGGAGGTGACGTCGTAGACCACGCGGTTGACGCCGCGCACCTCGTTGATGATCCGCGTCGCCGCGCGGCCCAGGAAGCTCATGTCGAACGGATAGAAATCCGCCGTCATGCCGTCCACGCTCGTTACGGCGCGCAAGGCCAGCACGTGATCGTAGGTGCGCCCGTCGCCCATCACGCCGACCGTACGCACCGGCAACAGCACGGCGAACGCCTGCCAGATCGCATCGTAGAGCCCGGCGTTGCGGATCTCGTCGAGGTAGATCGCATCGGCCTTCCGCAGGATGTCGAGCTTCTCGACCGTGATGTCGCCCGGGATGCGGATCGCGAGGCCAGGCCCCGGGAACGGATGGCGCCCGACGAAGGCATCCGGCAGCCCGAGCTCGCGCCCAAGCGCACGCACCTCGTCCTTAAAGAGCTCGCGCAGCGGCTCCACGAGCTTCATGTTCATGCGCTCGGGCAGTCCGCCGACGTTGTGATGCGACTTGATGGTGACCGACGGGCCGCCGCTGAACGACACGCTCTCGATCACGTCCGGATAGAGCGTTCCCTGCGCCAGGAAATCCGCGCCGCCGATCTTGCCCGCTTCCGCCTCGAACACGTCGATGAAATGCTTGCCGATGATCTTGCGCTTCTGCTCGGGATCCGAAACCCCTGCCAGCGCATCGAGGAACAGCCGCGCTGCGTCCACATGCACGAGCGGGATGTTGTAGTGGTCACGGAAGAGACCGACCACCTGCTCGGCCTCCCCGAGCCGCATCAGCCCGTGGTCCACGAACACGCAGGTCAGCTGATCGCCGACCGCCTCATGGATGAGCACGGCCGCCACCGCGCTGTCGACGCCGCCCGAGAGCCCGCAGATCACGCGGCCGGTGCCGACCTGCTTGCGGATGCGCTCCACCATCTCGCGGCGGTACGCCGCCATGGTCCAGTCCGGCTTGAGGCCGGCGATACGGTGCACGAAATTGGCGATCAGCCTGCCACCGTCCGGCGTGTGCACGACCTCGGGGTGGAACTGGACGGCATAGAACCGCCGCGCCTCATCGGCGACGGCGGCGAAGGGCGCGTTCTCGCTCGTCGCGATGACGCGAAAGCCGGACGGAAGCCGCGTCACGCGGTCGCCGTGGCTCATCCACACCTGATGGCGCTCGCCTTTGGCCCACACGCCTTCGAACAGCGGGCTCTCCTCGGCGACCGCAAGAACGGCTCGTCCGAACTCGCGATGGTGCCCGCTCTCGACCTTGCCGCCGAGTTGCTCGGCCATGGTCTGCTGCCCATAGCAGATGCCGAGCACCGGAATGCCCTGAGCGAACACGGCCGCGGGCGCGCGCGGGCTTCCCGCTTCCGGCACCGATGACGGCCCGCCCGACAGGATGACGGCGGCAGGCTTGAGCGTCGCGAACGCGGCATCCGCATTCTGGAACGGGTGGATCTCGCAATAGACGCCCGCCTCACGCACGCGCCGCGCGATGAGCTGCGTCACCTGGCTTCCGAAATCGATGATGAGGACAGTCGCGGACATGGGGGATGGATCGCTCCCGAGGACGGGGACAGAGAGGGTCCCGGTCGGCAAAATGGGGGTAGACCACCCCGCCGGGCGAGCGTCAAGCCGGCGTCCGCGGCAGCGGCCCACAGGCGGAGACGGCGCGGGCACGAGGGTGGGATCCCTCGGTATCCGACGGACCAAGCTTTAGGCAATTCCTTCACCAGTGACCGGCAAACTCGCCCCATGCTGGTGCAAGAGAGAGCCGTCCACATCCCCGGCGCGCCTGCCGCTGAGGCGGCGGAAAGCCGAAAAACACGTGCCGTCGCAAAGCTTCCCCTCCGCGAGCCGCCGTTCGCCCGGGCCACGAGGTGGGCGCTCGGCGCCGCTTACGCTTTGCAGCCGCAACGCATCGCCAGCCTGCCGGCCCTCATGCTCTGGAGCACGCTCGAACTCCTGAAAGGCAGGACCGAGGTTCCTGACCCGGCCCGGACCCGGTCCATCCCCGACACGTTCGGCGGCGTCGTACGCGCGCTGACGCCCGAAACCTATCTTGCGGGCCTGCGCATCGGCTTCTTTCCGTGGGCCCATTGCGGGCCCCTCAAATGGTGGACGCGCAGGGAGCGCATGGTGCTGTTCCTGCCGGAGCGCCACACGAGCCGCCGCGTGAGGCGCTTGCGCGCATCGGGCCGGTATCGCGTTACCTTCGACACCGCGTTCGACGAGGTGGTTTTGAGGTGCAGCGCACCGCGGGCCTACAACTGGCACACGCTCACCTGGCTCACGCCGCGTTTCATGCACCTCTTTTCCAGGCTTCACCGTCAGGGCCATGCCCACTCGTTCGAGGTCTGGAACGCGCGCGGCGAATTGGTCGGCGGCGGCTTCGGCGTCGCCATCGGACGCGTCTTCGTCGGCGAATCCATGTTCAGCAACGAGACCGACACCTCGAAGCTCGCCGCGGCCGTGCTTTACGATCACCTCGAGCAGTGGGGATTCGCGCTCGTCGACGCGCGCGACTGGACGCCGGTGCTGGAGAAGACCGGCTACCGCCGCATCCCGCGCGCGGACTACGAGCAGGTCTTGCGCGATCACGCAGGCGCACCGGACCGCCCCGGGCCCTGGAAGGCCGAGCCAGTAACGAACCCCTAACCACGTCGCCGAAAACCGCACCCGACCCGCGCGGCCGGTTACGGTCCAACCACGCAAACTTGATACGGACGTAGTTTCACATACGCGATACGGCGGGACCGCAATCGACATGCTCGCGCAGGAGAAACACGCCGCATTGCCCACGCCGGGGGCATTAGCCGCGCCGAAGGCGTTCCGCGAGGACGCGGGCCCAAGCGAGAGCCTGAGCGCCTGGATGCAACGATGGGTCCTCGGAACGGCCTATGCGCTCCATCCGAGCCGCATCGCCGACTGTCCCTCGCTCATCGCCCATACGCTCGCCGACATGGCCCGCGGCGGCACGCGCGTGCCCGATCCGGGACGGACGTGGGCGCGCCCCGACACCTTCGCCGGCGTCTGCCGCGACATCTCTCCGGAGACGTTTCTTGCCGCCGTACGCCTGGGCTTCTTTCCGTGGAGCCACTGCGGGCCGCTCAAGTGGTGGACGCGAAAGAAGCGCATGGTGCTGTTCCTCGGCGAGCACAAGCTCGAGAAGCGCACTCTGAGGGAGATGCGGAAGAACGCCTACACCGTCACCTTCGACACCGCGTTCGGCGAGGTGATGCGCGCCTGCGCCGGCCCGCGCAGCTACAATTGGCACGCGCTGACCTGGATCACGCCGCTGATGCAGCGCCTCTACGCCGGCCTCCACCGCCTGAACCACGCGCACTCCTTCGAGATCTGGAACGCCGAGGGCCGGCTCGTCGGCGGCGGCTTCGGCATCTCCGTCGGACGCATCTTCCTGTCGGACTCGCTCTTCAGCCGCGAGCGCGACGTGTCGAAGATGGCAAGCGCGGCGCTCTACTTCCATCTCGCCAAATGGGGCTACGTGCTCTGCGACGGCCGCGATTTCACACCCATGATGGACGCGATGGGCTTCCGCGAGATCACCCGCGCCGAGTACGAGGCGCTCCTCGCCGAGCACGCCCACGCTGGCGGCCACCCGCTCCCGTGGACCGTCGAAGCCGATCTCGCCACCGTCGCGGCGTGGGTCACGGGTCTCAAGCACACCGGCAACGCCGTGGAAACCACGAAGACCAGGCGAGAGCCCGACGTCCGCATGCCGCAGAAGACGGCGGGAGACGCTACGCGCCCCGCCTGAAGCTTGCGACGAAGAAGCCGTCCGTCCCGTGCGAGGCCGGCGTCAGGAGCAGGGTCTCGGCCGACCCGTCGGCCGAAGCCGGCGCCTCGCCACCGATCACCGCCGGCCAAGTCTCCCCGAAGGGAATGACGCCGAACTCGGGAAACGTCTCGCAAAACCACGCCACCTGGTCCGTGTTCTCCTCGGGCAGCACCGAGCACGTGACGTAGGTGAGACGCCCGCCGGGCTTCACCAGCGCCGCCGCCTCTCCCAGAACCTCGCGCTGCTCGCGTTGCCGCGCCGCCAGGGCCTCGGGCTTCAGCCGCCACTTGGCGTCCGGCTTGCGCCGCCACGTCCCCGAGCCCGTGCAGGGGACATCGGCGAGCACCACGTCAAAGCGCGGCCCCAACGCGTCGCGGGCCGCCCGGTTGCCGCCCTCGAGCACCTGCACATTGCGCGCGCCCGCACGCTGCAAGCGCTCGAAGATCGGCCGCAGTTGGCCCTTGTCGCTGTCGTAAGCGTAGATCTGTCCGCTGTTTCCCATCGCGGCGGCGAGCGCCAGCGTCTTGCCGCCGGCCCCCGCGCAGAGATCGAGCACCTGCTGGCGCGGCCCCGCGCCCGAAAGCGCCGCAGCGATCTGGCTGCCCTCGTCCTGCACCTCGAACCAGCCTTTGCCGTGCGCCGCCTCGGCTTCCACATGCGGGCTCTTGGCCGCTCCCACCGGGGCCGGAATACGCACGCCGAGCGGCGCGAGCGCCGTCGGCACGGCGCCGAGCCCCGCGAGGGCGGAGAGCACCTTGTCCCGCGTTGCCTTGAGCGCGTTCACGCGCAGGTCGACAGGCGCCCGCTCCGCCATAGCGCGGCACTCCACGACGGCCCGCTCACCGAAGGCGTGCTGAAAGGACGGCATGACCCAGTCCGGAATGTCGGCGACGACATGCGCCGCCGCGTCCGCCGGAACGCCTGCCGCGAGACGGCTCTGCTCCTCGTCGCTCAACGGCGCGGGGGCATGGCGGCTGCCGTCGCACGCCGCGATCACGTCCGCAACGGAAAGGCCGAGCGCGCGCGGCGCGGCCGCGATCGCGAGGGAGCGCGGCGCATCGCTCGCCATCTGCGCGCCAAGCGACAACCGCCGGCGCAGCACGTCATAGACAAGAGTGCCGATCGCCGCCCGGTCGCCGGAGCCCGCGAAGCGATGCCGCTTGCCCCAATCCTGCAGCGCCGCCGCTGCCGGCTGATGGCGCGCGAACATGTCCTCGAGCACCTCGGCCGCGGCTTGGATGCGCCCACCCGGTCTCACATCTCGATCCTAGCTCGCTCTCAGACGGCGCCCGGATAGTTCGGGCTCTCGCGCGTGATGAGCACGCCGTGCGGATGGCTTTCGCGCATGCTGGCGGGCGAGATGCGCACGAACTTGGCCGTGTTGCGCAGGTCCTCGAGCGTCTTGGCGCCCGTATAGCCCATGCCCGCGCGAAGCCCGCCCACGAGCTGGTTCAGGACGCCTTCGACCGGCCCTTTGTAGGGCACCTGCCCCTCGATGCCCTCAGGAACGAGCTTCAGCGTATCCTTCACCTCCTGCTGGAAGTAGCGGTCGGCCGAGCCGCGCGCCATCGCGCCGATCGACCCCATGCCGCGGTACGCCTTGTAGGTGCGGCCCTGATAAAGATAGGTCTCGCCCGGTGCCTCGTCGGTGCCCGCGAGCAGCGAGCCGATCATCACGCAGTCGGCACCCGCTGCGAGCGCCTTCACGATATCGCCCGAGTAGCGGATGCCGCCGTCGGCGATGACGGGAACGTCGTGCTTGTGGGCTTCGTCCGCGCAATCCATGACGGCCGTGAGTTGCGGCACGCCGACGCCCGCCACGATGCGCGTCGTGCAGATCGAGCCGGGCCCGATGCCGACCTTGATCGAATCGGCGCCCGCTTCGATGAGCGCCCGCGTCGCGTCCGCCGTTGCGACGTTGCCCGCCACCACCTGCACCGCATTCGACATCTTTTTGACGCGCGTCACTGCCTCGAGCACGCTCCGCGAATGGCCGTGCGCCGTGTCGACCACGATCAGGTCGCAGCCCGCTTCGAGCAGCTTCTCCGTCCGCTCCCAGCCGTCCTTGCCGACGGTGGTCGCGGCCGCCACGCGGAGCCGCCCCTCGGGATCCTTGCAGGCGTTGGGATGCTTCTGGGCCTTCTCGATGTCCTTGACAGTGATCAGGCCGATGCAGTGATAGGCCTCGTCGACCACCAGCAGCTTCTCGATGCGGTTCTGGTGCAGGAGCCGCTTCGCCTCCTCCCGGCTGACGTCGCGCGTGACCGTGATCAGGCGCTCCTTGGTCATGAGCTCGGCGACCGGCTGGCGAAGATTGGTCGCGAACCGCACGTCGCGGTTGGTGAGGATGCCGACCAGGCGGCCCTTGGACTGGCCCGCCTCGGGCGCATCGACCACAGGGATGCCCGAAATGGAATGCTGGGCCATCAGCTTCAGCGCCTCGTCGAGCGTCGCCGCCGGCTGGATGGTGACGGGATTGAGAACGATCCCCGCCTCGTACTTCTTGACCATGGCCGCATGGCGCGCCTGCTCCTCGGGGAGGAGATTACGGTGCAGCACGCCTATTCCGCCTTCCTGCGCCACCGCGATGGCGAGGCGGCCCTCCGTCACCGTGTCCATGGCCGAGGACAGGATCGGGATGTTGAGGGAGATGGAGCGTGTAACCCGGCTCGCCACCGAGACCTGACTTGGCAGGACTTCCGACGCGGCCGGCACCAGGAGCACGTCATCGAATGTCAATGCTAGACCCAAATCGCGATCGATTGGGCGTTTAGCCATGGTTCTCTCCTTGGGCGGGGCGTGACACGGAGGGCGCGCAGCGGCCGCGAAACGAGGGAGCCGGCGCGAATGTCGGATGCCCTATAGCACCGGCCGAAAGGGAGGGGAAGGGAGGCCCTGCGGTCGAGCGGCCGGCGGACCCCGCCCCGGCGGCCCGGCACCGCCCCGGGCGCCATCGCTTCTCGCAGTAGCACATCAGATCCTTTGATGGCGTGCACGGAAAATTCAATTAGACCTCGGGCGTTTATCGCGTTAGGAAGACGCGTCCGAAGTGCTCCAAAGGCACGGACTAAGGAGGAAAAAAATGAAAATTTGGACGAAGCCCGCCGTACGCGAGCAGGAAGTTGGCCTCGAGGTGACGAGCTACCTCCCGGCAGAGATCGACATCATCTGATCGGTGGTGAAGAAGGGCTCGTGCACTGACGAGCTCAAGAGACGGCGGTCGAGCAAGCGGCCGCCGTTACTGTTTTTGGGCGCCCTCGCGCCTGCAGCGTCCATATCTGTCCGCATATGGACCCATGCGTCGATCACGATTGAAGTCGATCAGGCGCGCCCTTTGAAACCGGTCGCAAGCACGTAGAGCTCGGCGCTGTCGGACCGGCTTGCCGGCGGCTTGATATGGCGCACGGTCTGGAAGTGCTGCTTCAGGAAGTCGAGCAGATCGCGCTCCGTGCCGCCCTGGAACACCTTGCACAGGAAGGCCCCGCCCGTCGCCAGCACGTCGCCCGCGAAATGCGCCGCGGCCTCCGCCAGCATCATGATCCTGAGATGATCGGTCCGGGCGTGCCCAACGGTCGGCGCCGCCATGTCCGAGAGCACCACGTCGGCCGCCCCGTCGCGAAGCCTGGCCTTGAGCCAGTCCTCGGCGCCGTCCTCCATGAAGTCGAGCCGCGCCGAAACGACCCCCGCGAGCGGCTCCATATCGAGAATGTCGATCGCCACCACCTGGCCGCGCCCGCCGACGGACTGCACGCGCTCGGCTGCGATCTGGCTCCAGCCTCCCGGCGCCGCCCCGAGATCGACGACGCGCGCACCCGGCTTCAGGAACCGGTGCTTATCGTCGATCTCGATCAGCTTATAGGCGGCCCGCGACCGATAGCCCGCGCGCTTGGCGGCGGTCACATAGGGATCGTTGAGTTGACGCTCGAGCCAGCGTTGCGACGAGGGCGTGCGGCTGCGCGCCGTCTTGAGGCGCACGTTGAGCTCGCGCTGTCCGCCCGCCGATCCGAGCGCGCCGCCCGAGCCCTTTGTCTTGGACCCGCGGCCCGATTTTCCTTTCATGCGCATGGGAGCCTCAACCGGAGCGCGGACGGCGCCGGCGCCGCCGTCCCGTGCGATAGACGCCATCCTCGGTCATGAGCGTCGCGAGGATGCCTTCGCGCAAGCCGCGGTCGGCCACGCGCAAGCGCTCGGCCGGCAACATCCGGAGAATGGCCTCGAGGATCGCGCACCCCGCCAGCACCAGATCCGCTCTTTCCTGGCCGATGCACGGTTCCGCCACGCGTTCCACATAGGAGCGGCCGAGCAAGGCGTAGGTCACCTTCTGGATCTCGTCGATCGCGAGCCAGCACCCGTCGACGCGCGCGCGGTCATAGCGTTTGAGGCCGAGATGGATGCCGGCGACCGTGGTCACCGTGCCCGAGGTGCCGAGCAGATGCATGTTTCCGCCGTTGGCGCGCTCGCGCAGGCCGTGCACTGCCTCCCATGGCCGGATGAGCTCCGTCACGTAGGCCACCATCTGCTCGAAGCTCTCGCCCGTCACATGATGCCCGCCGAACCGCTCGGCGAGCGTCACGACGCCGACGGGAAGCGACGTCCAGGCCGAGATGTGCGACGTGCTCCCCGTTCGGCCGCCGCCGTTGAGATCAGGACCGTTTGCGTATTTCGGAAGGTCGAGCCAGATCAGCTCCGACGACCCGCCACCGATATCGAACACGAGCACGTGGCTGGCGCGGTAGTCGATCAGCGACGCGCACCCGGAGACGGCAAGACTGGCTTCGGTCTCCCGGTCGAGCATCTCGAGCTTCAGCCCGACCTCGTGCTCGACGCGCCCCAGGAAATCGCGCCCGTTGCTCGCCACCCGGCACGCCTCGGTCGCGACACAGCGGACGCGGACGGCATCGTTCCGGGCGATCTTTGCGGCACAGACTTTGAGGGCCTCGATCGTCCGCCGCATGGCCGCATCCGACAGCCGGCCCGTCTGCGAAACGCCCTCGCCGAGGCGGATGATGCGCGAGAACGCATCAACCACGCGGAAGCCGCGCCGCGAGGGCTGGGCGAGCAGGAGACGGCAGTTGTTGGTTCCGAGGTCGAGCGCGCCGTAGATCTGGCCACCATCGCCGCCAGCACGATGTCGGCCGCGGAAGGGCGGCCGTTGGGAAAGAGCCCCTGCTTCGGTCCGCACCGGGCCCGCCTGAGGGGCGCTCGGGTGCAGAGTGCGAGAGGGAGCGCCCGCGCGCTCGTCGTCCGTAGCTTCCGACACGTCTTTTTCCCCAGTGCCTGGATCCAGGGAGGCGCCATCGCTAGCGGCTCGCCCTCTCGTCAGGCCATGATCTGGCTGCATCTGGAAACACTGTAGCAGGCGATATTGGCCCGTAAAGCAAAAGGCGGATCCATCGGCCGATGTTGCGGGAAAAACGGCGCCGGACATCGGCACTGCGGAGCTTCGCTTCGCATCCCTTCTCCGCTGGTTGCCTGCGGCCGCCCCCGGTCCCCGGCCGGCCCCTGCCTCCATGCGGCAGAGACGGCGATCTTCGGCGCCAGGGCTGTCCCTGCCGCACGCTACCCCGCCATCCTTGCACAGTTGGGAGCGAGCTGTTATACGGCCCCACCCGGCGCACCGGAACGGGCTCTGCGGCGGATCTCATCCATCTGACACCGCAAGCTCGAAGGCCGCCGCGATCCCGGCTTTGGGGGATCGTCTAATGGTAGGACTGCAGACTCTGACTCTGCCTGTCTAGGTTCGAATCCTAGTCCCCCAGCCAACAAAATCAATGAGTTAGCAAACAAGCCTGATCGGTTTTTCGACAACTCGACGGAAAGCTTTTCGACAAGGCCTAAAGCCCCTGCCCTCACGCCGGTGTGAGGGCAGCGCGCAAAAATTTTTTGTCGCAGGATCTACTCGATGTGATCTTGCTCCGCCGCTGAGCTTTACTTTCTCAGCCGCTGCTTCTGACTCTGTGCAAATGAGCGATCGGCACTGCCTGCCGCCAAACGCTCCGCAAATCGATCGACCGCCCTCACGCTAGCTCGGCGCCGCAAGCACCCGTAAGCTCGCAGGATGAGCGGGGAACACCACCGATTCGAGAAGAAGTCGCTGCGCAAGGTCACCGGTCAGTCGACGGCCTGGACCGAGCTTGCCGAGTGCTGCGTGGCGTTTGCCACCGCTATCGGCGGCACGTTGGTCATCGGGATCGAGGACGGCGCCGACCTCCCTCCGCCGGCGCAAAGAATACCCAGCGATCTTCCGGCAACAGTGACGCGTCGGATGCGCGAGCTGACCGTCAACGTCACCGCTCATGCAACGGTATGCCGTGCGGAGAACGGCGGCGAATACATCGAAGTTCACGTGCCGCGCTCGCCTTCCGTGCCGTCAACTTCCAGCGGCAAATACTACGTGCGCGAAGGAGACAGGAACCGCGCCATCGCAGGCGATGACATTCTGAGGCTCACCAAGGACCGCACGACGGTATCATGGGAGACGCTGACGTCTGCGCGCGTACCGCGCACACAGCCGGACCCAGCGAAGCTTGCCGCCTTTGCGGCACGTATCCGCGCATCTGACCGCGTGAAGGATTCCGTCAAGGAGAAATCCGAGGACGAGTTGCTGGATCACTATGGCTTTGCGGATGGCGAATGGCTAACCAACCTCGGCGTCCTGTGCATAGGCCGCCGGAATGATCGCACCGCTCTCGGTACGGCACCAGTCGTGCAGTTCATCAAGTTCGACGACCGCGACGCCAAGCTGAATAAGCTGGTCTGGGACGACTACAGCCTGTCACCAATAGAGTTGGTGGACGCGGTGTGGAGCGAGGTTCCCGACTTCCGAGAAAGCTACGAGTTGCCCGACGGGATGTTCCGCAAGCAGGTGCCAGCCTATGACGAGAAGGTCGTGCGCGAGCTATTGGTCAATGCACTGGTGCATCGACCCTATACCCAGCACGGCGACATCTTCCTTAACTCGTACCCGGATCGCCTCGAGGTGGTGAACCCGGGCCCACTCCCGATCGGCGTGACGCCGGCGACAGTTCTCCACGCCACCGCACGACGAAACGAGAACCTCGCCAGGGTATTCCATGACCTGAAGCTGATGGATCGCGAAGGCTCGGGGTTCGACACGATGTATCAGGTGCTGTTGGCACAAGGCCGCGGCGTCCCGCATCTGCGTGAACGCCATGACCGTGTCGAAGTCGTCGTCGGGCGCCGCATTCTCAAGCCGGAGGTGATTGATATGCTGGAGAAGGCGAACCTCACCTTTCAACTCCGCCAGCGCGAGATGATCTGCCTCGGCCTGCTTGCCCAATCCGAGCATCTTACGGCGCGTCAGCTTGTAGAGACGCTGATGCTCGACGACGCCGATCAGCTTCGGCCCTGGCTCGGACGGCTGCAAGACCTCAAGCTCGTCGAGTCGAGCGGACGCACCAAAGCGACCAAGTACTTCGTCGTGCCGGATGTGATGCGCATCCTCGAAGCATCCGCTACGACGACGCTCGGGCGGATCGAACCGCATCGCCTGGAAGCGTTGATCCTGGAGGACTTGAGACGGTATCCCCTGTCGTCTGCTTCGGAGGTCAATCAGCGCATCGGCGCTGAGATCGACAAGTTCAGGCTCAAGCGCGCAATCGATGCGCTTATCAAGAGCGGCAAGATCGCCGCGGAGGGTGAGCGGCGGTGGCGCCGCTACAAGCTACCGTCTTAAGCCTATCAAGCAAAATCGCGGCCTATCTGTGCAAGCTGCTTGATAGATCGCTCGATAGAGAAGCATAACCCATTGATATAAACTGATCTTACTATCAATCAAATCCGTTCACGACGCTCGATAAGCACCTCGTTACAGCCCGCCAAATCGGCATCTCAAAGCTCCGTGCTCGGCGGCCTATCCCGCTCGCAGCGCTCGATTGCGACGGAGCGCAAACACCGCTGAGCATCCACTCAATTCCCGTCCACGCGTTCATCCGACATGAGCTCGGCGACAACCGAGCCGGGAAGTGCGTCAGCGACATAGCGGAAAGTGCCCGATGTCCTCACTTCCTCGGCCGCTCGCATCAATGCGCCGAGCGCAGCCCGTGCGAACGATCCGCCTACACTGATCCGGCGCACTCCCGCATCCGACAACTCCGCAACCGAGTAGGTCGGCCCTCTGAGGCCCATTACCACATTCACAGGCTTATCCACGGCACGGCATACGGCTTTGATGGCATCAATGTCGGGAAGCCCCGGCGTATAGAGCACATCTGCCCCGGCTTCGGAAAAGGCTTGCAGGCGCCTAATCGTATCGTCGAGATCAGGGCGTCCCCAAAGATAGTTCTCGGCTCTGGCCGTCAGCACAAACGGTAAACCGCGCACAGCCTTCGAAGCTGTCCTGATGCGTTCAATTGCCTGAGATATGTCGAAAATCGGCGCATCAGGATCACCCGTGGCGTCTTCGATAGAGCCGCCAACCAGACCGATAGTGCACGCCATGCGGACGGTTTCCGCGCAGGCATCGGGCGTTGACCCAAAACCATTTCCAAGATCGGCAGAAACAGGAAGATGCGTCGCGCTAACAATTTCAGCGGCATTTTCGAGTATAGAGCGCCGACTAAGACCTGGCAGCGTGTCTCGCTTACCCTTCGAAAACGCATATCCGGCACTTGTCGTCGCAAGAGCGTCGAAACCCAAACTAGTCAGAAGTCGAGCCGATCCGGCATCCCACGGGTTGGGTATGACGAACGCTTTGTCGCTCTTGTGCAATGACTTCAAGCGTTCGTATTTTTTCTGCTGATCCGACATCAACTCCTCCTATGCTTCTGCGGGGCGCGCGGCTCAGGGCTCAACGCCACGACGGCGGCCGATAGAATGAGAGCGAACCCGAACCAATCGGCCTGGGTTGGTTGTTCATTGAGCAGCAGGGTCGAAATTGCGACACCGAAGACTGGAACGTGGAACGAGAAGAGTGCCGAGGCCGGCCGTGCTAGCGGGAAGACGTTGGAGCGTGCGGAACCAAAGCGGGTAGGCAATGGCCGTTCCAACAATGGCGCCGTAACCCAAGCCCTACATTGGAAGTGTGCCCATCGGAGTCCACGCCGCATGGCTTTCAAAGAGGGCACCGATCGCGGAGGCTATTGCGCCCGCCAGAAGCTGCCACACCGCCATGGCAAACGGATGCGCGGTGACGCGCGCCCATTTAAGATACACGACGGCGATGGCCCAGCTGACAGCTGCTCCTAAGGCCGCGAGCACCCCGAGCGAAACGTCTGCCCGGACCAATGGCCAGAGCAGGATTGACAGTCCGGCGCAACATAAGGTCAGCGACGCGACACGCGAAACAGTCAGGGGTTCCTTCAGAACTACCCGGCTGAGCAAGACGGCCCAAATCGGCATGGTATAAGTGCATATAGCTGCGCGGCCGGTCGAGGTGTGCAGCACCGCGATCGCCGACAGTGCTCCAAACCCCGCACAACCGAAAAGGCCCGAAATAGCCAGATGCAAGCGGTCGCTTGCCCTGTCGACACGAAGACTGGCGCCAGCCAGTACCGCCACCAGCATGAGGAGAACGGCGCCAGCCGTGTAGGAGACGGTTCGGAAGGTCCATGGGGAGAACGCCTCCAAAGCGAATTTGGTGGCGGCGAAATTCCCACCCCACACGAACCCAACGACAAGCAAGGCCGCCTTAGCAGCGAAGTTGCCGTGCGCATCTGAGTCTTCGGGGGTGTAGGTGCTCACGGCTGAAGGGTTAATTTCGTCAATTGGGTGCCCGAGCTGTCAAAATTCTCCGGCCTCAACCAGTTTTCATAACCCGCCCGCAATCGGGGCCAATCTCTATCGATGATAGAGAACCACGCCGTGTCCCTGTTGAGACCCTTCACCACCATATGTTGGCGGAACAGGCCTTCGAATTTGAAGCCGAAGCGTTCGGCTGCGCGCTTGGAAGGCAAATTGAGATCGTTGCACTTCCATTCAAAGCGGCGGTATCCAAGTCCGAACGCGTAGTCAGCGAAGAGAAATAGTGCCTCGGTTGCGATACGTGTGCGCGCAATCGCTGGCCCCCACATTATGTGGCCGATCTCGATCACGCCGTTGCCAGCATCGATCCGCATGAAAGACTGACGGCCCTCCGCCCGTCCAGTACGCTTGTCGACGACAGCGAAAAACAACGGATCGCTGTTCGCAGCGGCCCTAGTCGACCATTGATGAAGCTCCTCGAAGTCAGCCGGCGGGACTTCCGCGAGATATCTGAAACGATCGTCTGCACCGGGCGCGATTGCTGCTTCGAACAATGTCTGCGCATGCCGTTCTGCGTTGAGCGGCTCCAGTCGCACAAATGCACCCTCGAGCACCTTTCGCTCTGGCCTCGGCGCAGATTGCCAATCGGCCAAACTCACTTCGACGCTGTCTCCAGCGGCGGCCGATAGATGTGCGAGACCGTTGAGTAGCGATGATGGTAACGAAGTCGGTGACATGACTTTGATGAGTCTCCGAAGGTACAACGCGAAAAACACGCCTTGACATGATATCAACTAATGGCCTGATTAATCCTGCCACTTCCGGAGAAGGTGCCAGACCATTTGTTTAAGCACTCGCAATTGGAATCCGTAAAGGCGTGGGTCGCCAACCCAGCACATGGAGCGATGCCGCTTCATGCGCGAATACAGCGAGCCATCCGGCAACTGATCCTCGATGGGGCGCTCGGCGCCGGTAAACCGCTGCCCGGTTCCCGCGCGTTCGCAAAATCACTGGGAGTGTCCCGTGATACAATCGAAACCGCCTATGCGCAGCTCCATGCAGAGGGGTTCATTGAACGGCGCATTGGCAGCGGTAGCTTCGTCGCAGATATAACCGAGTTCGCCACTGGCCAACGGCGCTCTAGACGCGATGCATCACTGCGTAGGCAGTCACCCAAGCTAAGCAAGCGCGGAACCGTGATGTTTCAAGGTGGCGGCGTGGGGGGCATATTTTCGCCTCATCCATTTACGCAGGGCGTTCCTGAAACGCGCACCTTCCCGCTTCAGCTATGGGAACGTCTTGAGCGGCAAGTATTGAAGGAGGCCGGCACGCAAGCGCTTCTGCACAGCGACCCACAAGGGGTTGAGTCGCTGAGACGGGCGATAGCCGATTATGTGAATCTAGAACGCGGAGCCAGAGCAACGGCAGAGCGCGTGCTGGTCCTTACGAGTTCACAGCAAGCAATGGCTCTCTGCGCGAACATGCTGCTGGATTCCGGTGATCGTATCTTCATTGAAGACCCCGCCTATCACGGTGCACGTAAAGCATTCGAAGCTGCTGGCCTGGAATGCGTGCCGGTCCGTGTCGACCACCAGGGCATCATGGTGGAACAGATTATGGGTGATGCGCGCCGCGCGAAGGCCGTCTCACTCACGCCATCGCATCAATTCCCGACCGGCGCAAAACTGGCGCTGGATCGTCGTCTGGCATTGATTGAATGGGCCGTCGAACATCAGACTTGGATCATCGAAGACGATTACGATAGCGAGTTCCATTATGCTGGCAAGCCCACCGCTTGCGTACAAGGGCTCGATCCGCACAACCGCACGATCTACATTGGGACATTCACCAAATCACTCTTTCCCGGCTTGCGCATCGGCTACGTCGTGCTGCCACCCCAACTGGTAAAACCCATGACCGTCGCGCGTACGCTGCTCGATGGGCATACCGCCTCGATTGCGCAATTGACGCTGGCCCGGTTCATGGAGGGTGGACATTTCGGGGCACACGTTCGAGCCATGCGGGGCCTTTATGCAGAACGGCTCGAAGTGCTAGCCAGCCTAGTCGGCAAGCATCTTTCGGGATTCATCGAGCCTCGCATTCCCGTCGGCGGTCTACAAATGCCGTGCATACTAACATGCGACCTGTCCGAGCGTGCCGTTATCGATGGGGCGCGCCGTGAAGGCATAGATCTCACGGGCTTGTCGGCGCTCTACGCAGCAGGCGGCGGTAAACCAGGATTTCTGCTGGGCTTCGCAGCGTATACACCGGCCGAACTTGAGGCTGCAGTCAAGAAGCTCGCGCACATCCTTCGATCGATGGCTAGAAAGAAAACCCGCTGACCATTGGGTACAATGGTCTGACCGAGGCTACCCAAGTGGTAGGCCGAACCAGATCCTGCTCATGATAGGATTCATCAATGGGCGCACACTTCTAGTGCAACGGATGATCTTGCCCAATTTTTAAATTCAACAGCAACCGGTGATCGTCGCTTGCGATCTCCAACATCGCTTCGGACGATGGGATATACGCTATGGGACGTGCCGGACTAGCAGTGTTTTTCGTTTATGTGACAGGGCTAGCAGCCGGCGGAAACGCTTCGGCGCTTGAGCCTGGAGAATATGAAGTCCAAATGAGCCTCACGTTGCCACACGTCGAGGCTGCCGCGGTCCTAAAGACCACAAAGATCTGCATAACAGACGGCGGCACGCATGGCTTGATAGTGTTGAGCGATAACAACGAGCTTGCGCGGTGCCCAGCATCAAACATCCGAGAGAGTGGAAATGAACTGACATTCGATCTCGTATGTGAGGGACACAATCGAGCAGTCGCATGGGCTAAGTATCGGCTCTCACCTGATGGCTTCATCGGGACGGTCGACATGAAGATGGGCCACAAGAACATGACATTGACGGAACGCCAGAGGGGAAAGCGCATCGGTGTTTGCAGTGAAACGCCGCACTCCTAACCCAAAACCAACGAGCTAAAACAGGCGCTCTCACGCCCATAGTGGTCTGATCGACTCTTCCCGAGTGGATGGATCACGCGCATCATACGCGGACTATCAAGAGCAATAGCGGTCGTCTTTTAACAGGCACCGTCGTCACTAGCATCGTACCCATGCTTGTAAAATGCAGGTAAAAGCTATGCTTAGATATGCTCTCGTGCTTGTCCCCATGTTGATCACACCCAAGCTGCTTCCCGCTGCTGAGTTGGGTTCCAATTCCAATCCTCTATCCTTTGGCAAGGACCAGACGATCGTCGATGTTGAAAAGGTCGTTTGGTCGCCGCTCGAAGTTGAGGGAATGCCGAAAGGCGCGGAGATCGCAGTGCTTCGGGGTGACCTCTCAAAGGGCGAGGCCGAGGCGTTGCTACGATTTGCTCCCGGCTACAAAGTACCCAACCACAGCCATACCTCCGACGAGCTCTACATGTGGATCAGTGGTGCTTTCACGCTAATTGCCCATGACGGAACGCGAACCCAATTCAATGGGCCCACCTACATTAGTTTTCCTGGTAATGCACCGCCACACGGACTTGAATGCGGCCCGGCAGCTTCTTGCATATTGTACCTGAAGCTCTCTCGCCCTTTCGATATCCAGTATTTTCCTGAACCTCCGCCGAAAAGATAGGTCTCCCCTCGCAGGGCCGCTTGGGTTTAGCGGCCCTGACCTTTTTCGAGAGGCCAAGATGAATTCTCCTACTCCCTTGGCGGCGACGATCCTTGTCGTGCTGTCTTTTCAGTCCGCATCGTGGGCCACAGGCTTTGTTCATGTGCTGAAGCCCGGCCTCTATAGAATAGATGTCATCGCGGAGGACGTCCCAACTGGACGTCAGACGACCGTCCGCCAGGTTGAACGCTGCCTTGAACCACAAGCCATCGCCGCGCACGGCACTTTCGAGATGCTGAGCGCTTCACCCGCCTCGTCCTGTCCGAAGTACGAAATCTGCGCCGGCGAAACTCGTACCGGCTTCATGGCGCAGTGTGCTCCTGACATACCCCTTTCAGCGGTTGGAATGTTCGCATTGGAGCCGGAAAGCTTTCGCGGCCGCATCGAGGTGACGGACGGAGACGGCAATCTGGTTGACATAGAAATCCAGTACGGCGAGCGCGTTGGTGATTGCAGCGCGGCCACGACTTCAGGGCCGATGAAAAGATAATTTGTCCAATAGAGTCAGGCCTATTTGGGACCAACGACAGGAATTGAAGGCGATCACGACAGTCCGCAATGTCTGAGAAGACACGTCACCTCGGACTTCACGGATTCAATCAACACTCAGTTCCTGCCGGCTAATAGAGCGCGTTGCTGAACCATTGAGCAGAACTCTTTTCGCGCCCGTCAAGTGGTCTGCTATCAACCGCCATATTGGCAGGATCCTGTCGTCCAATTCCACGGTATCCAATCACCGACCACAGCCAGTTTCGGTGACAGGATTTCGTACCAATGTCTCGAGAGAAAACCGTCTTCAAGACCACATGTCCGCGCGACTGTTATGATGCCTGCGGCATATCGGTTTTGGTCCGCGAAGGTGCTGCCCCGAAGGTCATGGGTGACAAGGATCACCACGTCAGCATGGGCGGTCTCTGCGGAAAATGTGCGCTGGCATACAACGGGGTGTACCTCGATGCCTCGAAGAGGCTGACGCAACCGCTGCGCCGCACCGGCTCAAAGGGAAGCGGAAGTTTCGAGCGCGTGAGCTGGGAAGAAGCCCTCCAGGATATCGCCGGCCGCCTAAAAGAAATCGCTGGCACGAAAGGCTCTAGCTCGATCTATCACACGCACTACACCGGCACGGTCTCGATGCTGGCGGGATGGTTCCCGATACGCTTCTTCAACCGGCTCGGCGCGACGGAAGTCGATCCGGATACGGTCTGCAATAAGGCAGGACATGTCGTTCTTGGCGACATGTTCGGGACGTCATTGACGGGGTTCGATCCCGAGCAACTGGCGAACGCCAAAACACTGATGGTTTGGGGCGCGAACCCATCCCACAGCGCCCCGCACATGCATTCGCGTTGGATCAAGAAATCCGACGCGCAGATTATCGTTGTCGATCCTATCGCACATGACACCGCGAAGGCCGCCAGCCTGCACCTGCAGCTACGGCCAGGAACGGACGCGGCCTTGGCATTCGGAATGCTGCACGTCCTAAAGGCCGCAAACCTTCTCGACCAGGAGTTCATCGCACGGCATGTGACCGGTTTCGACGCTGTCGAGCACGAGATCAACAGCGCAACCTTGGAACGAACGTCTTCGCTCACTGGCATCCCGGCGGACAAAATCGAAAAGGCGGCGCTGCTGTTCGGATCCGGACCATCCCTGTTGTGGCTCGGCCAGGGCGTGCAGCGTCAGCCCCAAGGCGGAAACATCTTTCGTTCTTTGGCACTGTTGTCGGTCGGATGCGGCCACCTCGGAAAACCGGGGGCCGGGTTCTGCTACATGAACGGGCCCGAGACGCGGGGCGTCGATATGAGCTTTCTTATCGGCGCAGAGCTACGACCCGACGATGGGCTGTCCGTTAGCCATATTGACCTGGCGGACCACCTCGCAGATGCGGATAAGGTGTCGGCCCTATTTACGTGGAACAATAACATCGCGGCTTCGAGCCCGAACCAATCCAAGGTGAAAAAAGCCCTCGAACGTGAGGATCTCCTCACGGTCGTGACCGACATCTTCATGACGGATACCGCCGTCTACGCGGACTATGTCCTGCCGGCCGCGAGCTTTCTGGAATTCGACGATATCGTATTCCCGTATTTCCATCACACGGTTTCGGCCCAGACCAAAGCCGTTGAACCGATGGGAGAAGCGTTGCCCAACCAGGAAATTTTCCGCCGCCTCGCCAAGGCGATGGGATACGAGGACGATGCGCTTTACGAGAGTGATCGCAGCATGATCGATCGCTTGCTCTGTCAAACGTCCTTCAACGGTACTTTTGACGACCTCAAGGCAATTGGAACTGCGCGTTTGTTCGCAACGCCGAAAGTTCAGTTCGAGGAGCTGAAATTCGCGACGCCGTCGGGACGCATCGAGATCACGAGCGAGCGCCTGGCGGCATCCGGTCATCCGTTGGTGCCCTTTGCGCACGCCGATCCAGCACCGGCGTCGGGGAAGTTGCGCGTGCTATCGCCAGCGTCCAAGTGGCTAATGAACTCGAGCTACGGAAACGACGAGCGAATTCGCGCCCGAATAGGGGAGCCCAAGGTCTATCTCAATCGAGGCGACGTGGAGACCCGTGGCTTTGTCGATGGAGATACCGTGACGCTCGCCACATCGGCCGGGCGATTGACGCTTCGGGTTGCGATTTCCGAAGACGTCCCGCCTGGTGTGGCACTGGTCCATAAGGGACATTGGCCACGTCATGCGGGCGATGCGTCTAACGTCAACGTGCTCAATCCGGGACTTCGCACCGATATTGCCGACAGCACCGCCGTTCACGGCGTTGAAGCGGAGCTCATGCGCGCATGACACCCAGATGCGAAACGGACGTGCTGATCGTTGGCGCGGGTCCGGTTGGTCTATTCAGCGTCTTCGCTTGCGGCCAGCTCGGAATGCGTTGTCACGTCGTCGATGCTCTCTCCGAACCTGGAGGGCAATGCCTGGCCCTCTACCCAGAAAAACCAATCTACGATATCCCGGGTTTTCCCAAGGTGAGGGCTCGAGAGCTGGTTGCACGCCTAAAGGAACAGGCTGAGCCGTTCTCGCCGACGTTTCACCTCGACACATTGGCGTGCGGGCTGCGACGTGAAGCCGGAAAGCTTATTGTCCGCACCACGCGCGATAACGAAATTTATGCGGGGGCCATTGTCGTCGCCGCTGGAGCGGGAGCATTTGGTCCGAACCGCCCGCCGCTTGAGGGGATCGAAAACCTGGAGGGCAAATCCGTTCACTATTGGGTGACCGATCCTCAAGCTTTCCGAGGAAAACATGTCGTCATCGCGGGTGGAGGTGATAGCGCTATCGATTGGGCGATCGTGCTATCCCAGATTTGCGCCTCGCTCACTCTCGTCCACAGACGACAGAAGTTCCGCGCAGCGCCTGCGTCTCTAGCTGCTTTGTCTCAACTGGTGGATCGCGGCTCTGTTAAGCTGCGAACGCCCTATCAGCTCGACCGGCTGGGTATCGTCTCTGGACGCCTGGATCACATCGACATTGTTGACCTCGACGGCAGCCGAGAGTCGCTCTCAGCCGAGATCCTTCTCCCCTTCTTCGGGCTTTCGTCGGATTTGAGCGCCTTATCTGGCTTCGGCATCACGACTGCAAACAACGGCATTCCGATCGACCCACTGACGGCATCAACGAATGCACCGGGCATTTTTGCCGTCGGCGATGTTGCGACCTATCCGAACAAGGAAAAACTGCTCGTCACCGGCTTTGCCGAAGCCGCGACCGCGGCCAGATCGGCCTTCGCGTTTGCTTTTCCCGATCGCCCTTATCATTTCCAGCATTCGACGGACCGTGGCGCGCCGTCCTTGGAAGGGAGCATGGTCTGACAATGAAGATCTTGGTCTTACAGCACGTGGATTGCGAGCATCCGGGTATCCTGCGCGACTTCATGCGTGCGGACGGTCTAACCTGGGAGACCGTGGAACTCGACCAGGGTCAAACCATCCCAGACGTCGCCGCCTACGACCTCATGATCGTGATGGGCGGACCACAAGATGTTTGGCAAGAAGACGAATTCTCCTGGTTGAAGCCTGAGAAGCAAGCTATCCGGCGTTTCGTTGTCGACCTTAACCGACCGTTTCTCGGAATTTGCCTGGGCCATCAGTTGCTGGCTGAGGCGCTCGGCGGAACAGTCGGTCCCGCGCGTGCGCCGGAGGTTGGCGTACTGACCGTCAACAAGACAGAGGATGGAAAACACGATCCAGTTCTTGGAAGCCTGTCTGACCCGATAACGGTTCTTCAGTGGCATGGCGCGGAAGTCGTTTCCCTTCCGCCTGGAACTGTAGCCCTCGCTTCGTCTGATACGTGCGCGATCCAAGCATTTCGTTATGGCGACCATGCCTATGGGTTCCAGTTCCACGTCGAGCTAACGGAGCAAACGGTCAGGGACTGGGCTTCGATTCCAGCTTACAGCTCTGCACTCGACCGAGCATTGGGGCCTGGCTCCGCTACGCGCCTTGAAACCCAAGTGAACAGCCGCCTCGCTCATTTCAATCAGGACGCTCGGAGCGTCTATGACGGGTTCATGGCGCGCGCCCGCAACGCCATGGAGAATGCGCAATGACAGAGATCGAGATCTTCGTCGAGAGCGACAGCGGTTTACCCCCATCGACTATGTCATGCCAGTCGGGCGTTAGCCTCATGGAGGCGTTACGCAGCGCCGGTCATCCGATTGAAGCCGCATGCGGCGGCTCACTCGCCTGTGCCACTTGCCATGTAATCCTCTCTAAAGAGGATTTCGCGAAAGTCGGCGACGTAAGCGAAGACGAGGAGGATATGCTTGACCAGGCATTCGGAGTAACGCGTACGTCGCGGCTAGCGTGCCAGATCATGCTCTCACCAGAATTGTCGCCGCTTCGTGTCCGGCTGCCAAGCCGACCTTGACAGCAAGAGGAGTCGCCGTAGGAGGATCCGCGTGCTGTTGTTCCTCCTACGCCACTTCAGCCAGCGTAGCTTCGAGACGTCCCGCGAAGAGACGTATTTCTTCATCGGTAACAATCAGCGGCGGCAGAACACGCGTAACGTTATCGCCCGCCGGAATTGTCAGCACCTTTCCGCGAGCACGCAGCGCGTCAACAATTTCCTGAGACGTCCGGGTGGTCTTGATGCCCAGCATCAGTCCGCGACCACGAATTTCGACAATCAAGCTTGGAAAGCGTGCGGCAACGTCCACTAGCAATTCGCGCAGAAGATTGCCTTTGCGCCGCACTTCGGCGAGCAGGAGCTCATCGTCCACGACATCGAAAACCGCATTTGCTACAGCGACAGCCAGTGGATTTCCGCCAAACGTCGAACCGTGCGATCCTGGCATCATGCCTCGTGAAGCCTCACGAGTGGCGAGGCAGGTTCCGATCGGGAAACCGCCACCCATACCCTTGGGTAGACTCATGATGTCAGGCACAACACCGGTCTCTTGATGCGCCAATAGAAAACCAGTCCGCCCCATGCCGCACTGGATCTCATCAAAGATAAGAAGGAGGCCGTGTTCGTCACAGAGCTCGCGCAGCTGGTGCAGGAAGGTGTGCGTCACGGGCCTGATGCCGCTCTCCCCCTGTATAGGTTCAATCATGATGGCCGCAGTCTGCGGCCCAATCCGGCTGCGAACGGCCTCGATGTCTTCGAGCCGGCACTGGTCAAAGCCGTCGACGACCGGGCCGAAACCCTCGAGATATTTTGGGTTACCGCCGGCAGCCATCGTGGCGAGGGTTCGGCCATGGAACGCACCTTCAAAGGTGACAATCCGCCAGCGCTCGGGACGGCCACAAGCATGCTGATAGCGGCGCGCAATCTTGATCGCGCATTCGTTAGCCTCCGCCCCAGAATTGGCAAAGAACACGACATCGGCGAAACATGCCGCCGTCATTCGCTCGGCAAGCCGTTCGCTATCGCGTATGCGATAGACGTTCGATAGGTGCCACAGTTTACGGCCCTGATGCTCAAGCGCTGCGACAAGGCGGGGATGAGAGTAGCCGAGCGAATTAACAGCGATGCCCGCACCAAAATCCAAATAGCGCTCTCCATCCACTGTCGTCAGCCACGCTCCTTCACCATGCTCGAAGAGCATAGTGGCGGGCTGAAACACCGGAAGAAGCGCATCGCTCATTCTTAGACCTCTAGAAAATCGCGGCCGCCTACGCGGAAGAAAAATTCATACTTTGAATACTCACTACAACGACAGCGATCATGCGAGTTCGTAAAACGTAAGCAGAAGCTCCGACGCGAACATCAGCACGATAAGCAAGCGGCGAAACTGATTGGTATCGAGGCAACGGAATAGAAAAATACCGACCTGCGACCCGACCAACGTACCCGGCAGCGCAAGGGCAATTAGAAGCAAAGTTTCCGGCGAGTAGAGCCCCTGCCATGCGAAGCACAGCATCGTGATCCCGAGCACGGCCACGTTGTAGGGCTGCAGCACGGCTCGGGTTTCAGCCTTAGGCCAAGGGCGCATTGCGCACCACATTGTCGGCAATGCACCGGAGAGGGAAACGGATCCCCCAAGAATGCCGCCCAGAAACCCCACAATCGTGTCCGCAATAGGCGTAGGCCTCTCGAACTGCGGCAAAGACCGACGTAGCGTAAAGAATCCGCCATAGAGGATCAGGAATACTGCGATCGTCAATTTCAGAATCGCGGCACTTACGACTGTAAGCAAGGTTACACCCACCGGCACCCCGATAAGCGCTGGCACAACAAACCGGGCAAGGCGCGGAAGATTGCCCTCGATCTCTTTTCTCACGATCCACAGACCTTGCAGGCCGCTGATGACTGACATTACCACGACGATGGCAACCGCCTGCGGCGCAGGCATGATCTGAAGCCAGATCCCCAGTGCGAAGAGAGCTGTCCCAAAGCCGGCGAGCCCATTGATGAAACCGCCCGCCAACGCGCCGGCCACCAGGGTGACTACATAACCCAACGTCATGTCCGCTCCAGGCACGGCTTCAATTACAAATTAAAGAGTCCCGTCGCGCCTAGTGGCAGTGGCTAGCGCTTCCGGCCATTCAACCGAGAAGAAGATCGCTGCCACAGTGCTATGCGCCATCATTCGGCCGGGAGCCTACCGGCCGTAGAGGGAACGGCTCGCTTTGGGGGTAACTTTCCATTCAAAACCATGTAGGCAAACAGCCCAATAACCAGTCCCCAAAACGCGCCGCCGACGCCGAGCATGTTGATGTTTGCAGCCGACGCTAGAAAGGTGATCAGCGCGGCCTCGCGCGAGGTCGGGTCTGCCATCGCACTGGCGAGACTACCTCCAATCGTGCCGAGCAACGCCAGTCCTGCCAGCGTGGTGATGAAAGTTGCGGGGAACGCCATGAAGACGGCGGCGAGTGTCACGCCGAACACGCCGACAAGCACATAGAACACTCCTGCCGCGATGCCGCCGATCCAGCGTTTGGACGGATCCTCATGTGCCTCCGGACCCGTTGCGATTGCCGCCGTTATAGCGGCAACATTGAAGGCATGTGAACCGAACGGGGCCATGACAAGAGAGCCGAGCCCTGTGACGGTTACTATGGGATTGGCGCTAGTCTTGAAGCCATCGTTGCGCAAAACCAACATGCCCGGCATGTACTGCCCGGATAGTGTGATCAGGAATAACGGCAGCGCAACGCTGAGAAGAGCATTCAGAGAAAATTCCGGCATCGTGAAGACCGGCGTGGCAAGCTTCAGTTGCAGGCCAGCGAGATCGACACGATTCTGCGCTAGCAGGAAGAGAAGGCCGATCAGCAGGATTCCGACCACGGCATAGCGAGCCGTGAACCGTTTCAGAAGAACGTAGGCGACGATCAATAATCCGACCAAAAATGGATCCACGGTCGCACCACCGAACGCCCCGATGCCGAACTGCAAAAGGATTCCTGCGAGCAAAGCCGAGGCGATGCCGTGCGGGATCATGCGGACTACCTTTTCGAAGTATCCGGAAATCCCGAGGGCAACGAAGGCCGTCGCCGAGATGATGTAGGCGCCGACGGCTTCAGCGTAGGGTGTAGTCGCGAGTGCGGTCACCAAAAAAGCGGCTCCCGGTGTGGACCAGGCGGTGATGATCGGCTCGCGATAGCGCCAACTCAGGATCAATCCTGTCAATCCCACGCCGATCGAGACAGACCACATCCAAGAAGCCGTCAACTCTGGGCTGAGACCGGCAACCCGCGCAGCCTGAAACACCAGAATGAAAGTACCGCCATAGTTGACGATGACAGAGACGAGACCCGCGACGATGGGGCTGGCGAGGTCATTCAACTGGATGATCGAAGATGAGGGACGTGAAGGCATAGTCGTGACGTGACTCCTAGAAGCACAGCTTGACGCCTACGGCAGCCGGGGAAGCTATCCCAGGAATGGACCGCCTATACCTGCCTCTTTGGCGACAACTATCAGGCCATTATGGGGGAATGAAATGGGACTCTTAAGTAGCGGCTGTCGATATTCAGGCATGCGCTAACGCCAGAGCAAAACTCGACATCGCGCAATTGGCCTGAATGCTCATGAGCAAGTGGATGGCTGGTTGTGGCGACCGCCGTGATAAGGAGAGATCCGACGCAAGCTGCCGAGACGGGTGCGACCGCACAGATACGAGATGTTATGGCTCCCTCCCCTCCAATTGCCAAAGCGCGGGAATATGTTTCGACATGACCGCTTCTCTTAAAGTCGCTCTGTCTGCCGCGGATGCCGCGCGCTTCGGAAGCGATCCCTTAAAACGGTTTGAAACGAGCCTGATAGCCGTGAGGGAACGCATCGCTGCGGCGTGCCTTCGCAGCGAACGCAGTCCCGACGATGTGCGTCTTCTGCCGGTCACCAAGACGGTGCCTCCTCATATCCTGAGATATGCCTTCGCTACTGGCATCCAGAATTTCGGGGAAAACAAACTACAAGAGGCGCGCAAAAAGAACGCTGCTCTCTCCGATCTGCCCGTCCGCTGGAGCATCATCGGACATCTTCAGACTAACAAGGTGAAGCACCTCGTGCGCTTCGCGTCGGAGTTCCATGCCCTCGACAGCATCCGCCTCGCTCACGAATTGAACTGCCGCCTGGAATCCCTTGACCGCGATCTAGACGTATTCGTTCAGGTCAACACCTCAGGCGAGACCAGCAAGTATGGACTTCATCCGTCTGAGGTGATCCCGTTCGCCCAGCGTCTCCACGAATTTCCAAGGCTGAAACCTCAAGGGCTCATGACGCTCGCAATGTTCAGCACCGATACCAACCGGGTGAGAACCTGCTTCGGCTTGTTACGGGACCTGCGAGATCGCGTCGTCGCCTTTCATTCTGACCTTAGCCGACTATCGATGGGCATGTCCGGAGACTTCGAAATCGCCATTGAGGAGGGCGCAAATGTAGTTCGTGTCGGTCAAGCTATCTTCGGCCCACGGCCGGAAAGCGATGCGCATTATTGGCCCGGACTTTTTTCCAATCCCGAGTCTTCAAGACAACGCGAAAATGCATGAATGGACGAACATACGTATCGAAGCGTCGAGACTGTACACCTGTCGCGTTCGTGAGCATTCCGCCTTAATCCGTTCGAAGCAGTCATTTCGTCTCAAGTCACGTGGCCCGTGCAAAACTGACAGATCATGATATATCAGCGCGTGTGCCTGCCTTTCCCGGGCGCACGGCGACGGCCAGTCGTTTGGCCCTGTTGAAGGCTTTGTCGGTGGCCATGAAACGTTGCAGCATGGGACCGATGAGCTTGACGGGATCAGGCGGCGCGGCCTCTCCCGTCGCTTTGGCTAGGATCGCGGCATAGGCGTCCAGTTCGCGAGGGACGCTGTCGTCGAGTTGCGTCGTGACTTTGACTGGCCGGTCGTCGAGCAGAGCAGAGAGCTTCAGCTTCGTCATGTCGGGTTCTTGGCTCCGTAGACCTTCATCACGAGATCGCGATTGACGATGACCCGGACCGGGAAGCCCGGCCGGACGGTCAAGGTCGGCTGAATGTTGAGCTGCCGACGCACAAGCTGGCGACCGATATCGGATGCCGAATCCTGCGTGCTTTCGCGGATGGCGCGGGCAATCTCGCTCTCGCCGTCGACGGAGAGTTCGGTGCCGATACCGAGCACGGTGGAGAGCAGAGCAGCCTTGAAGAGCTGTCCCCAATGATAGTCCACCTCGTCCTCGAGGCCGGAGAAACCCGCCGTGTCGGCGCCTTGCAGACGTTCCAACACGATTGAGGTGCCGTCCGGCATGACGACGCGATTCCACACCAGCAGCACCCGCGACTGTCCAAAGACAATCTGGCTGTCGTATTGGCCGATGAGGCGAGCGCCTTGTGGGATGAGCAGGTGTGCGCCACTAGGCGTATCGTAGACGTTTTCCGTCACCTGCGCGGTGATCTGGCCCGGCAGGTCGGACTTGATGCCAGTGATCAACGCGGCCGCGATCACTGTGCCGGCCTGCACGACATACGGCGACGCCTTGTCCTGCGCGCGATCGGCGCTGACCGTGCGCCGGTCGGTGATGGCATTGACGAACGCGAGCTTGCGGTCCTGCATGTTCTGCGCCGCACCGGCATCGAGCGGTGGCGGTTCCAACGCCAGCGTCAGCCCGCCGGTCGCGTCGGCCGGAGGCGCCGTCGTTCCGGATGGCAACGCCTCGGCGGGTTTTTCGCCACGGCTGGGGGTGAACAGCTTGGCGAGGCGGGCGGCCTCGCTCTCTGCGAGACGGCGTTGCTCCTCCGGATCGGCGCGCGGCGTCTGCATGGCCGGCGGAATAACCGGCTTTCCTTTCGCCTGCGCCTGCATGATGGGACGTCCGAGATCACCTGGCAGCGCCGGGCCGAGCTTGGGGATACCCGTGTAGTCCTTGGGCAACCCGGCCAACCCGTCGGCCGGCGTGCGGTTGTCGACGTTGTAAAGCTCGGCGGACGGCGTGGCGCTGCGCCGGTTGCCATCGAGCGCCCAGATGAGGGCGCCTAAGACAACGATCGACACACCGCCCCCGAGCCCGACCAGGACTTTGCGCGACAGTCGCGTGATCTGTGGCGGTTCCGGCCGCAAGCGCAGTTCGGCCTTGAGATCTGTTTCCGAAGGGCGCGATGTCATTGGAAGAGCCCTGCGCTGTGCTGCGACGGCCGCCCGTCGGTGCGGACGATACGGACGCGCTTTTCAGAGTCCTCGTCGCCAAGGCGAAGCTCGGCGGCGGCAAACATCCGATCGACGACGTAGTAGTTCTGCCGCGCGCGATAGTTGACGAGTTCGGAGCCGCCGGCGGGGCCGATGACGAACAGCGGCGGCATCTCGCCCTGGTCGATGCGCTTCGGGAACTCGATATAGACCTTTGACCCGTCATCGAAGGCGCGCAGCGGCCTCCACGGCGCCGCGTCGCCCTCGATCACGTACCGGAAATTCAGCTTCGAGATGTCGATGCCGGTGGCAACCGGCTGCATCTCCGCGGCACGTGCGTTCTGCTGGCGTAAGGCGACCAACTGATCGAGCGGATATTGCCAGGACACCGACGCCATGTATGTCTTCTCGGTGGAGCGCAGCTCGAGATGATAGGTACGCAGGTTGGTATTGATGACGAGGTTGGTTTGCAGATCCGGACGGGTTGGCTTGACCAGGATATGAACCTGGCTGTTCGGTGCGGCGCCGCTGACGGTATCGCCGATAATCCAGCGCACAGTGTCACCGGCGGCGACAGGGCCGGAGCCAACGAGCTGCTCTCCGGGTTGCAGCGCAATGTCGGTCACCTGACCCGGCGCGGCATAAACCTGATAGAGAGCGCCCGCCGCGAACGGATAGACCTGCACGGCATTGATGAATCCGTTGCGAATAGGCTGCACCCTTGCCGCGGCGTTGGCCTGCGTGATGCGCGCCTTCGGATCGGTGGGCTCGGGCTTTGCCTTGCTCGTCTCGACCGGCTTCAACTGCCCGGGCAAGGGCAGCGGCTTCGGCAATTCGACGATCTGGACAGGCGCAGCAGGCTCGGCGGCGAGCAGCGCAGGCAACGCATCGTCGTATTGGATGCCCGGCGGGATATAGTCCACCGCGCATCCTGCGAGGGCCGTCGCGCCCAGGAGTAGACCGATCCGCAGGGCGCTCGTGCCCCAACGGTGTTCGCCGTGTCTGTGTCGTGCCATGTGTACCCCCTGCATTATCCCATCTCCCGTGACCAGTTGATTGCGTTGACGAACACGCCCAGCGGATTGGCACGCAACTTGTCGGCCGTGCGTGGCTGTTGGATCACCACCGTCAGAATCGAGGTCCAACGATCGGTGGCGGACAGCTGACTGTTCTCGAAGCGCCGTTCCGTCCACGCGACGCGGAACGAGTCCGGTGAGGCACGGATGACGCTGGAGATCTCGACGGCAATCTGCTGCTTGCCGACTTTGGTGAAGGGATCGTTGGCGCGCGCATAGTCGTTGAGGGCGAGGGCACCGCGATCGGTCGTGAATTCGTAAGCGCGCAACCAGTTCTGGCGCACAATGACGGGATCGGCGGCGATGCTGCGCACATGCTCGATGAAGCGCGCCAGGTGCCAGGCGATCTGCGGATCGGTCGGCTTGTAGTCGGCGACTGCCGGTGCGACCGCTTGCGCCTCACCGAACTTGTCAATCTGAATGACCCAGGGAACGACGGTGCCGCGCGTCGATTGCCAGGCGAGGGCCGCTGCGAAGCCGCCGGCGATGGCCAACGAGCCGAAGGCCATCAGCCGCCAGTTGCGGGCCTGGACGCGGGCGGAGCCGATACGGTCGTCCCAGGCTTGCGCCGCGCGCTGGTAAGGGGTTTCGGGATGGGGCGTGCGTGCGTACCGCACGGACGGTCGCTTGAAGAGGTTCATCGGTGATCATCCTGCTTGAGAGAAACGGACATGGCCCCGCCACCGTGGTCGCCGCCACGAATGGTGTGTGCGGCAACACTGGCGCCGTGCTGCATGGTGGCGGTACGCTTGGCACGGTTGGCCCAGGCGGGCGCTGCGCTGTCGGCTTCGCCCACGCCTGCAAAAGACAGATCGTTGGCGGCGGCCTGACTGCCGATAGGCGGTTGACCGCCAGTGGCGGTCCATGCGGCTGCGCGCCCGGCGGCATGGCTGTCGCGCAAAGAGTCCGCCGCGCTGGACATGCCCTCGCGGATGGGCTGTGCGACGGCACCAGCACCGGCCCGTGCGACGCCACCGAGACCGGTGGCTACGGCGCGCATACCGCTTTGGCCGGAGGTTGCGGCGGCGAGGTCGTAGACGGCCGATATGCTGCCCGCGAGATGCGCGCCGCTACGCGCGGCTGCGGCTGTCATATGGCCGCCCGTCTCGACGGCACTCGTGGCACCGCTGAGGGCTGAGCGCGCGCCCATGTAACCAGCGACGCCGAGCCCGGTGGCCGCCAAGCCGGTACCAACGACAGCGCCGGCCCCGAGTTGAGGTGCACCTGAGACGAGCCCGGTCGCGATCCCCGGTCCGAAGATCGAAAGGCCCATGAGCGACAGCGCACCGAGCACCAACGCGAGCGCATCAGTAATGGTCGGCTGATCGGAGAACCCGGTCGTGAACTCGCTGAACAGTCCGGAACCGATGCCGACGATGACGGCGAGCACGAGGATCTTCACGCCGGAGGCGACGATGTTGCCGAGCACCTTCTCTGCGAGGAACGCGGTCTTGTTGAAGAGCGCGAAGGGGATGAGCACGAAGCCTGCCAGCGTGGTCAGCTTGAACTCGATGAGAGTGACGAAGATCTGGACCGCGAGGATGAAGAAGGCGACCAGCACGATAGCCCAGGCGATCATGAGCACCATGATCTGGATGAAATTCTCGAAGAAGGCGATGTAGCCCATGAGATCGCCGGCGGCCTCGAGGATCGGAGTGCCGGCATCGATCCCGACCTGGGCGACGCGCCCGGGCTGGAGAAGCTCGGCACCGGAGAGCGCCGAACCGCCGGCCTTCAGGCCAAGCCCGGAGAAGCTCTCGAAGACTACATGGGCGAGCCGATTGAAGTTGCCGATGAGGAAGGCAAAGAAACCGATGTAGAGGGTTTTCTTGATCAGCCGCTGGAGCACATCCTCGTCGGCGCCCCAAGCCCAGAACAGACCGGCGAGCGTGATGTCGATGACGATCAGGGCCGACGTGAGGAACGCGATCTCGCCGCCAAGCAGGCCGAAGCCAGAATCGATGTACGAGGTGAAGGTTTCGAGGAAGCGATCGATGACGCCGGTGCTGTTCATGGCGACGTGCCTTTGTTTTGGCTGGTGGCCGCATTCGGTGGTGGGATCGTATGGGCGTCCGGCTGTCCGGTTGCGATGAAACGACGGCGGTGATGGGCCCAAGCCTTGCGGCACGCGTCGTCGTCGATAGCCTGCACGCCGATGTCGCGGCAGCGGTGCAGCTCGCTCACCGCG
The DNA here is from genome assembly GCF_036833075.1 of Hyphomicrobium sp. GTDB lineage: Bacteria > Pseudomonadota > Alphaproteobacteria > Rhizobiales > Hyphomicrobiaceae > Hyphomicrobium_C. Next base: position 34,568 of record NZ_DAITQL010000012.1, read on the forward strand.
GGCTCGCCGCCCGGATGTCGGAGGTCAGGGGCGCTGTCTGTCTCCGTGCCGTCGCGCACCGTCATGACCGCTGCCATCATGGCGACGGCGAGGGAGAGAACGGCAATCACCCGGGCGGCGATCTGGATTGTCATGTTCCGGCGCTCAGTCATGGAACATGCGGACGGTCGAGCCGCTGTAGCCGGTTCCGTTGAGGAAGCGGCGGAACTGCGCGCGGGCTTGCTCCTGTGCGGCCGCCTGACGGGCCTTCTCGAGAGCTTCTGCGCGACCCTGGACGGCCAGCATGGCGGTGAGATCGGCCATCTGCCGGGTCTGAACGGCGACGAGCTGGTTGCCCGCCTGTGTGACCTGCAGCATGCCCACGGACGACTGGCTGGCATCGATTAACGCGGTCGTCTGCGCGCGCGTACCGTCGATATTGTTCACGGCAACGGCCCCGGCCTTGAGCACGTGCTCGAAGGAGGCCACCGAGGTCTGCCAGCGTTCACGCGCGCTCTCGACGAGCTCGGCGCCGGTTTTGTCGGCGGCGAAGTCGGTGTAGGTGGCGGCGAACTCCTGATCGATGCTCTCGACACTATAGGCGAGCGACTGGGCCTCGCCGAGCAGGTTGCGCATCTCGGAGAAGTTTCCGTCGATCTGGCCGACGAGCGATGTCGGCAGGCTGGTCAGGTTCTTGGCCTGGTTGATCAGCATCTGCGCCTCGTTTGCGAGCGAGGTGATCTGATGGTTGATCTGCTCGAGCGAGCGCGCCGCCGTCAGCAAGTTCTGGCTGTAGTTCGTGGGATCGAACACGGTGAGGGCCGTGGCCGAGGTTGACATCAATGCAATGGCGACAACGCTGGCGAGGAGCTTGCAGCGCAACCGCTCTGCGCAGGGGACGTGCGTCATGAATGAACCTCCGTATCTGTCAGGGTGAAGGGGAATGGGAGCTCTGACGCCGGTGGTGGCGCGATGCGATTGCTGAGGTCAGGGACGAGCTCGGCGGCCCAGCGAAGGCCGTTGGTCTCGAGCCAGGCTTCGAGGAAGTAGGTGTAGGCGCCGCTGCCCAGCAGCTCGTCGATCTGCGCATGGGCACTCTTCGAGGAGGACGCACAGAGGGCGAGCGCGATATGGCCAAGACCAAGCTCGAACAGGCGATTGCCGCGCCGGCTTTGGCAGTAGTAGTCACGCTTTGGCGTTGCGCGCGCGAGGATCTCGATCTGGCGCGCGTTGAGGCCGAACCGCTCGTAAACGGTGGCGATCTGCGGCTCGAGCGCGCGCTCATTGGCGAGGAAGATGCGCGTCGGGCAGCTCTCGATCAGGGTCGGCGCAATCGCCGAGCTGTGAATGTCTGACAACGACTGGGAGGCGAAGACGACGGCAACATTCTTCTTCCGAAGCGTTTTCAGCCACTCCTTGATCTTTCCGGCGAAGTCGCCGTCATCGAGCGCCCGCCATCCTTCATCGATGACGAGCAGGGTTGGCCGCCCATCGAAGCGGGCCTCGATACGGTGGAAGAGATAGGCGAGCACCGCGGGCGCCGCGCCGGTTCCGATCAGACCCTCGGTCTCGAAGGCTTGCACGGAGGCCAAGCCCAGTCGCTCCTGCTCTGCATCGAGCAGACGGCCGTGCGCACCGCCGATGCAGTACGGACGCAGCGCCTGCTTTAGCGTATTGTGCTGCAGTAGAACGGTCAGGCCGGTGAGCGTGCGCTCTTCGACCGGAGCCGACGCCAGAGAGGACAAAGCTGTCCAGAGATGCTCCTTGACGTCAGGCGTGATGGTGACACCCTCGCGTACAAGGCAATCGGCGAGCCAGTCGGCTGCCCAGGCGCGCTCGGCGATTTCGTGTATCCCGGCGAGCGGTTGCAGCGCGACAGACAGCGCATCGGCCTGATCGGTTAGGGATCCTCCGAGATCCTGCCAATCGCCGTTCATGGCGAGCGTGGCGGCACGGATCGAGCCGCCGAAGTCGAAGACGAAGACCTGCGCGCGCTCGTAGCGGCGGAACTGCAGCGCCATCAGTGCCAGCAGCACGCTTTTGCCGGCGCCAGTTGGTCCCACCACCATCGTGTGCCCGACGTCGCCCACATGCAGAGCAAAGCGGAACGGCGTCGCGCCTTCGGTCTTGGCGTAGAAGAGGGGTGGCGCGCCCAGGTGTTCGTCGCGGGCCGGACCGGCCCAGACCGCGGAGAGCGGCATCATATGCGCAAGGTTGATCGTGCTGATCGGCGGCTGGCGCACATTGGCGTAGGCGTGGCCGGGAAGGCTACCGAGCCAGGCTTCGAGGGCGTTGACGCCCTCGATGATGCAGGTCATGTCGCGTGATTGGATGACCTTCTCGACAAGCCGCAACTTCTCGCTGGCGATCGCCGGATCTGTATCCCACACCGTCACCGTTGCGGTAACGTAAGCTTCCCCAACCTGATCAGAGCCGAGATCCTGCAGCGCGGCATCGGCATCGGCCGCCTTGTTGGCGGCGTCGCTATCGACGAGGACGGCGGGCTCGTTGGTGAGTACCTCCTTGAGGATCGCCGCGATGGACTTGCGCTTGCTAAACCACTGCCGGCGGATCTTGCTCACGAGGCGGGTGGCGTCGATCTTGTCGAGCATGATCGCCCGCGTCGACCAGCGATACATGAACGCCAGTCTGTTGAGATCGTCGAGGACGCCGGGAAAGGTTGTCGTCGAGAATCCGACGATGGTCAGCGTGCGCAGATGGGCGTCCCCCAGACGCGGTTCCAGACCGCCGGCAAGCGGCTGATCCGCGAGCAGCGCGTCGAGGTACATGGGCGTGTCCGGTACGCGGACGCGCTGGCGGTTGGTCGAGACGGTAGCGTGCAGGTAAGTCAGCGTCTCCGCGTCGTCGAGCCATTCAGCCTCGGGCATGAAGCCCTCGATGAGCTTCAGGACGCGATCGGTGCGATCGACGAAGCTTTTGAGTAGCTCCCACGGATCGATGCCGCGGGCTGCGCGGCCCTCATAGAGCCATCCTTCGAGACGCGAAGCGTCCTCGGCCGGCGGCAACCACACGAAGGTCAAGAAATAGCTGCTCTCGTAGAGGAGCCCGCTGTCCTCGAACTGCTCGCGCCGCTCGACATCGACCAGTGAGGACGCGTTGTCCGGAAAGCGACTCCTCGGATAGTCAGTGGCGGGATTGCGCTGCGCTTCGACAAAGACGGCCCAGCCAGAACCGAGGCGCCGCAGAGCATTGTTGAGGCGAGCGGTCGTGCTGACCAGTTCGGCCGGCGTCGCACTGTCCAGGTCCGGCCCACGAAAACGCGCGGTGCGCTGGAACGATCCGTCCTTGTTGAGCACGATGCCGGGGGCGATCAGCGCCGCCCAAGGCAGAAAATCGGCGAGGCCAGTGCTCTTCTTACGATATTCGCTGAGATTCATCATGAGCCTGCCTCAAACGTTGAGATGGGTCGGATAACGCAGGTGCCGGCGGCCGACGTCGACGAAGTGCGCGTCGCGCCGCGCGGCCCAGACGGCGACGGCATGACCGAGGACTCCGATGAGGAGACCGACGACCCAAAGTCGGAGGCCGAGACCAACTGCGCCGGCCAGCGTGCCGTTGAGGATGGCGACGGCGCGCGGGGCGCCAGCAAGAAAGATCGGCTCCGTCAGCGCTCGCCGCACGGGTGCGAAGAATCCGTGAACGTCGTTGTCCATCAGACTAGAGCTCCACCGCCGAACGAGAAAAACGAGAGGAAGAAGCTCGACGCCGCGAACGCGATCGAGAGCCCGAACACGATCTGGATCAGTTTGCGAAATCCGCCGCCGGTGTCGCCGAAGGCGAGTGCAAGCCCGGTGGCAATGATGATTATGACCGCGATGATCTTGGCGACCGGCCCTTCGATGGACTCAAGGATCTTCTCGAGCGGTTCCTCCCACGGCATCGAAGAACCGGCGGCGTGGGCCTGGGCCGTCAGCATGAGCGAGCTCGTATGGACGACGGCATGCGCCAAGTAATGGCGCGCACGCAGGCAGAAAGGCCGGATCATTGTTCATCTCCTTTTGTGAATGGCAGGTCTGGTTCGGATTTGGTCGAGCGGGTCAGATAATCGCCGGAAGCGGGATCGAGCCCGTCGACGTGAGCAATCTCGGCGAGATGGCGGGCTGCGCCGCGCCCGGAAAGGACGGCGATGATGTCGATCGTCTCGGCGATCAGGACGCGCGGTACGGTGACGACGGCTTCCTGGACGAGCTGCTCGAGGCGGCGCAGTGCGCCGATGGCGCTGTTGGCGTGGATGGTGCCGATGCCGCCGGGATGGCCGGTGCCCCATGCCTTCAGGAGATCGAGAGCCTCAGCGCCGCGGACCTCCCCAACGGGGATGCGATCCGGGCGCAGGCGAAGCGATGACTTGACGAGATCGGAGAGCGAAGCAACGCCGTCCTTGGTCCGCAGGGCAACGAGGTTGGCCGCGGCGCATTGCAGTTCGCGGGTGTCCTCGATCAGCACCACGCGATCGGTCGTTTGGGCGACCTCCGCCAGCAGGGCGTTGACTAGCGTTGTCTTGCCCGTGGAGGTGCCACCGGCGACAAGGATGTTGCGGCGCTCTGCGATGGCACCGCGCAGCGTGGCGGCCTGGTGTCCGCTCATGATGCCGGTGTGGACGTAGTCTTCGAGCGTGAAGACGGCAACGGCCGGCTTGCGGATCGCAAAGGCTGGCGCAGCGACGACGGGTGGGAGGATGCCCTCGAAACGCTCCCCGGTCTCGGGCAGCTCGGCCGACACGCGTGGAGCGCCCGCATGGACCTCCGCGCCGACGTGATGCGCGACGAGGCGGACGATACGCTCGCCATCAGCCGGGCTCAGACACCCATCCGTGGCGACAAGTCCGTCTTTCAGGCGGTCGATCCAGACCCGGCCGTCCGGATTGAGCATCACTTCGACAATCGCGGGATCTTCGAGATAGTGAGCGATGGCCGGACCGAGGGCCGTGCGCAACATGCGCGCGCCGCGTGAAACTGCGATCTTGCCGTGATGATGCGCCGACATTGTGCCCCCGTTGCCGACCATCCGCACGTGAGCGAATGGCGATGGGGATAATCAAGAAAGGCAGGAATTCAGCGCGGGCAACACCCTTGTGTTTGGGATCGTAGCGCGGCGTAGGCGCGCGTAAAAATACTTGCAGCGCTCGGTACCCTCTCGAGGGCGAAAGCAGTTCCAAATACCTTCTTTCAGCGAATCACATTTGCCGCGGCAAATCATCAAGGAAGGTCTTCAACGCGGGGTTCCGGTTTCCGCGGTTCCAGCAGAGGGTATAGCCAAGCCGGGTTGCGCCTGCCGCGTTGTAGACGGGGCGCAGAGCCAGGTCGAACTTGGAAATCCCGCCATTGGACTCGCATTGCAGGCTGATCCCTTCGCCATCTGCGACTTGAGCGAGAATGCTTGCGTAGCTCAAGCTCATGGATGAGACATCCGGCCGATCAGCGGGGGCGGCTAAATTGGCAATCAGGAGATTTAGGATGTCGGGGCCGGGATCGTGGCGACTGATCAGGAAGCGTTCACCCTTGAGCTCGGACCAATAGACGAAGGGATTCTCAGAGAGTCGATGGCTTTTGGGCAAGACGACGACAAGACGCTCCGACCACAACGCTCTAAATTCAAGGCTGGCGCATTTTGCAGTATCGCCAAGGATCACGGCAGCATCGAGCTTGCCGGCATGTAGTTGCCCCGTCAGCTCGACGAGCGGCATCTCAAGGAGCTCAACATGGATATCCGGGTGGTGCTCCCGAAATTGGCGAATGAGGGATCGCGGTGCGCCAGCTGAAATGTTATTGTAAAAGCCGAGGGTGATGCGTCCGAGCTTGCCAACGCGGCTGGCGCATGTTCGATCCAACAGACGCTGAACATCAGCGAGAATTCCTTCTGCAAAGGATACAAAGTCCTCGCCTATGGGTGTTGTTCGAACACCGGCAGTGGAGCGCTCGAACAGCTGTGTTTCGATTTCATCTTCTAGCTCGCGGATACGGCGGCTGATAACCGGCGGCTGGACATTGAGTTCATGACTTGCTGCAGCGAAGCTGCCGTTGCGCGCAACGGCAACTACGTACTTCAGATGGCGCAGCTCCAATCAGTTCCCCTCCTTTGCCGAACTGGTCGCGTGATTTGCTTTTTCGGTCCGCTCGGCTGCGCGAACTGGACCACATGGCGTGTTGTGACGAGAGCCAACTGCTGGTGAGCACAACCCGATGGCTCAACGAGTACATAAATGTACACTTTATTAGTAATCATTTTCCAGAGGCTTTCTTCCTGGTTGAAACCGGCGCAAGTTCTCGGAAAGCTACGATTATAGGAAAGATCATTGCGAGCATTACATCCGTGGCGAAGCGGTGGCAGTGATCAGCCCGTCACATCATCCGGCACCTCGTGCTTCAGCCGTGGTCCCCTGGCGAGCCGGCGGCCCAATGCCTCGATGAACCGATCGTAGCGTTCTCCCGCCTGAGCGCGTGCCGCGGCTTGCGCGGCCTCGGGGAGGGGCGGCGTCGCGGTAAGCCAGGACCGGACGAAAAGCGCGAACGCCTCATTTGCAATGCCAATGTCGCGCTCCAGGCGCTGCACGGCGCGATCGATGCGATCAAGGCGCTTCGCGATCGCTGCCTCCTTGCGCTCATCGGCATCGGGCGAGAGGAACGACGCGATCGCTGCCTCGGCGATCATGGAACGGGACTGCTCGCGCCTGTCAGCGTAATCCGCCAACAGGCCCATGAGCTCGGGATCGAGATAGATCGATAGCCGCTTCTTCTTGCCGTGCTGTGCAATCACGTCTCAAAGCTCCATTCCGTCACCTGGATCCATCGCGATTTGGCGCGCGATGTGCCGCATGTCGCGGATCACCGCACGGGAGCCCGCGGCATCGCGCTCTGGCTCGTCACCATCCGGATCGAACTCGTTGACAGGCAATCGTAGAGCTTCCGGAACGAGGTCCTTGTGCACTTCGAGGCCGGGTTCACGACGCAGGCCGGCATTGGTGTCGTCATCGTCCTTTCGCGCCGCAGCTGTCGGCGCTTGCGGAGCTGCGCTCATCGTTTCTCTCGGACTGGAGACCGTGGGACGATCTGGATCCCCTCCGACACGTGCGCCAGCGCCGGACAGCGACCAGTCGTCGCTCCACAGACCGACATTGTTGTTCGGCGTTTGCGGGACCGGCAACACGCGCTCCGTAAAGCGCGCATCCTCGAAGTAACGGGCCTTCTTGGCGCGGATTGGTGGCGTGCCGGCGACCATGACGATCTCATCGTCAGGCGGAAATTGCATAACCTCTCCGGGTGTGAGCAACGGCCGCGCGGTCTCGGAGCGTGAGATCATCAGGTGGCTTAGCCAGGGCGCGAGCCTATGCCCGGCGTAGTTCTGCATCGCCCGCATCTCGGTGGCGGTGCCGAGTGCGTCCGACACTCGCTTGGCAGTTCGCTCATCGTTAGTCGCGAAGCTGACGCGGACGTGGCAGTTGTCGAGGATGGAATTGTTGACCCCGTAAGCCTTTTCGATCTGGTTCAGCGATTGCGCGATCAGGAACGCTTTGATGCCATAGCCCGCAATGAAGGCAAGGGCGCTCTCGAAGAAGTCGAGCCGACCGAGCGCCGGAAACTCATCGAGCATGAGGAGCAGACGATGCCGGTCGCGCCTTGCATGCAAATCCTCCGTCAGCCGGCGCCCGATCTGGTTAAGCACCAGCCGCACCAATGGCTTCGTGCGCGATATGTCGGACGGCGGCACGACAAGGTAGAGCGTGGACGGCTTGTCCCCGGTGACGATATCGGCAATACGCCAGTCGCAACGGCTGGTAACTGCCGCGACGACGGGATCTCTGTAGAGCCCAAGAAACGACATGGCCGTGCTAAGAACGCCCGAACGCTCGTTGTCGCTCTTGTTCAGCAATTCGCGTGCGGCGCTGGCGATGACGGGGTGCGGTCCCTGCTCACCCAGATGCGGGGTGGCCATCATCGCCGCAAGGGTCGTCTCGATCGGCCGTCGCGGGTCGGAAAGGAACGCGGCGACGCCTGCGAGCGTCTTGTCCGTCTCGGCATAGAGCACATGGAGGATGGCACCCACCAACAGGCTGTGGCTTGTCTTCTCCCAGTGATTGCGCTTTTCGAGCGAGCCCTCGGGATCGACCAGGACGTCGGCGACATTCTGAACATCGCGGACTTCCCATTCGCCGCGCCGAACTTCTAGCAGCGGATTGTAAGCGGCTGACCTTACGTTGGTCGGATCGAACAAGAGCGCGCGGCCGAAGCGTGCGCGCAGGCCGGCCGTCAGTTCCCAGTTCTCGCCCTTGATATCATGGACGATCGCCGATCCCGGCCAAGTGAGCAACGTCGGCACCACCAGGCCGACGCCCTTGCCTGAGCGCGTGGGCGCAAAGCAGAGGACGTGCTCGGCGCCATCGTGGCGAAGATAGTCCCGGTCCACACGGCCGAGGACGACGCCATCCGGTCCGAGCATGCCGGCTCGCTCGATCTCCAGATGCTCGGCCCATCGTGCTGAGCCGAAGGTGTGCACGTCCTTCGTCTCGCGTGCGCGCCAGATCGACATGAACACGGCAGCGGCAATGGCGAGAAGGCCACCAAACGCAGCGATCAAGCCACCTTCAATGAATATGTCGGGGGCATACGCGTCGTAGGCGTACCACCACCACAGCAGAGCCGGCGGCGGATACACGGAAAGGCTTCCGAACTCGAACCATGGTGCGCCGAGCTGCGGTTGAAAGCCAAGCCGCCATGCCGTCCACTGGGTCGCCGCCCAGACAGCTACCAGCACGATCGAGAGAACGACGAGGATCTGTCCCCATTGAACTCGTGTGGCAGACACGACGAGCTGTCTCCTTGAATCCGAGGGCCCACAAGCAAAGAAAGACACGTTTCATCGGGGCGGCAACGGCCGGCCAACCGCGGATCGCGGCCTGTCGAAGCGCATCGTAAAAATACTTGTCCTGTGCGATCGCCGCTCCTGGGGCGAGGTGCACCGCTTTGGCTGTCGCACACTTCTTTCGGTGGAGCTCAGACGGAAATTAAGGGGACACAGATCCGCGCGACATGAAATGACTAGTATACTAGGTAGCAGTATTTTAGGTGACCGGCGATTTCTGCCCCATGGGACTGAGGGGCCGAGTCGCGAAGAATCTGCGCCGTTTGAGGCACAAGCGATCCATGTCGCAGGAGGAGCTTGCCCATCGTGCTCGCATCAACCGCAACTACGTGGGAATGCTCGAGCGCGAGCAGTACGCAGCCTCGATCGATATGCTGGAGAAGTTGGCCCGCGGACTGGGCGTCGATCCTATCGAGTTGCTGCGCCCAGACGATTGAGGCGGACGGGCGCCACGGTATCGTTTGCCCCGGGCATCTTCTGCTCTGTCTCTTCGCGCCTTGATTTGCTTCTTCCGCCCCCTTTGCGGCAACGAACAGGTCCCACTCACAAGCCAAGCCCCCGTTTGCGCCCGAACGACCAGTTGATACCGCCATCTGCGCGGGCAACACCGGAAACATGCTGTCCGATGTGCTTCTCGATCGCGGGTGTCCAGGGCACGAGCTTGAAGCCGAGCCCGTCGTCGATCATCGCGAAGCGGCCGGAGGCAAGCGTGACACGCTCCCGATAGGTGCCGGCAACAAAGTCTCCGGCTCCGGGCGTCTGGAACGGCATGGCCTTTTCGCTGGCGAGCTTCTGGCCGACGGCGTCGAGCTCCCGCTGCCTCAGCGTGGCGAGCAGATCGCGGGTGAAGACGGTGCGCTCGCCCTGGCGCTGCGCCAACCCCTCGGACAGCAGATGGCGGGTGCGGGCTTCCATAGCCCGCCGGACCTCGAGGCCAAAGCCGCCGCCGAGCTCAACTGGATCGCGGGCGACGAGTTGACGGTCGAGCCACGTGGCGCCGTCGGCAGTGACTTGTGCTTCGACCGAAAGATCCGAGCGAACGGCCAAGGCCACACGGCGCTGCCCGTTGGAGTCGTCGAATGACCGGAGCTCGACGATCGAGCCTGGTGCGCTGTCGCCAGCCGCGTCGAGATTTGCGAGGCGGATGTGGTGCGTGTGGCCATCAAGACCGTCGACGACAGCGAATGCTGTCTCGCGCAGCTCGTCGTCGAGGCCGCGCTCCACGAGCCGTCCGATGACGGCCTCGCCATGCGTCTCGCCAGCGAGCGCGTAGTCGGTGAGGCTGCGCGCGATGCCACGCTCGGTCAGCGCGCGGTGCATGCGCTTGATGATGTCGCCGCGCTCGCCGAGCGCCCGCAGGGTGGCTTCGGCCTCCTCGGCGACGACCCACTGGCCGGAACCGATGGCGTCGGCGAGACCGAGACGCTCGAGATGTCGGAGCCGCCCGACCTTCAGCGCCAGGTAGTCATCAGGTTTCTGGTCCGGCGCCGGCGCCAAGTCAATGACGCCGGCGCGGCCGGCATCGCGGACGAGCTGGCGGTCGAGCTCCGTCCATCGCTCGGCCTCGATCTGGCGCTCGAGAGTACGGCGGATGTCGCGATCGGTACGCGGTCCGAGCTCCAGCGTGATGAGATCACGCGCGCGGTTGCGCATGCCGTCCTTGATGTAATCGCGGGCGACGACGAGATCCCGGCCGTCGTCAGCCCGGCCACGCAGGAGGACATGGATGTGGGGGTGCTCGGTGTTCCAGTGATCGACGGCGATCCAATCAAGCCGTGAGCCGAGATCCTTCTCGACCTGGGCCATCAGCTCACGCGTGAAGGTTCTGAGGTCCGACATCTCGACGGCATCGTCCGGCGAGACGATGAACCGGAAGTGATGCCGGTCGTCCGCGCACCGCTCGGCGAAGCCCTTTACATCGGCGTCTTCAGTCTCGCGAGCAAACATGCGCGCGTCCGCGCCGTCACGTGCGACGCCATCGCGGCGCAGGTAGTGGACATGGGCGGACAGGGGCGCGGCGCGTGCGGTATGGCGTACGACGCGGGTCTTAATGACGGCTCCCCGCGAGCGGCCGGTGATAAGCCGGTTAGCACACACGCTGGCGACGCGTCCTCTGCCGAAACGCGATCCGCGGCCCGATGTGATCCTGCCGCTCGGGGACACCCGGCCGCCCGCCTTCTGCGCGGCGGCGAGGGCCTGGGCCACGAAGGGACGCGCCCGCTGGGTCTTGCTCGTGCGGATGCGGCCGGGCCGGATGCGGATGTCGTCGTCGCTGCTCATGGCGGCGCTCGCCGCGATGTGCGAATGGCACGGGCGTCGCGCGAGAATTTGCGTGTGCGCACCTCGCGGCGCAGCCGCGCGAGGTGCTCACGATTGAGAAAAACCGAACCAAAACAACCGACCGGCCAAGCCGCGATGCGCGGCCTTTTATCCCGCCATCCCTCGGTCGAGACTCCCGCAGTCCCGCAGTACCCCGCAAGTCTTGCGATGCGTTGCGCTGCAGGCCTCTTGCTTGCGTTGATCATCGCTGTGCGGCGTCCGGTTGGCTGCGGCGGGCAAACAGGTCTCTGGATGCCGGCGTCAGCATCGCGGAAGCGCCGCGTGTCGGCGTCCCGGACGACTTCTCGGCAAGCGGTATCGTGTCGTCCGATTGGCTTTTCTCGCGCGCGACAAAGAGCGGCGCATCGGTCCATTCGACGTCCGTGGCGCTCGCGAAAGCCGGCGCGACCTCGTCGTGCTTGCCGATCGCCGCGACCACCTTTGCGAAGAACGCGACGGTGTCTGCGGGCAGCGCAAAGTCGGTCGCGAGATGTTCCTCGAAGCGCTCAGGTCCCGCGTGATACGCGGTCATTGCGGCGCGCAAACTTCCGTAACGCTCGGACAGCTCGCGCAGGTAGGCGGCGCCGGCCATGATGTTGTCCCGCGGCTGAAACGGATCGTCGCCAAGGCCATGACGCTCGCGCAGGCCGCGCCACGTCTCAGGCATGAGCTGCATGAGACCGATCGCGCCGCGCGCGGAGAGGACGCGCGGATCACCCACATCCGCAACGTCGATGACCGTGCGTATCCACGTCTCTGGTATCGCAAACCGCTGCGCGGCGTCGGTGATGTCGGTGCTCCACAGATCAGACGACGGGACTGGCGCGATAGTGCCCACCACACGGGAGTGCTGCGATGGCGGACCGGCCACGGCGGCGGGCGTCTGCGCGATCAAAGCGCATGCTATGCCTACTGCGATCGTCCAGCGTCCGGCCACGCCAGATCCCCGGCCACGAAGCGCAGGCAGCGTGCCAGCGGGCTCGCTGCGGTCGAGAGCAAGGCTCCGCCGGCGTCTAGCGGTTTGCGGACGGGTTTCGTCGGCGGCGCAGTCGCGCTTCCGCAAACCTGGCCGCCACCCTTGACCTTCACTCCGCGCGCCGGCCGCCGCGAGGGCGATCGGGTCGAGGGGATTGATCGGCGCTCGGTCGATCAAGGGAATTGCACTTCCTGGTCCGCTGTTCTGACGGCGACGCATGGGTCTCACGCCTGCTCCTCGCGCTTCCCGCGACGGGTCCAGAGAAGGTTCCAGACGTTCTTCTTTGAATCGGCCTCGAACAAGCGGGCGCGGATCGGCTCGATGAACACGGGATCGTCAATTGTGACCGACAGATAAGCGCCGGCGCGATCACCGGTACGGTCCCAGGCTGCGCCGACCTCCAGGCCGTCCAAGAAGACGCGGTGGTTTGGCGCGTTCTCGACATCCGAGCTCTCGGCCGGCCGGATGGCGAGCTCGATGTCGACGGTGAGCGTGCGCAATCGCCCGACGAAACCATCGTCTTTGCGCGTGAAGGTGCCAATTTGAGCCATCGTGACTTCCTTTCAGGGCTGGAGAATGCAAGCCGTCATGGCTCGCGATCGACCGCAGCGCGGGTTGCGTCCACGGCCAGCGAAGGAGCGGGCGCGGTCCAGATCGGGACCGCGCGTCCGGTGATAGCCAAGACGGGAAGTGGCCCGATGTAGCGGCCGTCGAAGCTGTCGGGCGCGTCCCTGTTCATGACGAATACCTCGTCATCGTCGAGCGTTCGGCATCCCTGCCACCTGGGCAATGGACGGCCGCGGCTATCGTGCGCATGGGCCACGCCGCGCATCGCGCCATCGACCGTAATCAGCGCTCCAACGCGGCACACGGTTGCGCCTGCGCGCGCCATCAGGCGCTTGATGAGCGGCAGTCCACGCGGCAGGTAGCCGCGTTCGGCGAGAAACCGGGCGAGTTCGTCCGTGGGGGTGACGACGACGAGCGCGCCCGCCTTGGGGTCTCGCGGTGCGAGCACCCGATACAATCCAACGGGTACGCTGGCCGACGCATTCCAGATGAGACGGACGCGGGGCTGATGCCAGAGCGGAAAGACGACCAGCGTGGCACCTGCGAGCATGGCCACGAGTGTGCGGTGGCGGGCGCGCATCACAGTCAGCTCCGCCGCTTGAGCCAGGCGCGATGCTGGTCGCGGGAATAGACCCGGAACGGCTCATTGACAGAGATGCGATGGTTCAGGTGGCGCCAGTGCTCGGGCGCGATCTCCGCTGGATCGAGGTCGAGCATCTCGATGGCGTCGATCGCTGCCAGCACGCGCTGGACCTGCGGCCAGCCGCTGATGCGCAGCAGGATGTCGCCGCCTGGGCGCACAAACGGCAGGGTCTGGTATGCTTCGCCGTCGGGCACAGCCCGCACGATGTCGATCCGCGAGATGACCGTGCCGTGCTCGTTAGCGGCCCACCGCACATAGCAGAAAATGCTACCGGAATCGAATCCGACGACACGCCGATACCGATCGAGGATATGTGTTTCGACGATATGTCCGAAACGGATGCGGTGCTCGATGCGCTTCTCGCGCCATGTCAGATCTACCAGCGTGCGATGGGATTCGACGCCGTTTAAACGCGCCCGGCTCATGCGTCGTCCCCTTTGGGATCGGCGCTCTTGGAGGGCGTCGGTTGTTGTGGCGCGTGGGCTGGTTCGGTGAGGTCGGATGTTGATCGGCGTGTCGATGCCTCGACCCAGGCATAGAGTTCGGCGACGTCGTAGACCACGCGTCCGCCGAGCTTGTGATAGACTGGCCCGGTGCCGCCGCAGCGGTGCTTTTCGAGCGTTCGGGGTGACAGATCGAGAAGGCGCGCAGCCTCCGGTGTTCGCACGAACCGCGGCCAATGATTGGCGGTCTTGTCCTGCATTGCGGACCTCCGTCGCGCCCGCCGCAAATGCGGCGGATCACGTGCGACGGTGGCGAAGGACCGGCGGTTGGGCGGAGTGACAGAAGTCGAGGGGGCGCCATTCTGTCCCCCCCTGCGGGGAGCGTTATCGCAGCGCGAGGATCAGCGTGAGCGAAAGAGATGAACGGGCAGCGGTGCGTTCTGAAGCAGGCGCAGATAGTCGCCGTTGACCATCGCACGCGCTGCGGCGAGCAAGCGATTTACGCGCCGGCGCTCGGCGGCGTTCTTCCAGTCGATGGCGCGCATGGTCAGAACGCTGTTGTTGAGGAGGACGCTGGCCAACTGACGTCGCGACGCACCGGCCTCGGTCGCGTCCCACGCGCGCAACATCAGGACGCATCTGTGGCGCTGATAAGCAGAGAGCTGTTGGTAGCGCGGGGGTGGCCCAGTCGCCTTCCCATGCAACCAGCGATAAAACCGCTGCATGCTTTGGACGCGTTGCGGGAAGTGCTCGTCGATGGGAACGTAGAACGCCGCAGTGAACGATCCATCGCGCTGTTGCAGCCAGATTCGGTGATCGCCGACAGCATCGGTGACAACGGCGTGAAGGCCTCCGTTCACCACTTCTCCGGCGCCGCGCAGCGCTCCGGGATCAAGCGCGAGGCCACCGTCGAAGCCCGGCGGAGCGGGACCAACGATGACGGTAGCGGCGTATAAGTCCGGCCGCCAGAGCGGCCGGGCAAAGGCGGCGGATAGTGCGGGATCGGCCGGGAAAGGTAAGACCCCAGCGTGCGGCGAGACGCGCGACGACCTCTTCCTCGTCAGCTCGCGTTGATGTAATGCGTGCGATAGCGCGTTTATAGTCCGACTTATACTCGGCATTGCGGCGAAGAAATTCAAACGTGAGTTCAGCGCGGTCGAGTCGCTGGAACTGCCTACAATACTCGGGCGATTTCCACGTCGGCGGTGACCTCATCTGGCGATCCTCTCCGCACCGTCAGTGCTTTCGGTGGATCAACCATTTTGCGAGAATCACTGCACAGCAACGTCAATAATCAGTCGGCGCACCTGATCGAAACGCGCTCAACCAATTGTGTGTGTACGGCGATGAATAAGTATTCGTTCAGCGGTGGGAACGCCTCACTGCGCGCGAGACTGAAGCAGGAATTTGTATCCGACTTCACTCATCCAACGCGCACGCGAAAGATGGGCCTCATGTACGCGTCTGGCGCGGTCCGGATCGGCTTCCACGTCGAGTGCGAAAACGATGCGGACGACATCGCGCCAATTGGCGCCGGCCTCTGCGGCATCAAGCAAACGAAGATAAGTGACGAGATGGCGCTCGTCGTAAGCATTGACCCGGAGGGTCAAGGGCGGGCTGTCCTCAAAAGCGAGATAGCTCATACCGCAATCCAAACGGCGTCGCCGGCAGCGTGCAAGGTTTTTCCCTTAACTGGCATAATATAATATCGGAAGGTTCGTGTGCTGAAACGCGACGTAACACGAGGCGTCAGGCTTCATCTTCTGTACTCTCTGCGACCAATCCTGAAACATGTCCCCAACTATTCGTGGCATGGAGCAGCGGAATGCATTCACATGTGTTCGAGTTCGCGCCACGTCGTCACGGCCTAGACTGGATTCCCTCGTGCGCCGCTCCCGTCTGAGCACAGGACTCCCTAGAGCTTATGCAGAACGGGTTGCCGAACACCCAATATACTATAGCCTAATATACTAGGTATTTTGCGGATGGGTAGGCCCAGCTTTCTTTTATCCAAGGATACACGAGGCGTTTCCGCCCTCTCGGAGATCGGATCGTGCGCTCACTCGTCGAGCGCAAACAGACACGCCATGCTTCGATAAGTGCTTCGTTACAACAGGTCCGGCCTGCTTGTCGGGGGGCGGGATAAACGCGCCCCCCCCCAAAATTTATTAGAAGGGCCACAAAAAAGGCCCCAAAAGGCGCGCCCAGGAGACACGCGC
>NZ_DAITQL010000012.1:50600-73639 GCF_036833075.1 Hyphomicrobium sp.
CCGCGCGCCGACGCAATATTGATGCAGAGGGCCAGTCATGCGGCCGCTCTGGCCGAGCCTGCGAGACGCGCGCTCGCGGTGCGATGATGAATCGGGCTTAGCTCCATGCCGAGGAAATCGCGCCCACTATCGCGCGCCGCGACCAGGGTCGACCCGGACCCGCAGAACGGATCTAGCACCAGGCCACCGGACTTGCAGAACGCATCAACAAGTGGGGCCAGTGCCGCCACGGGCTTCTGTGTTGGATGCAATCGATTTCCTGTACAGGCGAAGTCAATGACATCGGAGATCGGCCGCGCCGGCGGGGTCACGTCGCCCTTCGCCAGCAGATACGCCTGCTCATGCTCGTAGCGCAGAAAGCGTGTTGCGGACGCATACCGCTTCCGGAACACGATATGCCCCACGATACGGAAGCCAGCGGCGCGCCACGCGCCAACGAAGAGATCAACCTTGTTCCAGCCATAGAAGCTCACGCAAAGGCTGCCTGGCTTGAGAACGCGATGCATTTGACGAAAAGCGGGTTTGAGCCAGCGCGCGTTGTCGTCGTTAGCAACGGTCCTGCCCTGGCGGTCGCGATAGCGGGTGACGTAGGGCGGATCGGTGAGGATGAAATCCACCGCATTGCGCTCCATGCGGCGCATCAGCTCGATGCAGTCGCCATGCAAAACAGCGTTGCGCTGCTCAATAGGACTCTCCGGCACGATGCCGGTCATGAAAGCGGTCATTGGCTTCACTCCCTTCCTTAAATGCCGAAGGCATGTCCCGCGGCATGCCTTCCGGGGGCGCGTGAGCGCGCGGGAGTGATGGGGGCGATTGCCGGCGCGCGGAGCCGAGCTGCCCAGGGGAGCGGAGCGAATGACAAAGCGTGACGGAATGACAGCGATGGTCTGCTCTGCGAACGGGCGGACCTGCTCTGCAACAGGCGGTGATCGCGGGGAAGCGAGGGGAAAGTCTCCTCGCTTCCCTGTCCCCATTGGCAAGGCACGGCCGCAGCCGGTCACGGACATGCGCGCGCAGCGCACCTCACGAGGTTTGGAGACTTCCTTCGCGGATCGCGGCACACCGCGATCTGCGGCGGTGGCGGACACGAAAGCAGCACGAAGCCCCGCTTTCGGCGGGGCTTCGCTTGGACTGGTGTTAGTCGGCCGAGCGGCGGGACCATATGAGAGCGAACTCGCCCTGGGTCTCGGTCTCGACCAAGCTCGCGTAGATCGGAGCTGCGAAGCTCGGATCGTCGAGCTTGACGGAATGGTAGTCGCGGCCTTCGCGTGAGGTCTTCTTCCAAGACGCGCCGAACTCGGTGGAGCTGGCAAAAACGCGGAAGTCGGGACCTCTCTCGTTGTCCCCTTCCACGGGGACAAATTCGACCGCCTTGACGTTGAGGGCGAGGGTCTTGATGGAGCCCTTGAAGCCCTTGTCGGTGGCGGTGAACGTGCCGATCGTAGCCATTGCGTACTTTCCTTCTGTTCATCGGGCCGCGCCCATCGCGACCTCGATGAGGGTCGTGCGACCGGGGACGATCGACCTGCACCCCTTGGGGCCGAAACATCGAGAAGGACAGGGGCCGACGGCTTTTTTGCTTCGCGCTGCAAAGCCGGCTCCGGCCGGCGGTGGAAAAAAGTTGGCGGGACCTGTTGCAGGATAGCGAGCGAGGCGGCGGGCACCGCCGCTGATCCTCGGTCAGACCCAACCCAATCGAGGGCCGCGCAGCGCGGCCAACAAGATGCAGAAGGATGCTGGGTACGACATGGCGGCCGCGATCGGCTCGAGTTCACCGCCCTAACCGCACGGGCGGCTCCGGCATATGAAGATCCATCTCCCGACCGTCACCGCGAAGGCGAACAGCCAGAATCGACCCGTCGGGCGACAACGTGGGGACCGGTGGTTATCCACTTCGTCCCACCGTCGGTGGTTTGGAATTCTTCTCGCGCGTGGTGCGTAAGTCGCGCTCCTTCCGTCACAAGCGCCGCGGAGCCGGCTCTGCCGTCGAGCATCTGCGCGGTCGAGACTGAAGGCACGGGCGTCTTGCCGCCCTCCTGCCGCCGCGTCTCGGCGCGACATCAAGCCCAGCGTGCCGCATCGAAAGAGGTGGCGACGTGCGCCGTGTCCGCCACCGATCCCGCTCGTCCATTCACTTGCGGCATATGATCGTCACCCGGGCACGGTGACGCGCGTAGCGCGGCACCGCGGGCGGAGACCGACCAGGGCTCCGTCGCGCGCATCTGCACTTGGCGCGCGATAGAGCATGGTCCTCTCTTCAGGGAGGAGCCGCCCAAAAGCCACTACGATCTCGGACAGAATAGTCTACGCTAAAAGGCAAAGCAGTATCCGACTCCACTCGGACACGGGAGGCATCAGCACCGGATAAGTCTGCAATCGACACAAAGCCGAGTTTGCGGGCATTGAGAAGACGCAGCATTGCGCCGGTCTGTGGCGATTGGCTTGGGTCGCTCTTCGTTAGCAAGCGGACATGAGCCGCTCATATCAGTCAAGAGTCGACTCTTCACGTTTAGAACTCGTCAAAGTGGGAGATTCTGCTGCAATTCCTCAGAATCTGCCCGTCCTTCCAGCGAAAGCAAAAAGCGCTTCGTCTCGAGGCCGCCGGCAAATCCGGTCAATGCTCCGTCGCCGCCGATTGCGCGATGGCAAGGCACGATGATTGAGATCGGGTTACGGCCGTTTGCGGCGCCGACTGCGCGCGCCCCGTTCGCGACGCCGATCTGTTTGGCAATGTCGAACTTCGTGCGCGCGCCGGCGAAGTATTCGCCAAGCTGCGTTTCCGCCTCACGTAACACGGGATGAGCCGGATCGGATGTCAATTCGCCCAGTATCACGCGCGTTGGACTGTCACCCGGCCACAGAAGCGCGACGAGACCGCGAGGACTTGCCACCAACTTCAGTGTGCCCACGGGAGAGGGCACGAGATTATAGGCGTCACTCATCGTGGCACCCGCCAGAGATACCACGACGCGACAGTACGGTAAGGCGACCATGCTGAGGACAGGTCACGCAGCTCTCGAGGTTTTGGCTTGTCGGAGAGCCGTTTGAGACGTCGATAACCGTCACGGACACCGAAATCGTCGGCTGGCAGGATGTCGGCTCGCTCGAGCGAATACATCAACAACATCTCGACAGTCCAACGCCCGATACCCTTGATCGACGTGAGGCATTCGATGAGATCTTCATCCGCCATGTGTTTGGCCTGTCGACCGCCTGGCACAAGTCCGGACGTCGCCCCCCGCGCGATGTCTTGCACGGTCGCGGTCTTGGTCCGCGAGAACCCGCAGGCACGAAATGTTTCATCGTCGATCAACAGAAGATCATTTGGCGTCGGGAAAGCGCCGCCCGCCGCCGCACACAAGCGGGCGATAATGGCGTCTCCAGCTTTCGCCGTCAGCTGCTGATAGGCAACAGCGCGGATCAAGGCTTCGTACGGTTCGCGCGCCGCCTTCGGCTCATGCGTGCATGGTCCGATTGCGTCGATGACCTGTGCCCAATCATCGTCTATATTTCGCAGAAAGAGCGTTGCGTCGGCATAGCGTTCTGGTCGGTTGCGAACTGCCACGGATCTGCCTCACCAGACTTTGCGGAAGGTGAGGTTGATGCGGCAATTGCCGGTCGCGGAATGGACGCCATCCTTCAAGGTGTCAACGCCGTGAAAGGCTAGCCGCGAGACTCCTCCCCACACGGCGACATCGCCGTGATGAAGCATGATGCGCTGCGTCTTGTCGGTCCGCTCGAGGCCACCGAACAGGAACTTGGCCGGAAGGCCGAGCGATACCGAGACGATAGGAGCACGGAAGTCGCGCTCATTCTTGTCCTGATGCAACGTGAGGCGGGCGCCGGGCACATACCGATTGACAAGGCAGGCATCGGGCTTGAACCCATCAAATCCCGCCGCGCGTGCAGCACGCTGCGCAAGCGCGAGAAACGGCGCTGGCATCGCTGGCCACGGAGTTCCGGTAATCGGATCCAGCCGGTCGTAGCGATACCCCCTGCGATCGGAAACCCAACCCGCTTCGCCACAGTTTGTCATGGCGACCGACATAGTCTGGCCCCCCGGCGTCACGAAGTGGCGAAGGGGTGCCGCCAATGTCATCGTGTGAAAAGCTTCAAGTACCGCCTGGACGTCTTCAAGCGCAAAGCCGCGCAGAAGAACGGCGCCTGGCGCGATGTCGAGCCGTGTCGCGGGCGAGTCGCTGGCGCCAAAGAGGTCGCGTGTCGCGTTGAAATCCGTCATGAGGTACTGACGAGCTTGAAGTCCGCCACGGTTTGCTCGCGGGACAACAGGGCCCGCTTTCGCTTATATCCCCACCGATAGCCGGACAACGAGCCATCTTTCTTCACCACACGGTGGCAGGGGATGAGGATGGCGATGGTGTTTGCCGCAATGGCGGCAGTCACGTCGCGCGCGTCGCGGGGCGTCCCGATCTCGGCCGCGATCGCTCCGTAAGTGCTCGTCCGTCCGGCCGGAATGCGGCGTAGGATGTCCCAGACGCGCTTCTCGTAGTCCGTTCCGCGAATGTCCAGCGAAAGACCCGGATCGCGCTCAGGATGATCGACGACGGAGGCAAGCTTGCCGATGATCTCCGCGAGATTGGCCGCGTCCGCCGTGACTGTTGCGTCGGGAAAGCGCAACCGCAGGGTGTTCTCCAAATCTTCGCGTGCTTCGCCGAACTCGAAAGCGACCAGGCCGCGATCGGACACGGCGGCGAGGAATTCGCCGAGCGAACTCCTGCCCCAGCCATATAGAATGCGCTCGGGCATGTACCCTCCCGCTGCTCCTTGTTCTGTCACCGGCTCAGGTCGCGTCATGAAAAATGATGCCGACCGTATGACGGCGTCCGGCTCGGATTTCGCTGACGCCGTGGCGTAGATTGACACGGTAGGTGCCGCGTGCGCCCCGAACAGGTCGATGATGCACGGCGAACACCACGGCGTCGCCCTGCCGCAGCGGCACCACGGCAGCGCGCGATTGCATACGCGGACGCTGCTCGGTGAGCACGAACTCACCGCCCTCGAAATCGCGGCCCGGCTCCGACAGCAGGATCGCGACCTGAAGAGGAAAGACGTGCTCGCCGTAGAGGTCCTGGTGCAAGCAGTTGTAATCACCGGCGACGTACTGCAGCAGAAGCGGCGTCGGCCGCGTCTGGCCGGCGTCGTGGCACCGCTTGAGGAAGGCCGCATGAGACTTGGGATACTGGACGTCGATGCCCATTTCCATGTTCCAACGGTTCGCGATGCGGGCCAGATCGGGATAGAGCGAGCCTCGAAGTGCGCCGATGGGATTGGGAAGCGGATAAGCGAAATATTTGTACTCGCCCTTGCCGAAGCCGTGCCGCGCCATGACGATACGGCTGCGGAAGCGGTTGTCCTCAGGGTATATCGCCGCGACGACTTCACACGCCTCCGGCGATAGCAGCCTCGGCATGACAGCGAAGCCCTTGGCGTCGAGGCTCTCCTCGACCGCTTGCCAATCGACGGAACTCTGCGTTGCTGTTTCCGGCTTTTTCATTGTGGCTGCATGGCTCATGCTTCGGCCTCGGTGCCGGCTTCGCGATCGAGAAGCTTGCGCTTGCGTTCGACGCCCCACCGGTAGCCCGAGAGCGATCCGTCGTTCCGCACCACGCGATGACAAGGAATGGCGACCGCGATCTTGTTCGCCGCACAGGCGGCCGCGACCGCGCGAACCGCTTTCGGCATGCCGATCTTTTCGGCGATCTCGCTGTAGGTCGCCGTCGTGCCGACGGGGATTTCACGCAGGGCCCGCCAGACGCGATGCTGGAAGGCCGTGCCGCGCACATCGAGAGGGAGATCGAGGCCGACCTCCGGCGCTTCAACCAGACCGACCACCTTGGCCATGACATCCTCGAAGGCGCGGTCACCGCCGATCAGGTTGGCGTTCGGAAAGCGATCCTCGAGATCATGGACGAGCGTTTCCGGATCATCGCCGAACAGGATGGCCGCGATGCCCTTGTCGCTGGCGGCAACCAGGATGGAGCCCAGCGAGCACTCGCCGACGGCGAAGCGCAAGTCGGCATGGGTGCCACCCGATCGGAAATCGCGCGGCGTCATACCGAGCACGTCATCGGAATTGGCATAAAAGCGGCCGCTGGAATTGAACCCGGCCTCGTGGATGGCTTCGGTCACGGATCTGCTTCTTTCGAGAGTCTCGCGCACGCGTTTCTGCCGGTGCGCAACGGTGTAGGCCTTGGGCGTGACGCCAGCGATGGCCTTGAATATGCGGTGGAAGTGAAACGTGCTGAGGCCCATCGCGCGTGCCAGCTCGTCGAGTTTCGGCGGCTCCTCCGCCTCCTCGATCAGCCGGCATGCCTCGGCCACCTTCTCCGCATAGCGATCGTGGAGCGACGGCTCAGTGGGTTTGCAGCGCTTGCACGGGCGGAACCCGGCCTTCTCGGCATCCGCGCAGGACGCGTGAAACGCGACGTTCTCGCGATTGGCGAGCCGCGCAGCGCACGACGGACGGCAATAGACGCCCGTCGTGGCGACGGAATAGTAGAACTTGCCGTCATAGTCGCGGTCGCGTGTGCGGACGGCGTTCCAATATTCGATATCCGGGTCTGCCGGCGAGGGCCGCGGGCGCGGCTGAGTTTTCTTTTTTACTTCGGGGACAGAGATCATCCGACGTTCTTTCTTCATGTGGTGTTGCCCAAACAAATAGGTTGTGATCCCTGTCCCCGCACTCCGATCCTTGCTTTCAAACTCAGTTTCGAACCGCAAAGGCTACATGTCGAGAACAACCCGATAGCGTGCCTTGCCATCGAGCAGATGCTTGACGGCATCGTTCACGCGGGCAATCGGAAAATGCTTGGTCTGCGGCGAGATGTTATGGCGCGCTGCAAACTCCAGCATTTGCGCCGTTGTAAGCGGCGAACCGTTAGGCGAGCCGGAAACGGTCTGCTGCGTCATGATGATATCGAACGGATCTATGGGAACAGGCTCCAGGACGGCTCCCACGAAGTGAAGCCGTCCCTTGGGCCGCAACGTTGCGAGCATGGCCTTCCAGTCGAGCGGTACGTTGACGGTCACGAGCAACAGATCGAGAGTGCCGGCAATCTTCCGGATGTCATCGGCATTGCGCGAATTCACGATGCGGTGCGCGCCGAACCCGCGCGCCTCATCGGCTTTCGAAGCCGTGGAGGTGAAAGCCGTCACCTCGCAACCTCACGCCTTGGCAAATTGCAGCGCGAGATGTCCAAGGCCGCCGATGCCGACGGCTCCAACGCGATGTATGGGCTTGATGTCGAACACCTTGAGCGGCGTAAACACCGTAACACCGCCGCAGAGCAATGGGCCCGCATTGGCAGGATCGAGACCATCGGGAATCGGCACCGCCCAAGGCCATTGCGCCCGCACGCGATCGGCGAAGCCGCCGAAATGCCCGACGATGGTCGGCACGTTCTGGGCGCAAAGATTGCCTTCACCGTTCTGGCACTGGGCACAATGCATGCAGCTGCCTGAGCCCCAGCCGACGCCAACGCGTTGCCCGATCGTGAGACCCTTTGCATTGCTTCCGAGTGCAACGACCTTGCCGATGACCTCGTGCCCCGGAATGACGGGATAGCTCGAAATACCCCACTCGTTGTTCATGACCGACACGTCGGAGTGGCAAAGCCCGCAAGCTTCCACCGCGATCTCGACGTCGTCCGGTGCCAGAAGGCCGGGATCATAGCTCAATGGCTCGAGCGGCTGGTTTGGGCCCTTGGTGGCCCAGGCGTTGATCTGCATTGCTGTCCCCTTGAAGGCAGGTTGTTTAAGAGTGCGGCGTTTCCTTGCAGGTGCCGATCCGCCGTCCCGTCTGACGCTCCGTCATGGTCATGTTCTTGCCGCCCATCTTCATGTCGAAGGCACCGACGAAGCGATTTGGCCAAAGCTGGAACTTCGCCCACGCGACCGCCTGGTTGTGGCCTTCGCAGATAAGATCGAAGCTCAATTCGTCACCCGATTGTGTGACGTTCGACGACGGGCAACGCGCTAGAGGATTGTTCTCGCTCAGAACGACAATGCCGTGCGTGCCTCCATTCGTGATGCACACCTTGGCTGTCCGCTGCGCACCCATGTCCTCGAGATGAGGAAGCTCGAGGCGCATTTCGACCTCATATTCGCCGGGTTCAAGAACGGTGTCGCCCGCGCGCGTCGGCCCGGGCACGGCGATCAGCGCCAATAGAATCAGAAGACGCACGTGAATTCCTCCCTGTTGCTGCTTGTCCGACGATCACGTTGACCACGGTGCCGACGCTAGTGCGCCCCGTTTCTTGCTTTTGAATTCGGTACCCCGTTTTCTGGATTTGAAAGCAAGGAACGGGGTGCTGGGCCGCTAAAGACGCTCTATCGCTGCAGAAAATCGCAACACTGGAGCATCCAATGTCCGAGCGGAACTTCGTCAAAACCCCATCTGGAACAATCGCCTACCAGGAACAAGGTGCGGGGCCGGTCGCCCTTTTCGTGCATGGCGTAATCGTGAATTCACACCTTTGGCGCCATCAGCTCGCGGGGCTGTCGGCCGTGCGCCGCTGTATTGCCGTCGATCTGATGGGTCACGGCGCGACAAGCATTGCGGCGGATCAGGATGTTTCGTTCGAGGCGCAGGCGCGGATGCTCGCCGAGGTCATGGACGCCCTTGATCTCGACAAAGTCGATCTCGTCGCCAACGACAGCGGCACCGGCATTGCGCAGATCTTCACCGCCAATCATCCGGAGCGCCTGCGCAGTCTGGTGCTGACCAATGGCGATGTGCACGACAACTGGCCGCCCAAAGACTTCTCAGGCTTCTTGAGCATGGTAGCCGCCGGTGGATTGGAGGACACGCTTCGCGGGATGGCTGAGGACAAAGCCCGCTTTCGTGGTCCAGATGGTCTAGGCGGCGCCTACGAGCAGCCTGAGAAGGTGTCCGACGAGACGATAGACGTTTACCTGCAGCCGCTTCTGACGGACCCCGCACGGCTGCACGACCTCGAACGCTTCATTCTCGCTTTCGACAACCGGCAGACCGTTGGGCTCGTCGACAAGCTCAAGAAGCTCGATGTGCCGACGCTCGTCGTGTGGGGCACTGGTGACATCTTTTTCGGCGTCGAGTGGTCCCGCTGGCTGGAGCAAACCATTCCCGGCGTCAAACAGCGCCTGGAGCTCGAAGGAGGACGTCTCTTTCTGCCGGAAGAACGTGCAGCGGAGGTCAATGCTGCAGTTCTGAGTTTCTGGAAACAGCACGCGCCGCTGAGCGGCGGCTAGCCCGCTAAGGAGCGTCGAATGAAATGCAGAAATACTCTTCCGCTTGGAACATCGCCCATGGGCGTGTTTGCGCGCATCATGATCATATTGGGAGGATTTGTTTTAATGACGACACCAACCCTATCCGCGGAAACTGTCCCGGCCGATCTCGATCTCGTCCTGGTTGCTCCAGAGCACACCACGGTGCTTGCGGAAAACGACCGCGTGCGCGTGCTCAAATTCACGGCCAAGGCGGGCGACCGCATCCCGCGCCATGCCCATCCCAGCATGGTGGTCTATGTCCTGAAGAAAGGGCTGCGCCGCTTCACCAACGAGGACGGCAAGACCGTGGATAGCGATCCGCAGGTAGGCGACGTCATCCTCCGCGACCCGATCGTCCACACCGAGGAGGTGATGGAGGACTTCGAAGCGATCCTTGTCGAGATCAAGAAGTAAGCAATGGCCGGACGGCGCAAGCATGGCAGCCGCAGACGTAGTGAGGAGCCTTTGAAAAAGGCAGACGACAGCAAAGCTACGGTCTTGAGGGCGCTGGATGACCTCGTGGGCACTGGCCTCGCAAGCTGGTCCGTGTCCGCTTGCGGCGAGCGTCGGCTCCGGCTTGCGAATGGCGACGAGTTCCAGCTCGAAGCAACATGCGTGAGACGTTTGCGATGAACCGGCTGTCTCGGCGCGATGTCATGTTGGGCGCCGGCGCCTTTGCGCTTGCTACCTTGCCCGCAGTCGCGGCGCAGGGAAAAACGTTGCTGGTCACCCACCCATTCTTCGCCTTGCATGATCCCGGCCCCTTTATTGTGGAGCGGCCCGCGCGGCTGCGCGCCATTGCCCAAGCGCTGGCGGCGCCCGCCTTCGATGGGCTCGTGCGCCAGGAGGTTCCGTCCCGGTCCGACGTGGAGGAGGCAATCCTGCGCGCGCATGCCCCGGCGCATTTCAAGATGATGCAAGACATTGCTGCCGACACCGCGCATCTGCCACATGCCATCGATGGCGACACCATCGTGTCCGCAGGGACTTGGCAGGCGGCGACGAATGCGATTGCCGCGGGGCTGCACGCGGTCGATTGCGTGATTGAAGGCCGCGACGGGATCCGCAATGCGTTCTGCCCAGTACGGCCGCCGGGACATCACGCCGAAGCTTCCCGCGCTATGGGTTTTTGCTTTTTTTCCAACGTCGCCATCGCCGCATTCTATGCGCGGACGCGTTACGGCGCAGAACGCATCGCCGTCGTGGATTTCGATGTCCATCACGGCAATGATACGCAGAAAATTTTCTGGGAGGATCGGAACCTCTTCTATGGCTCGATCCACGAGATGCCCCTTTTCCCGGGAACCGGGGCAGCAGCCGAAACCGGGGTCGGAAATATCTTCAATGCTCCGCTCGCGGCAGGAGATGGCAGTGCGCAATTTCGTTCCGCAGTGAGCACGCGCATTTTGCCGGCGCTGGAGTCATTCAAGCCGTAACTAATTTTTATATCGGCCGGGTTCGATGCACACGAAGGCGATCCACTCGGGCATCTACGACTCGACGACGCAGATTTTACCTGGGTGACCGAGGAGCTCGTAAGCGTAGCAGCACGACATTGCTCGGGCCGTGTCGTGTCGATGCTGGAGGGCGGATATGATCTCGGTTCATTGTCACGATCGGTCTGTGCGCACGTTCGCGCATTAATGCAGACCTGACGTTCACAATCGCCTTTTTCATTTCGAAAGCAAGAAACGGATCGTGACTGGCTTGGGACCATGGTGGGCTTCCGTGCGAGATGCATTGAGGAGGATAAGAAACGATGGATCGATCAATTTCCCGCCGCGACTTTGGTGGTTTGCTCACCGGCGCCGCATCCACAGCCATCCTATCGGCCGTGCTTCCGGCTCCGGCGGTCTGGGCGCAGGGGCGTTCATCATCAGCCAGTGATCTCGCCAGCAACCTGCAAGGCATCGCCGGAGAAGTGATCGTCGACGAGGCATCACGCGCGGCTTACGCTGATGACTACGGTCGTATTGTTCACAAGATTCCCGACGCCGTGCTCGTGCCGCGAGATTCCGGCGACCTCGTCAAATTGGTTCAATACGCCAACAAGAGCAAAACCAAGATTGGCATCCGCGGCATGGGCCACTCCATGCTCGGTCAGGCGCAGATCGACAGGGGCGTCTTGGTCGATATGGCGGCGCTCGATTCAATCAGTATCCTCGACAACGACAGGGTGGAAGTCGGCGCCGGTTCAACCTGGGGCCCGGTCATGAGCGAAACGGCGGCGAATAAACGCACATTGCCGGTGATCAATGACACGTTCCTGTCCGTTGGCGGTTCGCTGAGCACCGCAGGCTTCGGCCCGACGACCTGGAACAAGGGTCTGATGGTCGACAATACCCTTGAGCTGGAAGTGGTGACCGGTGCGGGAGAGCTCGTGCGATGCTCGGAGACCACCAACCAGGACCTGTTCCTGGCCGTCCTGTCGGGATTGGGGCAGTGCGCTATCATCACTCGCGCCGTGATGAAGCAGGTCGCCGCGCCGACGCACGTTCTTTACATTAAGATCTTCTACGATGATGACGCGATCCGCGCCGCGCACGATCTTGCGTTCCTGGCGAGGGACGGCCGCTTCAACCACCTCGACCTCCGCAGCCGCACGTACCCGTTTGGCGGGCTCGAATACTATATCGAGGGCGGTGTCTTTTACGACGCTCCGAACGAGCCAAAACTCGATGACCTCAAAAAGGGGCTGAGCGCGAGTTCATTCGAACCCAAGACATGGACATATGAGGAATACTATCGACGTGCCGAGTCTTGCTACAGCTGCGTTCCTGCTCCGAAACCCTCTCTCTATCTGACGGTTCCTGCTTCGAAGTTCGATGTGTTCGTGAAGAACACGCTGAGTGATCCGAGCACTTCGGCCTATATCGCGCCGTGGTTCTCGATCTGGCGGCGGGATGCGCAGTCACGGCCGCTTGCGCGCGTCGCAGACGAGGATTTCATCTACCGCACGCAGTTCAACCGGGTCTTGCCGAACTCGGCCGATGTCAAGGCATTCCTCGCTCTCAACCGCGCGCTCTACGAGAAAGTTCGGGACCTTGGCGGAACGCGACTGACGACGAGTGCCATACCGTTCGAGCCCAAGGACTGGGAGCGTCACTACGGAGCTGCATGGCCTGCTTTCAAGGCGACGAAGGAAAAATACGACCCGGGCAATGTTCTCGGCTCCTCGGTGAACGTGTTCGGCAAGGGTTAGGCGATGTCGTCGTGGATCGAAGCGACGCCGCAGGGATTACGAGACCTGGCGTTTGACAACCTGGCGGCCGCGCCAGACGGACCAGTGCTTCTGGCGCGGTTGGCTAAGGCGTCAGCCGTCATCCGTGCGCAGTTTCCGGCGACAATGGATCTGCCCTACGGTTCCGCTCCCCGCGCGCGGATCGATCTGCTGCCGGGGCGAGTTGATATGCCGTGCCTCGTCTATTTCCACGGCGGATACTGGCAGATGAACAGCCGTGAAATGTTCACGGCGCTTGCCGAAGGCGTTCGTGCGCACGGCTGGTCTGCGGCATTCGTCGGATACACCCTCGCCCCCGAGGCGAGCCTTACGGCCATTGTCCGAGAAATCGGCGTTGCAATCGATTGGCTCAATGAGCGGAGCGCCGCCTCTGGCGTCCATGGTCCACTCGTCGCCGCAGGCTCGTCGGCGGGAGGGTTGCTAGCGGCGCTCGCTCTCGAGCATCAGGTGGTCATCGGAGGTATGGCCATGTCGGGTATCTTCGAACTTGCTCCGCTGCGCGACACCTTCCTCAACGTCAAACTCAAGCTGACGGACGAGGAGATTTCAGATTTGTCTCCAATTCGCAGGCCGGTCGTGGCCAAGCCATTTGCGCTGGCGATTGGCTCCGCCGAATTACCGGCCGTCGCCGCCAACACTTACGCATTTCACGCTCTGCGCCGGTTCGGTGGCCGCTGTGACCCGTTGGTCGAGGTGCCGGGCGCCAATCATTTCAGCATTCTCGAAGAGCTACGTGATCCGCAAAGTGCGCTCGTGCATGAGCTGCTCGCCGTTTCCAACAAAGTGGAGACCACACCATGACTGTATCGACTCGATTCAGCGCGTGCGCCTTGGCCTGCCTGTACCCCCTGATTTGTCAGGCCGGAACACTGCGCGACGGCCTGTATGAGGTTGCGGTATCTCTCGACATGGGCGCACTCGAAGACCTCAACGCGCGAAAAACCGCGCACGTCTGCGTCAAAACCAGTTCGACCGATGGCGCTCATGGGCTCTTTCTTTTGTCAGGGCTTCAACAGCTCGAGCGTTGTCCCGTGAAGAATGTGTTCGAGACTTCCGCCAAGCTCTCATTCGACATCATCTGCGACGGTATCGATGCGGGAAGAGCGTCCGCGACCTACGCGCTCGAGCCCGATGCATTCGAGGGCAGATTCTCAATTCGCATGGGCGGCAAGAACATGACTATGAGCGAGGCTCAGTCAGGCAAGCGCCTAGGGGAATGTCCGTCGGCGTCTACGGAATGAATTCAAAAGCAATAAACGGATCGTGGCGCTGGCGGCCCGGTGGGATAGGTGTCGCGTACGAGCCCACATACATGGAGGAACTTATGAAATTCCGCGCTTTCGTCCTGTCCGGTTTGGCACTTGCGATCACCGCTGGCACCGCAGGTGCCGTCGAGGTCAAGAAGTCCCTTCCGGTCAAGGGAGACCCCGCAGCCATCTGGAAAGTGGCGAGCGAATTCTGCTCGATTCAGGACTGGCATCCCGATTTCTCGGGCTGCACGCAATCGATGAAGGATGGCGTCGTGTGGCGCGTCCTGACCCTCAAGGAGGGCGGCGGCAAGGTGCACGAGAAGCTCACCGGCGTTGACGACCTCAGCTACACGTATTCGATCACCGAGGCGCCGCTTCCTCTCAAAGACCACACCGGAAAAATTTGGGTCGAGAAAGGCGCAAAAGATGGCGAGAGTCTACTTCGTTGGGAAGTCTCGTTCGGCGTGAACGGCGACGAGGCGAAGACAAAGGAAGTCACGCAGGCCATCGACGGCCTTCTCGAAAACGGTCTCGCCAACATCAAGGCCGTGGCTGCCCAACAAGCAAACTGCAAGTAATATTTGAGGGCGGATGCGATGATCGCATCCGCCCTCTCTGTCTATGGAGTGGTAAGGTGTTCAAGCTGTATTATTGGCCCGGATACTTGCACACTCGCCGACCAGATCGCGCTCGAGTGGCTAGGCCTTTCCTATACGCTGATCAAGGTCAGCGAGGAGCTGCGCAATTCCGAGGCCTACGCAAAACTCAATCCATCGCGCACTGTACCCGTCCTCGTAACCGACGACGGTTGGGTCTTGAGCCAGAACGTCGCCATCCTCAATTTTCTAGCTCAGAGTCATCCGGATGCGCATCTCGACGGCGACGGTTCCGCCAAAGGCCGTGCCATCGTCAATCGTTGGCTCGCCTACATTGCCGCCGACGTCCACAAGGCGTTCTCACCCCTATTGCATCCCGAGCGGATCATTGGTGACGAGGCGTCGAAGGACGCGATCTTGGCGCAGGCTCGCGCGACATTGCGAACGCACTTCGGCATCCTGAATCATCAACTCAAAGCAAATACCTGGATCGCGGGTCCCAATCTCTCAATTGCCGATCCATATCTGTTCGTCGTGCTGAGGTGGGCACATGCGGTCAAGGTCGATCTCAGCAGTTACGATGCGATCGCTTCCTATTATCGCCGCCTGCGTGACGATGAGGGCGTGAGAACCGCGCTGTCACGCGAGAAGTCCGGCATTTGAGCAATTGGACCAACTCTACGATTGATCACAACAACGGCCCCGGAATGCTCCTGGGGCCGTCGTCGTTTGTCGGTCGCTTGCGTTAGGCCGCGCTGCGCGTCGGCCAGTTGCCGTCTTGAACAAGGCCGAGCTGCTGAAGTGCCGTAAGAGCGCCTTCCTCGCCGATCTCCTCGACAATCTTGCCATCGACAATCTTGAACACCGTCGTGCCGGTAAACTTCATTTTGCGGCCCGACTTGGCCGGCAAGGCACCAATCGGAAGATCCTTGAAGGCGGGTCCCGTGTGTGTTCCGCCGCCATCCCAACGGCCGACGACGTAATCGCCCTCGGCAATGAGGCCGCCAACGCCCCAGAAGTTGAGATCTGGGAAAGCCTCGCGGAACTCTGCCATCATCTTCTTCACGGCGTCGCGGCCCCGGATCGGTCCGTGCATCGGGTAGTGCACGAGCACGTTGGGCGCGGCAAGCTTGTCAACGGCGCTGAGATCGACCGGGTTGCCCCAGAATTTCTTGAACCACTCCTCAACGATGGCCTTGTTCTCGGATTCCTTAGTCATATTCATCTCCTTCATTGGTGGAATAGAACCCGACGCTAGGAGATGTTCGGAGCTTGGACACTCCGTTTGTTGCCTTCAAATCGAAAGACGAGAGGGTTCTATTCCGAGCCGAAAGAGGATCACGCTGAGACCTCTGAATTGGCAGTCAGCGCGGTGTTCAGCTGCTACTTGCACATTCAAAGATCGAATGCGTGTGACTTACCTAGGCAAAGGAGATCGAAATCTAGGACTGCTTCACATCCAAAACCGGCCCTAGTTGGCGGATATCAACGAGGGCGCCGACACAGATGGCCGACTTCTGCTTCTGGGACGCTGCGGCGGTGTTGATGCCGTCGCAATGCCGAGAAAGCGGATCTCGCAGAGTTTACCCTCGGCCCCTTTAGCGCACGTAATACGCCTGACCGGAAATCAGCCGAAAGCGGCCGTCGAGAGCCTGGTCCGCCGGATCTGCGGTGACTACCAGCTGGCATTTTCGAGCGGCGCATCACGAGCGCGGTCGACATCGGGCATGCGGCTTCTGGAAGTTCATGATAAGCGGCTGCAACTTGGTGGGGTCAATCCAGTTCTCATGTCCCTCCAAGAGCAGGCTCGGACGCACATGAACGCCGGTAATGCGGACTTCGAACGCCGAGATCAGCCCTGCGACTTCAGAGAACCAAGTCAAGCTAGCCCTCTATCCGGCGAGGTTGTGCACAAGGTCGTGTTAGGGGTTGCTCCATGAACATAGGCAGAACAGAATAGAGCGTGTCCGCAGCTGATTCAGATCTTCCATCTGTTGCGCCTCCTTCCGCAACCGGCAATGCTGGTGGCGTTTTTGAAGGGAGCGTAGGCGCGTTTTACCTGGTGTCTCTTCTCTCAGGCGGCGAACCTAGAGGATTGCCGGGCGCGGTTTGCAAGGCCGTCAGGTTTCAGCAAGCCGTCGCTGACCATCCATTGGACGATCTCGTTATCGACGCGATCAACTTTGACGGCACACCAGCAACGCTCGAACTACAGGCAAAGCGATCGTTAGATTTCACGGCATCGGACACCGAGTATGGTGATGTGGTGCATCGCCTGTGGGCCGCATCGCAGAAGTCGGAATTCCAGACCACCAGGTATGAGCTCGCGGTTGCGATTGCGCGCACTTCCACCAGGATAGAGCGCGAGTATCAGGAAGTCCTTCATTGGGCGCGGCAACTGCCTGACGCTCAGACGTTCATCGCGAATATTGAGCGGGAGGGCTTTTCCTCACGGGGTAAGCGTGACTTTGTTGCCGCCTTTCTCGTAAAGCTCCAACAGGTCGGAGCGGCGAGCGATGACGAGACGGTTTGGCGACTGCTTCGCCGCTTCCAGGTTCTGGTATTCGACTTCGAGAGTATTGGTTCGGACTATCTGCATCGAGCGCGGGAAGGGTGTCGTTTACTGCTGCCCGTCGAGGAGCCGGCGTCTGCCAGTCATCTCTGGTCGGTCCTTTGCGCCGAGGCAATGGCGAAGGCGACAGCAGCGGGTACGTTTGACCGACCTGGACTCGCAAAAGTCTTAAGCCAAAAACATGGAATCAAACTTGCGACGGCTTCCGATTATCGCAAGGCGTTGTCGTGGCTGAAATCTGCCGCGTCCTACACTCTGGACGGAATACGTACCAGCATCGGTGGGGCAACGCTCCAACGGAGCGATGTTCTTGAGCAGGCACTTTCGGCACTGGACGAAGCGCGAGTTCTGCGAATTGAAGGCGCACCTGGCGTTGGCAAGTCAGCCGTCCTGAAGGAATTGGCGAGTCAAATCGCGGCAGAAAGCTCGATACTTGTCGTAGACCCGGCACGCATCGTTCCCGGTGGTTGGCCTCAAATGGCCCACACGATGGGGTGTCAGAATTCGCGCGAAGACTTCTTTAATGAAGTAGGCCGCAGCGGCGGAGCAGTTCTGTTCATCGACAACATTGACCAAATCGAAGACCCGCAGCAATGGGCGACGGTCACCGATCTGTTGGTCGGGGTCGCGAGAAATAAAGGCTGGAGAGCGGTCGTTACCGGACCGAGCGACTCCACCTCGTGGATCGAGCGGCTACCGGCAGAGGTTCGGCAGGCCAGCTTGGCAAAGCTGATGGTTCGCGAGCTTAGCGACAATGAGGCATCGGAGTTATCACGGGCCAATCCTCAGCTCTCCTTGCTTCTCGACGCTGGTCATCCGGCGAAGAAGGTGGCGCGAAACCTGTTCTACCTGTCTCGCATGATCGACATTGGCGTGGGAACAGAAAGCTCGCAGCAGCCGATAGCGAGCGAAACGGACCTGGCCCACCACTGGTGGCGTTTTGGAGGCGGCCGGACTGAAGCTGGAAAGCTAACGCGATTAAAGGTGCTTCGTGCGATAGCTTCGCAGACAATCGCTGATCCAACGCGCCTCACTTTCAAGACCGATGAATTCGAATCCTCAACAATCGAAGAGCTCCTTCGATTGGACAGTTTGCGAGAGGACAGACCGGGGGCGACAGTCGCTTTTCGCCACGACGTTTTGCGGGATTGGGCGATCGGCTTTCTGTTTCTTGAGGAGCCAGGCTCTATCGCGGCGCTGCCGATAGACCTTCAAATTCCAGCAAGCCTGGCGCGCGGCTTGGAAATGGCTGCTCGATTGGCGGTCGAACAGGATGCGTCAGGCAATCAATGGATCGAGTTGTTGGCCGCCGTTAGCCGCAAAGGCGCTCACGGAAGCTGGCGACGACCGATACTGCTGGCCCTAACGCGTGCAGAAGCGTCTCTTGTTTTGCTTGATAAGCTAGAACCCAAGCTTCTTGAGAATGACGGCCAGTTGCTGGCAGAGATTATCAAGCTCACAATCGCCGTCGATTCAGAGGCGCTGACCCAATTCCTTGCTCGCAGCCAGATGAGTATCCCAATCCCATCGGGTCTCGAAGACTTCACGGTCCCCAAGGGTCTGAGTTGGTTGTGGCTGATCCTATATCTGATCGCACGGTTTGACAAGATGCCGTTCGCTCTGATCCCGGATATGGCGACCTTGTTCCGCAACTGGCTGATCGGAACCGGCACTCAATTGTTGCCCATCAATTCTAGGATCGTCGAGATTCTTTTTGGCTGGACGAACCGCGCTGATCGGGCACTTCGGCCGGTCATGGTGCGACACATTTCTGAGCTCGAAGATCCAGACTTTCATTTTCCTCACATGCGAGCGGTGCGAGACGACATCCGCATGACGGCCTTCGCGTTCTCTCACCTCAATCCGGCGGCAGCACAAAGTTATATAGCCGGGCTTGATGCGGATGATATTCGGCATCACGGACTTCATGACATTATCTGTGCCCAGGGAATAGCTAAGTCCGCACCCAGAGAGCTTGCTGATCTCACCCTTGCGGGCCTCATCGAAGAAGAAGACCCCGAGGACAGGTACGGGAGCTATCGCAGCAGTCGCGATCGGTTTGGTCCGTTCGGCGCTCTTGAAGTGCAGTTTTCTCCAGCTTCGCCTGGGCAGGGACCATTCTTCGAGCTGCTCGACCATTCTAGCGCCGATGGTCTCCGTGTTGTTCGGGGTGTCGTCGAACACGCGACGGCTTGGCGACGGGAACTCTATAGGGAAGATAGAGCAAGCTTCCCATCGCTCACTATAGCGTTTGCCGGCACGCCCTGGACATTTCACGGCGACATGACCGTTTACACATGGCCGCGGATTTCGGTACCATCATCCATCACCTCATCGGCGCTCATGGCTCTCGAAGCCTGGGGGCATAAACAAATCGAAGGTGGCCGGCCGTTCGAAGATGTCTTGTGGGACGTACTCGGTCCAGACGGTGGTAGCGTTGCACTTCTGTCCGTAGCGGTCGATCTTGCCCTGTCCCATTGGGATGTCGCCAAAGATGCAGTGTGGCCGTTCCTTGCTTCTCCAGAACTTCTGAGGAAGGACTGGGTGAGACACATTCGCGATATTAGCGGCGTGGATAACGACCTGCTGTTTCAGCAAGAGGCGTCAACATGGCGCGTGAAAAAAGCTGATCTGGAACATCGTGTGTCTAGGCGTCTGGCGCTCATGGAGGGTTTCATAAGGTACGTTCTTGAACCCGATGGCCGAATTCTGACCCAACTAAAGCCGGTGCTTCAGGAAGCCGTCGAACAGAACGCAAAGCTGCCCGCGGATGGCGACCCAATCGATGGACTCCAGGCGATAGGCAAACGTGCGCTGCGAATGTGCGCGCGAGAGAATTGGGCCGAGAAGAAGGTGGTCGACCAAAATGGGCGAGAGATAGACGCGTACCAATATCAACCCGATGCGGACGAGCTTAGGGAACGCAACGCCAAAGATGCCGAGGTCGTCGCCGAGATTCAAGACACAAACGTTAAGGCGACGATCCAGCTAGCGTTCGCTGATCCCGCGAAGTCTTCTGCGGATATTGTCGCGCAGGCTATTGCATGGGCCAAAGAACAGCCGGCAGAGCCTACGGAAGAGAGTGACGATGAAGAGAGCGACTTTGAACGCGGCTGGCGCAAGCGTTCTATCGTTATGGCCGCGGCAATTGCAGCACGAGACTATCGGGGCGCAGATCAGAAAGAAGTCTTAGATTGGGCGGCATCAGTCTTGTATGCGGCGGCGACCAGGGCGAAAGATGGGTTTCGCGCTGGTCCATCGATACAATTCGACGAGCAGGCGATCGCCGCTGTTGGCCTTATTGACCTATACCAGCGAACGCGCGACAGGGCTGACCTTGAACGCATTTTCCGGCTTGCTGCCGCTCGTACACCTGCGGTGCAGAATGCAATTGGCGAAGGGATAGCCAAGCTTTCAGGGATCAATGATCGTCTCGCTCGGTCTCTTACTCGCATAGTGATGGAAGCTGTTATCCGGCCGCACTGGGCCTACGAAGACGATGAAACCGAGGAACTGGAGAAGGCTTACGAAGTCCGGGTAGCCAACAGGATTGCTATCGAACTCGCGTGGCTTGGAAGCTCTGCCGATGAGCCAGAGTGGCCGGTCCTTCCCGACTGGCTATCTCGTCCACGACGGTCGATACGCATAGGCGCCGCCAGAACATCGGATGCTCTGAATGATGACGATGTGGGCGTGCCGGAATTCTACGTCGACGAGCACACCCTGGGCGCATGGTTTAGCCATCTCATTCCGCTGACTTTCAATGGCGCGCCGGAATGGCTGGGGAATCTTGCAAGGCAGCTCATGAAGTGGACCGCTGCTGCGAACGGACCGCAAGGTCGAGACACAGGCGATCGCGATGGAAGGCCGGATACCTGGAATCCGCACTTCATGGACTTTGTTGGCATTCTCAGTGTCGCGCTTCCACATGATCAGGTTGCGCAGTCCTTCCTGACACCGATGCTTGGATTGCCAGACAATTCATTCTGCGATTTAGCTGGACCCTTTCTCCGGGGCTTTGATCGAGCGACGGTCGCGACGAACACTCTCAAGTCGGACAACCCGCGTGCTATTAGGGCTCCTCTTATAGAGCGAGTTCGCCGAAGCCGAGCCTTCCGCAGGTTATCGGAAGAAAAATCTAACTCGGCGGAGACCCACATTGGCGACACTCTGAATGCGCTCTTTTACCAGCCATCTCGTTTTGCCAACTTCGGTAGACCCCATGTTCCCGACGATTGGACCGGACTTGCCGACACATTGCCGGCACTTGCCGATCTGGTCGCGGCTGCTCCGGCGTCGGGATACGTCGCAACATTGTTCCTCAACCTGATACAGAGATTTCCTGATCCTACCTTCATTCGCCCAGTGCTGGTTGCATTTGGAGCATGGCGGGATGCGTACGGTATCGACGCAAATTTCTGGTCCGAAAATGAAGCGGGTCGTCGCATCTGCGCTTGGCTTAAATCAGCGCTTTCCAAGGATTCTTCTAGTCTACAAGACGCGGAAATTCGTCATGAGCTTAGTAAATCGCTCGATACCGTAATTCGCTCGGGGGTTGCTCAGGCGCGCGATCTTGAAGAATTCATCCGACAGATGACTTCGGGTGGAACGGGATAACCGGTATGGGAATTCGACGGGGCTTGCGACGTGGTTTCAAAGAATGAATTTCAGCGCACCATCCGCACGGGCGAACTGAACCTATCGACATGGGAACTTGTTCGCAACTGGTGCAGCCACGCCCGTCTGGATAAGTTTGGGGGCATAGGCTTCATCGAGGCACAGACAGGGCTGCCCATTGGGCATCACAGCATCAAGTGTGAGCACGCAGGTGCAGCCGGTGTAGCCACGTGGGACTTGAGAGACGCGGCTCTAGACTTCCATGATCGCAATTGCGTTGATTGCAAACTGCGTAAGCCGCAGGGGTTCCCGAACCTGTCGACGCTCGTTAGGGAGCGAGATGACAAGCGTGCCGTGCAAATCAAGATGCAGGCACTTGAACAAGCCAAGCAGGCTGACGCGCTGAAATCGCGTAAGGCACAACGATCCAATCTGCGTGACTCGCTCGGACCCGTCGCAGGTGCGATCCTTGATCATATCGACGAGTTTGACGAGCATCGGACACGTGAGCATTCTGAGCGCATTCGTGAAAGTGCCCGTCTCGCACCGGAACACTTCGAGCCGCAGCTCACCGAATACGTCCTTGAGCTGGCTGAGAGAGAGGATTGGTTTGCGGACATCGCATTGACCGTTCTCAAGAACACGCTCGCGGACCGGAAACGTGTTGCACGACTTGCGCTGGTCTCAATAGCGAATTCCTCTGCGATTCAGAGTGCATCGCAGGCGCTACTCGATAATTTGGTCGACATCGACGCGAGCGGCATTGTGCGCGCGCTGCCGTCAATCATAGAATTGGCACGTCCCCACGAGGACGTCCTGCGGTTTTCCGCTCGCGCAGCAGAAGAGCCTGCGCTTTTGCAAGCTCTCTGGCAGCATTACCGCAAGCAGGTGGAGGAAGGCCTGCATGATCTGTTCACATCGCGGAACATCTATCATGTTGATTCAGCGGCTCGTGGTGTTCTCGCGATCTCAGAGAAGCACGGCGATGTCTTCAAACCCTTCGTTCGCTCTATGGTCGCGAAGTTCTCTCGTGCGCGCTTCCTATTAGACGACTTTGACGATGATGACCTGTATGGATCGCGCACTCTCCATAGCCTACTGAAAGCATGTTCTGCTGCGTTCAACGCTTCCCCTCGGGATGTCGATGCAGTCCTTCAAGACATGATCCAGGGCTCCGATAGGCAATCGCGGGAGCGATGCTATGAAATCTATCGATTGGCCCTGAATGGGCCGGATCGTGAAAGGGAAACAGTTCCCGCAGATTCGGAGAGCCATCGGCTTGCGTTTCAGCGGATTCTTTGGGCTGCCACTTCGGAAGAAGGCGATGGGGTGCTCAACACAGCGCATGACATTCTACGAGGACGACCTCGCGAGCTGGAGGCCATTGCACGATCAGAGTTCGACAGCCTATTGGGGGCGCTACTGATCTGGGACGATCGGTGATGTGACCCCCGCAATTTAGTCCAGACGGCGCTAGAATCCGGCCCCTAGAG
>NZ_DAITQL010000013.1:0-70733 GCF_036833075.1 Hyphomicrobium sp.
TGCCGTCACCGGAAAGCGCCCGGCCGACAGCCCGTCGCGCATGGTCAAGGACGAGCTGGTGCCGGCCCGCGATGCGGCGCTCTCCGCGTATCGCACAGGCTTCCTCAAGGCCATCGACCATGCGCTCACCCTTCAGGTCGAGGCGCGCCCCCAGTCCATCGCCGCCTGGCGCGGCGCGCTGCTCGCCCCCGATCCCGCCAAGCCCGGCTGGTTCGCGAAATCGCCGCCCCAGAAGCCCACCGACGCTCCGGCCGAAGCGGACCCGCCCCAGGCGAAGGCCGCCGGAAAGCGCGCTGCTCAAGAGGCGAGCCCGCCGCCGCCCGACGCCCCAGGCCCCAAGGGCGGCATGCTCGACTTCCTCGACGGGCTGAAGAAGAAGCCCGCCGCCGCGCCCGCCGCGCCGAGCGAAGCGGCCAACCCCGCACCCGGCGAGGCCGCAAAAGCGCCGGCCGCTCCCGCGCGCCGGCCTGCCGGAACGGAGAAGGTCAGCAAGCCTCCGGCGCCGATCAAGCTGCCGCGCGCCCTTCGCAAGAAGGAGCCCGGCAAGGAGCTGATCGTGGTTCCCGCGAAGGCCGAAGCGAAAGGCAAGGGGAAGCCCACGCCGGCGGCACGGCCGCGCCCGATCCGCCCCAAGCGGGCTATCGGCTGGCGTCCGATCCTCTTCAAGCTTCTGGTCGGCGTCGGCGTCGCCAGTGCGGCCGTCTCCATCCAGGAGCGCTTTCCGCGAATCCAGAGCCACGGCAGCAGCGAAACCTCGGCCGGGACCGCCTCCGCGATCCGCACCGCCTCTCTCCAGGAGGTGCCGGTCATCCGCCCAATGGCCGAGCTCTCGGGCCACGTCGGCCCGGTCACGGCCGCAGCCTTTACGATCGACGGCGCGTCGATCGCCACCGTCGGCGCCGATGCCCGCCTCAAGATCTGGAGCGCGAGCTCGGGCGCGCTCGTGCGCACCATCGAGCTCGACAACGGCCCCGCGACGGCGCTCGCCGTCTTCGGCGCCAACGCGCTCACCGGCCACGCGTCGGGCGACATCGTGCTGTGGGATTGGCAGCGCGCCGAGAAGATCGCCGCCTTCCGGCGCAATGATGCCGGGATCGCGTCGCTGGCCTTCGCCGGGCGCTCCGACCGGATCGCTGCCGCGAGCGACGACTGGAAGGTCACGTTGTGGGACAGCACGGCCCCCTCCGCCCCGCTGCAGGTCATCGACGCGCACGAGAACGCCGCTGAAGCCCTCGCCTACGTCACCACGGCGAAAGGCCCGCGCCTGGCGTCCGGCGGGGCCGACAAGATCGTGAAGCTCTGGAATCTCGATACGCTCGACCGCATCCGCACCTATCGCGGACATCGGGACGCCGTCTCCGCGCTGGCGTTCTCGCCCGACGGAGCACTCCTCGCCTCCGCGAGCCGCGACGGCAACATTCGCATCTGGTCGACGGGCTCGGGCCGCACCCTGCGCCGCCTCTACGGCCATCGCGGACGCGTCGGCGGCCTCTCGTTCTCACCCGACGGCAAGACGCTGGCTTCGAGCGGTGCCGACGGACAGCTCCGCATCTGGGATGTCGCGCGCGGCCGGACGCTACGCACCATGACCGGCCACGGCGGCCCCGTGAACGCGGTGAGCTTCGCGCCCGACGGCGAGCGCCTCGCCTCCGCGGGCGATGACGGCATCGTGCGTATCTGGGCCAACCCCGCCGCGCACGCGACCCTGAACTGAGCGCACGCGGCTACCAACTGACCGCGAAAAAGAAAATGGCCGGGTCGAAGCCCGGCCACGACGAGACAGATCGTTTTCGCAACCGCCCTCAGCCCTTCGCGCGCGCGGCCTCATAGTCGCCGATGTGGCCCTTGAGATCCACGTAGGCGGGGCACCCGGTGCCGCACCGCTGCGCGATCTCGTCGAGCTCTGCATGCGCCTTGTCGGGCTCACCCTTGGTGAGAAACGCTTCGCCCATGTACGCCCGCGCCACGACGTAGTTGGGGTTCACCGCGAGCGCCTGCCGGTAGAGCGGCAGCGCCTCCTCGACGTGCCCGAGCTTGCGCGTCGCATAGCCGATGTAGGTGAGCACGCGCTCGTCCTTCTTCTGCGCGAGCATCAGATAGCCGAGCGCCGTCTCGTACTGGCCGTTCTTCGCCAGCCAGTAGCCGGCATAGAAGAGCTCCTCGTCCGCCATCCTGGCGCTCGCCGCCCCGACACAGGCCGTCCAGGCCGCGGACGCCTTGTCATGCGCGTCGCAGACTGTGCTCGCCGGGCCCGTATCCTTGGCGATCAGCGCCTCGGCCATCGAAGGCGCGCTCGCAAGGGCCGCCGCCAGTCCCGAAGCAACGAGAAGTCCTGCCGTCCTGGATACGAAGGTCGTCATCAGTGATCCCCTTTGGGGCGGCGCGATGCCGCCGGAATTGGATGCGATCGCACCCATGGATGAGCCGTCCTCAGCTTCGCGCCTCGAACGCGACGATCTCGCGCTTGAGGTTCGCGAACGAGACCGAGCCCGCCCCCGCCCGCCGCTCGATCTCGTCGAGCTCGGCGCGCGCACGGACGACATCGCCCTTGGCCAGGAAGGCCTCACCCAGGTATTCGCGGGCCTGAACATAATCGGGTTTGATGGCGAGCGCACGCGCGTAATAGGGAAGCGCGCCGTCTACGTCGCCGAGCTTGCGCGTCGCATAGCCCATCGCGTTGAGGGCGCGCGGATTGTCCTTGTCCTTGACGGTCGCGAGCAGGGCCAGCGCATCGCTATGCTTGCCGGCATGAGCAAGCCAGTAGGCGCCGTTGACGATCTCGTCGTCGGAAACGCCGTGATGCGGCTTGCAGGCCGGCTTGTTCTTGTTCTTGGCCTTGGTGCAATCGATGCGGGGCTTGGCCGGACCGTCATCGTCGGCGAGCGCGGGCGCGGCCCCCGCGAGCAGGGCCGCCGCGGCGAAAGCGGAAACGAGAGGTCTCGCAAGCCGTGAACCGATCTGTGCCATGAAACCCTCCTTGAGGTGCGCCCAGCGCCACATGAGGGGGCAAATCTACGCCCCGACGGCTGCGATGTCCATGCGGCCGGGGCTGGGGATTTCCCGGCTTTTATCCCGCTCGGCCAAAGCCATGCCATCTTTCGAGCACAACGCTCGGCAATGGGCTTCCGGGCGGCGCGGCGCACGGCCGCGACATCGCGGGGACATGCGACGGAGGACACGTGCTCTGGTGGCGCAAACGCAATGAAGGCTTCGAGTGGCGGGACTACGTGCGCACGACGATCCTCGTGCGTCGCGAGCAGCGCCGCCAGCGCCTGAAGGACGTGAAGGAGGCCGCCGCTCACCAGGTCAAGGACGCCGGCCGGCGCGGCCTCGATGCGGGTCTCGCCGGGGCCCGTAGCGCGGGCGCCGGCACCGTCTCCGGCTTCCGACGGCTCGGAAGCGCAGCCTGGAGCGGCGCGGCCCTCCTCGGCCTGTGGGGCAGGAAGGCCGGGCGCGCCCTTGGCATCGGAGGGGCCATCGCCGCAGGCGGCCTCTGGCTTGGCGCATCCGCGCTCGCCCGCCGCATCGGCGCTCCGCTCGGCCCCGTTCTCGACCCCATCCTTGATTGGGCCCGCAGGCCGAGAGCGAGCATCGCCCTCAAGGTCATCGCGGCGCTCGCGGGCCTCGGCGCGGCCTACCGCACGTGGGCATTTGGCTTCGACGCCGATTCCGCCATCGCGACGGCGATCTTCGCGCTCTCGGGCGGCCTGATCGTCCTCGCCGCTCTCACCGCTGCTCCCGATCCCGACCGGACGCGCCGGCTGGGCGCGCGGGACGGCCTGTTGGTCCGCCTTCGCAGCCACGCGTTCGTCCTTCCCGGCGGAAGGCGCCTCTCCGCCGGGGCCGCTCTGGCCCTGATCGCGGTCGTTGCGGCCGGAACGTCGGCGGTCGTCCTCGTCCGCCACGGACCGCCGGCCTCCGTGGCCTCCCTCGCCTCTACGCCGGTCACCACCGGCGCGCTGCCCCAATCCACCGATCCGTGGAAGCTCGAAGGGCGCGCCGCAGCCGTCACCGGCGACACGCTGCGCATCGCCGGAAAGACCGTCCGGCTCGACGGCATCGAAGCACCGGAGACGACGCAATCATGCCGGCGCGGAACCCGCTCATGGCCGTGCGGCACGGCCGCCAAGGAGGCCCTTGCGGCGCTCCTGCGCGGCCGGCGCATCACGTGCGAGATCCTCGGCGAGGACGCGGACACTGACGCGATGCGCGCCCGCTGTGACACCGCCGGAGACGACATCGCCGAAAGGCTCGTGCGCAAGGGCCACGTCTTTGCCGCGGGCGGCTTCTGGGGCAGCTACGCAGGGGTCGAAGACGAGGCCGAGACCGAGCGGGTCGGGCTCTGGGCGGGCGAGGCGGACCGCCCGCAGGACTTCCGCGACAAGCGGTGGGAGGAAGCCAAGAAGTCGGCCCCCGAAGGATGTCCGATCAAGGGACCGGTCCGCTCGGGGGCCCGCGTCTATGTGCTGCCGTGGGCCCCGAGCTACAACAGCATCCGCGTCAGAGCATCGCGCGGCGAGCGCTGGTTCTGCAGCGAGCGCGAAGCCGAGGAGGCCGGTTGGACCCGTGCCGCACGCTCCTGACATTCGGATCGCCGTCCGAAGTCGGATTTGCCGCCTGAAAATGGAAAGCCCGCGACCGGGGGGGCAGGTCGCGGGCTGAAGAACTGTGACGCCCCTAGGGGGGATAGGTGGGACGGCGCCACGTTCGCAACCCATAGAACCCCAAACGACCCGCCATTGCAAGAGTTTCGAGAGGCGAATTGTCGAAGTTGCTTAAGATTTAGGCTCGCAATCAAGAAAAACGGTACGCGAGAGGCTTCGAAAGAATCCCTTAAGAGATACAATATGACAGATACTTTTCGATATTAGGGCAGCATCTTTCCCGGATTGAGGATCCCGAGCGGATCGAGCGCTCCCTTGATGGCCCGCATGGCCTCGAGCGCGGGGCCTCCGAACTCCCGTGCCATATGGCCCGCCTTGCCCTGGCCGACCCCATGCTCGCCGGTAGACGTCCCCCCCATTGCCAGCGCGCGCGCCACGAGCCGGTCCAGGAAGGCCCGCACGCGCCCGCCCTCGTCCCGCCCGCCGGCATCGAAGACTACGATCACGTGGAAATTGCCGTCGCCGACGTGTCCGACAATGGGCGCGACGAGACCGCTGGCCGCGATGTCGGCCTCCGTCTCCGCGACGCACGTGGCGAGGGCCGAGATCGGCACCGCGACATCGCTGACCACGAGGGACCGGCCGGGCCATGTCGTCCTGACCGACCAGAATGCGTCGTGCCGCGCCCGCCAGAGCCGGCGCCGCTCGGTTTCATCCGCCGCCCACGCGAACGCGAGCGCACCGTTGGCAAGCGCGATCTCGCGGAATTGGGTGAGCTCTTCCTCGGTCGCGGCCGCCCCGCCCGCGATCTCGACGAAGAGATGCGGCCGCTCGGGCAACGCCAGCTTCGAATGCGCATTGACGGCTGAGACCTGCAGCGCATCGAGCAGCTCGACGCGCGCCAGCTGAAGCCCCGATGCCGTGGCGTCCATGGTCGCCTCGCAGGCGGCAGCAACGGTCTCGAACGGACAGGCCGCCGCGACGATGCGTTCCGGAACGGGATGGAGCTTGAGCGTCAGCTCCGTGATGATGCCGAGCGTGCCCTCCGAGCCGACGAGCAACCGCGTCAGATCGAGTCCCGCGGCAGATTTGCGGGCCCGCCCGCCGGTCGTCATC
The DNA here is from genome assembly GCF_036833075.1 of Hyphomicrobium sp. Lineage (GTDB taxonomy): Bacteria > Pseudomonadota > Alphaproteobacteria > Rhizobiales > Hyphomicrobiaceae > Hyphomicrobium_C. The sequence continues at coordinate 5,721 of NZ_DAITQL010000013.1, forward strand.
ACGGCGCCGTTCGCCATCACCGCCTTGAGCGAGAGCACGGTATCGCGCATCGTCCCGTAGCGCATCGCATTCGTCCCGGACGCGCGCGTCGCCGCCATGCCTCCGAGCGTGGCGCCGTCGGCGCCGGGATCGACAGCGAAGAAAAGCCCGAGGTCGCGCACGTGCGCATTGAGGGCCGGCCGCGTGACGCCAGCTTCGACCGTGCAATCGAGATCGCGCGCCGACACGGCGAGAATGCGCGTCATGCGGCTGAGATCGACCGAGATCCCGCCGAGCGGCGCATTCACCTGCCCCTCGAGCGACGTGCCCGCGCCGAAGGCGATCAGCGGCACGCGATGGCGGCCCGCAATTTCGACGATCGCTGCCACCTCGTCCGTCGCCAACGGCCACACCACCGCATCCGGCGGCGCGGCCTCGATCCAGGTGAGTGTATTGGCATGCGCGGCGCGCACCGCTTCCCCGGTCTCGACCCGAGACCCGAGCAACGCCTTGAGCTCGGCAATCGCCTGCGAAACGCCCGGCGCCTCGCGCATCCCTCAGAACCTCCCGCGGCCGGCGGCTTCTTTTTGAGCATGAGTTGACGTAAGACTGGCGCACCTGCCGGCTTCGCACATCCGCTCACGGGAGTAAATCATGCTTCGCACCGCGCGATTGGCGCTCTGTGCCCTGATCGCCGCCTGGGCATGGCAGGCCGGCATGGGCGAGGTCCGCGCCGGCGCGGCCGCGGAACCCGACACCGCCACCGAGGCTGCCGGCGACCGCGACGTGATGTTCGGCCACCAGGACATCGGCACGGGGCTCGACCACGCTGTGATCGAGGTCGGCCGCGACATCGGCAAGTTCGACCGCATCCGCCTCAGGGCGATCGGCAACGCCATCCACGTCCACGCGCTGCGCATCCAATTCGATGACGGCACACAGCGCCACATTCCCGTCGCAGCCGACATCGAGGCCAACGCGCACTCGGACTGGTTCGACATCGACGAGGGGCGGTTCATCCGCGCCATAGAGCTCGCTTATCGCCCCGAGCCCGGTGCCCGGGGCGGCACGCGCGTCGAGGTGACCGGGGAGTACGCCAAAGGCTGGCTCGCGGCGGCCGGAGAAGGGCGCACCTATCACCAGGGCTGGATGCTTCTCGGCGCCCAGACGGCAGGCTTCACGGGCTTCGACCGCGACATCATCCGCGTGGGCGCGAACGAAGGCGGTTTCTCGCGCCTGCGCATCGAGGCCGTGGACCGCGCCATCACGCTGAAGGAGATCCGCGTCAAGTTCGCGAGCGGCCCCGACGAGGTTTTCGCCATGCGCGCACGCGTCGATCCCGGCAAGCCCTATGGCCCCCTGGAGTTCAAGGGTGGCAAGGCGCCGATCACGTCGATCGTGGCCACCTACCGGTCACGGTTCGATCTCCGCAAGGGCCTGAAAAGCGCCTTGAACGGCCGCCCCGCCGTTGTCCAGATCTGGGGTCAGCATTGAATTTCCCCTCCCCCTCGCGCCGAAGGCGCGGCTCCGCCACGACGTGGGAAGGGGCCAGGGGTGGAGGGACTCCCAACGCAATGGCAGCGAAATTTCCACTCCTGCTCGCGCTCGTCCTCGCCGCACTCGCACCCCTCGCCCACGCCGGCGCGCAATCCTTGGAAGTGCTCGCGACGGCTCGAACCAACAATCGCACCGAGAGCCTGACCTTCCGCATCCCCACGCACCAGGCGCGCGTGTCCGAGCTGCGCATCCGCTCCGGCAGCCTTGCCGTGACACTCGCCGGCATCGAGATCGAATTCGCGGACGGCACGCAGCATCGCGCTCTTCTGCAGGAGACTTTGCCGCCGGGGCACCAAAGCCAGCCGATCCCGGTCGATTCCCGCCGCCCGGTCAGCAAAGTGTTCGTCACCAAACGCCCAGGCCTGCAAGCCGGCGAAACCGCCATCCAACTCATCGGCAAAGTGAAGCGCTAGGTTTTTCCGTTTCAGATGGATCGTCTCTCCCCCTCACCCGGAAGCGATCGTCCAGGCGAAGCATGGCTTCGCCATGACGCTGCGCGGGTGAGGGGCACTGCACTGTTTCGATCTAGGTCGGAAAGGCAAACCCCCGGAAAACAAGGGGCACAGACGGCTGCCCTTCCCGACCTCCGCCGCGACGGGGTACCCTCCGCCAAAGAGATTCGGACCCCCGCGCGCACCCATGCCTATCCGCCAGCTCAGCCCGGAAACCGTCAACCGCATCGCTGCCGGCGAGGTGGTCGAGCGTCCCGCGAGCGTCGTCAAGGAGCTGGTCGAGAATGCGCTCGACGCGGGCGCGACCGAGATCGAGGTCGTCACCGTGGCCGGCGGTCTGTCGCTGATCCGCGTCACCGATAACGGCTGCGGCATGGACGCCACCGATCTCGCGCTCTCCGTCGAGCGTCACGCCACCTCGAAGCTCGACGGCGACGACCTGCTCGCCATCCATACGCTGGGCTTTCGCGGCGAGGCGCTGCCCTCCATCGGCGCCATCGCCCATCTCGCCATCGCCTCGCGTCCGCAGGGCGCGCACGACACCCTCGAGATCACCGTCGACCGCGGCACGAGAGAGCCCGCGAAGCCCGCCGCTCTGAACCCCGGCACGCGCGTCGAGGTGCGCGATCTCTTCTCGGCGACGCCGGCGCGCCTCAAGTTCCTCAAGTCCGAGCGCGCGGAGAACCTCGCCGTATCGGAAGCGGTGAAGCGCCTGGCCATGGCGCACCCTGACGTCGGCTTCTCGCTCACCATGGGCGAGCGCACGGGTCTGCGCCTGCCGCGCTGCGCGCCGGACGCGGACGGCATGCTCGAACGGCTCGGCCGCATCATGGGCCGTGAGTTCATGGTCGATGCCGTGCCCGTCAGAGGCGAGCGCGACGGCATCGCCGTCAGGGGTTTTGCGGGCCTACCGACCCTTCACCGCCCCGACGCGGCCTATCAGTTCCTGTTCGTCAACGGCCGCCCGGTGCGCGACAAGCTCGTCGTCGGCGCCGTGCGCGCGGCCTACGGCGACACCGTGCCGAAGGGCCGTCATCCGCTCCTCGCCCTGTTCGTCGAGCTGCCGCCGGCCGAGGTCGACGTCAACGTGCATCCGGCCAAGGTCGAGGTCCGCTTCCGCGACACCGGCGCCGTGCGCGGCCTCTTGATCGGCGCGCTACGCCACGCGCTCGAGAGCGCGGGCTTCCGCGCCACCGCCGAAGGCGCCACCCGCACGCTCGAAATGCTGGCGCGCACCGCCTCGTCCGATCCGGGCGCCCAGCGTCCCGCATTCGGGAACGGCGGATACGCGTCCGCGGGCGGCTTTGCGGAAGAATGCCAGGCGCCGTTCGCAGCGCTCGATCTCCCGGCCGCTGACGCAACGGCGCACGAGGAGCCTCTCGCCGGGGAGAACGAAAAACGCCCGCTCGGCGCCGCCCGCGCCCAGCTGCATGAGACCTACATCGTCGCGCAGACGGACACCTCCGTCGTCATCGTCGATCAGCACGCCGCCCACGAGCGCCTCGTCTACGAGCGCTTGAAGAAGGCCCTCGCCAGTGGCGGCGTCGCCCGCCAGGCGCTCCTCATCCCGGCCATCGTCGAGGTCGGCGACGAAGAGGCGCTCGTGCTCGACGAGAAGAAGGCAGAGCTCGCCGAGCTCGGCCTCGTGCTCGAGCGCTTCGGCCCGGCCGCGGTGGCCGTGCGCGAGACGCCGGCGCTGCTCGGCCACGCCGATGTCGACGGCCTCGTCCGCGATCTCGCTGCCGGGTTGCTGGCAGAGGGGACCGCGGCGCTGCTACGCGACCGTCTCGAAGCGGTGGCTTCGCGCATGGCCTGCCACGGCAGCGTCCGCGCCGGACGCCGCCTGACCGCGCCCGAGATGAACGCGCTGCTACGCGAGATGGAGGCGACACCCTTCTCCGGCCAGTGCAACCACGGCCGCCCGACTTATGTGGAGCTCAAGCTTTCCGACATCGAGCGCCTCTTCGGCCGCAAGTAGGCGCGCTCCAACAGACGTGTCTGGATCCCGGCCGCCATGCGGAACATGGCTTCGCCCGTCCATGCGAAGCATGGCTTCGCCATGATGCCGGGATGAGGTTTGTATATGTGGAAACCGCTCGCCCCAACTCTCCGTCACACCGGCTGAGGCCGGTGTCCAGACACGTTTCAGCAAAACGCGCACGCCGCGCCTATCTGAGCCGCCCGAACACCGCCTGCGTATCGCCCCAGCTCCGCCGGTCGATCTCCTCGAAGCCGTCCGGCAGCGCCACCTCCGCGCTCGCGCGCTCCTCGAGCACGATCACCGCACCCGGCGCGAGCCACGCGCCGTCACGGAGCTCAATGAGCGCCTTTTCGCCGAGCGCCCGTCCGTAGGGCGGATCGAGGAAGGCGAGGTCGTACGGCCTCATGTTGCCGGCCGGACCGAGATCGGCGGCATCGCGGCGAAAGATGCGCGTGATGCCCGTGAGCCCCATCGCCTCGATGTTGGTGCGGATCAGCGCACGCGCCTCCGGCGCCTCCTCGACGAACAGGCAGTAGCCCGCGCCGCGCGACAGCGCCTCGAGGCCGAGCGCTCCCGTCCCCGCGAAGAGATCGATCGCCCGCGCGCCTTCGAGCGAGAAACCGTCAACCCCGTGCAGCAGGATGTTGAACATCGCTTCCCGTACCCGATCCGACGTCGGCCGCACACCGTCATGCTGGGGCGCGGCCAGGGCGCGCCCGCGGAACCGTCCCCCGACGATGCGCATCAACCGCCCTCGCGGGTGCGGGCTTTGTTTTTCGCCGGACGGGCGGGCTTTCTCCGGCCGGACGCAGGGTCGCCCGTATCGACAAGCCCGAACCGGGCGGCAAGCTCGGGCCCAAGCTGATCGGCGAGCACGCGCCGCCGGACCACCTCCGCCTCGCCCGGCTTGAGGTCGAGGAGCTGGAACGGGCCGAACGAAATGCGGATCAGCCGGTTCACGTCGAGGCCGAGGTGCGACAGCACCTTGCGCACCTCGCGGTTCTTGCCCTCGCGGATGCCGACCGTGAGCCACATGTTCGCGCCCTGCACCGTATCGATCGCGGCCTCCACCGGCCCGTACCGCACGCCGTCGATCTCGACGCCCGCCTTGAGCGTGTCGAGATCGCTCTCACTCACGCGCCCCTTGGCGCGCACGCGATAGCGCCTGAGCCAGCCCGTCGCCGGCAGCTCGAGATGCCGTGCCAGCGCGCCGTCGTTGGTGAGCAGGATGAGGCCCTCGGTGTTGACGTCGAGGCGCCCGACGGAGATCACGCGCGGCAGTCCCGGCGGCAGGCTGTCGAACACGGTCGGCCGCCCCTGGGGATCGTTGTGCGTCGTGACAAGCCCTTTCGGCTTGTTGTAGCGCCAGAGCTGCGACGGCTCCACGACCGGCAGCGGCTGCCCGTCGACGAGCACGCGCGCACCCGGCCCGATCTCGACACCCGGCGTTGTCAGAACCTTTCCGTTGACACTGACGCGCCCGTCCGCGATCCACCGCTCGGCGTCGCGCCGCGAGCAGAGACCGGCGCGCGCCATGGCCCTGGCAATCCGCATCGGCTCGGCGACGGAAGGCGCGTGCCCTGACCCGTGTTTGGCCGCACCGCCCCGTTTTGCTGCACCGGTCCGTTTGACCCCAGCGGACCAGGGCCGGACACGCATGCCCTCTTTTTTGCTGCCATCACGCCGCCGGCCGTCTCCGCCGTCGCGGCCGGGCTTGTCGGCATGGGAAAGCAGCCGCTCGCCCCCACCGGGTCGCCGGCGAAGCCGGCCGGCCCGGGGCGAAGGCTCGTCGCCCCGCGTCGCATCCGCCCCCTCCACACGCGCCTTGCGCAGCAGGTAGCGCGTGCGCGAGGGAGATTGATGCTCGCGCGCGTCGCCCGTGCTCTGCGACCGGCCGCCGCCCGGCCGATCGCCGCGCCGATGCGCTTGCGGCTTGCCCCGCGGCGGGCGATGTCGGAAGGATGACTTGCGCATGGGGTTCTGGCTCGCGACGCACGAGAAGACAAGGACGACGCCCTTATGACATCGCCGGCCCGCCTCGGCCACATGGAACTGGCGCTACGGGAAGCACGCGCCGCCGCGGCCCGCGGCGAGGTTCCGGTCGGCGCCGTTCTCGTGAGCCCGGCCGGCGAGGTCATCGCCACAGCCGGCAACCGCACGCGCGAGCTGTCGGACCCCTCCGCGCACGCGGAGATGCTGGTCATCCGCGAGGGCACGGCCAGGCTCGGCAGGGAGCGGCTCACCGGCCATGACCTCTACGTCACGCTCGAGCCCTGCCCGATGTGCGCGGCCGTGATCTCCTTCGCCCGCATCCGCCGCCTCTACTACGGCGCCCCCGATGCGAAAGGCGGCGGTGTCGAGCATGGCCCCCGCGTGCTCAGTCACGCCACCTGCCACCATCGCCCGGAGCTCTATCCCGGCCTCGGCGAAACCGAGGCGGCAGCCCTGCTCAAAACCTTCTTCGCCGCGCGGCGGCCTGACTAATCGGACGGCGCGATGCCGGCCCGGTGCCCGGCCAGCACCCGCTCGAGCGCCGCGCGGAGCTCGGCCTTTGCGGGCTCGGCGGCGGCGAGGATCTCCCGCACCTTCAGGAACTCGAGCGCCTGGTAACGTCCCGTTCCCGCGTCGATGTAGATGTCGGGCCGGCGGACCTTGAGCTTCTCGCGCACAATCGAGCGCTCGAAGAGAAACGACGACTGAAACAGCGCCTCGAGCGCCGTCGGCCGGGGCCGTGACGGCGACGGCACCGTCGTTCCCGACACGTCGATCGCAACCAGGATGTCGGCCTCCTCAGCGATGAGATCGAACGGCAGCGGATTGGTGAAGCCGCCGTCGATAAACGTGCGCCCGTCGATCAGCACCGGCTCGAACACCACCGGCAGCGCTAAGCTCGCCGCGACCGCCGGGCGGACCGGGCCGGCGGCGAACACCGCGGTTTCGAGCGCGTAGAAATCGCTCGCCACGACGCGCAACGGGATCGCAAGCTCCTCGAACGTCTCCGGCACGCCGGACGGCAGCACGAGGTCGAGCAGCGCGCTCGGCGCAAGGAATGCCGACCGCGCCGATAGGAAATCCAGGAACCCGTTTCCCTGCACGCGGGCCGCGAAAAGGTCGCGCACGAGCCCGATGCGCTTGGTCAGCATCTCCTCGGTGTGACTGCGGATCTCGCGGGCCGAAAGCCCCGCCGCATAGGCCACCCCGAAAAGCGCCCCGATCGACGTCCCGGCGATGATTTTCGGTTTGAGTCCAAGCTCGTCGAGCACCTCCAGCATCAGGACGTGCGCGAGCCCCCGCGCACCCCCGCCGCCGAGAACGAGGCCGATTGAAGGCGGGCCGGCCGGCCCGTCTCGGTCGCGTTTTGCCGCACTGCACAAAAACGGCGCGTCTGCCATGATCAAGCCTCGGAGATCCTTTCTCTGCCCACCCCGGGCGGCTCCGGCCGGACCAGCCGGCACGACGGAACAATTGACCGCCGACGACGTCCGGTGAGCGCACCGGGCCTGGCCCAAAGCAAGGCCAGATAACAAACACCTGCTCGCCTGTCATTCAACGACGGAGACGATCATGACACCCCTCAGGGCCATCCGCGCCGCGACCTTGATGCTCGGCCTTTCGCTCGCCGCCTCGGCCGCCTCCGGCGCCACCGGAGAGCAGACATCGGACATGCCGGCATCGATCGGCAACGCCATCGCCGCGCGCATCATCGCGGTGAAATGCAACCGCCCGATGTTGCCGACGGCGCTGACGCAGGCGGAGATCGCCGAGCTCGACACCTTCATCGACGAGCGCCAGACCGCCTTCATGCTGGAGAGCAAGGCGAACCAGCGCCTGAGCGAGATGGTCTTCCCGCAGCTCGCGCGCGACTACAACAAGATCTACAGCAACCCGGACGCCTGCGACGCTGCGGCCCGCGACATGGCCAAGAGCGTGCTCGAGCGTGTGCGCGCAACGCAAGCCGAGCGGAAGCAGCGCGCCGAGGTAAAACCTTAGGCGCCCCCTCGGAAACAGACAAACGGGGCAGGTCGCGGATCCGCGGCCTGCCCCGTTTCACTATCCGGCCGGCATCGCCTCAGGCGAGCTTGAACGGCATCTCGTGGCCCGCAAAGAACGCATCGATGTTGTCGAGCGCTTCGAAACCCATCTGGTTGCGGGCTTCGACGGCCGCCGAGCCGAGATGCGGGAAAAGGAACGTGTTCGGCAGGTCATAATAACCGTCGTTGATCTTGGGCTCACCCGCGAACACATCAAGGCCGGCATAGGCGAGGCGGCCCGACTTCAGCGCCGCGATCATGTCCGCGTCGTTGACGAGATCGCCGCGCGCCGTGTTGACGACGATAGCGCCCTTGGGCAGCTTCTCGATCACGTCCTTGTTGAAGAAATAGCGTGTCTCCGGCGTCGAGGGCGCATTGATGGAGAAGAACTGCGAGACGGCGAGCAGACTGTCCAGGCTGTCGTGGTAGGTCGCGTTGTACTTCGCCTCGACCTCGGGCTTGGCCCGGTAGACGTCGAAATAGTGGATCTCCATGTCGAAGCCGCGCGCACGCTGCGCCAACGCCTGGCCGATCTTGCCGAAGCCGTAGATGCCGAGCTTCTTGTTGTCGAGGCGCTGGCCAACGAGCTGCAACGGCTGCCAGCCCGGCCACGAGCGCGTACGGATCATGCGCTCGCCTTCCGGCGCGCGCCGCGCCGCCCCGAGCAGGAGCAGCATGGCGATCTCGGCCGTCGCCACCGTGACACCGTGCGGCGCATTGCCGACCTTGATACCGCGCGCCCTGCAGGCTTCGAGGTCGAGATGGTCGAAGCCGATCGAGAACGTCGAGATGCACTTGATATTCTCGGGGATGCGGTCGATGACCGCCTTCGGGCACTTTTCGTTGAGCGTCAGCAAAAGGGCATCGACCGACTTCGCCGTCTCGATCATCTCGTCGATGGTGATCTTCGGGTCGTCGCCGTGCGCGATGACGTCGTAGGTCTCCCGCGCCCGCGCCATGACGGCCTCCGGCAGGGGCCACGTGATCAGGATCTTCTTTTTAGCCATGGGTCGCGTTTCCTCCCCTGGATCGGATTTTGATGTGAGGCTGGCCGCGATCCATGCCGCATGAAACGGCCTGTGACAAGTCTCCCGCGGCGTAATTTCGCTCGGCTAACCCTCGCCGCAGTGCGAAAAATTGCGTGCGGCGATCCCAGTTCGGAGCATCCGCAGCCGCCCGCGCTAACCGGGTTGCCCACTATGCCCCCCGCCGCCTGGGCGATGTCGGCCACCCCCTCCCCCCGGGCCGGCCCGGCCCCCTTCGCTCTTTTTATTACTCTACCGCGGCGCCCTTTTCGTTGCCCCGCGCCCGGTTTCGCAGATTTGGGAGTAAGAACCTAGAACCTGACCTTCACGCCGCCGTAGGCTGCGAACGGCTGGGCCGGCGAGATGGTGCGCGGATTTTCAAAGCCAGTTCCGCCAGGCCTCAGATCAGGCGCGTCATCAGCTTCGAAGTACGTGCCATAGAGACCGTATTTCTGGTCGAAAAGATTCTTGATAAGGCCATAGACCTGGATATTGTCGGTGATGTCATACGACGTGTGAAGATCGACGCGCGTATACCCCCCGAGCATGGATGAAATGCCGTCCTCGTCCGCTTCTTCCTTTTCCTCGTTGGGGTACAGCGGCTGATTGCTGGCCGCCACGAGATCGGCGCCGACCTTCCATTTGTGTGTCAGCCAGTAGTCGAAGCCGGCCTTGAAGATGTGACGCGGAATGCCGGGCAGGCGGTCTCCGGATTCGAGGAAGGCACAATCGCCCTCTTCGCCCGGATTGGTGCACTTATCGAGCGTGGCATCGACGAAGGCGTAGTTGGCATAAACATTCCACGTGCGCGTCTCGTAGGTCGCCGTCAGCTCGACACCCTGCCGCAGCGTATCGCCGGCGTTCACGAAGTAGATGCGTCCGGTGTCATTGATGATGGGAAGGATGTCATCTTCCGACATCGTACGGAACAGGCCGGCACCCCAGGTATAGCGCCCGCCGTTGTAGAACCCTTGCCCCCTGAGACCGATCTCGCCCGTCCGCCCGACCACCTGATCCAGCGGCGGATCGTCGGTGAGGAAGCTCTCGATGAGGCACGGAACCTCGGGCTCGGCGCAGCCGAGCTCAGCCGGCGTCGGCGCACGGTTCGACTCCGAGTAGCCGCCATAGACCGACAAACCGGGGAGCAGCTTGTAATTGGCGCCCGCCATCGGGTTGAAGCGATCGTACTTGTTGGTTGCGTTGAGCTCGTCGAATTCGCCCGTATTGTCTTCCATCTTGATGGTGGCGTGATTGTAGCGACCACCGACCGTTACGGTGAGCTGATCCGTAACCTCCATGGCATTCGAGAAGTAGACGCCCCAATAGGTATTCTCGGTATCGAGATCACGCGGTGCCAGCTCGTCGGGCCCGGTGACGATGATTCCCGCGCCTTCGGCAACGTAGCCTGGCCTGATGGTGGCGAGCTCGCTCGACGTACGGTAATTGGACGTGCCGTGGTCGTAGGACACGCCCGCGATGAACAGGTTCGGTCGCCCGAACAGCGGCGTCTTCTCTTGTCCTTCCAAAACGCCGCCCCAGCTATCGCTTTTCGTGCGGAGGCGGTCGACTGAGCCCAAAGGATCGAGGTCATCGTCGGCAAGGATCGGCCCGCCGGGGCCGGTGACGATCTCCTCGACTTCGTTTCCGTCCTCGTCCTCTTCAATCAGACATAGATAAGGGCTGCCGGAGCACTCCTCGATCTCCGTCACGTTGCCGTCGATCACGCTGTTCTTGTAATGACGGTAATAGCCCACGCCCGAGAACGTCAGCGTATCGGTGGCTTTGATCTTCGCCGACAACGTCGGCATGATCATTTCGGGAGTCGACTCCTGCGGAGTCGTGAACGTATTGCTCCAGCTCTCTTCAAGCAATTCGACGGGCGCAGCCGCAGACGCTCCGATTTCGTTCTTCGCCGCCGACAGGCTGAAGTGAACCTCCGCGAACGTGCCCTTGAAACCGAGATCGCCGTAGAAGCGCTTGATCTCGCTGTCCGAGTGATGGCGGAAGCTGTCGTCCCAGATCCCCTCGGCCGCCACATAGGCGCTGGCATTGCCGCTCGTTCCGCCCGCCTGCACGCCGACCTGGCGCCGGCCGAACGAGCCGGCCATGACGTCGATCTCGCCGCCCTGGTAGCTGAAGCCGTCCTTCATCTGGATGCTGATCGCGCCCCCGAGCGCGTTCAAGCCGAACGACGGGTTGTTGCTGACCACCGACATGGAGTCGATCGCGTTGCTTGGCAGGAAGTCCCATTGCACGACGTCGCCGAAGGCTTCGTTGATGCGCACACCGTTCTGATAGACGGCCAGACCTTGCGCGCGCCCGCTGACCGACGAGACCGTGAAGCCGCGGAAATTCACTTCCGAACGGATCGGGTTGCCGGCGGCGTCGGAGATGATGATGCCCGGCACCCTCTGCTGAAGGACCTCCTGGACCTGCCCCGTGCCCTCGCGCGCGATATCCGCGTCCGTGATGTTCGTCACCGCGCTCGGAACCGTGATCGGCGCGGGCAACCCGCCGCCGGCCGCACCTTGCGCTCCACCGGCGCCAAGTCCTTCCGATGCAACGGTCGCCGGTGCAGTGGCGAGCGGCGTCACCGCGGGTGCTTGCTTTCGGGCGCGCGCCGCGTTCTGAGCCGGTGTTCCCTGCACGACGTCGACCGCCGGAAGATCGGCAGCCTCCTGAGCGCCGGCCATCTGCGGTCCCACGACAAGCGCCCCTGCAAAGATGGCCACTCTTTTGAATTTCATTCCCTGCCTCCCCGTCAGTAAGTGCGCGACGCCATTGACGCGTACCCGCTGTCTCCCCCGTGATGTCCCGTCCGGGCCATTACTGTGGGCGACGATGAGGGCGCGCCACAAAAGGGTCAACATTGGAACGGCGCACACGCCCTATGTTGGCGCGATTTCCCGGGTTATGTGACGAATGCGCATCGGGAATATTTCCCGATTTCTACGTGAAACGATCCTTAACGGGAAAAAGGACTGATTTTCGGGAGTTGTTCCTTGTGTTGCTGGGGCATTTCGGCACCTATACCTAGGTGTATTTGGAGGCAATCGAGCATGGAGACCTGCGCGCATCCGATGGCCTCCCGAATCGCGGCAGTCGTGAACGTCCGAAGAGCGGCCCTTTGATCATTCGGCGCGGGAAGCTCTGGAAAAAATCCATGCAACGTCACCCGCGTGATCGGTTGATTCCAGGCTCGATTTCGCGATATTGACCTATGCAGGCGGTGCCCGAACGAACGAACATGCGTCCGTTACGCCAAGCGGAGCGAGCCCTGGAGATGACTTCCAGGGCCGCAAGTGAGGAAGGGACGGCGGGCTCATGTCAGGTTATAATAAAACGTTAAATCGGTGAGCCGCCGCGAAGCCGTCGCCGACGGCGCGCATCCGGCCAGCCCGCGAATCCAAAGTTTAGGAGGAAGCTCTTGAGCCGCCACATCTGCGCCAGAGGCAAAGCCCTCGGCATTGCCGCCGCATGTCTGTCCATCGGTGCTTTGCCGGCGCTCGCCGAGCCCAAGGCCCTGACCGTGGAGCTGAACAAGCTCGAGCCGCAGGGGGCCGGCTGCCGCGCCTACATGGTCGTCCAGAACGACGACTCGACGGCCTACGCCACGCTCAAGCTCGATCTGGTCCTGTTTCAGCAGGATGGCGTCATCGGCCGGCGCTTCGCCATGGATCTGGCACCGCTGAAAGCCCAGAAGCGCACCGTGAAGCTCTTCGATCTCGACAATATCTCGTGCGACAAGATCGGCAGCTTCCTGATCAACGATGTCGTCGAATGCAAGTCGGACGCCGGCCCGGTCGAGAATTGTCTGGCCGGAATAACAGTCAAATCGCTCACGGGCGTGCAGCTCATGAAGTAGTGGGAAGTAGTAAAGGGTATCCGCCGTGGAGCAGATGACGTCCGCAGCCGCTCACGATTTCTCATTCTACAGCCTCGTTCTGCAAGCTGACCCGGTCGTGAAGGCCGTCATGCTGCTGCTGGTGCTGGCCTCCGTCGCCTGTTGGGCGATCATCCTGGAAAAGACCATTCGCCTCTGGAGGTTGGGCCGTGACCTGAAGCGTCTCGAGCGCACGGTCAGCGACACGCCGACGACCGCCGCCCCGCGCGGCCTGGTCCGCACGCTTCTCGCATCCGCCCATCACGAGGCGGAGGACGGCGGACGGAACGAGTCCCGCGCCGAGCTGCGCGCCCGCCTCGAACGGGCCATGCGCTCTTCCCTCAAGGGTGAGTTGCAGAGGCTCGAGGTCGGCCTGCCGTTCCTGGCGACCGTCGGCTCGGCGGCGCCCTTCGTCGGACTGTTCGGCACGGTCTGGGGCATCATGAACAGCTTCACCTCCATCGCGCAGCAGAAGGACACCTCCCTTGCGGTCGTCGCGCCCGGCATCGCCGAGGCCCTGTTCGCGACCGCCCTTGGCCTCGCCGCGGCGATTCCCGCAGTCATGGCCTACAACATGATCTCGGTCTCCCTCGGACGCGGCTCGAACCGCGCCGGCACGACGATCATCGAGCTGGCCAAGCGTCTCTCGCGCCCCCAGTCTGAAGGGTTCTTGCGGCCGGGCGGAGCCGAGCCGCTGCGGGCAGGAAAGGCGTCCTGATGGCGATGGCGGTCGGCAACGGCGCACCGCAAGGCGACGAGGACGACGGCGGCTATCGGCCGATGGCCGAAATCAACATCACGCCGATGGTGGATGTGATGCTCGTGCTGCTCATCATCTTCATGGTCGCCGCGCCCCTGATGGTGGCGGGGGTGCCGCTCGAGCTTCCGAACACGTCCGCCGCCCGCGTCAGCCAGTCGAAGAAGGCGATGGTCGTGTCTCTTGCCGGCGACGGCGCGCTCTACATCCGCGAGGAGCAGGTATCCTCGGACGGCCTCGTGCCGCGGCTGCGTGAGCTGCGCGCCGCGGAGGGCGACACGGTTGTCTATGTGCGCGCCGACAAGAAGAGCAGCTACGGCGACGTCATGGACGTTCTGGGCCGCGTCGGCGAAAGCGGATACGGCCGCGTCTCGCTGCTGTCGCAGCCGAAGCCCAAGCCGCAGTGAGCCTGGTGTGATGATCGCGAAATTCGCCCTATCAAGCGGCCTGCTCCCGAGCGAATTTCTCGATCTGAATCACACGAGCAAGTCCATGAGTCTAGCGTCCCTTATGAGTCCGAAGTTCGCTATGGGACCTAGCCGCAAACTCAATCGAACTTCAGAATCGGGACACTAGGGAGTCCGTCGCGTAACATGCCGCTTCGTACTGCCGCCTGGCTGACCTCGTTCGCGCTGCACCTCGGCGTCGTAGCGTTCTTTCTGGTCACGCCCGGCGGGGCGTCGCTCGAGGAAGGATCCGGCGAGGATGCCTTCATCGTCGAGCAGGGAGCCTACCAGGAGTACATCGCAGCCGTGGAGGCCCCGCCCCCGGCCCTCGCCTCCGCGCCTCCCGTCCAGGAGGTGAAACCCATCGAGGAGGACGCTCAAGCCGTCATCTCGTCCGAGCACGGCCCCGACCAGGAGAAAGTGGTCGAGGAAATCGAGGAGGTCGTCAAGGAGCCGCCGAAGGAGCAGGTGGCCGCCGTGCAGCAGACCGAGCTCGCCGTCGAAGAGCAGAAGGCGAAGGAAATTATCGCGAGGACGGGCGGCGACACGACGGCCATTTCCGCCTATCGCGGCAAGCTCTTCTCGCACATCTCGAAGAAGAAGGTGAACCCGCGCTCGAAGTTCGCCGGCACCGCGGTGGTCCGTTTCACGATCGGGCCGCAAGGCGAGCTGATCTCGCGCGAGATCAGCTCGAGCTCAGGCTCGAAGGTGCTCGACGACGCGGCCGTGGCCTCCATCGACCGCGCCGCGCCGTTCCCGGCCATGCCGGCCGACGTCGGAGACGAGCCGATGATCGTCTCCGTCCCGTTCAAGTTCTCGGTCCGCTGACGCGCCGCCACCCCGACGGGGCGTCACGGCGGCGGACGCCTCACGACATCGCGATCTCCTGCTCGCGCAGCGCACGCTCGATCGCCAGGTTGAGGTCGTTGATCACCGTCGAGCGGTGTGCGAGTTGCAGCACGAACGCCCGCACCTCGAACTCGACCGCGGACGCGCCGAAGCCGATGAAGAACACGCTCGGGGCCGGCGTATCGAGCACCTGCGGCGTCTCCTTGACCGCCTCCAGAATGGCCAGCTGCGCGCGCAGCGCGTCGGTGCCGTAGCGCACGGCGACCTTGAGGGTGACGCGCGTGATGCTGTCCGTCAGCGTCCAGTTGATGACCTTTTCCGTGATCAGAGACTTGTTTGGGATGATGATCTCGCGGTTCTCGCCGTCCGTCATGCTGGTGGCGCGGATGTGGATGCGCGACACGGTGCCCGTGAGGTTGCCGATCGTCACGGTGTCTCCCACACGCACCGGCCGTTCGAAAAGGATGATGAGGCCGGAGATGAAGTTGGCGACGATCTCCTGCAGGCCGAAGCCGACGCCGACGCCGAGCGCCGCGACGATCCACTGCACCTGCCCCCAGTCGAAGCCGATGCTGCGGAACGCGAAGATGATGCCGACGATCGCGATCAGGTAGCGGCTGACGGCGCTCACCGCATAACGCGTGCCGGCTTCGATGCGCAGCCGGTGCAGCGCCGTGATCTCGAGCAGCCCCGGCAGATTGCGCGCGGCAATGAACGTGATGACGGCGATCGCGGCGGCGACGAGCACGTTCGAGACCGCGACCGGCACGCTGCGCGTCGCCCCGTCCACCGTCACCGACTGCTGCCACAACGGAACGTCGAGCAGCGCGAGCGACGGCAGCGCCTCGCGCCAGAAGAAGTAGAGGGCAGCACCCAGCACCAGGAAGACGGCGAGCCGCACGAGCTTGCGCGTCTGCTCGCTGATGGAGGCGATGTCGACCTCGGGCTCCTCGATCGCGACCGGAGCGGCCCCGTCGATGTGAGCTTCCGCCTGCGCGGCGGCCTGCTGACGCGCCTTCTCGCGGCGTTCCTTGGCGCGCCGGATCTCGAGCCGCCGGCGCGCGACCAGGACCTGACGCATGATGACGTTGTAGGCGAGGAACGCGCCGATCACGATGACGACCGACAGCGTCAGCCCGGACTGGATCTGCGAGGCACCGTCGTAGTACCCCCAAAGGGCGAGACCCGCGATCGCGAGCGGGACCGCCGAAAGCAGCGGATACCAGACGAACCGCGTGCCCCACAGGAGCTGGCCGGGGACCAGGCGGTCCGAGAAAACGCCGCGGCGCGGAGCCAGGACGCGCGCGAGGAACAGCGAAGCCAGGATCCCGCCCGCGAGGAAGGCGAACCGTCCGAGTCCGTCGCGGAGGTTCTGCGAGCTGCTGGCGTTGATCATGCCAAGCAGGAACGCCACCGGAACGATCGCGTACTTGAACCAGACGACGTTACGCAGCAGCGTCTGGCGCGCCCGCTCGAGCCACCCGAAATGGGCCGAGAGGAGCCCGTGCTCGACGGACGCACACTGAACGAAGCGCAGAAACGCGACGATCGACGCGACGGCCAGCAGCCCCATTCCGACGCCGGTCGTGAACTCCGACGCCTGCGGAAGCTGCACGAGGAGCCAGCCAGCATATCCGAACAGGATCGGCGAGCGGATGGCGAGCAGCGTCGAAATGACCAGCGCCTCCGGCGTACGCCAGGAATTGTCGGTCGAATAGCGGCCGATGGCCTCGGCGATCCTCGCGAGACGCGCGAAGAGGCGGCGCGACAGCAGCATAAGCGCGGCAAAGACGACGAGGACGAGGCCGCTGAGAAGCGGCCGGTCGATCGCACGGTCCCAAAGCGTCCTTGCAGCCGCCGCCCAGGCCCCGGGATCTGCGATCCAGCCGAAGCTTGCCCTGACCTGGTTGAGCCAGCCCGCGCCAACCGGATCCGACGTCGGAAGCCACAGCAGGCGGCTGTTGAGCAGCCCCCGGAGCTGGGTCGTCTGGTTGAGGAGATCGCGTTCGGCGGCATTGAGCTCCGCAAGCTGCGAGATACGTGCCACGAGCGCATCGTGGAGCTGCGCGTAGAGCTCGCGTCGCTGGACAACGAGCTTTTCGAGCGCGGCGCGAACCTCCGGCGTCGCCGCCGGCATCGGCATCTCGCCCTTGGCCGCACTGGCGAGCAGCCGCTCCGCCATGCCGCCGGCATCCGACAGCGCGCGGCGCGCCTCTTCCACCTGCAGCCGCCGCAATCGCGCATCGACGATCGCCTGATCGCGATCCCAGATGCTGCGATTGAGCTGCGACGTTACGGGGAGCTGGGCCCGCATGGCGCGCAACAGCTCGCTGAACTCGCTTCCGATGCTGCCGATCTCGATGACCTGCTGCGCTGCGACCTTGCTGTCGCGCACGCGGACGATATCGGCCTGGATATCGGCAAGCTTCGATTTCCCGGCATCGACCTGCTTCGTTGCCTCGGCGCCGCGTTGCCGAAGCACCTCCGTGTCCTTGACGTAGGCTTCGAGCACCGGGTGTTGCGCGGAGAGCTTGCGCGCCTCCCGCTCGGTCTCGGCCTGTTTCTTCGCCGCCTCCGCATCCTTGAGCGTGTTGAGGTGTGCTTCGATGATCGGGATGCGCTTTGTGAGCCTGTCGAGCCTGGCCGCGGCGAGGTCGCGCCGCGCCGTCGCGGAGGCCTGCCGTGCCGGGAGGCTGATCAGCTCCTGCTCGAGCATGTTGAGCTTGGCCGTGCGGGCGCGCCGCTCCGCGGAGACGGCAGCCCGGCGCGCTTCGACAAGCACCGGATCCTGGTCGGCGGCCGGAGCCGCATCGGGGCTTTCCAGCGCATCGAGGGCCTGTTTCTCGCCCGACTGCTCCTCGCGCGCGCCGGTGGCCCGCGTGCTCATGTCCCTGAGACGCGTTTCGAGCTGGCCGAGATCCGTCTTGATGGTGGCGGCTTCGCTATTGGCCGCGTCAAGCGCCTGCTGCGCCTCGATGAGCGGAAGCTGCGCGATGCGCTTGGCGAACTCGTCGTTGGTGGGCTCCGTCTGCAGGGCTTCGAGCTGCTGCTTCGCCTCCGCGACGCGCTCCGCCGATCGCTGGCTCGCCTCCTGGAAGCGCGTGGCCGCCGCGGCGCTCGCGGCCGCGGCTTCGAGCTGACCCAGCGCCGTGCGCAACAGCGTCAGCGCCTCGTCCCGTATGGCAGGCGCCACGTCCGTGCGGGCTTCGAGCTCGCGCATGCGTGCCTTGGCACGCTCGAGCGTGCGTTCCGAGGAGGTCTGCGCCTCGGCGGCTCCCTCCTCCGCTGCCGCGGCCGGGGCCTGCTCGGACGTCTGAGGTGCAGCGGGAGCTGCCCCCGGCGCCGGCGCGGGCTGGCTCGCGGCGGCGGGTGGCGCAACCTTCGGCGACGGCTGTGCCTGGGACGGCTGCGTCGGGGTAGCAGTCGCAGGCGCCGATCCGGGTGCAGGAGCAGGGGCGGTTGCCGGCGCGGGCTGGTGCGCGCCAGCAGGTGGCGCGACCTTCAGCGACGGCTGCGCCTGGGCCGCAGGCGCCGTCTGAGGTGCCGGCGCGACCGGCGCCTGTGCCTGCGTCGAAACCGGCAGCGCCAGAGCCGCGACAAGGATCGCGCCGCGGACGAAGCTCAAGCGGGAGAATGTGATCATGGCCCGGACTGGCTGAGGGTTGCGTCGATCGACCTGAAAGCGCCGGACTGCATCCGCGCGCACGCAGAGAGGCTAGGTCATGAACTCATTATGAGGTCATGACCTACAGGTCCTCTTTCTGGCAATTGTGCGGCATGAGCCGGGAAAAGGCCGAAACGCGGCGCCTTAGCCCGGGAACGGCACCACCGTCTGGCGCTGAGTGCCGAGCCCGGCAATCGTGAGCTCCATCACGTCGCCGGCTTTGAGGTACTGCGGCGGCTTCATCACCGAGCCGACGCCCGGCGGCGTCCCCGTCGTCACCACGTCGCCCGGCTCGAGCACGCAGAACTGCGTGATGTAGGCGACGAGGTAGGGGATCGAGAAGATCATGGTCGCCGTCGATCCCTTCTGCTTGGTCTCGCCGTTGACCGTGAGCGACATCGCGAGATTCGAGGGATCGGGGATCTCGTCGGTGGTCACGAGCCAGGGGCCGAGCGGCCCGAACGTCTCCGCCGCCTTGCCCTTGAACCACTGGCCGTTGCGCTTCATCTGGAAGCGCCGCTCCGAGACGTCGTTGCAGATCGCGTAGCCCGCCACATAGTCCATGGCGTCCTTCTCCTCGACATAGCGCGCGCGCTTGCCGATCACGAAAGCGAGCTCGATCTCCCAGTCCATGCGGTCGGAGTTCTTGGGATAGATCACGTCGTCGAACGGCCCCGAGACGGTGTTGCCGAGCTTGTTGAAGATGACGGGCTCCGACGGCACCTCGAGCCCTGCTTCCTTCGCGTGGTCGGCATAGTTGAGGCCGATGGCGATGAAGCTCCACGGCCGCGCGACGGGCTGGCCGAGCCGCACCCCTTCGGGCGCCAGCGGCAGCGACGCCGGATCGATGGCGCCCAGCCTCCGAAGGCTCTCGGGCGCGAGCGTCTCGCCGGAGATATCGGCAACGTGCCCGGAAAGATCGCGGATCTTGCCGTCCTGATCCACGAGGCCGGGCTTCTCCGAGCCCTTGGGTCCAAAGCGCACGAGCTTCATGAAAACTTTCCCCGGTCTGATGCTTCGCCTATGGTCGGGCGGAGGGCCCGCCGGATGTTCGAAGGCTTTACATCACACACCGTTGCGGTCGGCAACGACATAGAGATCGCAGCCGTGGTGGGCGGCGACGGACCGCCCCTGCTCCTGCTGCACGGCTACCCGCAGACCCACGCCTGCTGGTGCAAGATCGCGCCCGCCCTGGCGAAACGCTTCACGGTCGTCGCCGCCGACCTGCGCGGCTACGGCGCCTCGAGCAAGCCCCCCGGCGGCGGCGATCACGCCATGTACTCGAAGCGCGCGATGGCCGCCGATCAGGTCGCCCTCATGCGCGCCTTCGGCTTCGGCCGCTTCCGCCTCGTGGGGCACGACCGCGGCGCGCGTGTGGCTCACCGCCTGGCGCTTGATCACCCGGAGGTGGTGAAGCGCCTCGCCGTGCTCGACATCTGCCCCACTGCAACCATGTATGCCGCGACCGACAAGGACTTCGCCACCGCTTACTATCACTGGTTCTTCCTGATCCAGCCGGCGGATTTTCCCGAGCGCATGATCGCCAACAACACGCATGATTACATCCGCCGGACCATCGCCTCCTGGTGCAGGACGGACGGCGCCTTCGACGAGGCGGCCATGCGCCACTACGTCGAGGCGTACTTCGATCCCGCCGCCATCCACGCCGCCTGCGAGGACTACCGGGCCGCCGCCACCATCGACCTCGCCCACGACGCGGAGAGCGACGCCGCGGGCATTCAACTGACGGCGCCGTTGCTGGCGCTATGGGGAAGCCGCGGCACGATCGGCCGGATGTTCGACGTGCTCGGGAGCTGGCGCGCGAAATCCGAGGGATCGGTCGAAGGTCGCGCCATCGACTGCGGTCATTTCCTGCCCGAGGAGGCTCCCGAGGCTACCTTGCAGGCCCTGCTCGACTTCTTCTAGGGCTCGTTCCGACTGAGATTCGAGCACGACAAAGCCCAATTTTGACGTGTCTGGACTCCGGCCTTCGCCGGAGTGACGGATCGTTCGTGGCAATCGGATAGCCCCAATCTCAAACGTCATGCCGGCGGAGGCCGGCATCCAGACACGTCACCGGCTGTCACCGCCTGGCTCCTACATAAGGACTATAGAGCCGCAGTGCTCCACAGACATGCGGTGCGATCATCTTCTCGCCACACCCCGACTCGGCCCAAACTCGATTCGAGAAAAATCGCCCGCCAGGGGAAGACTGCATGTCGCTGCTGTTCCGGATCGTCTATGCGGCCCACGCGACCGGCACGCACCATAAACTCGCGCTCGACGCGCTGCGCCATCTCGCCTGCCCCGAGTACGAGTACTGGCAGCGCCTCTTCCTAAAGCATGCCGAGCGCTACATGGAGGGCGCGAAGGCCCCGGACAACACGTTCAAGGACTTCAAGAATCACGTTCTTCACGTGCGCGATGGATATTGGGGCGGCGCGCTCGGCAAGGCCGAGCAATGGTACGGCATGCTGTGCGCGGCCATCGTCCGAGGGGACTGGCCGGAGGCCGTCTGGAGCGCGGGCGTGCTCTCGCACTATGTCACCGATCCCATCCAGCCCTTCCACACCGGCCAGTCGGACGCCGAGAACAGCATCCATCGGGCGGCCGAATGGTCGATCTCGCGATCCTACGATTCGCTCCGGGCGGAAGGTCTCGCCGCGCACGGTCACGTCACCCTGACGACAGGTGAAGGAGACGCATGGCTGCGCGAGCTGATCATCAGCGGCGCCGAGAAAGCCAATGCCCACTACGAGACGTTGATCGCCCACTACGACCTCACCAAGGGCGTGAGCGATCCGCCGGCCGGCCTCGATCTCGTGAGCCGCAAGATTCTCGGCGAGCTCCTGGTCCATGCCGCCGCGTCCTTCGCCGCCGTGCTCGACCGCGCATTCGAGGAGGCGGGCATCGCGCCGCCCGAGGTCGATCTCGCGCTCGACACCGTCATGGCCGCCGTGCGGATCCCGGCCAAGACCCTCGCCAAGCGCCTCGCCGACGCGGAGGATCGCCGCATCGTCGCCGCCATGTACGACGAGCTTGTCACCACCGGCCGCGTGGAAACGACCCTGCCCGAGGACGACCGCACCGTCCGCGATCTCTACGAGCAGGAGATCGAGGCCCCGCGCCGGGACGCCCAAGCCGCCGCGCGGGCCGCGGCCGTATCGGGACACGCGGCAGCCGCGCCCGTCGCCGCGCGCGCGGCACCCGAGCCGGCGCCAGTTGCGGCCTTGAAGCCCGCCGTCGAGCGCCCGAGGCCCTATCTCGCGCTCGCCGACGACATCGAGCGCGCTCCCTCGATCGGCCCCCGCACGGCCAAGCGCCTCGCCCCCCTCGGCATCAGGACGGTGGCCGACTTTCTCGCCGCCTCCGCCTATCTCACGGCCGACACCCTGCGCCTGCGCTCGGTGAAGGCCGATACGATCCTCTTGTGGCAGGATCAGTGCCGCCTGATGCTGGAGGTGCCGGGCCTGCGCGGCGGGCACGCGGAGCTGCTTGCCGGCGCCGGCTACCGGTCTGCCGACAGCCTCGCCGCCGCCGAGGAGGCCAAGCTCTGCGCCGATGTGCTCGCCTTTGCCGCATCGTCGGCCGGACAGCGCATCCTGCGCCAGGGCGCGCCACCCGATATCGAGAAAATCAAGGGCTGGCTCGCGGCCGCCCGGACCCAGGAGGCCGCCTGACGCCGGTTTCGGGCCGGTCCACCGGGCCACGCACCCCGCGCGCTCCCTTTCCCGATTGACACGCCCTGCGGGCGCACTATCCGTAAGGCAGGATACGGCCGCGCGTCGCGCGCCGACGCAACGACAAGGGGATCGACCATGACCACGGGCACAGCAGCGACGGGCGCCGCCTCCGAGACCTCCGGCACCAACCTCTGGATCGCGCTCATCGCCGGTCTGACCGTTGTCGGCAGCTACGGCCTGGCCTGCGTGGCCCCGCTGGCGGCCGTGGCCGCGCTGGCCGCTCTGACGCTGCGCCGGACGGAGGGACTGCTGCTCGTCCTCATCGCCTGGATCGTCAACCAGGCCGTCGGCTTTGTGCTCCTGAGCTATCCTCATACGGCGGACACCTACGCCTGGGGCGCTGCCATCGGCGTCGCTGCCGTGCTCGGCTATGGCGCCGCCGTTGCCGTGACCCCCGTCGTCACGTCGCGGCTTGCCGCCGTGCTCGTCGCCTTTGCTGCTGCCTTTGCCGTCTACCAGCTCGCGCTCTACGCCTTCGGCGTCGCCACCGGCTATGCGGGCGACTCGTTCTCGCTCTCCGTCGTCGGCGAAGTTCTGGGCATCAACGCGGTGGCTTATGCCGGCTTCCTCCTCATCCACCGCGTCGCCGTCGCTCTCGCGCTGGTGAAGCCGGCCCAGCCGGCCGCCACGACCGCCTCGGCCTGATCAGGGGCTTGCGGCGCTACCCGGCCGAACGCATCGTCTGCCTGACCGAGGAGACCGTAGAAACCCTCTACCTCCTCGGCGAGCAGGACCGCATCGTCGGCGTCTCGGGCTATGCCGTCCGCCCGCCCGAGGTGCGTCGCGAAAAACCGCGCATCTCGTCCTTCACATCGGCGGACGTCGGGAAGATCGCCGCGCTGAAACCGGATCTGGTGCTCGCGTTCTCCGACATCCAGGGCCCGATCATCCCCGATCTCGCCCGCGCCGGCTTCTCCGTCCACCTGTTCAACCAGCGTGACCTCGCCGGCATCTTCGCCATGATCCGCACCTTGGGCGCCCTCATCGGCGAGCCCGCGAAGGCGGACGCGCTGGCCCGCAAGCTCGAAACCCGCATCACGGACATCGCCGCCGAAACGCGGGGCCACGTGAACCGCCCGCGCATCTACTTCGAGGAATGGAACGACCCGATGATCTCGGGCATCGGCTGGGTTTCGGAATTGATCGCCATTGCGGGCGGCACCGACATCTTTGCCGACCGTGCCATGAAGCCCACGGCGAGCGAGCGCATCGTGACGTCGGAGGAGGTCATCGCCCACCGCCCAGATCTCGTGCTCGCCTCCTGGTGCGGAAAGAAGGTCAGGATCGAGAGCATCCGGGCGCGCGAAGGATGGAGCGCCATCCCCGCCGTCGCGTCGGGCCGCATCGTCGAGATCAAATCCCCGCTCATCCTCCAGCCCGGCCCCGCGGCCCTGACCGACGGCCTCGACGCCATCCGCGCCGCGCTGCACCGAACCCCATGACCTCACGGCCAGAACGCCTTCACGCGACGTAGAGTCCACTTCGCATGAATGGCGGCCTTGCTTCCGATACTATCAAAGGTGGGAAAGCGTTTGCCTAAGGCGCGACCGAGAGCGTCATCGGGCGCGCGGCCACGTCCTCGCCGCCGTCAAACGCTTGCGTATCGCGGTTGTAGAGATCGTTGCGGAACTGCACGCCGCCGTTCTCCGTCCACGCCGTAAGGTAGATGAAGTGCACCGGCACCGGCTGGGCGAGCTTGATCGTCGTGCGCTGCCCGGCGGCGATCGCCGAGGCAAGCTGATCCCGCGTCCATCCGCCCTGGCCGGCCAGCACCCACTCCGCCACCTCGAGGTAGTTCTCAGCCCTCACGCACCCGGCGCTGTAGGCCCGCTCGAAATAGCCGAACAGGTTCTTCATCGGCGTGTCGTGCAGGTAAACGATATTCTTGTTCGGCATGTCGAAGCGGAGCACGCCGAGCGCATTCTGCGGCCCCGGGTCCTGCCGGAAGACGTAACGCTCGGCTTCCGGACCCCACCAGTTGACGAGCGCCGGATCGATTTCCTCGCCGCCGAATGAGGAGAAAACCCGGATGCGCTCCTTGTAGAGATACGACGGATCCTTCCGCACCGCCGGAATCAGCGCGGCCTTGGCGATGGTGCCCGGCACGTGCCAGTAGGGCAGCAGGTTGATCGCCTGCACGGACGCACTGACGACCGGCGTCGGCGTCGCGCGCTTGCCCGCGATGGTGCGGCTCGTCACCTGGACGCGCCCGCCCGCGATCCCCTGAAGCTCGAAGCTCGCCGCGTTCATGAGGATGTAGCGCGGTGCAGCGAGCTTCGGCAGCAGCTCCTGCATGCGTGCGAGATTCAGTTGCAGTTGCCTCAGCCGCACGTCGGCCGGAACGTTGAGCGATCGCTGCGTAATGCCGTAGACGATGCCGGTCGGCTCGAGCCCGTTGCGAAGCTGATAGCCCTTGACGGCCGCTTCGAGCGCGGTGTCGAACGTATAGGGGTCGCCGCCGGGACGCACGTCGCCGCTCATCTCGAGCCGCTTGCGCAGGATGGCGACGTTGGCGTCGCTGTCGCCCGGCCTCAGCGTGATGCGATCCGGCAGCTTCGGCCAGCCGCCCGCCGCAACGATGCGTTGATAGAGGGCGATCGCCTGCTGCAGGTTGCCGATCTGAGACGGGCTGACCCAGGGCTCGACGCTAGGCGCCGGCGGCGGGATGCGCTGTCTCTGCGCGCCCGCCGGCGTCACGGAGAGAACAGCGAGGGCGATCGCCGCGACGGCGAGCCGGAACGCTTTCGAGACGCGATCTGCCATCGGGCCCGACACGGATTTCAGGATCATCATCGGCCTCGGCCTCACCACATCGGCGGCGCTGTCAGAATGCCGCCGCGCTTCCAGAGCGCATTGAGGCCCCGCTCCATGCCGAGCGGGCTCCCCTTGCCGACATTCGCCTCGAACATCTCGCCGTAGTTGCCGACCGCCGCGACCACCGTACGCACCCACGCCTTGTCGAGGTGCAGTTTCTCGCCGCTTTCACCCGCCCCGTCGATGAGCCGCTGCTGCTCGTCGCTCAGCGGATCCGCCGACCCCGCGAGGCGCTTGTCGAGCCCGACCTCCTCCGCGTTGATCAGCGCGGCGAGCGTCCAGGTCACGATCTCCGTCCATTCGCCGTCGTCCTTGAGCACGGCGGGTCCCAGCGGCTCCTTGGAGATCACCTCCGGAAGAATCGCGTGCCTGGCGGGCTCGGGGAACGACGCGCGGCTCGAGAAGAGCGCCGAACGGTCTCCCGTGTAGGTATCGCAATTCCCGTTCGTGTAGGCTTTGAGCATCTCCTCACGGGTCGGAAACACCATCGCCTGCGCCTCGATGCCGACCGACTTGAAGAAGAAGTCCATGTTCTTCTCGCTCGTCGTTCCGGCCTCCACGCAGACCTTGGATCCCGAAAGCTGCTGGGCGGAGACGAAGCCGCGATCGTCGCTGGTCATGAACCCCTGGCCGTCGAAGTAGAGGACGCCGGCGAACCGCAGGCCGAGATCGACCTCCCGGTTCATGGTCCAGGTGGCGTTGCGCGCGAGCACGTCGATGCGGCCGTCCTTGAGCGCATCGAACCGCTCACTCGTCTCAAGCGGCACGAACTCGACTTTCTCGCCGTCTCCCAGCGCCGCAGCCGCGAGCGCGCGGCAGAAATCGACATCGAGCCCGGCCCAGACACCGGACTCGGTCTGTGCGGAGAAGCCGAGCAGGCCCGTATTGACGCCGCACCGCAGCTTGCCGCGCTGACGCACCTGATCGAGCCGCGTGCCCGTCGTCGAGGGGAGCGCGCCTGTTGTGATCGGACCACTCCCGTCCCGAGGCGCTGCCGCCGCTTGCGGAGACGCGGACGGCGCCTCGGTGCCGGCTGTCGCGTTCGGTTGAGCGGCCGTCGCCTCCGGTGTGGAGGCCGCTTCCGTGCCTTTTTCCGCTTTGGCGGGGGCCGCAGCAGCAATCCGGCAGCGGCTCTTGGAGACCACGGTGAACTGTCCCGCGCTGTCGCCATCGCTCTTGCACGTGCACGGACCGCTTGGCCCGTCCCGAAGCGCGCACAGGCGATAGGCAGCCTCCGAGGGGCCCGACGCCACGCTCATCGCTGAAAGGATCACCGCCGCGCCGACGCCCAAGGCCGTTCCGCTTCTGATCATTCCTGGATTCCCCCGTCAGACGACAAAAACCCCCACCCGGCGTCGGCGGGCCGCGCCAGCCTACCGCTTTGCTCCGGGCCGTGCGACCGTACCACGCGGGCGGCACAGGGGGGAAATAAAGCCGATGAGAGAGCGAACGGAAGCGAACGGAGCCTCTTCCTCCACAGGTATTCTGCATCGGGCCGTCGATATCGAACCCGCCGAGACGGCCGCCGCGGTGGGCTCGTTCGCAACGTTCGCGCTCGTGCTCGGCGGCTACTACCTGATCCGCCCCGTGCGCGAGAATATCAGCGCCGAAGCGACCGCCGATCAACGTCAGCTCTGGTTCCTGCTCGTCTTCGTCGTCATGCTGGCGGCCGTTCCGCTGTTCGGCTGGATCGTGGCGCACGTCTCCCGTCGCGCCGTGCTCCCCGCCATCTACGGCCTGTTCGTCGCCGTGATGATCGGCTTCTGGCTCGCGCTCGGAGGCGAGCGCGCCGGCACTGGCGCGCTCGGCGGCGCCTTCTTTGTATTCGCGAGCGTCTTCAATCTGTTCGTCGTCTCGTTGTTCTGGATCTTGATGTCGGACATCTACGACAGCGGACAGGCGAAGCGCCTCTATGGTTTCATCGCCGCCGGCGGCACGATGGGCGCCGTGCTGGGGCCTCTTGCCGCCAACGCGCTGGTGCCGGTCGTCGGCGGCCGCAACCTGCTGCTGATTGCCGCCACGGTGTTCGTGATCGCGGCGGCGCTGTCGGTCTGGCTCAGGACGGCGGCACCGGCCGCGGCACACAACGACACCGTCATCGACGCGCCGCCGACGCTGCGGACGCTCCTCTCCGGTGCCGAGCGCGTGTGGCGCGACAGCTATCTCTTGCGCATCGCCGCCTATATCCTGATCGCCAACCTCATCTCGACATTCTTCTATCTCGAGCAGGCACGGCTCGCGGGCGAAACCATCAAGGACGCAACCGAGCGCGTCCAGTTCTTCGCCGCACGCGATCTGATCACGAGCGTTGGGACGGTGCTGGTGCAGATCGTCCTCGCCGGCCGCATCATGGCCAGGTTCGGGATCGGCGTCGCGGCCTCCGTGCTTCCTGCGGTCACCATCGCGGGCCTTGCTCTCTACGCCGCCATGCCCAGTCTGCACGTCGTCGCGGCCATCATGGTCGCCGAGCGGGTCGCAGCCTTCGCCCTGTCGAATCCATCCACCAAGGTGCTGTACACGGCCGTCGACCTCGACGAGCGCTACAAGGCGCAGACCTTCATCGACACGGTGGTCTATCGCGGCGGCGATGCGCTGTCGGGCGCCGTGTTCAACGGCCTGACAAAGGCCATGGGTTGGCCCCTCTCGGCCGTGGCCCTGCTCTCGATTCCGATCGCCGGCCTGTGGCTCGCCATGGCCTCCCGCTTCGACAAAGCGCTCGATCAGCGCCTTACGGAGCGTTGACGCGGCGACGAGCAGTTGTCCGAAATCAAGTCGACCTTGAGAGCAGGTTCAATACTATCCCGTGCTTCGAAGCTCCGGGCGCTCCCGGATTCAGAGCACCGTTGCGCGCATTGGGGTTTACATGAACAAGATCAGGATTGCGTTCGTTGGCTTCATCGCCATCCTCACCGTTCTGTGGCTTCTCGCCGATACGTTTTTCCCCGAGCCGCTCACGTATTTCTCCTTCCGCATCGTGCTGCTCCAGTACACGGGGCTCGTCGCCATCGGCGCCATGAGCCTCGCCACGCTGCTCGCGATCCGCCCGCGTCGGATCGAGCCCTATCTCGGCGGGCTCGACAAAATGTACCGGCTGCACAAGTGGCTCGGCATCACCGCGCTCGTCTTCGGTATCGTCCACTGGTGGTGGGCCAAGGGCACCGGATGGATGGTCGGATGGGGCTGGCTGACGCGGCCCGATCGTAGGCCCGGAGGCGGGCAGGCCCTCGGTCCGATCGAGGGCTGGCTGAGAAGCCAGCGCGGCTTGGCCGAGTTCGCCGGCGAATGGGCGTTCTACGCCGCCGTGGTGCTGATCGGTCTCGCGCTCTGGAAGCGGTTTCCCTACCATCTGTTTGCCAAGACGCACAGGTGGATCGCGGTCGCCTACCTGATGCTCGTCTATCACGCCGTGATCCTCATCAGGTTCAGATATTGGGCGCAGCCCATTGGCTGGGTCATCGGCGCGTTGCTGCTCGTCGGAACACTGGCCGCCCTGATCGCGCTCTCGCGCCGGATCGGCGCCGGCCGCACGGCCTCGGGCGTGATCGAGGGGACGTTTCATTATCCGGAGCTGCGCGTGCTCGAGACCACCATCCGGATCACGGACGATAAGTGGAAAGGCCATCACGCCGGTCAATTCGCCTTCGTGACCTCATGCCGGAAGGAGGGGGCGCACCCTTACACCATCGCATCCGCCTGGGATCCCGAGGAGCACCGCATTGTCTTTGTCACCAAGGAGCTCGGAGACCACACCGGCCGGCTTCCCGACACGTTGCGCGCCGGCATGCCGGTCACCCTCGAAGGACCTTACGGTTGCTTCGACTTCCGCGATGAGCGACCGCGCCAGATCTGGATCGGCGCCGGGATCGGCATCACCCCCTTCATCGCCCGCATGAAGCAACTGGCCCGCTCGCCGGCCGCGCAGGAGATCGTCCTCTTTCACCCGACCACCGATTTCGACCAGGCCGCGATCGACAAGCTCACGGCCAACGCCGAGGCCGCCAACGTGCGCCTCAATGTCCTCGTCGATGCGAAGGACGGATTGCTCAACGGGGATCGCATCCGGGCCGCCGTTCCGCATTGGAAAGAGGCGAGCATCTGGTTCTGCGGTCCGTCCCAGTTCGGACAGGCCCTGCGCAAGGACTTCGCCGCCCATGGCTTCGCCGCGGCCGATTTCCATCAGGAGCTGTTCGCGATGCGCTGAGGCAGCGCTCGCCAAGCGCCATCGCAGATCGTGTGCGTCGCGCGTCGTCGGCGTCCGGCGTGACTTTGGATGCCAGCGGTGCTATCCGATGCCGGCACGCGCAGCCTGCCACATCGGGCTGCCGGCGAGGATCAGCCATGAGCGACGACAGTCGACCTTTGAGCATGCGGGAACCGATCCGGGCCTAGGCTGAGACCCGGCCCGGCGCTTCCTGCCGCAACCAGGGAGTGACCGGACGTGATCCTGTATGTCATCGCTTCACCACGCGGCGCTCTGCAAGGCGTCTCTCAAATTATCCGATCGCTCTTGGCACCGCAGTCGGTGGAGCCCTGCGCATGAGGGCGTCGCTCCAGTCCGGCCGCATGGCCTCTCGTCTGGCGGCATTGACGCTTTGGGATCTGGTCGCCGTCCTTCTCAGTCTCGGCGCCCTCGTTCTGCTCGCAGAGGCGAGCCGCGCCGTCATGCAGCCCCTGCCCGAGCCCGGCATGGGCGCCATCCGCCTCGATCCGTCCGCCTTGCCGGAATACGCCATGCGCACGTCTCTGCGCATGCTGGCGGCGATGGTGCTGTCGCTCGTCTTCACCTTCACCTATGCGACCTGGGCCGCCAAAAGCCGGCGCGCGGAGCGGGTGCTGATCCCGCTGCTCGACATTCTCCAGTCGGTGCCGATCCTCGGCTTCATCTCGGTGACCGTGGTGTTTTTCATGTCCCTCGCGCCCGGAAAAGTGCTCGGCGCCGAGCTGGCCGCCGTCTTCGCCATCTTCACCAGCCAGGCCTGGAACATGACGTTCAGCTTCTATCAGTCGCTGCGGACGGTGCCGAAGGAACTCGCCGAGGCGTCGCGCTCGTTCCGGCTCAGTCCCTGGATGCGGTTCTGGAAGCTCGAGGCGCCGTTCGCCATGCCGGCGCTGGTCTGGAACATGATGATGTCGATGTCGGGCGGTTGGTTCTTCGTCGTCGCATCCGAGGCCATCAGCGTCGGCGACACGACTGTCGCGCTGCCGGGCATCGGCTCCTACATCGCGCTCGCCATCCAGCAACGAGACCTTGGAGCCATCGGCTGGGCCATCGCCGCCATGCTGGTCGTCATCCTCGTTTACGACCAACTCCTGTTCCGGCCGCTCGTCGCTTGGGCCGACCGCTTCCGCTTCGCGCAGGAGGCCGGTGCGGAGCCGCCGCCCCGCTCCTGGGTTCTGACCATGCTCCGCCGGTCGCGTCTCGTGTCGCGTGCGGTTCAGCCGGTCGCAACGGCATGGCGATGGACCTATCGCGTGCCGGCCCGGCCGGCCAAGGCATCGCCGGATCCGGACGCGGCGGGCGCGCGGCAGACGTGGCTCGATCACCTCTGGTGGGCCGCGATCGCGGCCGCCTGCCTCGGCGCGGGGTGGAAGATCGCGACCTTTGTGCTGGCCGGCGTCGCGCCGGGCGAAGTGGGCACCGCCGTGCTGCTCGGCTTCGCCACCATGGCACGCGTCTTCGTGCTGATCGCGCTTGCGAGCCTCATCTGGGTGCCGGCCGGGGTCTGGCTCGGGCTCCGCCCCGGGGCCGCCCGCTTCGCCCAGCCGATCGCCCAGTTCCTGGCCGCCTTCCCTGCGAACCTTCTGTTTCCGCTCGCCGTCTCGGCGATCGTGGCGCTGCGGCTCGATCCGGATATCTGGCTGAGCCCGCTCATGATCCTCGGCACCCAATGGTATATCCTGTTCAACGTCATCGCCGGGGCCTCGGCGATCCCGAGCGAGCTGCGCGACATCGGCAGCAATCTCCATGTCCGTGGCTGGCTGTGGTGGCGGCGGATCGCACTGCCGGCGGTGTTTCCTTTCTACATGACCGGCGCGATCACGGCCTCGGGCGGATCGTGGAACGCCAGCATCGTCGCCGAGATGGCGAGCTGGGGTGATACGACGCTCAAGGCCCATGGCCTCGGTGCGTACATCGCCGCGGCGACGGAAGCGGGCGACTTTCATCGCATCGTGCTCGGCATCGCCGTGATGAGTGCGTTCGTCGTGATCATCAACCGCACCTTCTGGCGACCGCTCTACGCGCTCGCCGAGCGCAAGTTCCGCCTCGATTGAAGGAAGAGCACCATGGACACCGCCTCGCTGTTGGACATTCATGGCATCCGCAAGTCGTTCCGCAAGCCGGACGGCGGCGAGCTGCTCGTGCTCGACGGCATAGACCTCGTACTGCGGGAAGGCGAGATCGTCGGCCTGCTCGGACGCTCGGGCTCCGGCAAATCGACACTGCTGAGACTCATCGCCGGCCTCTCCGCGCCGGCGGCGGGATCGATCAGCTACCTCGGTGAGGCCGTGACCGCGCCGCCGCCCGGCATCGCCATGGTGTTCCAGAGCTTCGCACTGTTTCCCTGGCTCACCGTGCTCGAGAACGTCGAGCTCGGCCTCGAGGCGCTCGGCCTCGAGCCCGGCGAGATCCGCCGCCGCGCGATCGAGGCCATCGACCTGATCGGGCTCGATGGCTTCGAGTCCGCCTATCCGCGCGAGCTATCGGGCGGCATGCGCCAGCGCGTGGGCTTTGCGCGCGCGCTCGTGGTCCACCCCAACATTCTTCTCATGGACGAGCCGTTCTCGGCGCTCGACGTACTGACGGCCGAGACGCTGCGCACCGACTTCCTCGACCTGTGGTCGGAGGGCCAGTTGCCGATCAAGGGCGTGATCCTGGTCACCCACAACATCGAGGAAGCGGTGCTCATGTGCGACCGTATCCTCGTCTTCGGCAGCAACCCGGGCCGGATCCTTAAGGAGATCACGGTCGAGCTGCCGCACCCGCGCGCCCGTCTCGATCCCGGCTTCCGCGACCTCGTCGAGCGCATCTACGTGGAGATGACGATCCGCTCTGCGGCCGAGCATGCCGGCAAGCGGGTCGAGCGGTTCCCCGGCGCGGGCATCGGCACGATCCTCCCCCCGGTCTCATCGAACCTTCTCGCGGGCCTCCTCGAAGCCGTTGCCGGGCCGCCCTATGACGGCGAGGCCGACCTGCCGGTCATCGCCGCATCCCTGCACATGGAGATCGACGACCTGTTTCCGGTGGCCGAAACGCTGCAGATGCTGCGGTTCGCCGAGGTGATGGGCGGCGACATCCGCCTGACGTCCGAGGGGCGCCAGTTCGCAGGCGTCGACACCGACCACCGCAAGCGCCTCTTTGCACAGCACCTCGTAACCTACGTTGCGCTCGCAGCCCACATCCGGCGCGTGCTCGACGAACGGCCGAGCCATCGCGCGCCCTGGAGCCGGTTTGCGGACGAGCTCGAGGACTACATGTCGCCGGACGCCGCGGAACAGACGTTGCGCGCCGTCATCGACCTCGGCCGCTACGCCGAAGTCTTTGCCTACGATGACCACACGCATGCGTTCAGCCTGGACAATCCTTGAGGAAAGAGGCCCGGTATGGAGACCGTGAAGACGATCGTAGCGGCTCTGGACCTCGAGGCCGGCAGCGACGCCGTGTTGGCGCGGGCCGTTCAGTTGGCGACGGAGCACGGTGCCCGGCTCGTCGTGGTTCACGTCGTCGAAGCGTCGTCGCTGGCGCTGGCGCCGTCCCCGCCGGAGCGGCACGAGACCGACCTCGAGGCGCGCCTCACCCATCAGGCCCAAGCGGCGATCTCGGCTCTGCTGGCCGAAGGCGGATCGGTGTCCGCCGATGTGGAGGTCGGCTTCGGCGCGCCGCATGCCGTCATCACGGACGTCGCCGGCACGCGGGGCGCGGATCTCGTCGTGATCGGGCCCGGCCAATACCATTCGCTCGGCGAGAAAGTCCTGGGCTCCACGGCCGACAGGGTGGTCAGAACGTCGCCCGTGCCGGTTCTCGTGGTGCGGGATCGCTCGGCCGCCCGTTATCGGCGGGTGGCAACCGCCGTCGATTTCTCACCGCAGTCCGCCGCGGCCGCCAAAAGCGCTCTGCTGCTCGTTCCCGCGGCGCGGTTTGAGCTCGTGCATGCCTTTTCCATTCCGCTCACCTTCGAGCAGGCCATGCTGCGCGCAGGCACCTCGGAGACCGACATGCAAGCCTATCGCTCGGCCAAGAGGGCGAGCGCCCACAAAAGACTTTCCCGGTTCGTGCGCGAGGTCTTCGGCACCGAGACGGTCGGCACGCATATTCTTGACGGCGAACCGGCTCCGTCCCTGCTCCGCCTCGCCAGGAGCGGCGACATCGATCTCCTGGCGTTAGGCCCGAACGGCCGCGGCGTCATTCTTCGGACGCTTCTCGGCAGTGTCACGCAGCGCGTGCTGAGGGAGGCGGCCTGTGACGTCCTCGTCGCATCTGTCCCGGACTGATCGTGGCAGCCGGCCGTTGCGCCGCAGCCACGATCGATCCTGCTCCCAGAACGCATCGGCTTACGCCGATCAACCGATCGTATAGCCGCCGTCCACCACGATCTCCTGGCCATAAATGTTCTTCGCGCCGGGAGACGCGAGGAACAGAGCGGTCTCGGCAATGTCGTTCGGCTCCCCGAAACCGCCCGTCATGAGACGTTTGTTCAACGTCTCCGCGACGCTCGCGAGCACGTCTTCGGGAAGCCCGGCTTTGCCCCAGAGCGGCGTGGCGATCGGGCCCGGCGCGAGAGAGTTGACGCGGATGCCGCGAGGGGCCAGCTCGGCCGCGAGCGTCTGCGCGAACGACTTCAATGCCGCCTTGCTCGAATTGTAGATGGCGAGCCCCGGAAAGCCGACGGTCGTCAGGAACGTGGTGATGAAGATCACACTGCCGCCGGACTTGATGTGGGGCAGGAGCTTGCGCACCGTCTCCGTCGCGGCGACGAAGTTGAGATTGAACTGCTCGGCGATGGCGGCGGGGTCGCTCTCCGCAAACGGCACGACCTTTGCGGCGCCGGCATTCGGAATGACGACGTCCACCGTCCCATAGGTGCTGACGGCATCGGCCACCAGGCGGTCGAGATCCGCTGCCTTCGTCACGTCCCCCGTGACGACCAGGACATCCTCCGGCGCGCGCTGCTTGATCTCCAGCAATTCCGGCTCCGAGCGGGCCATGACAACGAGCCGGTATCCGTCGGAAAGAAACTTGTCTGCAATCGCGCGGCCGATTCCGCTGCTGGCTCCCGTGACGACGGCAACCTTACGCTCTGTGGTCATGTCTGCTCCCATCGAGACCTGTCCCGGGTGCCTGACGCGCGGCACGAGCGTCCGGCGACAGGCGACGGATCCACCTTAGAGGGAGGCGCCGCCGGCGAGGCTTGACCGAAATCAAACACGTGCCTTGAACCGATCGTCCATCGCCTCTGTCGGCAGAACGACTGGGGCGTCATCGATATACGCGACGGCGATAGGGCATTCGTACGCGCGCTCGAGGATCGTGCTCGTCATGGTTTCGCGAGGCGTTCCGACGGCGACGACATGAGCGCGGCTCATGATGATGACGCGGTCGGCGAAAGCCGCCGCAAGGTTGAGGTCGTGCATGATGGCGAGCACGCCGACCCCCGTCTCGGCTTCCCGCCGGACGGCGTTGAGCACGAGCCGCTGGTGGCCGATGTCCAGGCTCGAGGTGGGCTCATCGAGCAGAAGCAGCCGTCCGCCCGCGCACGCCTCGCGCGCGACCGCCAGCTGACACAGCGCCCGCGCGATGTGCACGCGCTGGCGCTCGCCGCCCGAAAGCTCGGTAAAAAGCCGCCCGGAAAAAGCCGTCAACCCCACCCGGGCGATCACATCGGCCACGGTGGCCTCGATGCGAGGCGAGCCGCGGGTCAGCCCGGGCACGGACACCCCCAGCCGCACGACCTCTTGCACGGTGAACGGAAAGTTGAGGTTGCTCGCCTGGGCGACCACGGCACGCAGGCGTGCAAGATCAGGGGCCCTGAGCGTGCTCATGTCGCGGTCGGCCAGAACGATCCTGCCTGCCGCGGGCGTGAGCTCGCCTGCGAGCAGGCGAAGCAGCGTTGATTTTCCCGCGCCGTTGGGTCCCAGCACGGCGACGATCTCGCCGCTCGAGATGGTGAGGCTCGCGTTCGCAACGAGAGCCCGGCCGCGGATCTCGTAGCCGACGCCGTCGGCAATGAGGCAGCACGCGCGCTCAGACATAGGCCCCCCGCCGCAGTACGAGGTGGAGGAAGACCGGTGCGCCGATCAAGGCCACGATGATTCCGAGAGGCAGCTCGGCCGGGGCGATGATGATGCGCGCGATGACGTCTGCCGCGAGCACGAGACCGGCGCCGAGCATGGCGCTCGCCGGCAGCACGACGCCGTTGTCCGGCCCCGCGAGAAGGCGCACGATATGCGGGATGATGATGCCGACGAAACCGATGATGCCGGCGGCGGCAACGGCAGCGGCAACCGAGGCCGCGGTCGCCAGGATGATTCCGCGCTTGGCGCGCTCGACGTCGATGCCGAGATGGAACGCCTCGGCCTCGCCGAGAAGGAGGCCGTTCAGCGCGCGCACGAGACGCGGCAGCAACGCCATATTGATCAGCACGAATGGCGCGACGCCGATCACCTTGGTCCAGCTTGCGCCCGCGAGGCTTCCGAGCGTCCAGAGCGTGATATCGCGCAACTCCCGATCGTCGCTCACGTAGGCGATGAGGCCCATCAGCGCCTGGGCTAGCGCGCCGATCACGAGACCGGCAAGGAGGAGCGCGGCGATGGATACGGAGCGCCGGCCTCCGGCCAGCAGCACGAGCGCGCCGGTAATGGCGAGCCCGCCCGCGAAGGCCGCGACAGGAAGGGCGTGCGGCCCGAGCGGCCCCACGATGGGCGCCGCAATGCCGTGCCCGAGCACGATCACCGACACGGCGGCGAGAGCCGCTCCCGACGAAACGCCGACGAGGCCGGGATCGGCAAGCGGGTTGCGAAAGAGCCCTTGCATCATCGCTCCGGCGACCGCGAGCGAAGCGCCCACCATGGCGGCAAGCACCGTGCGCGGAAGACGGATCTCGACCAGGACCAGTGCCGCGCGCGTGCTCACGGCATCGGTGCTTCCGAAGAGCCCGGCGACGGCGTCCGGTACGGATTCGAGCGACAGGCCTGTCGCCCCGACGGAGAGCGACAGGACGGCGGCAAGGACCAGCATCGCGCCCGCCAGCATCAGCACGAAAAGGCGCTGGCGCAAGCGGTCCGGTCCTTGGAATATCCTCTCGGACGGATCGGCGATTGAAGCCGACGAGCTGGACATCATTTTCCTGCCGTCTCTCGGGACGCGGGGCCGAGCTCGGGATAGAACCGGTGCATGAGGTCGAGCGCCGCCGAGGCCGCCCGCGGGCCGAACTGCAGCATGTAGCTGCCATCGACCTCGATGATGCGGCCGGACTTGGCGGCGGGCGTGCTGGCAAGGCCCCGCATGGAGCCGATGGCCTGCGCGAAGTTGTCGGCACCGACACCGCCGTTGCGCGTCATGACGACGATGACGTCCGGCGCGGCCGTGATCGCGGCTTCGTCGCTCAAGGGCTTGTATCCGTCGAAGCCCGTCACGGCGTTGACGGCGCCAGCCAGCGAGAACATGTCCCCGGCCGCCGTATGCGCCCCGCCGACGACGGTCCGCCCTTCCTGTTGCGCAAGAACGAAAAGGGCGCGCACGGGTTTCGTGACCTTGGCCTTCTGCGCGGCCGCTTCTGCAAACTCCGCTTCGATGCGGCTCGCGAGCTTTTCCCCCTCGCCGGCGACGCCGAGCGCCGTGGCGATGGCCTTGATCTTGTGCACGACGCCCTCCGGAGTGCCTTCGCCTTTGACCGCGACGAAGGGAACAGTGGAGCCTTTGAGCGCCGCCACGACCTCCGGCGGCCCGGCTTCGGCCGACGCAACGATGAGCGTCGGAGCCACCGAAAGCACGCCCTCGGTCGACAGAGCGCGCATATAGCCGACGCTCTTCTTCTCCTTGACCGCATCGGGCGGATATTGGCTCGTCGTGTCGACGGCGACGACGCGATCACCGAGACCGAGCGCAAAAATGATCTCGGTGACATCGCCTCCGACCGACACGATGCGTTGCAGCTGATCTTCAGAAAATGCGTCGGCCATCGCAGATTGCCGGCCCGCGGGAATGATCGCCGCGGCAAGTCCCGCCACCCAGAGAAGGCGGCTAATACACTTCAGCAGAGAAAGCATGGAGCACCCGCTTGATGAGATTGAACCCGCCCGCGACACGATCAGGTGACGCGAGCTCGGGTCCGTCTCGATTGTGTCGATTATTTGTTGACGCGTAAAGTATTGAATAATACGGTCTCGCGTAAAGTGCGTCTCGCGGAACACACGCGGTCCCGAGGTCCTGCTCTCTGCAGAGCATCGCACCGACGCCGGGGGGCCGGTAGATGCGGGTTTTGCGAAGATCGTTCCGCAAGCGGACAGAGTGCGAGACGGACTGTTTCGGGGTCCAGTAATTTCTCCCGCACTGCCTGGGCTTCCGGGTGACAGCGCCGCTTGTTTGATCAAGATCAAGCAAGCGGCGCTGTCACCGAACTCCATCGCAGATCGTCCGAAGGCTGAGGCCTAGATCAAGAAAGAGAAGATGATGTTCATCGCCATGAATCGCTTCAAGGTCGTGAAAGGTGCGGAGGCCGACTTCGAGAAGGTCTGGAGCTCGCGCAAAACCCACCTCGACGAATTTTCCGGCTTCATCGAATTTCACCTGCTCAAGGGGCCGGAGCGCGAGGATCATGTTCTTTATGCCTCCCACACGATCTGGCGTTCCAAGGCCGACTTCGAAGCCTGGACCAAATCGGAGCAGTTCCGCAAAGTTCACGCCAGCGCGGGATCGGCCAAGCCGCTCTATCTCGGCCATCCCGAGTTCGAGGGGTTTAGCGTGCTTCAGACGGTGGCCCAAGACGGAACCCGCAGCGTCGCCGCAGAATGAACCGTAAGCCGCAAGAGCCCCATGGCGCCCGGCCGTTCGCCCTGTCGGCTCTGCAATCCGATCGAACGCGCCTTAGGCGTCAACACGCCCCTCTTTCCGTATCCGTCTTGCCAGCCTAGAGGCGCTGCCTCTGGCCTGATCTTCCGAGGCGATCGCGCCTCGTTCCACCGGAGGCACCGTGAGCCCGGTCGCGTGTCGTGCTAGCGCCGAGACGAAGCGCCAGACCCTGGCGCGCTGGACGCTGGCCGCCCTGTTCGCCATGGCCGTGCATAGCGGCGTTGCGCTGGCCGTCGCGCACTGGCCATCGCCGGAGAGTTCCGCGGACGAGCCGCCGGCCGCCATGCTGATCGAGCTCGCGCCGCTGCCGTCCGCACCCGAAGCCGCGCCGCAGGAGGTTGAGGCGGGCCTCCTCCAGCAAGCCTCCGAGGAGGCGAAACCGGTCGAGACGAAGACGGAGCCTCTCGACGACACGCCGACGGAGCCGGAGCCGCTCGCTGCCGAGATGCCGTCCGAAACTCTGCACGCGACACGGGACGATACGGTCTCCGCCATGCTCGAGATGCCGGACCTGCCGGCGATCGCGGAGGCTGAGGCGGTTCTGGAGGTCCAGGCTGCGAGACCGGCCAAGGAAAAGGCGCCTGCGGAGCCGAAAACGCGTGAAACCAAGAAAGAGACGGATGAGAAGGCCAAGCCCAAGAAAAAATCCGTGGCGCAGCAGGCCTCCGCGCCAAAGCCTTCGGCAGCGGCACGCGTGAAAAGCACCGCCGCACCAACGTCGAGCACGGGCTCATCGATGTCGATGGCGACTTGGCGCGGCCAGGTCATGGCGCACCTCAACCGGCGCAAGCGCCATCCAGGCGGAGCCGCGGGCGGTACGGCATCGGTCTCCTTCACCATCGATCGTTCAGGCCGCGTGCTGTCGGCACGCCTCATCCGCTCTTCCGGCAGCGCCATTCTCGATCGCGAAGCCGTCGCACTTGCTCGCCGCGCGAGCCCCGTTCCCGCCCCGCCCGCCGGTATCGGCCGCGGGACCGTCAACTTGAGCGTGCCGGTTCGTTTCGCTCGATGAAGACCGTCTTGTTTGGGCTTTCTGCTTATAGAGTGTATACTGATAGACAGCATAAGGAACGCTTGAGCCGCGGCCGCGTTCCGACGAACGGCGCGCAGCCTGTGTGCAAATCGCCACACGCACGCGATGTTCCGTCGAAATCTATACTTAAAATATCAACTAATTGCTCGACGACAAGTTTGAGCCTCCCCTTCCCGCTTATGTTCGCCTCCGCGCTCATGGATCACTCGTGCGGATCGGACGAGACGATCGGGCGTGCAATCGGTGTCCCATGACACGCCCGTAAGGAAGGGAGCGTTGGTGCGTTGAGCTCTGAGATGACAGCGGCGGATCTTGCTCCGTATTTCGCTCGGATCGGAGACGACCCGCTCCGCGACGCGTTCACGGCGCGCCGTGCCGTCCTGCCGTGGCGGCACAAGCGGCCGCTCGCCGAGGACGCGGTGCCCGCCACATGGGCTCGCCTTATGAGCAGCCATCGCTCGCCCAATAAGCGGCTCGTCTATATCCACGTGCCGTTTTGCGCCAACCACTGCCTGTTCTGCGGCTTTTACCGCAACGCCTACACGCCGGGCAGCGCCGCGTCCTACGTGGATCTTCTGGTCGAGGAGATCGAGCACGAGGCCGCCGCACCGGTGCCCGGGAACCAGGAGATCGAGGCCGTTTATCTCGGAGGCGGTACGCCGAGCGCTCTCTCCGCAAAAGAGCTCTCGCGAATTCTCCGCACCGTCAAACGCTCACTCCCCCTCGCCCCCGATTGCGAGATCACGCTCGAGGGGC
This sequence comes from Hyphomicrobium sp., assembly GCF_036833075.1. GTDB lineage: Bacteria > Pseudomonadota > Alphaproteobacteria > Rhizobiales > Hyphomicrobiaceae > Hyphomicrobium_C. The sequence goes on from NZ_DAITQL010000013.1 coordinate 45,757, forward strand.
GCATCATCCATTTCGATCCCGAGAAGATCGACGCCAGCCTCGAGGCCGGAGTCAATCGTATCTCCATCGGAGTGCAGAGCTTCGATACCGCCGTCCGGCGGCGGCAGGGGCGGCGCGCGGGCAAGGAGGAGGCGATTGGCTTCGTCGGCGCCATCCGCGATCGCAATCGCGCGGCCGTGGTTATCGACCTCCTTTACGGGCTTCCCGGCCAGAGCGACCGGATCTGGAGCGAGGATCTGCGCATCGCCGCGGATATCGCGCCCGACGGCGTCGATCTCTACGGCCTCAACCTCATTCCCGGAACGCCCCTGCAGCAAGCCATCGGGGCGGGCAAGTTTCCTGCTGCCGCAACGCTCAAGGACATCGGCGCCATGTACCGGGCCGGTGTCGAATTCCTCGCCGCCAAGGGCTGGGCTCAGATCAGCAACAGCCACTGGGCGCGAACGCCGCGCGAGCGCAACGTCTACAATCTGCGCATCAAGGAGGGTGCCGATTGCCTTGCCTATGGCTCGGGAGCCGGCGGCACGCTCGGCCGATACAGTTATTCCGTCGCGGCAGACCTCGACACCTATCGTGACGCCGTCACGGCCGGAAAAAAGCCGCTCGACGGAATGCGCGTGTCGAATTCATTGCAACCCGCGCGCAATGCGATCACGGCCGGCCTCGAGGTCGGGCGCCTGGATCTCGAACGTATCGCCCTCCCCCATGGCGACACGCTTGCAGCCCGCGTTGCCCCGCTCATCGAGCAGTGGCGCGCCGCGGGCCTCGTATTGGTTGCAGGTCACGTCGTATCGCTCACGACGGCAGGACGCTTCTGGTACAGCAATCTCATCTCGGCTTTCGACTCAATCCTGTCCGAAATCGACCCTGGCGCCGTTCCTGGCGTTTCAGCCGATGCGAACCACATCCCGGAACTTCATCAGAGAGCATCGCAGCCATCATGACCAATTCTCGCTCGACAGAACCCCACGATCTCGTCCGCAAGGAGCTTGCGGAAAACCCCGGCGGCATCCTGGAGAGCACCGCCTCCCAGCACGGCCTGTCGCTGCAGGACACCGTCGAATGCCTTCCGGCTGCCATGTGGAAGCGGATATCGGGCGCCCATTTCATCGATGTCATGCAGGACATCTCCCAATGGGGAAGCGTCACGATCATCTCGCATACCAGGGACGCCATCCTGGAGTTCGAAGGCCCGCTCCCGACGGGAAGCATGGGCCACGGCTTCTACAATCTGTCCGGCGGCAGCGCGTTGAGCGGACATCTGCGAGCCGACAATTGCAAGGCAATCGTGTTCCTGCGGCGCCCGTTCATGGGCAAGGACACGGCGTCAGTGCAGTTCTTCAACGCCGATGGGGAAGCCATGTTCAAGATCTTCGTCGGCCGTGACGAGACAAAGCGCCTCAAAGCCGATCAGGTTGAAAAGTTCTCTCAGCTGGAAGGCCGCTTCCCGGCGGCCGGGAGCATGCATTGACATGAGGCCGGTACTGATCTTCGGGGCGAGCCGAGGTGTCGGTTTGCTTCTCGCGCAGCAGTTGCGGAAGGAGGGCGTTCCGGTTTTCGCCATGCTTCGGCCGGGAGCTCAGCGCGCCGATCTTGACGCACAAGGCGTCCACGTTGTCGGCGGGGACGCATTCTCCTTTGCGGACGTGGAGCAGGCCTTCGCTCTGTCTCTGGCAGAGCTCGATGTGGTGTCGACCTTGGGCGGACGGGGCGCGTCCGGCCGTTACGTTGATGAGGATGGAAACATCAACGTCATTGACTGCGCCCGAGTGCACAAGATCGTCCGCTTCGTCCTCGTGACATCGATCGGCTGCGGAGAGATGGCGCCCTATCGGTCCGAGCGCGCTATCGCAGCGTTCGGCGCCGCCGTGGACGCGAAAACCCGCGCCGAGGAGCATCTGAAGCGCACGATTCCCTCAGGCACGATCATCCGGCCGGGAGGCCTGCGGTCGGAGCCGGCCACCGGGCGTGGGATCCTGACGACGGACCCCGCGATGCATGGCTTCATCAACCGCGCAGACATGGCGGACCTTGTTGTGCGCGCGCTTCGAGACGAAACGACGGCCGGACGGGCCTTCGCCGCGGTCGATGCCGACCAGGCGAAAAGCGTCAATCCGATCGCGCCTTTTCCTCTGGCAGCATGAGCGAGCGAGGCCGGGAATGAAACTCAGTTTTCTCATGATCATATTGACGATGCTCGAGAGCGGAGACATGTCGGCAGCGTTCGTGAATACGGACTCTCTCGACGAATGCGAGCGCCGCGCGAAGGCCGTTAGCACGATTCTGGCGGGCCAGAAATTGCCGATCAAGGATCTCGTCTGCCGGCGCTCCGAGGCGACTTTCGAACCGTTCTCGCACAGCGGAGAAAACGCCGGCGCGTACCGGTACATCGTGACGTTCGACGAGCGCGAGGCGTGGGTGACGCCGCGCGCCGCCGATGCAGCCTGTGACGGCCAAGGCGCTTCGGCTCGAGCTCCACCCGAACCCGTTCGATTCTGCGTGTCATCTGCGCAGAAGCTGCTTTCGGAACAGAACTGACGGCTGAGAAAGCCGGCGGATTGCACTGTGGCGCGGCAACGCGTTTTCACAGACGGCCTTGTTGTGGCGTATTTCAGGGAAGGACACGACCATGAAGACGATGAAGCTGGGCCTCAGGGCTGAAGGCGGGGCGCATCCGCGAGGCCCGCTTCCGCGCCGCTCCCCATGCCGGCCCCTGACGAAGGGCATCGCAGTGAGCCTGATGCTGTCGGCAGCGTCGCTCGCCTCTGTGCCGTCTCGAGCCCAGAACAGCACCGTCTGGCTCGACGAGGTCACCGTGATCGGCACGCGGACCGAGGTCTCCGTGCAGAACAATCCGGCGTCCGTCACCGTCATCGATCAGCAGCAGCTCGAGCGCAAGGCGCCCGAGAGCATCGCCGAGATGTTGCGTGACGTCCCGGGCGTCGAGGTCGTCGACGCGTCCGCCGCCGGCATGAAGCGCCTGCGTATCCGCGGTGAATCCTCGGCGCGCGTCACCATCCTCGTCGACGGGCAGGAGATCACCGACCATAGCACGTACGGCACGCCGATCCTGATTGATCCGAGCAACGTGGAGCGCATCGATGTCGTGCGCGGCCCTGCGTCGGTCCTCTACGGCGCCAAGGCGATCGGCGGCGTCATCAACATCATTACGAAACGGGGATCCGAGAAGCCCGTCGAGGTCGAGCTGGGTGGCAGCTATTATTCCGCAACCCGGGGATATCAGGGATGGGGTGCCCTTTCGGGAACGATAGACAATATGGACTATCGGATCTCAGGCGGCCTCGAGGATCACGGCGACCGCAAGGTTCCGGAAGGGCGATACACGTCGACCGGGAGGCTCGATGGGACATCGTTCGACACCGACAATCTCTATCTGCATCTCGGCTATACCTTCGGTGCCGCGAAGAACCACTACCTCGCCTTCAAGGCGGAGCAGAACCGGTTGTCGACCGAAAGCTGGACTGATCCGACGACCCTCGAGTATCCGGTTACCGATTTCAGAATTGAGCTGCCCCAGCGCGACCGCCAGAAGGTCGGTCTCTACTACGACGGCAAGGATCTTGGCCCCGTTCTGCGCAACGTGCATGTCGACGCCTACTATCAGACGATCGATCGCCTGTTCCTGAACGAAGTCGTGATGAGGCCTACGGCCAGCACAACGGTGGGGGTGACGTCGACATCCGACGATCAGATCGAAAACTTCGGCGGCACGGCGCAGGCCGATTTCCAGTTCCATCCCGATCACTACACAATCATGGGTATTCACTACCTGTCGGACGGCCTGGATGCCGCGAAGACCTCGACGCAGGTCGCGACGATATCACGGCCCCCCCCTCTCTCCCCCATCGTAAGCACCACTTACTCAGAGGGCGTCGACAATGCGTTCATCCGGACGGCGTCCGCCTTCGCCCAGAACGAATGGTCCTTCGCCAAGGACTTCAAGCTCGTGACCGGCGCCCGCTACTACTATGTCGAGACCGAGCTCGATTACACGACCAACGCCAGCAAAGAGCTCGGGACGGACAGCGACGGCCACATCGTCACCTCCGCCAGCCTGGTCTACACGGGCATCCAGGATACGACGCTCAGAGCCCACTACGCGGAAGGCTATATCATGCCGACGCTCTTGCAGCTCTTCACGGATTCGTCGGCCGGCCGCGGCACGCTCACATATGGAAATCCCGATCTCGATCCCGAGACGTCGCGGAGCTACGAGATCGGCGCCCGGTATAACGCAAGCGGTCTCGCCGTGGACCTGACGGGCTTCTACACGACGGCAGATGACTACATCGCCACCATCCACTGCGGCACGGGCGCGGCATGTCCCGCCACCGCGACCGCGGCGGAGTACATTTACGACAACGTCAACGCGGCGACGACCTATGGCATCGAGCTCATGGCCGAATACACCATCCCCGGCACCGCGTTCACGCCTTACGTGAATGGCGCATGGATGAAACGCGAGCTCGAGCTCAACGAGTTCGATACCTACAACAGCAATACGCCGGAATTTTCCGGCCGCTTCGGCGTGCGCCACGAAACGGTGATCGGAGGGTTCCCCCTGTGGGCCGATCTTTTTGTACGGGCTGCAAGCGGCGTGAAGCTATCCTCCTGGAATACCACGAGCGCCTCCGTCGAAACCGACTCGCTCCCGAGCTGGGCGACGCTCAACTTTGCCTTCGGCGGAGCGCTCACGCGCGACGAGTCGACGACATTCGCGATCAGCCTCAACAATCTCACCAACGAGGAGTATCGCTCGTCGTTCGACGAACTTCCGGGCGTGGGCCGCAGCGTCGAATTGACTGCCCGCATGAGGTTCTGACGCTTGGCCTGAACGAGCATGCTTCGCCCGTCACGCCGTGATCACGGCCGTGGCGGGCGTGCGTTTGGAATAGGCCGGCATCGGGCGGCGCAGGGGTCGGCAGAAAAGACGAGCCCCCGCCAAGCGCAGCCCGCTCCCGGCCGACCTCAGGAGAACGCGACGCCCGGGCGCACGCCGAGACGTTTGAGCACAATCGCCACCGGGCAGAAGCCCGTGGCCGAGGCTTGCAGCATGTTCACTCCCACGAAGGCCGTGAGCAGCAGCCAGTAGGGGCTATGAACCTGGCTGAGCGCGAGGCTCGCCAGAATCATGCAGCCTGCGAAAGCCAGAACGGCGCGATCGATCGTCATTTCGACGTCCTCCGGTGCTTGGACCCGGCGGGAGCACAGAACAGCTCGTGCAACACGCCGATGAGGCGGACGACGCGACTGTCCGCCAGGCTGTAGTAGATCGTCTGGGATTCGCGTCGCGTCGCGACGAAGCCACCCTCCCTGAGCTTGGCGAGATGCTGCGAGAGGGCCGACTGGCTGAGCGGCACAACAGCCTCCAGCGCCGATACCGACCGCTCCCCCTTGTGCAGTTCGCACAGGATCATCAGGCGATGCTGGTTGGCGAGCGCCTTGAGAAGGTCGGCCGCTTCCTCGCTGTTCGAAACGAGCTCTTTAATATTCATGTTTACTAAATTAGATTATACTGATATCGCCGTCAAGCGGCCAATCCCGATGCGGGATGGAAGAAGGGAACACGGAATGAGACGACGCGCCGGAACGGTTGCGCTGCTCTGCATGCTGGCCCCCATGATGGGTGTCGCGGCGCGCGCCGACGATCCGAAGACATTCAAGGTTGAGACCACCGAGATCGATGATCTCAAGTCTGTCTACGCCACGGTGCGCAGCCGGGATCTGATCTACGCCCGCGTGCGAACGCCGGGCACGGTGGAGTCCCTGAAGGTCGACGAAGGCGACGCCGTCCAGGAAGGACAGGTGCTCGCCCTCGTCGCCGATCCGAAAATCTCTCTCAAGATGAAGGCCATCGACGCCCGGATCGTCGCTGCGACCTCGCGCATGGACACGGCGAAGCTCGAGCTCGATCGCGCCAGGACCCTTCTTGAGCAACGCGTTTCACCCCAGTCGCGCCTCGATCAGGCGCAGACGGCCTATGATGTGGCCATCAACGACCTCAAGGCGGCAGAAGCCGAGCGCGCGGTCGCCGAGACCGAGATCCAGGAAGGGGAGGTGCTGGCGCCGACGGCCGGCCGCGTGCTCAAGGTTCCCGTCACGCAGGGCAGCGTCGTGCTTGCCGGCGAGAGCATCGCGACCATCGCGGCGGGCGGCTATCTCCTGCGTCTCGAGCTGCCGGAGCGCTACGCGCGATTCATGACGGTCGGCGATGCGGTGCGCCTCGGCGCGCGCGGCCTTGGCCTCTCCGAGGGCCCGGCGACCGAGGGGCGGATCGTGCAGGTCTATCCGGAATTGGACAACGGTCGCGTGATCGCGGATGCCGAAGTCGCGGACCTCGGTGCGTATTTCGTAGGCGAGCGCGTGCTGGTTTGGATCTCGGCCGGCAAGCGCCAGTCCTATGTGGTGCCAAAATCGTATGTCTTCCGCCGTTTCGGCATCGACTACGTGCGGCTTGCGCGCGAAGGCGGCGGATATGCCGATGCCGTCGTTCAGACCGGGCGCGCGGTCGAAGGGCCGGACGGGCGACAGGGCATCGAAATCCTCGCTGGCGTCGCAACCGGTGACGGGCTGGTGCAGCCATGACGTCCGATCCCCGCCTCGGGGTCTCCGGCTTCCTGACCCGCGCCTTTATCCAGTCACCGCTCACGCCGCTCATCCTGCTCGTCAGCCTCGTGCTCGGGATCATTGCGCTCGTGGTACTGCCGCGCGAGGAGGAGCCGCAGATCTCGGTCCCCATGGTGGACATCTTCGTCACTGCCGACGGGCTCAAGGCCGAGGACGCGGTGAAGCTCGTCACCGAGCCGCTCGAGACGATCGTCAAGGCCATCAACGGCGTCGAGCACGTCTATTCGAACACCGAGGACGACCGCGTGCTCGTCACGGCGCGCTTCTTCGTCGGCACGCCCCAGGACGACGCCATCCTCCGCGTGCACGAGAAGGTGCGCGCCAATTACGACCGTATCCCCGTTGGCATTCCCGAGCCGTTGATCATCGGGCGCGGGATCGACGACGTCGCGATCGTGACGCTGACGCTGGCCCCGAAACCCGGCGCCGCGCACGTCGAGGACAACGCGCTTTATCACATTGCCGAGACCCTGCAGGTCGAGCTCGCCAAGCTCGAGGACGTGGGAATGAGCTACATCATCGGCGGCCGCCCCGACCAGATCCGCATCGAACCCCTGCCGGAACGCCTCGCGCTCTACGGCGTCACGCTCGCCCAGCTTGTCGGCAAGGTGAAGGAGGCCAACCGCTCGTTTCTCGCCGGACGCGTGCGCGAACGGGGCGAGAGCCTCGCCGTCGCCGCGGGACAGACGCTCCAGGGCGTGCCCGACATCGGCCTCCTCCTGCTCACCACGCGCGACGGCCGTCCCGTCTACGTGCGCGACGTTGCCAACGTCGTCGTCGGCGCCAAGCCGCTCGAGCATCGCGCCTGGCACGTCACCAAAGCGGACGATGGCAGCAGCCTCCACCGCGCACCCGCCGTCACCCTGGCGCTGGCGAAGCGCGCCGGAGCCAACGCGGTGGTAATCTCCGAGCGCATCGTCGAGCGTGTGGCCGCCCTCAAGGGCAATCTCATCCCCGACGACGTGGAAATCACCGTCACCCGCAACTACGGAGAAACCGCAGACGAGAAGGCGAACGAGCTGCTCTTCCACCTCGGTCTCGCCACGCTCTCGATCGTGCTGCTCGTCGGCCTCGCTGTCGGCTGGCGCGAGGGCGGGGTCGTGCTCATCGTCATTCCCGTAACGATCCTGCTGACGCTGTTCGCCTCATGGCTTCTCGGCTACACCATCAACCGCGTCAGCCTGTTCGCGCTCATCTTCTCGATTGGCATCCTGGTCGACGATGCGATCGTCGTCATCGAGAACATCGCGCGCCACTGGGCCATGCACGACGGGAGGAGCCGCATCTCCGCGGCCGTCGACGCCGTGGCCGAAGTCGGCAACCCGACCATCTTCGCGACGCTGACCGTGGTCGCGGCGCTGCTTCCGATGCTGTTCGTGTCGGGCCTCATGGGCCCCTACATGAGCCCGATCCCCGCCAACGCCTCGGCGGCCATGGTGCTCTCGTTCTTTGTTGCGGTGATCGTGACGCCCTGGCTGATGGTCCGTTTCAGCGGCAAGGGCACGGGCGGCGGACACGCGGAGGCGGCCGGCGGCGGCTGGCTCGGACGCGGCTATAAGGCGGTCGCGCGACCTGTCATCGCCACGCGGCGTAGGGCACTCGTCTTTCTCCTCCTCGTCGGCGCGGCGACGCTCCTGTCGCTCGTGCTGTTCGCGACGAAGTCCGTAACGGTGAAGCTTTTGCCGTTCGACGACAAGTCCGAGCTGCAGGTGGTGATCGATCTGCCGCCCGGCGCCAGCCTCGAGGACACGGACCGCGTGCTTGCGGCGGCGGCCGGCCGTCTCGCCGGGCTCGACGAGCTGTCCTCCATCCAGGCCTATGCGGGCACGGCGGCACCCTTCAACTTCAACGGCCTCGTGCGCCACTATTACCTGCGCAGCGCGCCGCACCAGGGAGACCTGCAGGTCAACCTCGCACCGAAGAGGGAGCGCACGCGGACAAGCCACGAAATCGCGCTCCATGCGCGCCGGCTGCTCGAAGGCCTGCCGGCCCCCGACGGAACGGTCGTCAAAGTGGTCGAAGTGCCGCCCGGCCCGCCCGTCATCGCCACGCTCCTCGTCGAGGTCTACGGACCCGATGCGGACCAGCGCCGCGCGTTGGCCCACGAGGTCGCCGCCCTCTTCCGCTCGGTGCCGTTCATCGTTGACGTCGACGTGAGCTTCCGCGAAGGCGCGCCGCGGCTGCGCATCGCCATCGATCAGGACAATCTCGAATTTCACAAGGTCGAGGAGCGCGACGTCTACGACACCATAGCCGCCTATCTCGGCGGCACGACCGTCGGCTATTCGCACAAAGGCGGCGGCCGTCATCCCGTCGAGATCGCGGTTGGGCTCCCCAAGACCGATCTCGCCATAACGGAGGCGACGCTCTCGACGCCGGTCCCGGCCAACGCGCTTCCCGGCGAGCGCGGCATCGTCGAGCTCGGCGAGCTCGTCAAAATCGGACGCGAGGACTCGTCCCCCGCCATTTTCCGCCACAACGGCCGTCCGGCCGAGTTGGTGATGGCGGAGCTTGCCGGAGACTACGAGGCCCCGATCTACGGCATGCTGGCCGTTCAGAAGCTGATCGATGCCAAGGAGTGGGGCACGCTGGCGAAGCCGGAGGTGCGTCTGCATGGTCAGCCCGAAAGCGAAGCCGCACCCGTCCTGCTCTGGGACGGCGAGTGGGAGGTGACCTACGTGACCTTCCGTGACATGGGTGCCGCGTTCGCCGTGGCGCTGCTCGGCATTTACGTGCTGGTCGTGGCGCAGTTCCGCTCGTTCACGCTCCCGCTCGTCATCCTGACGCCCGTACCATTGACGTTGATCGGCATCATGATCGGGCATTGGCTGTTCGCCGCCCCCTTCACGGCGACATCGATGATCGGCTTCATCGCGCTCGCCGGCATCATCGTCCGCAACTCGATCTTGCTGGTCGACTTCATTCAGGAACGCCGCACCGGAGGAGCGCCGCTGCGTCAGGTGCTGCTCGAGGCCGGCGCCATCCGCTTCAAGCCGATCCTGCTCACGGCACTCGCCGCCATGATCGGCGCCGCCGTCATTCTCGCCGATCCGATCTTCCAGGGGCTCGCCATTTCGCTCCTGTTCGGGCTGGTCTCTTCGACCTTGCTGACAGTGCTCGTCATCCCGGCGATCTACGTCGTATTGCGCGACGACCCGCCATCGCACGACATGGGAGCCGCCTAGGTGCGCGCCACAGGAGGAGCCGCCCGGAAATGCCGTGAAGTGGCTTGGAGATCGTCCACTTCCCGGTATAGAAACGTTTGAAGCGGACGGCACGATAGACCGCCGCATCGCAACGGCGGAGTGGATGTGACCGGACATACTTGGGATCGGGTGCCCATCGACGCCCAGAGCATTGAGGCCCCGCTTTCGCGCGCCGCCATCTTTCTGGTCGTTGCGGTCGCGGATGGCGATGACGCGATTGCGAGCGTCCGCGCGGCGCTCGACGGGCTTGATGACCTTATCAAAACCGTCGGCTTTCGCGATCTGGAAGGCAAGTTGTCCTGCATCGCGGCGATCGGGTCTGCTCTATGGAACAGGCTCGAGTCGTCCAGCCGGCCGGCTGACCTCAAGCCCTTCTCTCCGATTGACGGCCCTGCCCATAAAGCACCCTCCACACCGGGCGACCTCTTGTTCCACATCCGGGCTGAGCGGGCCGATCTGTGCTTTGAGCTGGAAAAGCTGCTGCTTGATGCACTCGGTGACGCGGTGCGCGTCGTCGATGAGACTTCGGGGTTCCGTTATTTCGACGCGAGGGATCTTCTCGGTTTTGTCGACGGAACCGCGAACCCGGTGGGTCAGGACATTCCGGATTCCGCATTGGTCGGAGACGAGGATCCAGAGTTCGCCGGCGGCAGCTACGTCGTGGTCCAGAAATATCTGCACGATATGTCTGCATGGAAGGCAATTGGCGCTGACCGGCAGGAGAAGATCATCGGCCGCACCAAAGTGGACAACATTGAGCTCGACGACGAGACGGAACACCAGAAGTCGCACAAGAGCTTAGCAACCATCGTCGACCCACAGGGGGTCGAGCATGATATCTTGCGAGACAATATGCCGTTCGGCAGCCCGGGGCGGCGTGAGTTCGGAACATATTTCATAGGATATTCCCGGCGGCTTTGGGTAATCGAGAAAATGCTGGAGCGCATGTTCGTTGGTGAACCGGAAGGCGCCTACGATAGGCTTCTCGACTTCTCCACGGCACAAACCGGCACGACCTTCTTCGCCCCCTCGCGATCAACGCTGGCAAAGTTGGCAAGGAAGGGGGCGTCCTGACCCCGGACCGCCAATGGGCACGATCGCTTTTCGGCAACCACTCAAACCTCGATCGCAATCGAGGTGGGCAGCCGTTTGAGCCGTGCGCGGCCGACGTCAACTCCAGGCATTGCGCGTCATGGTTGGGCCGTCTGAATTGAGGGCGGGCGCTGTCGGTATTGTGCTGCGCCAGTCGGTGGTGCCGAGCCAAGAGATGTCGGCGCTTAGATGCCAGGCGACGTTCATGGCTGACACCCGACGTCGCCGATGACCGCCTCATGATGGGAAAAGTCCTTTCTCCGCCGGCCCCGCCGACCAGCGCTATTCATGCCGGAGCGCCTCAATGGGATTGAGTTGCGCGGCCCGCCGGGCAGGGAAGTAGCCGAACACGATGCCGACAAGGGCAGAGAAGGCGAATGCGAGCAGGATGATGCTCGGGTCGATCGTGAATGGAAGCTTCAAGACCGCGGTGCCGAGCCAAGCGAGGCTCAAGCCCATGATGACGCCGATCAGCCCGCCGAACAGCGACAGCACGATGGCCTCGGCAAGAAATTGCGCCAGCACCTGGCCCTCCAGGGCACCGATGGCAAGCCGTATGCCGATCTCCCGCGTCCGCTCGGTCACGGAGACGAGCATGATGTTCATGATGCCGATGCCGCCGACGATCAGACTGACGCCGGCGACAGCGCCGAGAAGGCCGGTCAGGATCGACGCGGTACCGGCCGTAGCCTGCACGATCTGCTTCATATCGGCGACGGAGAAGTCGTCCTCCTTGCCCTGCGTTATATTCCGGCGCTCGCGCAGCAGCGCCTCGATGTTCGCCTGCAGCCTTGCCATGTCGACGCCGTCGCGCGCCGAAACCATGATGCGACTGATATCGGTGTTTCCGGCAATCCGCCGGTGGAAAGTGCGGAGCGGCATCAGCACGGTGTCGTCCTGATCGGAGCCGAAGCTCGACTGCCCCTTGGCCTCCAGGTGGCCGATCACCTCGCAAGAGACATTGCCGACGCGGATGATGCGGCCTACGAGATCGCCGCTGCCGAGCAACTTTGACCGGACCGTGGCGCCGATGATGCATGCGGCACGTCCGCCTCTGAGCTCGCCGTCGGTGAATGTGCGTCCCGACGACAGGGCCCAGTCCTGGGCAATGAAGTAGTCGTTGTCGGTCCCCGATATTGAAACGATGCGGTTCTCCGTGCCGGCAACGACGGTCGCCGATTTCTGAGCCAGCGGCGCCACGGCTTTGATGCCGCTGAGCTGCGTTTTCATGACGTCAATGTCGCGCGCATTGAACGGCTTGGCATCCGTGCTCGCTCGTCCCGGCCCGAACTGGCCGGGATTGATCATGAGCAGGTTGGAGCCCAGCTTGGCGAGATCCGCGGTGACCTTGGTGGTGGCGCCATTGCCGATGGTGACCATGGCGATGACGGCACCGACGCCGATCACGATGCCGAGCACAGTCAGCAGCGAGCGCATGACGTTTCGCCGAAGTGCCTGAACCGCCAGCCGCAGAATTTCGAAGGCCATCACACGCCCTGCTTGTTGAGGACATCGCTTTCGATGCGGCCATCGACGAAGCGGATCACGCGCCGGGCATAAGCGGCGATGTCCGGCTCGTGCGTGACCATGACGACCGTAATGCCCTGCTCGCGGTTGAGACGGGTGACCAGCTCCATGATCTCGATGCTGGTCCGCGTATCGAGGTTTCCGGTCGGCTCGTCGGCAAGCAGCACCTCGGGCGAGGTGACGATGGCGCGTGCGATGGCAACGCGTTGCTGCTGGCCGCCCGAGAGCTCGCTCGAGGTGTGCCCGCCGCGATGGGCGAGGCCAACCTGCTCGAGCGCCCGCGACGCCAGCCGGCGCCGTTCGCCGGCCGACACTTCCCGATAGATCAGAGGCAGCTCAACGTTCTCCAATGCCGTCGTCCGGGGCAGCAGGTTGAAACCCTGAAAGACGAACCCCAGAAAATAGCGCCGGATCAGCGCGCGCTGATTGCGCGGCAGGCGCCCGACCTCGCGACCATGAAACAGATGATCGCCGCTGCTCGGTGCGTCCAGGCAGCCGAGGATGTTCATCGCCGTCGACTTGCCGGAACCCGAGGGACCCATGATGGCGATGAACTCACCCGCGGCGATGTGAAGATCGACCCCGGCCAGCGCGTGCACGGCGTTGGCCCCGGACCCGAACGTCCGCGTGACCTTGCAGAGTTCGATGAGCGCAGGAGGCGTAGAGACTTTCTGCAGCATGACCCATCACTTCGCCGACTGAATCGCATCGACGATCACCGCATCGCCCGGCTGCAGCCCGCCGCTGACCACCTCGGTGCGCCGGCCGTCGCTCGCGCCGACGACAACCTCTACGGGCTGCGGGGTCCCGTCGCGCAGCATCCACAAAGTGCGGCCTGGACCGGTCTCCTCGCGGGCGCTGGCCGCGCGCCTGGCAGGCGGCCCCGGCATCAGGCGCTGCAGGAAGCCGCGCTGGTCCTCTGCGGATGTGTCCGGCGGCGAATAGCGCAGCGCGGAATTGGCAACGAGCAGAGCATCGCGGATCTCGGCGGTTCGGATGTCGGCCGTCGCCGTCATTCCGGGCCTCAACAACAGCTCCGCATTGTCGATCGTGAGGATCCCCTTGTAGGTGACGACACCCGAGACGGTCTCGGAAGCAAAGCGGACATCGCGGATGACGGCCGGGAACTTGCGGTCGGGATAGGCATCGACGGAGAAGGTTGCATTCTGGCCCGATCTCACCTGGCCGACATCAGCCTCGTCGATATCCACCTGGACCTCCATTTTCTTCAGGTCCTCAGCGATGGTAAACAGGGTCGACGCCTGCAGCGTGGTTGCGACCGTGGATCCGGGGTCGATGTTGCGATTGAGCACGACGCCGGAGATCGGCGAGGTGATCGTCGCCTTGGCCAGGTTCGTCTCGTTGAGGGCGAGATCTCCCTCCGCGACACTGACGTCGGCGCGCGCGCTCTCGAGTGCCGCTTTGGCGCGGTCGAACGCGGCCTGGGCCGCATCGCGATCCTGAAGCGACACGGTCGCTCTCTCGGCAAGCGCCCGCTTTCGGGTCAGGTCGCGCTCCTTCTCGACAACGGTCGCCTCGGCTTCGGCGACCTTGGCCTTGGCCGACGCCAGCTTGGCGCGCGAGCTGTCGACGGTCGCCTTCAGCTTGTCGGTGTCGAGCTCGGCCAGAACCTGTCCGGCGGTAACGGCATCGTTGAAATCGACAAATACCTTGCGCACGGTGCCGGAGAGCTCGCTCGAAATGTCGACCTTGTTGGTCGGCTGCACCGACCCCGTTGCCGTGACGGTGACCACCAGGTTGCCGCGGCTCGCCTCGTCCGTGACGTAGCGTATTCCCGCAGAACCGGTGCGCAGCGACAAGGCCGTCCAGAGGGCAAGCCCGGCGACCGCCAGGAGAACGGACCATTTGAGGAGGCTGCGAGGAACGCGATGCGCGCCAGCCGACGGCGCACCGGCCAGAACAGCGTCGAGATCGACGCGTGAGCGGGTGTCTTCCAACCTGGTCGTCAACGGGTCCTCGCAAATCCTTGCAGGAGGTGATGCCGCGATCGTTAGGTCAACGCGGTTTCCCGGTTACGAACTTGTGTTTCCCAACATTTCCGTCGAGCGCCGACTTGTGTCGAAACATGTCTGACGGCCGCCTCGGACCCGGTTCGACACCAAATTCCACCCAATCGGGCCGCGCCAATACGCGCCGGTCACGGGTGCCGGACCGTCGCGATCAGCAGCTGGAGATCGGTTCTGCGGTAACATGCCGGTCAGGGCCGGAGTGGGCCCGGTTGCGCGCCGCTGATCCCGCTCCGCTCAGTGCTCCGCAGCGTTCGGCAGCTCGACGACTTGTACGAGGCCCCCTTTCGGCCCGTTCGCGATCCGGATATCCCCTTCGGCACGTTGGATGATCTCGCGAGCGATGGTCAGTCCCAACCCGGCACCCGGTATCTCCTGACGCCGTGCCGGATCGGCGCGGAAGAAGGGCTCGAAGACGTTGCCAATCATGGTCTCCGGGATTCCCGGGCCGTCATCCTCCACGATCACGCGCGCTACAGGTCCCGACGATGTCATGCGCACACGCGCATTCTTGCCGTGTGTCGCAGCGTTGATGATCAAATTTCTGAGCGCACGCCACAACGCATGCCGATTGGCGTGAATCACGGCGGGTTCCGCGCTCTCGAGGCTGACGGAATAGTCGAGCGCTGACAGCTCTTGAGCGACATCGCGCAGAAGGTCGTCCAGACGGAAGGACTCCGCGAGCGATCGGCCAGACTCCTCCCGCACCAACAGGATGGCGCTGTCGGCGATGTGTTCGAGCTCGTCGATATCCTTGAGCCACATCGCACGATCGTCGGTGTCGGCCACGAATTCCGCGCGAAGGCGCATGCGCGTGATCGGCGTGCGCATGTCATGGCCGGCCGCAGCAACGAGCCGCATGCGACTTTCCATGGCGCTCTTCAAGCGTGACGACAACGAATTGAGCGCGCGGGCGGCGATCTTGACTTCAGCCGGACCCTTGACGGGCAATTCCGGCAGGATTGCATCCGGCCCGACCTGCTCGATGGCCCGTTCGAGGAAGACGAGTGGCTGGATCATCCGATTGGCCACGAAGATGGCGATGGCCAAGGCACCCAGCGTAATCAATGCGAGCCACGTGCCGAGAACGTACCACCCGCCGTCGGGTGGAGGGAAATCCGGCACTTGAGCAATGATCCACCCTCCGTCTGATGGAACAGAAACGACTTGAGGGGCTGTGTCGCCGGCCCGCGAAACGATGACCTCGAGATCGACCCCCCGCTCTGCGAGCGCCTGCCGAAGCCACTTGGTCACGCCACGCCTCACCTCGCCCGTCGCAGGCGACGATGACACCGTCAGGACACCAGGCGCCTCCCTGGCGACGCGCGCGAGCGTCAACACTTGCTCGACGACGGGAGCCATGTACTGCCCCCCGGGTGGCCGCAAGAGATAAAGCAGGACGCCTGTGAGGACGCCGACCACCGAAACGATCACGACGGCCAGAAGCAGCACGAGCTTGGCACGAAGCGTATTCAAGCGAGGGACTCCTCAAGCTCGACTTTGACCGCGAGCTGATATCCGCCGTTGCGGACTGTCTTGAACACCTGACCGGCGCCCGCGCCGGTGAGCTTGCGACGCAACCGGCTCATAAGGACGTCGACGGAGCGATCGAAGACTTCACCATCTCGTCCGCGCGTGAGGTCGAGAAGTTGATCCCGTGACAGCACACGGCCGGGCCGGTCGAGAAAGACTTGGAGAAGGTCGAATTCTGCGCCTGTGAGATCGATCTCCGCGCCGTCCGGGCTCACGACCTGACGCAGAGCGGGGTCGACCGAGAAGCCTTCGAAGCGGTATCGTTTGGAAGATGCCGTCTGAGGCTGCGGTTCGGCTTGGCGTCTCAGCACAGCGCGGATGCGCGCCACGAGTTCGCGTGGATTGAAGGGCTTGCCGAGGTAATCGTCCGCGCCAATCTCGAGCCCGACGATCCGATCGACCTCCTCCTTCAACGCGGTCAGAAGGATGATGGGGATGGTCGAGCCTTCGCCGCGGAGGCTGCGGCACATGTCGAGCCCCGAGCCGTCGGGCAGCATCACATCGAGGACGATCAGATCAACCTTGTGGGTCGCGATGCGCTCGCGCAACTCGCTGCAGGTCGCAGCCAAAAGCACGCGGAACCCCTGGCTCTCGACATAGCGGGCCAGAAGCTTGCGGATCTCTGGGTCGTCATCGACGATAAGGATTTGCGGTGTGTGTTTGCTCATAGGCAACGCGTGGTTCGGAGAGTTCGTCTTCTAGCCGCCCAGCGGCCTCCACACGAGGCCTTTCTTGTAACAAAAGTTTAGCAGCTCCCGCCTCGGCAATGTTTCGAAACAAATCTCCTCGACGCAGAAAAGGAACGACACACTTTGCTCTAACGAGGACATGCGCCGCCGCTATCGATGGTGATGCCGTCAGGGAAGGTCATCATCTCCGTGAAGCTGAAATCGAAGAGTCTCGTTCGCATTCTGGCGTTGGCCACGCTGCCGCTTACGACGCCTGTCGCCTGGGGGCAAAGCGCGCCTGATCATGCCCTCTCCACGGGCCAGACCGATATCGCCAAAGCCTCAGGGAAGCGGAGCGATCGGCTCGTTGTAGTCGAAGCCAGTCACCCTCCTCCCCCCGGCGCTTTTTCTCCCGGCCCTCACGCAGGCAACAGACTGCCACCGCCCCCTCTCGAAGGAAGGCCGGGGGCTGGGCGGTCAGCCCTTGCACGTGACCTGGCTGCGCTGGAAACGGAAATCGGCATCCGGTCTCATCAGGTCGATGCGTGGCGCGATTTTACCGATGCGCTGCTCGCGGTGACCGCGCCTCCTCAGCCTCCGGCGCCACCGACGTCCGACGCAGGCCGGCCCGCGCTACCCAAGCCTGAGCCGTTCCGTCCCACCCTCATGCTCGCCAACGATGCTGCGGAGCGCGGGCGCAACGCGGAGAAACTGATCGCCGCCATCGGCGCCTTGCGCAGCGTCCTCACTCCAGCCCAACTCGAGAAGGTGGTCGCACTCGAGGTTCGGCTTGCGCCGCCGCCCGGCGGCCCACGTCCGCCGTTCGGCCATAGTCCCGGTCAGCCAGGTCCTCATCCGGAGCGAGGACCTGGCCCGGATCAGCCCGGCAGTGTCCCCACATCCCCGCCGCGCTGATCCACAGGGGCGGCATCTTTTCCCGGGTGCCGCCCCATCATCCTCTTTTTGAGGAACACCCGATGACAGACCGCGTTGTCCGCTCGCTCCAGCGGACCAGCCGTCCCGCACCGACCCTCGGCCGCCTCCGATCCACTCGGGTCCGCGGGGCAAACATGACCGCTGAAGCGCTGTTCGGCTCTCGCAGCTAAAGACTAGGCTGTCGTGCGAAGAAACTCTTGGCGCGTCCGCATGTCGTCGCGAAAGCTGCCCAGCATCATGCTCGTCACGAGGTCGGTTCCAGGTTTGCCGACGCCTCGCGTCGTCATGCAGTGATGCGTCGCTCTTATGACGACGCCGACCCCCTTGGGACGCAGCGCCTCATCGATCGCGCCGGCAATTTGGGCCGTCATCCGCTCCTGGAGCTGTAACCGCTTGGCGTAGATCTCGACTACGCGCGCCAACTTGCTGATGCCGACCACGCGGCCGTCAGGGATGTAGCCCACCCAGGCACGGCCGATGATCGGCGCCATGTGATGCTCGCAATGGCTGGCAAAGTCGATGCCGCGCAGGACGATCATTTCATCATAGCCCGCGATTTCATCGAACGTCTTGCGCAGGATCAGACCCGGGTCGATAGCATACCCGGCGAAATGCTGCGCGAACGCCCGCGCGACGCGGGCAGGCGTTTCGACAAGCCCACTGCGCTCGGGGTCGTCGCCCGCCCAGCGGATGAGGGTGCGGATCGCCGCTTCCGCTTCGCCCCGGGTCGGCGCTGCCGACGACCTCACGTCGGAACGATCGCGCTCCTGCGACGGCCCAGGCGGGGATCTAGTCAACATTG
Source organism: Hyphomicrobium sp. (assembly GCF_036833075.1). Classification (GTDB taxonomy): domain Bacteria; phylum Pseudomonadota; class Alphaproteobacteria; order Rhizobiales; family Hyphomicrobiaceae; genus Hyphomicrobium_C. Next base: position 64,196 of record NZ_DAITQL010000013.1, read on the forward strand.
ACGGTTCCCCTCATATTTGGATGAATGCGGCAGAAGTACCGAACGGCGCCCGATCGCTTCATCTCCAGGCGCGCAGACTTGCCGGCGGGGATGGTGAGGTCGAAACTTTCGTCCTCGGCCGTCGCGGTGTGGTCGAGAAAATCCTCGTTGATCCACTCGATGGTGTCGCCGACCTTGGCCTCGACCGCCTCGGGGGAGAAGGCAAGATCGGTGATTTTCACGACGATGCCCTGGCCGGCCGCCAGCCCGGCCAGGGCGGAGCAAAGCACACCTGCGGCCAGCGCAGGGCCGAAGATCGGAGCACGCATCGTCATCTCCGGCTATTGCGTCTTGGCCGCAAGATGCTCGGCGTGCTGCTGGTGGCCCTGGAAGATCTTGAGGCCGGTCTCAAGCAGCGCCTTCAGCTCGGCATTGCTGGCGGATGGGATGAGGGTGTCCTTGAGGGCCGTATTCACCGTCTTGTGATAGGCAACCTCGTTCTCGATGTAGGCTTTGTCGAACGCGGCGCCCGACAGCTTGGCGAGCTCGGCGTGCTTCGCGTCGGCCTGATCGAGGAGGGCTTTGCTGGTATCGTTGTCCTCAGGCGTCACGTCGAGCTTCTTGACCAGTGCCAGGGCCTTCTCGTTCACCGCCTTGTGGTCGCGCAGCATGTCGTTGGCGAAAGCGCGGACGTGCTCCGTCTTCGATTTCTCAAGCGCCTGCTGGGCGGCTTTGATATCGATCTCGCCCGCCGTGTAGGCGATATGCGCGATTTGCGCATTGCTCGGCTTGTCTGCGGCAAGCGCGATCCCGGCCGAGAGCAGGAATCCCGCAATGAGCGCCGTGGCTGATAAGGTCCACATATCAATCTCCGTGCTGGGGGCACCGAAGGGTGTCCGTGCTGAAGTCACGAAGATTGGATGCAGCCTATGCTGAAAGGTTCCCGCCTTGCAGCCCAAGGCGCGCCAGGACGGTGTCGGCGATCCGTTGGCAGCGCACGCCGTCGAACGGAAAGACGTGCGGGAACTGCGATCCCAAATGCTCCTCGAGTACAGCCCGCAGCATCTGCCGCGCGCGATGCAGGCGCGTTTTCACGGTCTCCGCCTTCAGCCCGAAGGCGTCGGCCGTCTCTTCCGTGCTCATGCCCTCGATCGTTCTTGCGACCAGGACCGTCCTGAATTCCTGCGGCAGCGCGTCGATGGCCTGCTCCACAAGCACACAGATCTCGCGTTGAGCCATGGTGATCTCCGGATCGGGCAAGGGCGCATGGAGGGGGAACGGGATGACCTCCGCGAGCGCCTGCAAATCGCCTGGAGCCTTGGCCTCAAGTTGATGGGTCTTGTGGTGACGCAGGCGCTGCAGCGCCTCGTTGACCACGATCCGCGTCAGCCACGTTGCCAGACTGGCTTCGCCTCGATAGCCATTGAGCGCAGAGAATGCACGCACATAGGCGTCCTGCAGGACATCCTCAGCCTCCGCGTCGTTCCCGACCACGCTACGCGCCACCCGGTACAGCCTGCGATTGTACCTCTGGATCAGAGCCCGAACCGCAGCCTCATTCCTGTCCAAGGCACCGGCGATGAGTTCGGCGTCTGCCCACCCATCGACGGCCTCGATACGCAAATTCTCCATGAGCTGGCTCCAAGCAGCGCAACGTCACCGATTCGATGCAGGCGGCGGAGAAAGGTTCCCGCGTCCGACAACGCCCGGAAAACTCAGAATACCCGAAAGAAGACACCAAAGGTTGCGTGAGGATGCCTGCATCGCTTTTGTCGAGCCGGGCTACCGATGGAGTTGGTCGACATAGCCGTCGAGGGACACGTTCATTCCAAAGGCGATCTTCGCCAAGCTGTAAATCTCCACCCGGGATCTTCAGAATAGTGCGCCGACGCCGCCCGGAATTGAGGTTTGGGCACAACTGCGAGCCGCTTGGTCAGTATAACGAGGTCCGCTCCTGACCCGGAGCGGAAGTTGGGTCTGTTGCGCTGTCGCTGCAGAATGTTATCCGCATCCGATCATGCAGATGGTGGCTCTAGGAATCCAAGATCGCGGTCAGCATCACGGGCTCTCGTAGCGGCAAGCGGCAGCGAACTTGGTAGCCCACTCAAGCGCGGCGGCGTGTGATGACACGTCGATAATCACGAACCGCCGATGCGCGTTCTAGCGAACAAAACCAAAAGCACAATGCACACGGACTCCGCACGATCAGATTCATCGCGTGCACCGGGCTTCGCCGCAACGAAGCCGCAAATCTGCGCTGGAGCAAGGCAGACCGAGACGGGCGTTGCCTCGGACTTGGTGAGGCATAAACAGGATCTTCCACCCTGTGCAACGCAGTCCGCGCAACTTTCGCGCCGACATTGTGAGCTTGCGGTCAGCTTACTGTAATTGTTTCAACGGCCTCAATCTGCACACCATCATCAGCAACCCAGCGCATCTTTAGCTCGCCGCTCTTCTGGGCACGGAATTTGAACTCCAGATAGGGGTTCTGTGCAATGGCCGGATGCAAATGCCACGTCATCAATAGCTCTCCCGCGAGCGAGCATTCAAATGTCTCAACAATGTTTTGAGGGATGATCTCGCTATGCGCGTTCTTGCGCCGGCCCGTTTCCATCGGATGCATGACCATCGCCTTGACGGTGACGACCGAACCCTGTTGCGGCGTCCGGTTGCTGATCCAGATACGCGGTTTTGTTGATTTCGCGGTCATGATGCTTTCCCCGATCAACCGTTGCAGCCGCCGATCGTTACGGTCACGGCCACCCGTTGGGCAAGGATTTCGCCGTCGCTCATGCGCGCCAGCGCAATGACTGTTTGCGATTCAGCAAGGCGAATGCGGGTTGTCACATGGGCCATGCCCATCGCTGGGGAGAACTTGAAGCGGCACGCCTCCGGCATGGGATTCCGGTCCGCGATCAGCAGAAATTCCTCACAGCTTCGGCCTTTGGCAACCCCGTCCTCCAACCGAAGGGTCACGGGCACGGCGTTGGCGTTCTCCGCCGCCAGCGGAATGTCGAGCACCAGCCCGGCGTTCCTTGGTGTTCTCCCGCTTGCGAACTCTTTTGCGAGCGCATCGGTTTCGGCAGGCGCGCACGTTGGTGCAATGGCAAGGGCGGCAATGGTGATGCCGCCCAACTTGAGTGTGTCGCGTCGGCTCAGATGGTTCATGTCAGCAATATCGTCTCACTGGTCCGGTCATATTGTGCTGACGGCGTAGTCGGTCAGGAAAGAAAATCACCATACATGCGCTGCGCCCATTTGTGATCTTCTTCGACCAGATCGGCCGAGCGGATGTCGATGTCGATCTGGTTCTGGCTAATCGTTCCGTCGGGCATGATTTCATAGTCGAACTGAACCGAAATCGCCTCTTTCGGTTCGCCGCTGACCATCATGTAGCACAGGTTATCCGGCAGCAAGGTTTTGACCTCCTGCCCCTTGATCCGCTGGCCGATATAGGTGGCGACGATCTTGCCGACATAATTGGCGACATGCGCGCTCTTGGGGTAATAGCCGAACTGCTTGGATACGGCTCCCATCACGTCGCCGACGAGATAGACATTTTGATCTTCCTTGGCGTGCAGCATGGTCGGATGGATCTCGGCCCATGTCGTCGGCTTGCCGTCGGCCGTCTTGCCGATCAGGTCGGCTCCCCAGACCATGTCGGCGGCCTGGTGCGACGGCATCAGGATGGCGTCGTCAAACTTTACCTCGGCCGCGGTGGTGACGATCTTTTTGTTGAAGGGATCGACCTCCTTCACCTTGGCATTCGGGATATGCTGGATGATATCCGGATACAGTTCCTCGAAAGCAGCCTTGAAACCGATACCGATCGGCATGATGCGCGGCTTCGGATCGAGAATGACGATCTTGGCCGGGATCCTGTTCTTCTTGAAATACCACGCCATCACGCAAGCGCGCTCATAGGGCGAGGGCGGGCAGCGGTGCGGCGGCGGCGGCAATGTCATCACCATGGTGCCGCCCTTGAAATTATGAATTTTGTTCTTGATCGCGACATGCTCGGCGTTCGCCGTGTAGCCGGACGGATAGGCGCGGCGGGTAAACTCGATGGCTTTCTCGTCGTTGCCGAACCATGCATCGTAACCGTTGCGGATGCCGCCCGCGACGATCAGGAAATCGTAGTCGATCTGGCCATGAGATGTTCGCACGACCTTCTTGTCGCGCTCGATCCCGGTCACCTCGGTCTGCACCAGTTCGTAGCCGTATTTGCGCGACGGGCCGATCATGTCGTGCAGCAGGTAATCGGTATTCAGTACATCGATCAGCCATTTGTTGCTCATCGGCAGCGACCAGAAGATCGGATTGCGCTCCAACACCACGACTTCCGCATCCACGCCTTGCGTGTGCAGGTGCCGGGCCGCGGACAAGCCGCCCCAGCCGCCGCCGGCGATCACAATCCTTGGCTTTTTTCCTTTCGGCTTCAGCATCGTCGTGCTGGTGATAGCGATGGGCGCGGCAAGCGCGGCTCCGCCGGCCGTAGATGCAGCGGCAGCCGATGCCGCCGTTGCCGCGAGAAACGAACGACGACTGAGCATGATCTTCCTCCTCTAAGGAATAGATGTTGTGATGTGGACCGTGGACTGCGATGGCGACCAGCGGCGCAGGGCGAGCGCGGCGCCACTCAGAATTCCGCCGCTGGCGAGTATTGACATGAATGCCAGCGTCGAGAGACCCGACAGGCCGTGTCCGATCGAGCATCCCGCCGCGAGCGCCCCGCCGATTCCCATCAACAGTCCGCCGGCCATGGCCCGAACCATCGCTTGCGGTGTGGCAAAGCCCTGTAACTTGAGTGCGCCCTGCGCAACCGCGAGCAGGAATGAGCCGAGGATGACGCCTGCGACCAGACTGACGCCGAAGTTGATGGGCTTGCCGGTCGACAGCATCAGATAAAGAAGGCTGTCCCCGACCGGGGCGATGAAACTCGCGGACGTGACCTTGGATGCTGGGTCAAACTCGTCGGCGCCCAGCGTTCCGGTGACGTACCATCCTGCGACGATGGCGCAGCCAGCCGCCGCTCCCCCGATCACCAGTCGCAAATTGTTCCGGAAGGGGGCATGGCTGAAGGAAAACCAACTCGTAACCGCAAGAACGATTCCCACGACAAGCCACGTCGCAACTGCGAGGCCGACGCCGGCGCGCTCTAAAAGAGCGGGGAGCGTGGTGGTATCGGTCTCCAGAACGAGAGCTCGCCCAGCCAAGACCCGGAGCGGCGCGAGCAGGCCGGTCAGCGTCAGATAGCCGCCGACAGCGATAGAGATCAAAACGATCAACGAGCGCAGGTTGCCGCCGCCGAGCAGAACAAGAGCCCGCGCACCGCAGCCATTGGCCATCACCATGCCGATGCCAAACAGTATTCCACCAAAAAATACCAGCAACGGCGAGAAGGAGGCACGGACATAGAGCGATTGGGACAGATCGAGCAAGCCGAGACTCTGCAACGCTTGACTGCCCAGGAGCGCAACGGCAAGGGCAAGGACAAAGGTCCGGATCGGGCGGTCGTCACCGGCATGCCACAGGCCGCGAAGACCGCGCAGCAAACACAATTCGCTCCAACGTCCGGCGACACCAAACAGGATGCCAACGGCGAACCCACCCCATAGGACGGCGCTTGCTGGTGTCATGATATCGGCCCGCTCATATAGACTGGTTTCTCATGACGGCGGGCCCCAGATGTCGCGCGTGATCGACTCGTACCAGCCTCTCGCGTAATGAGCTTCGGCTGCGCGAAATGTTTGATTGGCCTTCAACGGGCTAACACCGCCAGAATCCGGGACGGCGGTGATCTTCCCGTCAGAAACGCGATAGACGTCCGCTACGGAGATCCCGTACTCCGGCCCGAGCACGCTGTAGCAGGTATTGATCCATGACGGCTGCGACGGCTCGCGGCCGGCCAGTTCGGCGCTGATCGCGGCTGCAACCACTTTGCCCTGTGCGTTGGCGCAGAAGCCAGATTTAGGCATCGGCGCAGCAATGGTGGCATCTCCGACAACATAGATGCCTTTGAGATTACGGGACTCAAAGGTGACGGGATTGACCGGCACCCAGCCGCTATTATCAGTCACGCCTGCGGCGGCTGCGATGGCGCCGGCCTTTTGTGGCGGCACCACATTGAGAACGCCGGCTTTGTGAACCGTGCCAAACTCGGTTATTGCCTCACGACGTTCCGCATCGATTGCAATCACCAGGCCGTCGTCCGAGCGGCCGACCCACTCTATCATGTCGCCGTAAAGTGCTTTCCACCCTTCTAGAAACAGCGCTTTCTTCGAGAATGAATCTTTCGCATCGAGAATGAGAATCTTCGACTTCGGCTTTTTCGATTGGAAGTAATGCGCGATCAGGCCGACGCGCTCGTAAGGCCCCGGCGGGCAGCGGAACGGATCGTCAGGTGCGACAAGAATGAAGACCTCGCCATCGTCCATGGCGTCAAGTTGTCGCTTCAGCAGGAGGGTTTGCTCGCCGGCCTTCCAGGCATGGGGCGCCTTAAGGCTTGTGAACCGCCCCGGGTTTGCCGGAGGCTGGTTGGTTTGAGTCAGGCGGCGCG